>CAZPBC010000010.1:0-58683 GCA_964584775.1 uncultured bacterium
AATTTTGGTGTAGAAATCAAAGACTGCAGACCTGTCCTCCGCTTCGACATCGACCTCAACGAGAGATAAAATAACGCCCCCTTATTAGGGGGCGCCTTTTCGCATTTTTAGGAAATCATTTCCTTTGCTGTGTTCCACGCTTTAACAAGGAGGACTCCTCCTGTCGCAACCATGCTTATAACGAAGAGTCGACCCACTCGAGAAGTGAGATCACCACAACCATATGCATACCCCCCAAGGAGTCCAAAACCAGTCGTTGCTGCAGCGAAAACAGTTGCCGTTGAGAGTAAAAGACCTGCCTTTAAGTAGTCATCAAAACATGATGGCCGCCCTCCTTGACCCGTTTTCGGCTCACCAAGACCGATTTCAAAACGGATTTTATCGATCACAGAGTTCGCTGCCTCAGAAGTGAGGATGGTCCATATGAGACTTCCTGCAATCACCAAAGGAATCGAGTAAGGGACAATTGCTCCAACAAAAAGCTCTCGGGTAAGGGAGTTAGTGACAAGGGCAGAAGCCATAAAGACAGCCACATTTGGAACAACGGTTCCAATTGCAAAATTCGCAACAGGCTTCGCTAGGTTGTCAAAAGCGGATTTAGCGACAGACACTACAGTTTGAACTGGTGCCGAATAGAGGACGTTTGAAATCCCATGGTAAAAGTCTTTCGGTCCATCGTCATGTGAAATTTGATCTTTTTCAAGTCCTACTGGCATTTCTTTATCTCCTTTTTTTATTAAGATAGTTAATTATTACATCGAAATTATATTACCTAATCATTAATGTCTTTTAAAGACGATTTATTTAAAAAAATTACCATAAAAACCCATACACAACTTAATAGAATCAACCAAGATGCCAAAAAATGATTTCGCTATTTCGGGCAAACCCGTATAAACATTTTGAACTCTTGACAGTTCAATAACTTTACATAACCGGAGAAGACAAAAAAACTTCTTAAAAATCATGGATGTCATATGAAATACTTAAAATTTTACCTATTAACCTCTTTGGTGCTAGTTACTAATCCCTACCTAATAGCTTATGAAGAGGAGACCACCCCTCCCAAAGTGGAGGAGACAGAGGCGCCTGTTCCATCAGAGACAACCCCAGCACCCGACGATATCTCACCTTCAATCGAAGAAGAGGATGAAGAAGAGTGCGACTGTCACAAAGGGACTCAGCACTTCTACATGACCGCCTCAGCTGCCTCCCCCACCGAAGTGGATAAGGAGGAAGCAATCACTTTTGACCCAAACCACATTTGCTCAAGCGATGCTTATACACGTTTTTCACCGGAGGCAGTCATGATCCATGAACCGGGTAACTATCTTGTTCAATTCACAGGCTACAGCTCCATTCGAAGTCTACTAGCAGCCTTACAACTCCGTCTCAATGGAGAATACACAGGTCCTTCACCCAGACTCACTGTCAGAGGAAGCCCCCTTCTGCTTCAAACAGTGATCACAGTGACAGAGCCCACACTTTTAGAAGTTGTCGTCACGGAGAATCCTCTCACTCTCACGACAGGGTGCGCTGCGACGCTGACCATACTCAAACTTTCACACTAGTTTGGGCAACGAAATAGGACGTTATAGGCGGTGGCTACGCCGCCTATAACGATAGTCATCTATGAACTTTGACGACATACTTGCAGCTAAGCGGCGTCTTCTTCCCTTCCTCTCCCCCACCCCTTGTCCACGAGAAGAGGTGGTTGAAAACACTCTAGACTATCACAGCCCTATCTACTTCAAGCTAGAGACGAGACAACCTGTGGGAAGCTTTAAGATCCGTGGAGCCCTTAACGCCCTTTTACAACTCAGTGAAGAGGAAAAAGAGCGTGGTGTGATCACACGTTCAAGTGGAAATTTTAGTTCCAGTCTCTCCTACGCAGCTGAGCAGCTGAACATTCCCCTGACCGTTGTGATGCCTCAAAATGCATCTGCTGTCAAAGTGGAAATCTGTAAGCAGCATGGCGCAAGGGTTGTTCTTGCCTCCTCTTATGTTGAGTGCGATGCAGTTGTCAGAAGACTCTCTGATGAGCAGGGACTGACACGCCTTCACCCTTTTGATCATGAAGCTGTGATCGCTGGTCAAGGGACCACCGCTCTTGAAATTTTGGACTCCACTCCCTCCATCCATCACTTCTTTTGTCCAGTCGGTGGAGGAGGTCTCATGGGGGGTGCCTCTCTTGCAATCAAAACACTTTCACCAGATATCATTACATGGGGCATCGAACCCGAAGGTGCTAACGATTATACCCTCTCCAGGCTTCAAGGAAAAAAAGTTCAACTCAATCATATCGACACGATAGCTGACGGGTTACGCACACCCACTGTCGGTGATAAAACTTTCCCACTTCTAAATACCTACGTTGATGAAGTCATTACAGTGACTGACAAAGAGATCATTCAGGCCATGCAAGAACTCTATCAGCTATTGGGAGTCACGACAGAACCTTCTGGAGCCGTCTCTTACGCAGGATTTAAAAAAGTGCATGACGAAATTTCTGGTGGAGTTGCGATCCTACTTTCAGGAAAGAATGTTGAAGAAGAGTTCTTTAACACAGTCATATCCTCATCTTGACTCAATTTCACACTCACGCAATAATCTATTGTATGTTTTGCAGAGCTGCTCTTCTTCTCCTAATTCCCCTCACCCTTTTTTCAACTGAGTCTATCCAACTCGATCCTCCCAGGATCACTCCAACAACGATCAGCGAAAAAATTGTGAGCCAAAGACCCTTACGTGAAGAATGTGTACGCATCTCAAAAGAGCGCTTAACCACAGTAGATGGGACAAAAACGGTGGTCCATTGTTATGGCCACTGTGGCTCTGGCTGGACGATGCTTTTTGGTTCTGTGAAAGAGGCTATTGATCTTTTTGAAGAAGAGGAGCCTGTAAAAAGTACTCCCATTCACATTTTGGGTGGAGGTGCAATAGGGCTCACCATGGCTATCGAGCTCTCAAATAGGGGCTACAATGTAGTAGGTATCACAGCAACAAAGTTTTATGACATTTCCTCATGGAGATCAGCAGGCATTTTCTCTCTAGCACACCTCCCTTATGATGAGCAGGGTCTAGAAAGTGCAAAAAAGTTAGCTTTAGAGAGCTTTTTCACATACCGCGAAATCGAACTCGGCCACCATCCCTACCTCTCCTCTTTGACCGTAGAATACCTTCCGATATACAGCTCAACTGATACAGACACAGGCCTCGACTTTTTAGTTGAAGAGGGACTCATCCCCCCACCGGAAGAAATTTCTCTCAATTTAGGAAAGGTCACCCACCCACATTTTCTTCAACGGATGACCTACTTCATTAATAGTTCTGAGATCATGAGAGAACTACAGTCCCACATTCAAACTTTAGGCATTCCTCTACACCAAAAAGAAATCCATTCGTTCGAAGAACTTCCAGAAAAATTCATTTTTAACTGTACGGGCTTAGGCTCTAAGAGTCTCGCAAAAGATGAGACAGTCTACTCTTCCCTAGGTCACACTTGCCATCTTCACAATCAGCCAGAAGAGAATGGATTTAAGTATATTATTTACACAACGGTAAAACAAAACGGACAGAGTGAAATCCTCTATTTTTTACCTCAAACCCTCTTTGTCAACTCTAAGCAAACAGAGGGGAAAACTTGCCAAGCAATCTTAGGAGGAACCTACATTCTCTATCCAGAGGAGATCCCTTTACACGAGCGCATTCTGATGGACCGAAGAGAGTTTGCGAAACTCCAAGAACGTTCAAGCCTATTCTTTTCTGGAAAATCCTTCCTTAGCCAGTAAAGACCTTGCTATCTCATAGTTTTCATCAGTTCCTATGACAAAAACTGAGACTTTCGAATGAGGAGCTGAAATCAAGACAACTTGGCCCTCTTTTACACCCTGTATAGATCTATTGACATCAAGATCAATTTCAACACCCATCCATGCTAATGCATGCGTCACAGACTCTCGAATCTCAGCCGAATTTTCTCCTACTCCAGCAGAGAAGACAAGGGCATCCAGCCCTCCCAACTCCGCAATGTATCCACCTATGCATGTCACAACACTTCGTAAGAAAAGACTGACAGCGAGGCGAGCCTCTTTCGTGTCACTTTGAAGAACAGCCCCTAAATCTGAACTGAGACCCGAAACCCCTTTCCATCCCGATTCTTTATTTAATAAATTCAGAGCTTCATCAATAGAAACTCTCTCTTTTTTACTTATGTAGTCCACAAGAGTCGGGTCGACACTTCCAGAACGCGTAGACATCACGAGTCCCTCAAGAGGAGTGAGCCCCATACTTGTGTCAATCGGTTTTCCCATGAGATGGGCCGTAGCTGAACAACCACTCCCTAGGTGCAGGGTAATAGCTCGCTTTGGCATTGATTGAAAGTACGCCTCGAGTTTGTCTCGTAAATATTGATGAGAAATACCATGGAACCCATATCTGTAGATGTGATGCTTTTTAGACAGCTCTAAGGGGATCGCATAGTGCCTCGCGGGCTCCGGAAGAGCGTGAAAAAATCCAGTATCAAAAAGTGCAAAGTGTTTCACCTCTTTTCCAAAAAGGCTTTCACACTTTCTGAAAGCATCGACTCCTGTTTGGATATGCAATGGGGCTAAATCCACAATAGATAAGAGCTTCTCCACAACCGACTCATCTAAAGGTGTCAGCTCGTGAAAAAATGGGCCTCCATGGACAAACCTGTAACCGATACTTTGAGGTTGCACTCCGATGCGTTGAAAAAGCAGTTCAAGTGCTTGATTGAGATCGAGGGGGCCATCCAGCGTCTTGGTTTCTCCGTCGACATGAAGAAGCGGCGCGGCTAAATGGATTTTAGAAAGACTCCCTTGATGAAGACAATGAAGCTCTTCGTCAAAAAAAGAGATTTTGACTGAAGAGCTTCCAGGATTGACGACGGCTACAAGGTCCACTTCCAGTCTCGAATTTCAGGAAGATCTTCCCCGTGTTCATGGATATAGCGCTTATGATCAATCAGTTTGCTCGACACAAAGTCACGTACATAGGGACGAAACTTCTCAAACTTCTCTATTCTCTCTACAGCATCTAGAGCAAGTTGAAAACGGTCAATCTGATTGAGCACCGTCATATCAAAAGGAGTCGTGGTTGTTCCTTCCTCCTTATATCCTCGCACGTGCATCTGGTCATGGTTGGGACGCTTATAGGTTAAGCGGTGTATCAACCATGGGTAACCATGAAATGCGAAGATGATCGGTTTGTCTTTTGTGAAGAGCTCTTCATACTCCCGATCACTTAAACCTAAGGGATGCTCATGGGGAGGTTGTAGAGTAAAGAGACTCACCACATTGACAAAACGAATCTTGATATGAGGAACCATCGAGCGCAGAATTTCCACAGCTGCCAATGTTTCCATGGTGGGAATATCCCCTGCACAAGCCATGACCACATCCGGTTCTTCATTCATATCATTACTTGCAAACTTCCAGATACCAATTCCTTTCGTACAATGCTTCACGGCATCGTCCATGGTTAGGTACTGAAGCGCTGGCTGCTTACCGGCCACGATCACGTTCACCAAATTTCGACTCTTAAGGGCTTCATCTGCCACCACAAGCAATGAGTTTGCATCCGGTGGGAGATAGACGCGAACAACCTCTGCTTTCTTGTTGATGACATGATCAATAAATCCGGGATCCTGATGAGAAAACCCGTTATGATCCTGCCTCCAAACGTGAGAAGTCAAGAGGTAGTTCAGCGAAGAAATAGGCCTTCTCCAAGGAATTTCATTACACGTTTTCAACCACTTTGCATGCTGGTTGAACATCGAGTCGATGATGTGAATGAAAGCCTCATAACAGGAGAATAGACCATGTCTCCCTGTTAAGAGGTACCCTTCTAGCCAACCCTGGCAAAGGTGCTCAGAGAGCACTTCCATCACGCGTCCATGACGTGCTAGATGGTCATCGTAAGGTAGAATTTCTTCATTGAAGACACGGTCAGTGACTTCAAAGAGAGAACTCAGTCGATTCGATGCTGTTTCATCAGGACCAAAAACACGGAAATTCTTTGCTTTATCGTTTGCCACCACGATATCTCTTAAAAAATGCCCAAGCACTTTTGTAGCCTCTGCCGTCACTTGGCCTGGAGCGTCCACTTCAACGGCATAGTCGTAAAAGTTCGGCATCTTTAAGTCTCGGAGGTAGATTCCCCCGTTTGCGTGTGAGTTATCTCCCATCCTTCTTTTTCCTTTAGGAGCAAACTCAACAATATCAGGGTGAATATTTCCTTCACGATCAAAGAGCTCTTCGGGTTTGTAGCTTTTCATCCACTCTTCAAGCATCTTGAGATGCTCTGGATTTTCGTGGATTTCCGATAGTGGCACCTGATGTGAACGCCAGAAATCTTCGACTTTAAGGCCGTCGACCACCTTAGGTCCCGTCCATCCTTTCGGAGTTTTCAAGACGATCATCGGCCAAATGACCCGCTCCTCGTCTTGAGTCTCCCGCGCTTTTCTCTGGATTTCACGAATCTCTTCGATGATGGTATCGAGCACTTGGGCCATTTCGTGGTGCAGTGCGATGGGATCCGAACCGCTCACAAAGTAGGGTTTATACCCATACCCCTCAAGCAATTGTTTCAATTCTGATTCAGGTATCCGTGCAAGCACCGTCGGATTCGCAATTTTGTATCCATTTAAGTGCAAGATCGGAAGCACAGCACCGTCGGTGACGGGGTTGATAAATTTATTGGAGTGCCAGCTTGTGGCTAGGGCTCCTGTTTCCGCTTCACCATCTCCGATAACACACGCGGCTATCAGATCAGGATTATCGAAGACCGCACCGAACGCGTGGGCAAGTGCATATCCCAGCTCTCCCCCTTCGTGAATAGATCCCGGAGTCTCTGGGGCCACATGGCTCGGAATCCCTCCAGGAAATGAGAATTGTTTAAAGAGGCGCTGGAGACCAACAATATCTTTGTCAATATTCGGATAGTACTCGCTGTAGGTCCCCTCAAGGTAGGTGTTCGCTACAAGAGCAGGCCCTCCGTGACCGGGACCTGTAATAAAGATCGCATTCAGATCGTATTTGTTGATCACCCGGTTCATGTGGGTGTAGAGAAAGTTTAATCCTGGTGTCGTTCCCCAATGGCCTAGAAGGCGGGGTTTGACATGCTCTTTCTTCAGCTCTTCGTGAAGAAGGGGGTTATCAAGGAGATAAATCTGCCCAACAGAGAGGTAATTAGCCACTCTGAAGTACATCTCCATGACTCTGAGTTCCTGTTCAGTCAGGACGCCTTTTGATGCAACTGTTCCCATACCCGGATCTTAAAAACATCTTTTTCCAGATAGCAAGGTTTTTACTCCAAAGATTTCGATCATTGTGATAAGGTTTTAATTCTAGATCACTTATGGAGAGATTATCATGAAAAAAAGTTCTAACCTCCTTCTTTTCGTTCTTGCCCTTTTCCTAACCCTATCTAGCTCACTTTCAGCAGCTTCACAAATGCCTGAAGCTTTCCTTTTTGACTTCGGTGGCGTGATGGCTCAAGCCAAAACAAAAGGAGCTATCGATCTGATCCAAGAAACCTTTAATGTCCCCTGGCATGATGCAGAGACTGCCTATTTTGGCTTCAAAGAGGACATCTTTCGCCGTGGTGACCCTAAAGAGTATTGGCAACATTGGGCAGACTCTCACCAACTGACTCTCCCTCCCAATTGGCTTGAAAACTACTCTCGAGCTTACTCAAAGTCTGTGGTCTTTTTCCCGGAGATGGTGGAGCTCGTGAAGGAATTGCAAGCCAAAGGTTACACGACAGCGCTCATTTCCAACATCAGTGGTTATCACGCTCAGCTCATGCGCAATGTCGGAAACTTTGATCTGTTCTATCCTGTCATCTTATCGGGAGATATTGGAACGAGAAAACCAGACCTTAAAGCCTTTAAGATTGCGATCGAAACACTCGACGTTCCTCCATCGAAGGTCCTTTTCATCGACGATTCAAAGATGAATGTTCAGGCGGCCAAAAAAGCTGGTATGGACGCCATCCTATTTACCACGCCCGAGGAGCTCTTTAAGGAGCTACGCGGACGTGGCTTTGACCTTGAAGTGCTAAAAGATTATGCAGGCTGAAGCTTCATAAAGTCCAACTTCAATTCAGACCAGCGTCGCCACTCGTCACGGAGTGATTTTTTCACTCTCTTCAGCTCCCGCTTAATCGACTTCAGCTCACTTCGAGGAGAACGCTCTTGCTTTAGCCTGGTATACTCACGCTTGAGATAAGAAAGCTTTTTGAGTTTAGACTCAATTCTTTCTGAAATCGATTGTAAAGCCTCTTCGAACTCGACCTTTTTTTCATCCCAAAGTCCCTGCAATCGCTCGTAGAACTCCTGCTTTGTCTCTTGAAAGATCCGAAGATCGATTGCCTGGTTATCAGTCCTGCGAAGGGCCCAAGCTAAGCCCAGCTTCGAGCAGCCCCAGATCAGCCATTTCGTGGGGTCAAATTGGTACCAGCGGACGCCGTTACGGTAGTCATTGGCATACGTGTGGTGGAAGTTGTGATACCCCTCCCCAAAGGTGAGCAAAGAGATCACGTAGTTGTTTACCGCCGTATGTTCTTGACTAAAGGGCTGGTCTCCCCAGGTGTGAGCTAGGGAATTAATAAACCAGGTGCAGTGATGAATAAAAAAGAGGCGGACACAGACCGCCAAAACAAACGAACCGAGTGCGTTCCCAGTGATCGCCCAGGATAGAAGAAATAGAACAACGTTCGATCCAAACATGGCAAGCTTCGAAAAGCGGTGCTGAAAGCGGACTAGTGGATTTTGGTAAAGATCAGAAACCACTTTTTTATCTATTTTTTGAGGACGCTCTAAAATCCACAAGCAGTGGGCATACCAAAAACCTCGAGTGATAGAATATGGATCCTTATCAGTGTCAACGTGCCCATGGTGCATCCGGTGGTCATAAGACCAACGAATCGCACTTCCCTGCATCGTTGAAGACCCAAAGAAGAGGAGGATCGACTCAAAAATCCTTCCCACCTTATAGGCCCTGTGAGAATAAAGGCGGTGATAACCCGCAGTGATGGCAAGTCCCCCTAGAAGGTAAAAAAGGATGGTTAAAGAAATCAGGGACCAAGAGACCGAGTGTGTAAACAGGTAGTAGGGAGCGAAAATGACCGCAAATAGCTGATATGCGATGAGAAATAGGGAGGGGCCCCAATTGAGATTTTTAAGACTGAGCTGCTTCATTATTATCTCCTTTACGAAATATAGAGTTATGTTTTATTTCTCGTAAGAAAAAGGCATGCCATGAAAAAATATTTTTTACTCGTTTCCATTTTACCACTTCTCTTCACTAGCTGCAACCTCACGAGAAAGGTTCAAGAAAGCACTCACGCGATCGAGGTGAACAAGCAAGCTGTTGAGGCCAGTACCCAGTCCATTGAGGCAAATGGCCAAGCAATCTCTCATGCAACGAACCTGATCCTCAAAAACGCAGAAGCTGTAGACAAAAGCACACAGTTGATAGAGCGTATGAATAGCTTTACCGAAGGCCTTCACCTGGACACCTCCATGCTGATCCCCATTGGCGTGCTCCTACTCCTCCTTCTGCTGCTTCCCTCCTTGATTGCCTTGACCATGGCAAGAAAAAGCTAAGACACTCTATACTAGTGTCTATGATTGGAAGAAATGACCCCTGTTGGTGCGGAAGCGGGAAAAAATGGAAAAAGTGCTGTTTTCCACAAAAAGCCTCTATCTCCCAGCGCACAGGCCGAGACCTGAGCGACCACTACAAGCGTGAGTATGGCATCCTCCTAAAAACGCCTTCTCAAATTGAGGGCATCCGTGCTGCTTGTAAACTGACGGCAGAAGTGCTAGATGAAGCATGTGCCATGGTCAAACCTGGTGTGACGACCAATGAAATCGACGCCTACTGCCATAAGAGGCTCACCAAAGCAGGAGCGATCCCCGCCCCCCTAAACTATGGAACCCCGCCTTACCCCAAAAGCATCTGCACCTCAGTGAACGAAGTCATCTGTCATGGAATTCCCGATGATACGCCCCTGAAGGAGGGAGATATTGTCGGTATCGACATTAGCTGCTCGCTCAATGGCTATTTTGGTGACTGCTGTAAGACGGTCCCTGTCGGTCAGGTTAGCAGTGAGTGTGAGGAGTTGATGAAGGTGACCTTGGAGTGTCTTGAAGAGGCGGCGAAGATCCTCCGCCCTGGGATCATACAAGGACAAATTGGTACTGTGATCGAATCACATGCCGTCCAGCACGGCTGCACTGTGGTACGTGAGTTCATTGGGCATGGTGTGGGCCTTCAACTCCATGAAAATCCACAAATCCTACACTATAAGAACAATAACCCCACCCCTCTCGTACCTGGGATGACATTCACAGTCGAACCTATGATCAATAGCGGAAGGCGTGAGTCACACCTTGACGAAGAGGATGGCTGGACAGTCACGACAGTGGATGGAAAGCCGAGTGCTCAGTTCGAACACACTTTTCTGATCGTCGATGGGGGATGTGAGATCTTAACTCCCTGGAAGGACAGCTTCTAGCTCTTTGTTGGATGAAGCTAATTGACTGTAGTGAAGCGTTTCCACAAGAGCTTCTAAAGTCAATACCTCTTGTTCTAGGCGCTCTTTCTCTGCACACACTTCGTGCAGTGTCTCTGTGAGCTTGGAGACACATTCATTATCAGAAAATTGCTCTTGCTCAGAACGGGCATGGAGAAGCGCTTGAACCTCCTCTTGCGATTGGAAAAGCTCTTTGCGTGTCTCATCAAGGATCTCTGATTTTTCTCTAAACTGCTCTCGCAGCTGACAGTAGAGGCCTTTATACTCTTTTTGATTCTCTTCTGGAGTCGGTGGGGTGTTCTTTTGTACAGCAGGTCGTTTATTCTCTTTTGCACGGGCTGCCTCACGCTCTTGGAAAGAGACAATTTCCTCTTCTTTCTCAATGAGTTGACTGAAGGTTTTCTGGAGCTCTTCTTGGGCTTGCGATAGCTCTTTCTTAAGAGACTCTGCTTCGACCTTAAGAGTTTCAGCCTGAATCGCCTCTTCAGCTTTTTCACGAGCATCTTTCAGGGCTAGTGAAAGCGAGGTATTCTCTTCTTTAAGCCCCTCGACCTGATCGGCTTTTGCAGCTTTTTCACGGGACTCCTTCAAAGCCTGTGAAAGAGAAGTATTTTCCTCAGTCAGTGTGGTGACCTTATCGGACGCTCTTTTTTGGCTCTGTAGCAGCTCGGCTTTCTCTTTTTCCATCTCGCGGAGTGTGGATTCTGCTCCAGCTACCGCTCGAGTCCACTCTTCACGCTCTTTTTCCTGGAGAGAGATTTGCTCTTTGACAGCCTCTTTTTCCCAGCTCAATGAAGCTCGAAGTTTCTTATTTTCTTGTGATAACGTCTCAGAAATTTGACGGAGGTCTCCGTCGAGCTTTGAAACTTCCTCAGAACGGCGCAGAAGGCTCTGCTCTTTCTCCTCGACCACACTTTCGACCTCTTCCATCGAAAGGATTGCGATCAAATAGGTCAAAAGAAAAGAGAGGCTTAAACCCACAAACCAAAAACACTCAAGACTTTGTAATTCAGAAAACTGAATAATAAAGAGTGTCGAAAAGAGGCCTAAGCATCCGGCTAGACCTTGATATCTCCACTGCCAAACAATCAGAAACCCAGTAAAACCGGCAAAAGACATCAAGCTGGCTTGATGTGAAATGCGGAAGAGAAAAACAATGAAGATAGCAGAAAGCATCAATGGGCCCAAAAGGGACCAAAAAAGAAGCTGGAATGGTGGAGCTTTTGCCTTTGGCTGTGAAACTGCGTTCATAGCAGCTGATTATGACCAAGGTTGGACTTCTACTACAAGAACTTTTTCAGCTAAAAAATTGCTTTTCAAAACTGGATCAGAAGAAGAGAGCAGTCATCAAAATATTCATACCCTTCACTCGGCGCATTCACCCGTTGCCAGATTTGCTCGACGAGGCTCCCTTTCTCAGACTCAGCTTTTCTCACAAGGTGTTCAAAATCACTCAGGTCGGTGATGCGCCCCCCTTCTGTTTTCAGCTCCACAAGACCATCACTAAAGAGTAGAAGCCGGTCCCGAGGTCCAACAAACCGCTCGACTTGATGGAACATCAGCCCCTCATCTACCCCCACCACAGGGCAAGTTGTAGATAGCTTTTCAAACGGCTGCCCTGCCTCTTCTGAAGGAAGATAGAAGGCGGGAGGGTGCCCCCCTGAAGAGTAGGTCAAAAGACCGGTTTCTTTGTCGTAAACGCCATACCAGATCGTGAAAAACATCTCATTGTGGCTTTCCATCGGAAACTGACGATTGAGTTCTCTTAAGACTTCTGCAGGAGAGAGGAAGTCGGCTCCCGGAAGGGATTGGTTCTTCAAAACAGAGGAAAGGGTCACTGAAAGGAGTGCCGCTCCGACGCCATGACCACAAACGTCTAAAAGGTAGAAGACAAAGTAACGATTTGAGATCCAGTGATAATCGAAAATATCGCCCCCTAAAATCACTGACGGAACAAACTTCCACTCACTTTTTACCTCCCCCCTTTCAAAGGAAGGAAGAAGCGACTGTACATAACAAGCCGCATCAGCAAGATCCTTCTTCAACTCCTCCTGGCTTTGCTCTAATTTGTCATAAGCCATCCTCCTCTCTGTGACAGAGTGGTATGCTTGAGAGTGATAAAGGACTCTTGCGACAAGCTCTTCTTTTCCAGGAAGTTTCACAAGGTAGTCGTTCGCCCCCGCACTAAACGCTTCCGCTTTCACGACATCCTCTTCCTTCATAGATAGGACGACAACGGGCACCTCCTTCGTCGCAGTCTTTGCACGAAAAAACTTGAGTAGGGTCAACCCTTCCATTTGAGGCATGATGAGATCGAGTAAAATCACAGTGGGTTGAAATTTCTCAGCAACATCGAGTGCCTCTGTCGGGTCAGCAACGTATGCAAACTCGACGGACTCCCCGTAAAAAAGTGAGCGGATTTTTTCAAAGACCATCTCTTGGTCATCCACGACTAAAACCCGCACCGGCTGATTTAATCCCATCTGAATCTTTCTTTCTAATTACAAATTTCCTTAAGGATTCTGGACAAAGCTTCATCTTTGTGGATGACGCGGTCGATAAGCGCTCCCTTGGAACGCGCCTCATCCAGCTGAGAGAGCGACGAGCTCATCAAGTAACAAGAAATCGAAGAGATCGCTTGATTTTTTTTGACCAAGCGAATCAGGTCTATTCCCCCTAACTTCGGCATCACCGCATCCGTAACAAGAAGATCGAATGGTGCTCCGCGTATCATCACAAACGCTTCCAGCCCATGAGATGCCGTCTCTACATGGCAACCCGCCTGCTCCAACTCGCCTTTGAACAGCTCGCGGACTGTTGAAGAATCATCCACCACCAAAACCCGCTTTTTCTTCTTTGTTTTCTTTACCTCTAAACACGTTCTTTTCGCTGCTGCAAAAAGAGCCTCTTTATCCAAAACAACGAGATGTCCTCCCTCGCCTGTAAAAGCCAGGGCACGAATCCCAGGAAGCCCCTCAAAAAAGAGTGGAGTCTTGCATAGGGTCAGCACACTCTCTTCAAGAACCTTCTCCACAGTCAAACCCATTTGCTTCTGGCCCGATCGGATTAAAAGCACTTGATTTTCAAGCGCCTCTCCCCTCATTTGCAGCAGGGATTTTCCAGAGATGATCTCCTCTTTTCCCACAGGTATGGACATCACTCTTTCGACTTGATCGACGGGCAAGGCAAAGCGCACCCCTCCGACGGTAAACAGTAGACAACGTAGAGAGGTGAGTGTCCGTGGAAGTTGTAAAGTGAAGCAAGTTCCCTTTCCGGGCTTGGTCTCTATACAAACTTCACCACCCAAGGCTTCCATCTCTTTTTGCACCACGCTGAGTCCCATCCCCCTTCCCGAATCTTCAGTCACCCGTGGAGCCGTCGAAAATTGTGGCAAAAAGAGAAGTTCCATCAACTCCTCGTCACTAAAAGGCAACTGCTCTCCTGGTAAAGCGATTTTTTCACGAATACATTGCAGGTCGACCCCTCTTCCATCATCCTGTAGGGTGAGGATCAAGTGATCATCCTGAATGACTACATTCAATTGAATTTTTCCTGAACGGGGCTTTCCTTTTTCTTCACGATGATCGGGCTCCTCAATTCCATGAACCACGGCATTGCGCAGGAGGTGCATTAAAGGAGGTCTCAAGGCATCGACCACTTCACGCTCGACTGAGACTTCCTCACCTTCTATGTAAAAATCGACCTCTTTAGATAGCCTGTTTGAAAGATCTCTAATCAATCGTCGAAAACCAAGTGTCGCATCCTTGAATGGTCTCATCCGAAGCTGAAGGGCTTCCTGACTCAGCTCTTCACTCAACTGCTCTTCACGAAGGCAGTAACCCATGAGTCCCACACTTGCTTCAAAATGTTCAGACTCGAGACTTTTTAAATGTTCGGAAACTAGATTTAGCCTCCCCTTCACTTGCGCCTCAGAAGACATTTCACAGATCTGGTGGACCTCTTGAAGAAGCTTGGATATTTTCTTTCGCTCTTCTACAAAATTTTCTTTGAAGTGTTGAAGAGCAAAGATTTGGCTTTGAGATTGATGTATCAACTCAAGAAGACGGTCGACGACCTGCTCGTTCACCTGAACGGACGTTTGTGGCCTCGAATCCGTTTCACTATATTGGAGGGAGTCGTCTTCAGGCTCAAGGTTTGCGATCGTCTGCCGCAGCAAGAGAGTGGTCTCCTCAACATCTCCATCCGACTCAAGCGATGAGTCGCTGTAACGTTGAAGAAGGTCTACAGCTCGAAAAAGAAGCTCAAATTGCTCCTTTGAAAGGTATTTCTTTCTTTTGAGTAATTCCTCTACAGTATGTGCTAGTTCCTTGCCTTTTACAAATCCCATGAGAGCAAGATTTCCCTTAGCGGAATGCATCAACCGCAGCATCTCCTCAAAATGAACTGGCTTCTTGCCAGCTTCAAGATCCATCAAATCCGCTGAAACTCTCTCCATCTCCTCTTTCATACTGCAGGAAAAAAGGCCACTGATCTTTCTTTGAAAAATTTGGAAAAAGAACTGCTCAACACGCTCTCGAATCTCTTCTCCCTGCTCTAAGGAGCTCAAAAAACTAGAGAGCGTTCTCACCGCATCTCCATGACCATATAAACGAGATATCGAGAGAACTTTCTCTAATCCTTCTTTGATTTGTGAGGAGTCCTTTTTTTGAAGTGCTTCAAAGACCTCTTTAGAATGTTTTTCTAACTCTTCAAAATAGATCGTAGAGAGTTTTTCTTTTTCACTTTTGGATTTAAAGAGTGTCACGGACAGCCTCCCTAGCGAGTGTGATTAACACCCTCTCTGTCAGAAGCTCTTCTTCTGTATGCTGAACTCGCCCAACCACCTCATCGACTGCAAACGCAAAGCGCTCCTCTTTCCATTCGAGAGCAAACAAGCGCTTAGCTTCTACGTCAACAGGAAGATCGAGAAGCCTCTTTAAACAAAAAAGAGGCGTCAACTGTCCTTGTATAAGGACTGCGCCCCGAAAGGCAGGTGAGGGCTGAAAAGGAAGTGGGGTGAGTGAAGGAACAGGTCCTGCATGACAAATTCTCTCAGGATCCAAGCCATAAAAAGCTTCATCTAGAACCCAAGTGAAAACCCACTTTTCTTCTTCTGAGTGAGGCGTTCCCATACCACCCGTATAATCGATCACGGGCAGAAAGGAAAGGGCTCTTCGAACTACTTCACAAGTCTTAGAGGTTCAAGCTCTTGAACTTCGTCTTGTTCCTGTGAAATGACATCTTTCGCACCGTCGATAAGGCATGAGACGAGGTCCGGGTCTCCCTCATAACTCATTTGCACTTGCATTCTTCCATCCGTTCCAGCTTTGTCACAAGTAATTAAGATGTAAGAGGCGTGCTCTTTAGAGAGCTGATGGGCCGTCTCATCATGAGAATTTTGTTTCATAAGGCGTTAAAACTCCGAGAGGAATTAATTAATTAAAAAAAACATTTCACAGTAGAATAATCGTATTTAATCGTCACAGTACAAAACCCCCTAATTTAACTCAAGGAGAGTCTGATTTACTTTAGGTAAGGTAGTTAAGCAGACTCTCCTCAAAAAAAAGACAATCTTAACTTGTTCATCGTGAGTGACTGGAATCCGTTCAACAAACTGAACATTTTGAAATTCAGAAGGTTAATTTTTCTCTCTGGTCAAATCCTCCCCTTTGACTATCATCCGGAGTATGGGGCCTTATCCTATAGCAGAAATGTGTGAGCAATTGATCCAACTTGCAAACATCAACTCGCATGTCAAAAATCGAAGCGGAGTGCAAGCTTGCATGCAAAAATTTGTGGAGTTTGCTGATCCACTCGGTGCAACAACGCAGTGGGTTGATCTTCCTCCCACCCCTGAAGGCCTACACCTTCCGCCACTTCTCACTTTGAAGAAGAGAGAGAAGCTCTCCACTCAGCTTCTTTTCGTAGGGCATGCAGACACGGTCTTTACCGAAGAGAGCCCTTTCCAAACATGCGAAGCAAAAAACGGAAAACTCTATGGCCCAGGCGTTGCTGACATGAAGGGAGGATTGATCGTCCTCCTTCACACGCTGCTAGAGCTGGAAAAAGACGCATCTTTCCAGAAAATGGGCTGGGAAATTGTCATCGTTCCTGACGAAGAAATCGGATCTCCTTCGTCTCGGGCCTATCTTGAAAAGATTGCGACGCAGTTTACCTTGGGGCTTGTTTTTGAACCCGCCCTTCCAGATGGGTCTGTAGTGATGGAGCGTGGAGGGTCAAAGAACTTCCTGATCACGGCTAAAGGTGAAACAGCTCATGTAGGCCGTGATCCGAAAGGAGGCAAAAGCGCTTTACTCACCCTAGCTCGTCTTACAGAACGCCTGCACTCGCTCTCAACCGATGCACTCAACGTGCACGTCGGCACACTACACTCCGGTGAAGTGCTCAACGCCGTTCCAGACCAAGGTGAACTGAAATTCAATGTCCGCTCCTTTGATCCGGAATTATTTGAAAACATTGACCAACAAATCAAAAATCTCATCAACGATCTTGAAAAAGAAGAGGGGGTTGAGCTGACTTTAGAGCTGCTCAATATCCGCCCCCCTAAACCCGCCAATAGGGAAACTCGCACACTTTACAGCCGTTTAAAAGAGCTTGCCCATGATAAGAACATCCCCTTAGAGCTCACCTCCTCAGGTGGCGTTTCCGACGCAAACACCCTTGAAGCAGTCGGACTTCCTACCCTCGACACCTTGGGAGTGGTAGGTGGACACCTCCACACAACAAAAGAGTACATGGAGATTGCTAGTCTTGCAGAGAGAGCAGACCTCACAAAAAGCTTAATTCTAGATTTTTTGAGTAGGAGTCAACAATGAAAAAACGACTCATTGCAGATGAACTCAATGAGGACCCACGGATCCAAGAGGCAAAACGCCTCATTGTCGAAGCGGTCCATGAGCATCAGAATAAGCTGGACGGTCCCCTACCCCCTGTAGAAGCACTGACGCCTTCAGAAGACGACTTCAAAAGACTCTCTCAGCTGCGTGGCGGCAACCTCTTCTATCGCTACCTGGGCAGCGGAATCGGAAAAGGCTCTTTAGTGGAGCTCATCGATGGATCCGTCAAGCTCGACTTTATCACCGGTATCGGCGTGCACTGTTTCGGTCACAGCAACCTCGAACTCCTCCCAACCATGATTGAGTCGAGCTATTCGGACGTCGTGATGCAAGGAAACCTGCAACAAAACATCGAAACAGTCGAACTGTCTGAACTTCTCACGCGCCATTCTGGGCTCGACATCTGTTTCCTCAGCACCTCAGGAGCGATGGCAAATGAAAATGCGCTCAAGATCCTCTTCCAAAAGCAATCCCCTCGTTCAAGGCTTTTGGCTTTTGATAATAATTTTATGGGGCGAACCATCGCCCTATCCGCCTCTTCCGACAGACCTCAGTATAGAAAAGGTCTACCGAAAAGCATCGATACCGATTATATTCCATTCTTTGACTCTGAACGTCCCGAAGAGAGTACGAGAGAGGCCCTCTCTGCACTCAAAAAAATCCTTGCTCGTTACCCCAACTCCCATGCAGCAATGAGTTTTGAGTTGATTCAAGGAGAAGGTGGATTCAAGGTGGGTCAGCGTGAATTTTATGTCGAGTTAATGAAAGTACTCAAAGAGCACGATATCCACATTCATGTCGATGAAGTCCAAACCTTCGGAAGAACCCAGCAGCTTTTCGCTTTCCAGCATTTCGGCCTTGAAGAGTACGTTGATGTCGTCTCCATCGGGAAGCTCTCTCAAATCTGCGCGACTCTCTACAGAAAAGAGATGATTCCGGGAGCTGGACTTCTCAGCCAAACCTTTACTTCATCAACCTCTGCAATCCGCTCTGCAATTTTCGTACTAAAGCAAATCACGGAAGGGGGCTTCTACGGTCCAAATGGGCGCAATCAACAAATCAACGACCGGTTTCAAAAAAACTTAGAGCGGATACAAAAAAAACACCCTGGACGCCTCCATGGTCTCTTTGGAGTGGGGGCAATGATCGCCTTTCAGATTGATGAGGGAGACGGAAAACAGGCACTCAAGTTCCTACACCATCTCTTCGATCACGGTTTGCTTGCGTTTAGTGCTGGAAGCCATCCCACCCGTATCCGTTTTTTAGTTCCTCTACTCTCCGTTACAGACGAAGAAATTGATCAGGCGATGGACATCGTTGAAAAAAGCTTGGAAGTCTTATGAAAATCATCCGTCCAGTCCAAAAACGAGATCTTCAGGGACTCACTGACTTAGCTAGTACGATGTCCCTCGGCGTGACGAGCCTCTCAAAAAAGAAAGCGCACCTCAAAGTCAAAATTGCACGCTCGATCGCAGCCTTTGAGGAGATCGGCAAAAAAAAGATCACTCCTGAAATTTTTCTATTTGTCCTTGAGGACTTAGAGACAGGCGAAATCCTCGGAAGCAGCCAAATCATTAGTAAAAGCGGTGTCAATATCGATCACTACTTCTATCAAATCGTTCACGAACCATTTCAAAAAAAAGAGGCGCATCTAAATCCTACCCAAGTCACCCTCCTCAAGCCCACAAAGCTCAAAGGGGGTCCCTCTAAACTCGCCGGACTTTACCTTCACCCGCTTGCGAGAAAGACCGGTTTTGGAAGAATCCTCTCCTTTTGTCGATTTCACCTCATCGCTGACTTTCCTCGTTCGTTTTCTCCCTCCGTCATCGCTGTGATGCGCGGTGTGATACGAAAGGATCTCTCTAGCCCTTTCTGGGATGCCGTTGGAAGTCACTTTTGCAAAAGGAGTTTTCAAGACGCCATCGAAAAAGATGCTGAAACACCCGAATTCCATTACAACGTCGTCCCCGACTATCCTATCTATGTCAACCTCCTCCCCAAAAAAGCACAAGAGGTCGTTGCTCGAACCCACCCCAATACGCGTGCTGCAGCTCACCTGTTAATGAAAAATGGCTTTGTCGATTCGGGAATGGTGGATCTATTTGATGGCGGACCCATACTCATCGCTAAAAAAGAAGATATCCACCTCATCCAAAACAGCAGAGTCGTCAAGGTCGATGCGATTCAGCCAAGGATTGTCGCCCGTCAACAGTGGATGGCCTCAACCACCAGCGCAGACCACCGCACCACCATCTGCAACTGCCAAGTGGAGAAAAACTGCGCCATCATCACAGCCGAGACCGCCAAAGCTCTCGAGGTAGTTCCAGGAGAGACGTTGCGGCTTTCCGAGTACTAGTTAGGGTCATTGATTGTTTTCTTCTTTCTGTGCTAAACTTCTGATATGAAAAGCATTGCTCTCGATAAAATCTCCAAATCTTTTGGAACAAAAGTTCTTTTTGACGATGTCACCATCGCCTTCAACCCTGGAAACCGTTACGGTTTGACTGGCCCGAATGGAGCAGGAAAGTCCACCCTTCTCAAAATCATGATGGGCTTCGAACCGGCCTCTTCTGGAACCGTCTCACTCCCCGACAGAGTGGGAATCCTGAGTCAGAACATCGAGCAGTTTAGAGACTGCACGGTCATGGACACAGTGATCATGGGTAACAGCAAGCTTTGGGACGCGATGACTGAACGTGATCGCCTCTATGAAGAGGAGATGACGGATGAAGTGGGCATGCGTCTTGGAGAGATTGAAGAGGTGATCGCTCATGAAGATGGCTACAGCGCTGAATCCAACGCTGAGCTCCTTCTCCATGGAATGGGCATTCCTGAAGAGCACTACGAAGAGAAAATGGGAGCCATTCCCAGTGACCTACAGTTCCGCGTCCTTCTCTGCCAAGCCCTATTCGGTGAACCCGATGCCCTTCTCCTCGACGAGCCGACCAACCACCTCGACCTAGAATCGATTGGCTGGTTAGAGGAGTTCCTTCACAATTATAAAGGCACGCTCATCGTGATCAGTCACGACCGCCACTTCCTCAACGCCGTCACCACACACATTGCAGATATCGATTACGATACCATCATTATCTACCCTGGCAATTACGACGAGATGGTGGTTCAGAAAACAGCTGTCCGCGACCAAGCTTCACGCGAGGCAAAGTCCAAAGAGAAGAAGATTGCACAGCTCAGAGAATTCATTGCCCGCTTTGGTGCAGGTTCTAGAGCCAGCCAAGTCCAATCCAGAAAGAAAGAAATGGCAAAGCTCCAGCCTCAAGAGTTGAAAGCCTCCAACATTCAACGTCCCTACATCCGCTTTATCCCCCACGAAAAGCCCCCCGGAAAGATTCTTCTCAAAGCGGAAAGACTCTATAAAGCCTATGACGCCGACAACGTCATCCAAAACTTCTCTTTCGAAATCCAACGTGGAGATAAGATTGGTGTGATCGGAGCCAACGGCCTTGGAAAATCGACTCTTGTCAAAATGCTTGCGAACCACCTCGCTCCAGATCAAGGGACTGTTGAGTTTGGCCACGAAGCAAAGCTTGCTTACTTCCCACAAGACCACCACGACGTCATCGACAAAAACACCGATTTGACCTCTTTCGATTGGCTGAAAGCCCACCAACCGAATGCTTACGACCAGGATGTGCGCGGCGTGATGGGAAAACTCCTCTTCTCAGGCGACGATGCTTTCAAAAAGGTCGCTACCCTATCTGGAGGAGAAACAGCCCGACTCCTCCTCGCTGAAATGATGCTCCTCGATCACAACCTCTTGATCCTCGATGAGCCCAACAACCACCTCGACCTCGAGGCGGTCTCAGCCCTCGGGTGGGGACTCAATGAATATAAGGAAACGGTCATTCTCGTCACCCACGACCGCGACCTTATCGAGACAGTCGCAAAGAAAATTATTGCCTTCACTCCAAATGGAATCGAGTTTTTCGAAGGAACCTATAGCGAGTTCCTAGAAAAAAAGGCACATGTCTAAGTTCCTCTCCCTTTCGCCACTCCAGCAAGAGCGCCTGCTTGCAAAGATCTTGACGTCGGCGCTCAAAAGCGGCAACCCCAAAGAACTGGAGCACTACCTGGAACTACAAAAAAACCGAGGCACTCCCCTTCCAGACTCCCCCTCTATTGAACTCCTTTCAAATGAGCTCCACAAGCATTTACGAAAACAGGGAAAGGAGCGTAAAGAGAGCAACCTTGTCATCCTAAAAGGAGACAAGTCGACCGCTGCTCCTAAACTTGACATCGACATCGTTCTCGACAACCTCCGCTCTAGCCATAATGTGGGAAGCATCGTCCGCACTGTAGAGGCCTTCTCCCTTGGAAAACTGATCTTTCGGGGAACGACACCCACACTTCAAAACCCCCAAGTCCAAAATACCAGTATGCATGCACACCAGTGGGTCGAGGGTCAAGATTGGAACTCCATCGACCACCTTAAACGCCCGATCATCCTTTTAGAGACGGCTGAAGACGCCGTTCCCCTCCACGAGTTTACCTTTCCAAACAGTTTCACTCTTGTTCTGGGGAACGAAGAGCATGGCGTCTCGGAAGAACTCCTCGATGCTGCTGACCACATCACCAGCATCCCCCTTTTCGGAAAGAAAAACTCTCTCAACGTTGCAAACGCGTTTGGCATCGCAGCCGCAACCATCCGCACCCAACTCTCCTCTTAAAAGAGGGCCGTCAAAAAAAGAACCTATTTATCAGAAAAATGAATAGAGGATCGTTTGGAGGAAGAACTTTGTTCAGATTTTCAGAAATTTTTGGTCAAGAAAGGGAATCGTGAAAGCCCACATACTGCATGACAGTAGGGGGCTTTCACGATTCCCTTTATTGGGTGAAAAGATCGAAAAGATGGAAAAGATGGAAAGAGTTCTTCCTCCAAACGATCCTCAAAAGAGCCGGGAAAGCGATAAGCCGGATTCTGTCGTTGAGCAACCATTCATCTAGGAGGTGTGTCGCCACACCCCTCAAGCGGCTTGTCTCTTCTCTCCTGCGGAAGCACAGGATGTGAGAGAAGATGCCTTGCTTCGGATAGGGTTTGTCGCGCCCCACCATCTCTGGTGAGGGGCTAGATCTCAATAGTCTAGCGTTTCAGTCTAGGAAGACCTACTTTCTGTTACACTTTCCGTAGCTTTACAGCCCCCAGCCTTTCGCTGGTATCCCTTCCTGTGAAGTCCAGACTTTCCTCTGTCCTAGGACAGCGGTTGCCTGCCTTCCCGGCAAAAGGTTAAGAAACTTTTGTACGACGGCGACGACGTGTCGTTGTCACTTCTTGCTCTTCTTGAACACTCTCAGGCCAGTAGTGGATTCTTGAGCAGTGTTCACAGAAGATGATCCTCTCTCCTTTGCGGACGAGGTTCTCATCTTGAGCAGTGACGGTAATATGACAACCGCTACAAGCGCGGTTTTCAATCGGTACAACCACACGGTCTTTTTTGTTTTTCAGAAGACGTTCGTAGATGTAGAGGGTATCGCTGTCAGCCTTTTCAGCCATAGCATCTCTTTCTACCTTGATCGTTTGTCCTTCATTATTGATCTGCTCGATGCTTTCGAGGATCTCTTGTTCGAGCTCTTTGCTGCTCTCAGTAGATTGCTCGAGGCTCTCTTTCACCCCTTGTAGTAGCTCCTCTTCAAGAGCTAGTTTATCGAAGAGGTCCGAAAGGGCTAGGCTCTTTCCATGGCGCTGCTTTTCGAAGGTTGAAATCTCCTGAGTCAGAGCGTTGAATTCATCGACTTTCTTGATGTTGTTTTGCTGAGTCTCCAGCTTCTCTAACTTCTCTTTAACCTCTTCAATCTCGAGTTCCAGAAGCTTGATCTCTTTCTTTGTCTCAAGAACTTGAGCTTCTTTCACACTCACTTGATTCGCTAAATCCGAACGAATATGGGAAATTTTACGAAGCTCTTTCTGTCTCTCTTTCTTGAGAAGCATTAAGCGGATCATCTGCATATCAAGTTCTTGAATTTCGAGAATTGGCTTTAAAGCAGCAAACATTGGAGTCCTTTTTAAAAAATGAGTTAACGAATGAATCATTATAACTGTGGAACGTGATAGATCTCAAGAGAAAAAGAGGTGAAGAATCACATTACTTCACTAGCATTTCAATGAGAGATTTGTTAGATTCACCGGAGTCGATAACTGAGATGAACCCCTCCAAAGGAATCTGTCTATGTCTTTTGTAAAGAAATACTTAGAAAATCACACCACAGAGGAGGTCAATCCCTCTGCCCTAGCGTTCTTAGCAGGACTAGAAAGTGTTCAGCAAACCTCTCCTGAGGTCGCAGAAGCCATCCTCCAGGAGCTCAAAGACCAGCAAAGCCACCTCAAGCTCATCGCCTCTGAAAACTTCTCCTCCCTAGCTGTACAGCAAGCGATGGGTAACCTCCTCACCGACAAGTACTCAGAGGGCTACCCCTTCCACCGCTTCTATGCAGGTTGCGACAATGTGGATTTTATAGAAAACCGCGGTGCAGAGCTGGCTTGCGAGCTTTTTGGAGCAGAGTATGCCTACCTCCAACCCCACAGCGGAGCAGATGCGAATATCATCGCGTTTTGGGCAATTCTATTGAAGCGTGTTCAAGTCCCCTTTCTCGAAGAAAAAGGAAAGAAAACCGTCAACGACCTGACCGAAGAGGAGTACGAAGAGCTCAGACATCGGATGCATCAGCAGAAGATGTTAGGGATGTCTCTCAACTCTGGGGGACACCTGACCCACGGCTTCCGACTCAATATCTCCTCAAAAATGATGCGCGCTTTCAGCTACCAAGTGGACCCTGACAGCGGCCTTCTGGATATGGATGCCCTGCGTGAGCGTGTCCAGGAGGTGCAGCCTGACATCCTCCTTGCTGGATACTCCTCTTACCCAAGAAAGATCAACTTTGCCAAAATGAGAGAGCTCGCAGATGAGGTCGGAGCCACATTGATGGTCGACATGGCCCATTTTTCTGGACTGGTTGCCGGAGGTGTTTTCACCGGTGAGTACAACCCCGTTCCTTACGCCGATGTGATCACCACCACGACTCATAAAACCCTTCGAGGGCCCAGAGGAGGCCTTATCCTAGCCAAGAAAGAGTGGGAAGAGTTCATCAGCCGAGGCTGTCCGCTCGTCATTGGCGGTCCATTACCCAACTGCATTGCTGCAAAAACAGTCGCCTTCCAGGAGGCGCTCCAGCCTGAATTTGCCGCGTATGCTCAGCAGGTTCAAAAAAACGCGAGTGCCCTTTCCGAAGCACTCATCCGCCGAGGAGCCACCCCTCTGACGGGTGGGAGTGATAACCACCTCTTGGTCATCGATGTGCGCAGCTTTGGGCTTACAGGGAAACAAGCGGAGAACGCCTTACGCGCTGCACAAATGACCGTCAACCGCAACAGCATCCCCTTCGATCCGAATGGTGCTTGGTTCACTTCGGGCATCCGGATAGGCACTCCGGCTGCAACAACGCTCGGAATGAAGGAGCCGGAGATGGAAGAGATCGCAGAAGCGATCGTGAAGACCTTGACCCACACCAAGCCGGTGATTTCAGAAAAAACTGGAAAAATGAGCAAAGCCGATTGCGAGACAGACGAGAATGTATTAGTATGGGCCAAAGAACAAATGACGAACCTATTACAGAGATTTCCACTCTACCCAGAAATTCATCTTTAGGAGAAAAAAATGGCTGAAGAACAAAAGCAAGCGAACAATGAACGCCTCCAAGACAAAATTGACACCGAGCTCTTAAAAGCCCGAAGGATCTTTCTCTCTGATGCAGTGGACCAAGATACCGCTAACGATGTCATCCGCAAGCTCTGGTTTCTAGAACTCAGCGAACCAGGCAAACCGATCCTGCTCGTGATCAACAGCCCAGGTGGAGCCGTTGATTCGGGATTTGCAATCTGGGACCAAGCCAAAATGATCAGCTCCCCTGTCTACACACTTGTCACTGGCCTTGCTGCGTCAATGGGATCCGTCCTCTCCCTCTTAGCCGGCAAAGGAAAGCGTTTTGCCACTGAGAACGCACGGATCATGATCCACCAACCGCGTCTTTCTGGAGTGATCCAAGGGCAAGCCACCGACCTCGAAATCCAAGCAAAAGAGATGGTTAAAACCCGTGACACCCTCATCCAGAAGTACATGGACGCTACCGGTCGCACCTACGAAGAGATCGACCGTGCAATCGACCGAGATACTTGGATGAATGCCGAAGAGGCAAAGGACTTTGGACTCATCGACAAAGTGGTCACCAACTTCAATGACCTGTAGCGCGCAAAAAACACTACCTTTCTCCATCTATTCCGGATGTGGCAACACTTTCGTCCTTGTTGACAACCGCTCGGAAGGATTTTCTCGAGAGCCGACTGAGATCCAAGCCCTCTCCAGTGAAAACAACTGCGATGGACTCATCTTGCTGGAACGCTCCCACCGTGCTGATGTCAAGATGCGCATCTACAACTGCGATGGATCCGAAGCAGAGATGTGCGGAAACGGGATCCGCTGTTTGTTGAAGTTCATGGTCGATCTCGGTTTTGGAAAAAAGGGCTACACGATTGAGACGATGCATGACTTTCTCCGTACCAGTTTTGTGGGAGAGGAAATCCAGGTCGATATGGGAAAGCCCAAAATCCACTCTCTTCACATCCCCCTTGAGGGAGAAACTCTCCACTTTTTAGACACCGGTATCCCCCACGCTGTTCTCTTCACTACCTCTCTTGATGCCGTTGACGTTGAGCAACTGGGCCCTCTCTTCCGTCACCACCCCTACTTTGGCCCCGCAGGGACCAACGTCACCTTCGTGGAAATCGTCTCAGAAAACGAGCTCCGATTTGCTACCTACGAAAGGGGAGTCGAGGGTGAGACCTCTGCTTGTGGTACAGGCGCGACTGCGGCGGCATTGGCTGCCCACCTGGTTCATCACATGGAGAGCCCTCTCTCCGTTCGGACGCGCTTAGGCGAACAGCTCACGATCCACTTCGAGCCTGCCCCCCCTTCTTTCAAACGGGTCACCATGACCGGCCCCGCAAAAAAGTTACCTATGGGTTGAAAGTGTTGAGCCATTAGGCTATGATGACCGCTTTCCAAGGAAAATAGGACTCACATGGCTAAAAAGAAACTACTTACAGCACAAAATCCCCTGATCTTACGATGCCAAAGGCTCATGGAGGCCTTCGCAAAATCGGATGACGAAAGAGATTTCTACCTCGACCGTCAAGAGGGATTCATCTTCTTTCACGACCTCGACCAGCCTGAGGAGTCCATCAATAAGCTCGAAAAAGAGCTCACGGCCAATAACGAACGCTACGTCATCTTCCCTAAGCTCTCCAATTACGAGTCAAAAAAGATCATGGAAGGTTTCATTCATGAAAAGGTGTATGACATCGACACAAAAGAAAAGTTGATGGACATCATTCAAGCGAAAGAGTCACGTGAAAACTTTTTGGAATTCCTCTACGACCAGCCGAACGAATTGGATAAATGGCAGCAGTATTATCAAGAGAAGTCTCGAGTGCGGATCATTGAGTGGCTCAGAAGCCTCAAGCTCCACTTCGTCTTTGAAGAGGACCTCGATGTAGGTGTCCACCTCATTGAAAAGCTGAAGACACACCTCTTTGATGAGAAAGTTCCGAAAGATGTCCAGAACGCTCGCAAAATCTTGCAAACGAAGGCGAAGAGCTACTACTCTAACGAAGCTCTGAACCCTCGTCCAAAACGTGGACGCCCTCCTAAGCAGGCACAAAAAACCGAGATTGAGCCGCAAATCTCCGTCGACATCTTCACGACAGTTCCAACGGGGCTACGCGCCTTCCTCTTCACTCCCGATCTCTCTCAGGTCGGAGCTGCTTCCTTCTCTTCAAAATTTGAAACAGAGCAGGATCTCATTGCCAGCCGTAAGGCGCACCAGATGACCGAAACAGAAACGGTTCTCAACAGCCTCAATCAGAAACTGGTTGAGCTCAGAAAGCTTTCAGGAAAATGGCTCGATGAAGATGAGCCGCTAGAAGAGAGTCCTCCTCTGATTCTCAATGGAGAAGAGGACGAAAAACCTGTCAAAAAGACGACGAGAAAAGCTCCAAAGAAAAAGAAGAAAGAGTGAGCTTCGAATAAGAACCCCGAAGCTCGATTCATTTTGAGTCTCTACTCTGCAGATTCAGCAGAGGCGTAGACATTCCTACCTGCATAAAATCCACACTCAGGGCAGATCACATGAGGAATTTTGGCTGCGCCGCAGTTTGAGCAGCGGTTAAACTGCTTGGTGCTCTTAGCGTGGTGCGAGCGCTTCGCATTCTTTCGAGCGTTTGAAGTTCGATTACGAGGAACTGCCATGGTTATTACTCCGTTAGCTTAGGCCTTCAAAAGGGTTATAGGTCCCCTCTTCAGACGATTCTTTTTTTAAATAGTTGCCTAGCTCCTTCCTTTTAGGGCAGTTTCCCTGGCATTCGACCAGGTGTGGAAGGTTCACTAGGATCTCTTCACGGACTAATTCTCGAAAATCGAAAATAGCCCCTTGGATCTCATTGAGATCCTGCGTGAGATAGTGTTGTTCAAGATTTAACTTGAACGGGGTAAACTCGTTACAAACAGCACAAGGCATCCATGCGGTCGCCTCGATATCAAGCTGCATAATTAGCTCATCTTCAGCGAGATAAGCTCTTCCATTTAGGTGAACGGGTGCTTTAAAAAGAAGATTTTCATCTCCCTCAATCAAGTCGCTAGGCTCTAAATAAGCGTCTAGCTTCTGCTCCTTTCCTAGCGAAAGGCGGTCTAGATAAATTTGAAAAGCATCCGTTTCCATAAACGACTGTAAAATTGTAGCTAAAAAGTCTCTTTTATTTAAACCACAAAATCCTGTTTGAGTGTATAATCCCCTTGTTAATGAGGAATATGTGTATATGAAAGAATTGCTACTGAATATCGAATCTCGTGAAATCCGCGCGGCCCACCTAAAAAATGGTCAACTCTTTGATCTCGTCCTAGAAAGGAAAAATAAGCGCCGCATTACAGGAAATATTTACTTAGGAAAGGTCACCAACATTCTCCACAACATCCAGTCCGCCTTCATCGATATTGGCGAAGGAGAAAATGGCTTTATCCACATCTCAGACATCATCGAGAACACTAAAAAATTCGCTGAGCTTTTTGACCTCGACTTCGAGCTCGACTATGACATTCAAAAGGTCAAGGATGAGCCTGGTAAGGATGCCAACATCGATGAGCTGATGAAAAAGGGACAGACCGTTCTCGTTCAGGTTGTCAAAGAGCCGATCGGGACTAAAGGAGCCCGCCTGACCTCGAACATCTCTATTGCAGGACGCTACCTTGTCCTTCTCCCCAACTCGACCCATCGAGGGGTTTCTAGAAAGATCGAGGACCGCATGGCGCGAGAGCGCCTCAAAAAGCTCATCCGCTCCTTCGAGATGCCCAACAACATGGGCCTCATCTGTCGAACCGCTAGCCGGATGGCGACAGAAGAGATGCTGGTGGACGAAGCCGAAGACCTTCTTGCCAGCTGGGAAAAAATTAAAGCGAGCTTTACCGACTCCTCTGAACCGAAACTCCTTTTTGAAGAGTCCGATCTCATCAAGCGCTCCCTCCTTGCTGCCATTGACAAGCGCTACGACCGGATCCTCGTGGACGACTACGATACGTTTCAGGCCTGTAAGCAGCTCCAAAACCGCTACGCTTCAGAACACAACCTCCGTATCGAACTCTACCGCGATAAAATTCCTATGTTTGAACGATTCAATGTGGAGCGAGAGATTGAAAAGACACTGCGCAAGAAGATTTGGCTTCCGCACGGTGGGTATATCTTCTTCGAAAGAACCGAAGCGATGTACACCGTTGATGTCAACTCGGGAAGAAGCAGTATCTCTGAGTCTGATGTCGAAGAGTCTCTCGTCCGTATCAACCTCGAAGCAGCTGAAGAGGTCGCCAGACAGCTCCGGCTACGCAATGTCGGAGGTCTGATCGTCCTCGACTTCATCGATATGCGTTTACGGAAAAGCCAACGCCGCGTTTTAGAGAAGCTCAAGGAGTGTCTCAAAGATGACTCCGCCAAGTGCCGTGTTCTTGGAATGAGTGATTTTGGACTGGTTGAAATGACACGTCAACGAAGCCGCGGCTCAATCACCCAGCTTCTTTACACCGACTGCCCCTACTGTTCTGGTCAGGGAGTCATTAAAAGCCTAGACAGCATGGCGATCCAACTCGAAAGATCACTCAAAAAAGCGATTCAGTACCACCAACAATTTGGGCTCAAAGTGGTCGTCCACCCTCACCTGATGGACCACATCAAAAAGGGTGAAAAGAACTTCCTAGATTCTCTAGCTGAGGAGATGAATGCTCGTCTCGAATGGGAAACTTCGAGCGATCTGCATTTAAATGACTTTCAATTGATCTCCACAGTCAGCAACGAACTCATTGAAGTGTGATGAACCCTCACGATAGACTGCAACAGTTAAAAGATGCCCAAAAAATCCCGGAGCGCTTCATCGCCATCCTAGATGAGTGTATCGAAATTTTTCGGTCCGCTGCCATCGAAAAGATCCCCTCTGAAGAGGTAGATAACCTCTTTAATTCCTATCTCACCCTCATTGCAGAGAACATTGAATCCCCCTATCAATTTTCTCCCTACCACTCCAAGATCACAGCCCCCTTTGATTACGAAAAATTCGGCCTTGAATTCATGCGCCCTCTTCTGATTTTTCAAGAGTCAACCCTGCAAGGGGAAAAGAACCTCGAGGAGATCGTTAAAGCGACCTCTGCGGGGGAAAATGTCATCCTTCTCGCCAATCACCAGACCGAGCCCGACCCTCAAATCATCCACCTCATGCTAGAGAAGACCGCTCCTCACCTAGGGTCAGAGATGATTTTTGTCGCCGGAAGCCGTGTGACCACTGACCCGATGGCCATCCCTTTTAGCATGGGGCGCAATCTCCTCTGTATCTACTCTAAAAAGCACATTGAAAACCCACCTGAGAAGAAAGCAGAGAAGCTCGCTCACAACCACCGCACCATGAAGCGGATGGCAGAACTCCTCTCTGAAGGCGGAAAGTGCATCTACGTCGCTCCGTCCGGAGGAAGAGACCGGGTCGATGATAAGGGTCACCTGGAGCCTGCTCCCTTTGACGCCTCCAGTGTCGAAATGCTCTACCTCACCGGCGAAAGATCTGCGAGAAAAACACACTTCTACCCCCTCGCCCTCAAAACCTTTGACATTCTCCCCCCTCCAAGCAGCCTCATTAAAGAGCTCGGAGAAAAACGCTCCGCAAGCCGTGCAGCAGTCCACCTCTCCTTTGGGGAGAACATTGAGATGCAAAGCTTCCCTGGACTCGACCATCCCGACAAAAAAGAACGCCGAAAAATCCGCGCCGATGAAATTTGGAAACAAGTCACAAAACTTTACCAGAAGTTACCATGAAAAAAATCCTCCCCTTTCTCCTTCTCGTTCTAACCCCTCTCTTCTCTACACAAATCCTCCCCGACCAATCCAAAGTCAAAATCCTTGCAGGAGACTTTAAGGATCGAGATACCCTCAAAGCGCGACTTGAAAACGGAATGACGGTCTACATCATTTCAGACCCGTCGGCAAGGAAGTCGAGCGCTGCACTCACCGTCCGGGCAGGAAGCTGGAACGAGCCCGAAGAGCACCCAGGACTCGCCCACTTCCTAGAGCACATGCTCTTCATGGGAACCAAATCGCATCCCGATGAGGCCTCTTTTTCTCAGATGATCAAGCAGCATGGCGGCGAGACGAACGCCTTCACAGAAGATCTCTACACCTCCTACATCTTTGCTGTGGACAACGACGCCTTTGAAAAAGCGTTCGCCCATTTTGCTGAGTTTTTCACAGAGCCACTCCTGAGTACGAAGAGTGCCTCACGTGAGATTGAAGCCATCAACCAAGAGTTCCAAGGCAACCTGAACAAAGATGAAGTCCGTCAGTTCATGACCTTCAAAGAAAGAGCCAATCCTGAGCACCCTTGGCACCGCTTTAACTTCGGAAGTAAAGAGACCCTTTCTGATGTCCAAGAAAAAGAGCTCAGAAAATGGTTCGAAGAGAATTATTATCCCGACCGAATGACCTTGGTTCTCGTCTCTTCCCTCGATAAAGAAACTCTTCTAGAGCTAGCAGAAGATGCTTTTGATAAACTCCAGAAAGGACCTCCACCTCCCCCAAGCCCAGATGTCCCTCTCCTGACCGACCAGTTTCAAGAGACCTTCACCTACATCGAGCCCCTTGCCAATAAAAGGACGCTGACCCTTTTCTGGCACCTCCCAGAAAAGTTTGCGAGAGAAAAAGAGGACCGTCCAGAGGATCTTTTTGCCTACATCCTAGGACACGAAACCGAAGGCACCCTCCTCGAGCGCCTGCGTAGCGAAGGACTCGCTCTAGATCTGGGCTCCGGAGCCTACCGCTGGGACAGCAAGCACATGGCCTTCTTCATCCAAGCGAACCTCACAGAAAAGGGCGTTAAGAATCCCAACACCGTCATCCGAAAAATCTTTGAAGCAATCAACCAGTTCAAAAGTGAATCTTTCCCCGCCTACCTCTTTGATGACTACCAAGCCCTCGCAACGCTTAAAGTGGAGTATCCTCAGCGCACTACAGCCTATAAAGAGGCTTACAACCTCATCAAAAGCATCCGGCAGTACGACATCTCCGCTTTTCCAGAGAATAGCAAACTGCTCAAAAGCTTCCGTCCAGACCTCATGCATGAGCTTGTCCAGACACTCACACCCACAACGGTCCATGTCGACCTGATGGCTCCTTCCTCGGAAACAGGTGTTAAGCCCAATCAAGAAGAGCGTTGGATGAAGGTCGGCTACACAACAGTCCCGATCCCAAAAAAAGAGATCGCTGCCTGGGCAGAAGCGCTCCCCGAAACACCATACGATCTTCCTCCTAAGAACCCCTTCCTCCCTAAGGAGCTGGACTACAAGTGTGAGATCACCAACGAAAACCCCCTTCTTCTCACCCCCGTCAAACTCGACTCACCGGAAGGAAGCGAAAGCTACTTCCTTCAAGACTGCATTTACGAAACCCCAAAAGCCTCTCTCTTCTTTGTTTTTAAGAGCCCCTACCTAAGCTACGAAACAGCAGAAAATGCAGCTCTTGGTGAACTTTTCGTCACCCTTTTCAAGCAAGCTTTCGCTTCTACCGCGTACGAAGCTTCCCTTGCAGACTTGAGCTATGAGATGAAGTACTCCTCCTCAGGAATCACACTGACGATCGAAGGGTTTCACGGACAACTCATTCCCTTCTTTAAACAGATCATCGAGCAGATGAAAGACCCCTTTAAGAATGGAGAGTTCTTTGAAAATGGAAAGAGCGCTTACAGCCAAGAGCTCCAGAATAAAGACCAAGAGTCTCCATACATCCAGGCAGTCCGCCTCCTCCGCGAGTCGGTGTTCTCGACCTTCCATACCCCAGAAGAGCGCCTCGCTGTCATAAAGAGTCTCTCCCACGAACAGTTTAGTGACTGGCATAAAAACCTCTTTAATACAGCCGCACTCGATGAGATGCTCTTTGGAAATCTGAGCAAAGAAGAGGCGCCCAAGTTCCAGAAAGTCTTTCAAGAGACCTTCTACCCAAAACCCTACCTCAAAAGAGATCAGTTTGAACGCGAGTATGGCACCTTGAAAGAGGGTGCAGGTCCCTTCTATTTGATGCGCCCCACTCAAGCGCAAGGTACAGGCCTCTTACTTGCCATCGAGCTCGGAAAAACCAGCCCAAATCAAGAGGTCGCCAGCGAGCTAACCTCTACACTCCTTGCCACCCCCTTCTTCGAAGAGCTGCGTTCACAGCAGCAGACCGCCTATGTGATCGGGAACACCTCTGAGCGGATTGAAAATGCCGCCCAACTCCTCCTCTTTATTCTAGAATCCCACACCCACTCTCCGCGCGACCTGCTCGCCCGGATCGAACTCTTCTTTGAGACGTACCTAAAGAATCTCAAAACCTCCGAAGAGGCGGAGGCCCAATTCGACAGCGCTAAAAAAGCCCTACTCTCTAAACTCCAGAAAGCCCCCCACTCCCTCAAAGAAGCGCGTAAAGCCCTCACGGATGAGGCTTTCGAGCTGCAGGGGGACTTCGAATGGCATAAAAAGAAGATCGCCGCCCTCGAAGCGATGAGTTTTGCAGACTATGTTGATCTTTGCTATGAATGGCTAGGTAAAGAGAACCATAAGCGGCTTGCCTTCTTTGTTGTGGGAAAAACAAGAGACAACATCCTAGACTATGAGGAAGCAGTGAGCCCAGAAACGATACGGGAAAACTCACACTTCCAATGATGAGCCTCATCATCTTCGTCATCTGCTACACGCTTTTCATCTTCTTTAGTCAAAAGCGTCCTCAAATTGCGCTCGTCTCTGCAGTCGCACTGGTTGCAACACGCACCATCAATCCCATCCAGTTTTTCACCTTTGTGGAGTGGAATATCATCACTCTCTTCCTCGGCACGGCCATCCTCGCAGAGCTCTTTATGCTCTCCAAAATGCCCGCCGTGCTTGCCGAGTGGGTTGTCGACCGGACCACAACAGCACGTGGAGCGGTCCTTGGTATCTGTCTCCTCTCTTCGATCCTGTCGATCTTTGTAGAGAATGTCGCCGTCGTCCTCCTGATCGGACCGATCGCGTACAAAATCTGCGAGAGAGTCGGCATCAACCCGGTGAAACCTCTCATCTTCATTGCCATCTTTTCCAATATTCAAGGAACAGCGACCCTCATTGGTGACCCCCCGAGCATGATCCTCGCCAGCTACATGAACATGAGCTTTCTGGACTTTTTCATTTACAAAGGCAAGATCAGCATCTTCTTCTTTGTCCAAGCAGGGGCGCTAGCAGGGCTTCTCGTTGCCGGATGGTTGCTTCGCAAGGAGACTCAGCCCATCGCACAGGTTCCCCAAGAAAAACCCCTCTCTCTTGTCCCCTCCTATCTCTTAGGCCTCCTCGTGATCGTCCTCTCGATCGCAAGCCTGGTGGACCCTCACTTTGGATGGTTTGCTGGGACCTCTGCCATGGCTATAGGGATCCTTGGTATTGTCTGGTTTGCCCTCCATGCGAAGTGGATCCCCACAAAAACCATGCTCACTCAGCTGGACTGGGGAACAACCATCTTTCTCGCGTCCGTCTTTATTCTCGTACAAGCCCTGATCAATGACGGTTGGCTCGACCTGCTAGCACAGTCGATCGACAGCTACGCCACGGAGCACCTGCTTGAGACCTTTGTCTTGATCCTTCTTCTCTCTATCCTGATCTCTGCCTTTGTCGACAATGTCCCCTACCTTCTTGCAATGATTCCTGTTGTCCAAACGATTTCTAAAGGTCAGCACCTTGAACTGTTGATGTTTGCTCTGTTGATCGGAGCTTGCCTAGGAGGAAATATTGTTCCCTTTGGTGCTTCTGCTAACATCGTGGCCGTCGGCTTTCTCAAGCGTCACAACCACCCCGTTTCTTTCCTTGAATTTACCAATCTTGGAATCTTACTGACCGCAGCCTCCGTCGTGGCCTCGTCGATCTTTCTCTGGCAAGTCTGGGCCTAACAAGATATTTTGTGAAAGGCAACTACACTTTCTACGAAGATTTGATCTGATCAATCATCTCCCGAAGCTTCTCACAGCGAACTATATTTAGCTCTAAAGCGGGAGTTCCCAAAAGCAACCAGTTAGCGAGGAGCTCCATAATTGGAACATCGTTTTCAGCCACTAACCGCTCAATGAGTTCTAGAGCTCTTTTGTACTGACAGCCTTTATACAGCTTCCAGGCTAAATCGTGGAGCTCGGCTTTTTCTGTTTGAGCTGGTCGGTATTCGATCGTGCCCCCTTCCCATAAAGTGTCAAAGCTCGCTACCGCTGATGGTTGCAAGAAGAACTCCCACGGTCAGCTTGATGAATAGGTGGCTTTTTAGAGAGCCGGATCCCCAAAAGTGTATCCATTGGTTGGTCACCTCTAAAACAGAGAGAGCGACTGCAGTGACCACCTAATCTACAATTGGGACGAGAGCAGCCGCAGCAAGGCTTGCTACAGTCGCATCTTTTTTTGCCCAATAGATGCCACGGTGGATGTGGAGTCGTTCAATTGCTGAAAAATCTGCCATTCATGCCACCCTGTTGCATGTTTTGGTTCGAACTATAGAGGCTTGAATGGCATCTGCCATACCCTTATCGATCCTAGTTCCTCGGCCTACTCTACAATATTCCACGATTTTTTTCGCTGCTCTTCGACTTCCATAGATCATTGCTTTTCTATAGCAGTTAAAGGCAAGGACAGGGCTCTTCTTCACACCATCGCCGATCTCATGCATCCGAGCGAGTTCGAACCAAGCATCTTTATCACCCAAGTTACCAGCCTCCAATAAAAGCCTCACTTTTTCTTTTCGGCACTCCGTTTTCAGCGCAATTTCACGCATTGCAATACTCGACCCATGGGCTGCTGCTTTCTCTACGACAACCGGTAGTTCTTCAAGAATCCCCTCCAAAGCCTGGCAGTCAGCATCCTTCTCACTTGAGCCTCTCTTTGCCCAATCCGAAGCGCTCTTCAGATCGCGTTCAACTCCTCGTCCATCAAGAAATCCTGCTGCAACCCGATGATAGGCCGGGACATACCCTTGATGTGCTAGGTAGTGTAAAACCTTGAATCCCTTCTCTAACTCAAAACTCGAGTCGTAGAAAAGGGCAGTTTCAAAGAGTCTCTTTTGGTAATCGTCCGAGCTGAGTTCTTTTAACTTTGATAGGCCTTTTGCACTTTCAGACTCATTGCTTGAAAGAAGCTGATCGACCGCCTTCTCATAGTCGGCATACACATCCATCTTCTGGATCATCGCCTTCCTTTCCGCAATCTCCTCTGTAGAGGGAGCCCAATAGGCGACAACAAGCCATTCCATCATGAGTTCTGCACAGGTGTAGCTTGAAAGCAGTCCAGATAAGAGAGCTGTGAGAGAAACAGTGAGAGGAACGCCCGATATTACAATCAGTGCAACCGCTGAAATCGTCGCAAGGAGACCCAACACTTTCACCTTTGCAAATGAGTAGCTCACAAACGTCTGGTGATTGGAAGGATCTGTAAAAAGCTGTGTTAACGACAGAACTCCAAGAGCCACTCCTGAGATCAGCATCAGTGGAGATGTCATCACGACACTTGCCACCGTTACTCCTGCAAAAAGAACGCCTTTTCCGCCCTTGTACAAGAGGTTCGACTGTAAATTTCTAACTGGATCTAACTCAGTGAGCTCAACCATAAAACACCTAATTTATATTTGATTAATCATAACAAGGAACTGTAAAGATCTCTTAAAGGAAGGATTGATTCACTCTTATTAGTCTAATTAAAATAATTTCTATTTCTCATCTATTGATTTTCAAAATTTTAATTGAAAATAGATCTTAAATTAATAAGAGCGGCCAAGAAAAAGTCCGCCACCCCAGAGGTTGGCATTTTTATCCGTGATTCGGGCGGGAAGGTCATCATCGTCTCGTGGATTCAGTATTCCAGGAACGCGACTCAAGAACTCTCCAAAAATCTGTCCACCCACGGAAAACCCACAGAAACTGCTTTGAACAGAAAAACGCACCCCCGTTGAATAGGCGGCCTGCAGCTTCCCTGTGCTTAATGAAACTGAAGGCGTTGCATTCTGCCCAAAATTTTGGGTGCCGTTGAGTGTGGTATGCAATCGGTATCCTGCAATAAAAGGAATGATCTCCGCACACCAGTTCGCATGAAACTTCTTCACCAGAGCCAACTCGATTTTTCCGCCGTTATACCAGGATATCAGGTTCTCATGCACAGTCCCGTTGTCGAACTGGGTATCGAGATTGATGAGCTGATTTTTCATCTTGAGACTGCGGAAAATGGCGCTATACCCTATCGCTGGATAGAGGGTGAATCCTCCTCCAATTAGAAAAGGACGAGCAAAAAGCAGGTTAAAGTCGTTTTGCAGCTGTTCTGCTTTAAAACGGCTCAGTTGGTTGAAAGGAATCACCCCTCCAAAACCACTACCGTCAATTCCATAGAGATTCAGAGTTTGTCCACTACGGACAAGCTCTTTATCTGCACAAGCTGAACCAAAGATAAAGCGGTTGTGAGCGACGACCACACACGTTTGACCAAAGAAGCAGAGATCTTTCGGAATCGGCATCCCCGCTGCCCACTGAGCTCCAAAAACCCCTGTTCCAATATCGCAATCATTGGTGACTCCCGGACGAGTGGGATTGGCCGTTTGGCCATAGAAACTCACTTCCGGATTGTCGATCTTTACCCCATCACCAAAGAGTTTAAAATCGCTTTCACAAGGCTTTAAATCGAGATAGAGCTGCGCATTGACACTTGAGGGGACACAGAAAGGAAGAAGGAGGATTAGAAGGAGCTTTTTCATCAATCTTATTTGAATCTTTACAAATCTTTGTTAAAATTGGGTTTATGTTAAACGAAAAGTACAATTTCGAAAAGATCAAGAATGAGCTCGAGATCTTTGAGGAGAACTACCAAAGGGAAAAAGCCCAACTCTTTGAATCCATGGGGATGACCGAAGAAGAGGTTCGAACCTTCCTCAAAAAGAAGAAAGCGACTTTCACTGATGCCGAAAAGCAGTTTGTCGAAATGCTGCTCAGCTCGATCGATCACGACATTCAAAAGCGTCTCGACCAATACTCCCCACCAGAGAAAGTCGAGACCAACCGCGAAGCACTCAACCTTCCACCGAGTGCCATCTTCTGTAGATAAAATGACCTGTTAATAAGCTTTAGCGAAGATGGCATCGAGAGTTGCCTCTTTGCCAGTAAGGATACACTTGCCCGTCGTTCCACTCTGCTCCATGGGTAGGCAACGGATCGTCACGCTGAGTTCTTTAAGTAGAGCTTCCGTCTCTTCGTCCCCACACCACTTAGCAAGAACAAATCCCCCGTGCACTTCAGGTTTGTTTTTGTTCTTAGGTGTGAAGAACTCCTTCAGCTCATCAAAAGTTTTCAGGTGCGTGTAAAGGTGCTCTTTCTGGAACGCTTTCGCGCGCTCGAAGAGACCTTGGTGGATTTCTTCAAGAGTCTTCGAAGCAAAAGCGGGAAGCGCTTCAACATCGACCTTTTCTTTCTCTTTAGGTTCGCGGTCGCGTCGAGCCACCATGGCACCGTTTGACTCGAGATCGCGCGGACCGACTTCAATCCGAAGCGGTACCCCCTTCTTGATCCACTCCCAACTCTTCTCTCCACCTCTGAGATCGCGTTTGTCAATCATCACGCGGAGTGGCTCTCCATCGTAATTCTCTTTCTCGAGGGCCTGTTTGATCTTCTCAGCGTAAGCAAAGACCGCTTCTTCGAGCTCAGGTTTAGGAACAAAAGGAATGATCACCACCTGTGACGGTGCGACTTTGGGAGGGAGTCGAAGCCCATTGTCATCGCCGTGGACCATGATCACGCTTCCGATGAGGCGCGTCGTGATTCCCCAAGAGGTCGTGTAAGCGTATTTCAACTCACCATCTTTGTCGGTGAAGCGGATGTTGGATGATTTTGCAAAATTTTGACCAAGGAAGTGCGAGGTTCCGCCCTGCAGCGCTTTTCGATCTTGCATCATCGCCTCGATCGTATAGGTGCTAACAGCTCCAGGGAAACGCTCTACTGGTGACTTTTCACCCACAATCACAGGAACTGCAAGCAGCTCTTCAGAGACTTGGCGGTACATCTCCACCATCTGCAAGGTTCTCTCCATCGCCTCTTCTTGTGTCGCATGGACAGTGTGACCTTCTTGCCAAAGAAACTCTGTTGTACGAAGGAAAATGCGAGGCCTCATCTCCCAACGAACCACATTCGCCCATTGGTTGACAAGCAGCGGTAAATCTCTCCACGACTCGACCCAGCGACTATAGCAATCGCCAATGATCGTCTCAGAAGTGGGGCGGACAATGAGAGGCTCTTCTAACTCTCCCGCAGGAACAAGCTTTCCTTCACTCTCCTCCAAACGATGGTGAGTGACGACGGCACACTCTTTTGCAAAGCCCTCGACATGCTGGGCCTCTTTCTCAAGAAAGCTTAAGGGGATAAAGAGAGGAAAGTAGGCGTTGGCACAACCGCGGTTCTTGATCTCCTGATCAAGGTGCCGTTGGATGTTCTCCCAAAGGGTAAAACCCCACGGTTTGATGACCATCGCACCACGCACAGGAGCATTTTCCGCAAGGCCTGAATGTTTCACCACCTGCTGGTACCACTCAGGGTAATCTTCCTCGCGGGTGGGGGTAATCGCTGTCCTTTCTTTCTTACTCATAAGTCGTTTGAAGTCTAGCATGGCCGAGACATTTCCATCATTGACAAAATGGGTCATAAAGCGCATGACGTATGGTATGCAGAATTACCCCCTAATTGTAATTGGTGCTGGAGCTGGTGGACTCGTCGTGGCCATCGGCTTTGCAAAGGCAGGCAAAAAGGTCCTTCTGATTGACAAAGGCACCTGGGGAGGTGACTGCACAAACTTCGGGTGCATTCCGAGTAAGGCCACGATCGCTAGCGCGGAGAGTGCTCACAACCTTCTCGACGCCCCCCGCCTCGGCGTTCAAGCCTCTGTCGGGCAATTTTCCTCTGAGCAAGTCCTTCCCCGTGTCCGTTCGATCATCCAACAGATTCGAGAAGAGGAGGAACCCACCGCCCTTCAAGCAAAAGGGGTCGACACGCTGGAAGGAACCGCCCACTTTATCGACTCCCACACTCTTGAAGTGGTCTCAAAGGAGACCCCCACTCGTGTGAAAGGAAACCGGATTGTCATCGCCACGGGCTCCCATCCCTTCATTCCTTCCCTACCTGGACTGGATGCCGTACCCTACTGCACTAACGAGACGATTTTCGATCTCGACCAGCTCCCGCGCCACCTAGCCGTTCTCGGTGGCGGCCCAATCGGCTCCGAGCTTGCTCAGGCTTTCCGCCGTCTTGGGTCCGAGGTCACCATCCTCCAACACGGTCCCCATCTCCTCGCCAAAGAAGAGCCCGAATCACAACAACTCATCGAAGAGCGCTTTTCGAAAGAAGGCATCCACCTGCTCCTCAGCCATGAAACCCGCGCGCTCGAACGTGCTGGCGACGAGATCCGCATCACCGTCACAGACAAAAAGACAGGGCTTGACCATGTCTTACAAGCTAGCCACCTACTCATCTCGGCAGGCCGCCGCCCGTCAGTGGATCGGCTCCATCTGGAGCGTGCCGGTGTCACGTTTTCGAAACGAGGAGTGGAAGTCGACAAGTTTGGGCGCACCACTCAAAAACACATTTTTGCCATCGGCGACTGCACGGGAGCTCCTCCCTTCACGCACCTTGCTGAAAATCACGGAAGACAGGTTCTCCAAAACCTCCTTCTTCCCCGCCTCCTTTGGAAAAAGTGCACACCACGAGAAGCGATCCCCCGCGTGACTTTCACAGACCCTGAAATCGCTGCCACTGGACTCACTGAAAAACAGGCCATTGAGCTGTACGGCACACGGAGTGTCAAAAGCTATCTCTATCACTTTTCTGAACTCGACCGCGCCATTACCGCAGGTCGAGAAGATGGATTTGTAAAAGTTGTGACAAAGAAGTGGTCTTCGAAAATTCTTGGTGCGACGATCGTTGGAGCAAGAGCCGGAGAGATGATCATGGAACTCCAACTCGCAATGGTCGAGAAAATTCCTCTAAGAAAACTCAGCCAAATCATCCACCCCTACCCCACCTACAGTCTCGCTGTCCGCAAAGTGGCCGACCAGTGGCTCTCTCAAACGCTCTTACCCCTCTTTAAACGATGAATTGGAAACGCCAAATCTTCCTCGCCTTGATCTTGACGGCAACGCTTCTGCTCTACTTTTTTGGAGCGGCCGACTGGGTGACGTTTGAGAAGCTTCAAGAACACCATATGACACTCAAAGAGTATGTGAACGAAAACTTCATCACCGCCTCTTGTCTTTTCATTGCGACCTACCTACTTTCTACTACACTCTCTCTCCCCTTTGGAATCTGGCTCTCCCTCCTGGGTGGTTACCTCTTTCCCCAACCCTATGCCGCTCTATATGTCATCACAGGTGCAACCCTCGGAGCGTCGACGCTTTTCTTTGCAGCGAAGTATGCCCTCACCGACATTCTGAAAGAAAAAGCAGGACCTTTTCTCAAGAAAATGGAGAAGGGCTTCCATGAAAATGCAGCGAGCTACCTCCTCTTCATCCGCCTCGTTCCCGCCTTCCCCTTTTGGCTCTGCAACCTGGCACCTGCCTTCTTAGGCGCACGCTTTTTCACCTTCTTCTGGACGACTGCTGTGGGCATCCTGCCCGGTGTCATTGCCTTCACTCAGTTTGGAAAGAGCCTCGCCGTTGTCTTAGAGAGTGGAAAAGAAATTGAGGTGTCCGATATCTTTAGTCGTGACCTCCAGATCGCCCTCGGCGCTCTGGCTGTCGTCGTACTCATTCCGATCGTCTACAAATGGATAAAGAAAAAAAATGATCGACCCCCTCTTCCGTGAACGCCTCTCCCCTCTCCTTTTCACTCCCCTCGCAAGAACGTTGTCTACCTTCACCACACTCCCCCTTCTCTTCACCCTAGCCGCTCTCACCCTAGGTCTCGCCGCCTCTGCAACCCTCCTGTACGCTCCCTTACTCGCAATTCTTCTCCTATGGGCATCCGGCCTCTTTGATATCCTCGATGGAGAAGTCGCACGCCTCCACAAAAAAACATCTGACATCGGTGCGGTCATTGATATTTTCTCCGACAGACTCGTTGAAGCAAGCTTTGTCCTGGGACTCTTTCTGATCCAGCCTGAAACTCGCGGACTTGGAGCACTACTCATGCTCTCTTCCATCCTACTCTGTGTCACGAGTTTCTTAGTGGTGGGAATTTTTTCTACAAACGACTCCACGAAAAGCTTCCACTACAGTCCTGGACTGATGGAGCGTTTCGAGGCGTTTCTCTTCTTCACCCTGATGGCTCTTCTGCCGAGCCATTTCCTCTCACTCGCTCTCCTCTTCAGCACGCTCACCCTCTACACAGCTCTCCGCCGCATCTACGAATTTGCAAAGAGGTCACACTGGTAGAAATCGCCTGGAAATCAAAACCGTGAACATTGATAGATTGCCCACCGCTTCGCATCACGGATTCCTTGCTCCCACGGATGAATGTAAATGTCGCGCAGCTTGTTCAAAACTTGGCTGCGATATCCAGAGTTCTTAGAACGGTAAACCAATTTACCCAAAGTCTCCATCAATGCGATCGTCGTTTCCACATCTGGAGATCGAGAGAATTGCTCAAGAAGGATGTCTAGGCCCCTTTGATCGCAAAACCCTAAATGTCCGATATTTTCTATAGCTGCAACTCTAAAAAACATTTCATTTGTAAAGGCTTCTCCTTCAAGCTGAGCCAAAGTGAGAAGGGCTTCATACACTTTTGTTTTTACCTCTGGATGTCGCGAGCGACGTCCCATGAGTACGGTGGTCGCTTTTGAACGTAGAGATATGTCAGGGGCATTTAAACAAGACTGGATGGCCTGAATGTCGCGTTTTTTCCAACATGAAACTTCCTCAAAAATACCTAGCGCATTTTCGCCCTTATCGGGGTCATCATCTTTCACAGCTTTTCGAAGCGCCTCCCGCATTACAACTCTGCAAACTCCTAAAATTGTCGCTGCAGTCCTTCTGACTGTGTCATTAGAATCTCGTAAACTTCCCACGATCCCACTAACGATCTTTTCTTTTACTGCTCGAGCTCTAAATGAAAGTTGCCCTAAGGCAGTGATGGCCTTCACTCTTTGCATTTCATCGTTGCTTCCTAAAAGTTGAAGGAAATAATCCACTGGACTGACCTTATGGCTGCTAATCTGTTCCAGAGCTTTCTCCACATCCTGTGAAGAATATTGACATTGAGAGGCGCCCGCACATGCGAATAACTGTTCAATCCAAATACGCATCTTTGCAGGCTGTAGATCAGAAGTGACGGCGTGAAATCTTCGGCAGCAAAGGCGAGCAGCAGCCTGATCTTTCAGGGAAAGTCTTCCAAAAATTTCCTTCAAAAGTTCATTGGGGAGAAGCATCATTCGCCCCATTTCCAGTGGCACATCCCCCACTCGAGGTGTACTTTTTGTGCGCTCTATAGGTGGTTTTGGGCAAGGAAGCCCCTGCTCAATGCACTCTAAACTTCTACCATTACCAATGACTCTCATTTAAAGACTCCTAATTTTTAGGAAAAATCATATTCAAATAGAAAGATGAAGTAAACTTAAAACTGTTTTTTATTTCATAAAAGATAGTTAAAAAGTCATTGATCTTTATTAACCGTAAAAAAAACTAAAAAAATCTTAGGGATTGTCGGAGATTTTTTCTCAGAAGGGGGGATCGGGATGGGCCACATACTTGCAGTAGGGGTCCATCCCGATCCCCCCTTCTGGGGAAAAAGATCGAGAATCCCCCAAGATTTTAGGACATGTTGTGATAGACCGCGTCGACGTCGTCCAGATCTTCAAGCCATTCAATCAGCTCGAGGTTCTTTTTTCCATCTTCTTCGTTGCAGTCCACCGTCACTTTGGGAACCATTTCGAGTTCGGCTTCATCACACTTGAAACCGAGCGCTTCGACGGCGTCTTTGACTTTCATGAAGTCTTGAGGGTCGGTGAAGATGACGTAGCCTTCGTCTTCGGTGACAAAATCTTCGGCACCGGCATCTGTCGCAGCCATGAAGAGTTCATCTTCAATCCCGTGCTCTTTGGTGAAGCGTAGAACACCCTTGCGGTCGAAGTTAAACTGGACGGAGCCGGGACTCGCAATCGACCCACCGCGCTTGTTGGTCGCAATTTTCATTTCTGAAGAGATGCGATTCTTGTTGTCGGTCATGATGTCAACGACAATGCCCACTCCTCCATGACCATAGAGCTCGTAGGTCATCTCTGTGAAGTCGGCTTGGTCAGTGGAGAGAGCTTTTTTGATGTTCCTTTCGATATTTTCATTCGGAACGTTGGCGTCTTTAGCTCTTTGAAGGGCGAGCTTTAGCTTGGCATTGGACTTCGGGTCTGATCCCCCTTGCTTGACAGCATTGATGATCTCTTTTGCTGCACGGGAAAAAACTTTTCCTTTTTTGGCATCCGAGCGCGCTTTTTTATGTTTGATATTTGCCCATTTACTGTGTCCAGCCATATCCAGTCCTAGATAAAAAAGTTCTGCTTATTCTCTTGAATCCACCCTTCTGCGCGTTCGTAATCGATAAAACGCTTCTCCATCATACGAAATTCATGGGTATGAATGGAAGACTTCTGTTCCTCTCGTACCTCAGGTAGGCAGATATGGTGGAGCATCTCGTGGTAAACGACAAACTCGACGACATACTCGGGAACCTCCTCAGAGTCGAGGAGCCGGTGGATTTTAATGAGTTTGAGGGGATCAGAGTAGAGGCCAAAATTTACCTGGGAGCGGCCGCGTTTGCCTCTTTTGCCATACCAGGTGATATGGAGACGCATGGTGTTGCAAAAGTAGAAGTCATTGATCTTATCAAAAATGGCTTGAAGGTCATAGACCTCCCCCGCCGTCACCAAATTTTCTTTATCCACTTCGTGGGAGTAGTCTAAAAAGCGCGTTTGATGGTCGATATAGGCACGGACCGATCCAGGAAGTGGCGACCCTTTCCCACGACGGATGTAGCAAGCCAACTCATCCATGACATTTCTGGGAGCGCTGAGGAACATGCGGTGGAGGGAAACTTTAGCAATGTTCTGTTCCCACTTCACGCTCAGCATGGTAGACCTGTTGTCGTTGATACGCAGCTGAAGTTGTGGATCCCCTTCAGCCTGGATCTCTTCGTAAAGGGCTTCTAGTGTCAAATGAATCGCTCCATGAAAACTCGACCGACGTAGGCTTTACCTTGCTTCCCCGTCTCTTCGACGTAGAATTTTTGTCGGCCAAATTCTTTAAATCCAAGGCGTTTATACATCTTTATCGCAGGGTTCTCTTCGTAAACCTGCAAGTGAAGAAGACGTATATTAAATTGCTCTTTGGCCTTTTTCATCAAGTGATTCATGAGATGTGTGCCAATTTTCAACCCTCTAAAATCTGTCCCGACGATGATGCCCAGCTCACTATGGTGTGAGAGTTTCCGATAAGGCTGTAGATAGAGGGTGACAATTCCCGCCGGAACGCCGTTCATCACCGCCGTCCAGCTGCAGCGCCACTTGTGGAAGCTGATCCAGCGCTCGACAGCATCGTCGAGCTCTTCGAGGCTCTCAATGGGAAACCAGCGGCTGAGCTCGGGGTCAAGAAACCACTCACGCAGAAACTTGGCATCGCCTGGCTCTGTCAAGCGGATCTCTAGTCCTTCTGGAAGCTCTTCACTCACGAAGAAAACTCCTTGAGATAAGCATTAATAAAGAGTCCAATTTCTCCATCCATTACAGCTTGAATATTCCCCGACTCAGCGCCCGTGCGCGTGTCTTTCACGAGGGTGTAGGGCTGAAAAACGTAGTTTCGGATCTGGCTGCCCCAGGCGATCTCTTTCTTCTCGCCCGAAAGAGCCCTCAACTCTGACTCTCGCTCAAGAACCTCTTTTTCGTAAAGCTTCGACCGGAGCATTTTCATGCAGGTCTCCCTATTTTGGAGCTGGCTGCGCTCACTTTGGCAGCTGACGACAATTCCGCTAGGCATGTGAGTGATCCTAACAGCCGATTCGGTCTTGTTCACGTGCTGCCCACCCGCTCCTGAGGCACGGTAGGTGTCAATTCGCAGGTCTTGCGGCCCGATCTCAATGGAGATGTCATCCGTGATCTCTGGAGAGGCGTCGACCGAGGCGAAGCTGGTATGGCGCTTCGCGTTGGAGTCGAAGGGAGAGATACGGACAAGACGGTGCACCCCTTTCTCCGCCTTCATATAGCCATAGGCGAAGGCTCCCGTCAATTTGAGGGTCACGCTTTTAATACCAGCGACTTCACCCGGCTGAAGGTCGACCTCTTCGACCTTCCATCCCTCTCTTTCGGCAAAACGGCTGTACATGCGCATGAGCATCAGTGCCCAATCGCAGGATTCAGTCCCTCCTGCCCCAGCATTGATACTAAGATAGCAGTTTTTTCCGTCGAGCTCGCCCGAGAGCATCTTTTTAAACTCCAGCTCTTCTACCCCCTTCTCAACGGAGGCAAGTTCTGTTTTGAGCTCTTCGAATAGGGGGTCCTTCTCTTCGACTTCTTCAAAAAGTTCTGCGAGGTCATCCAGCTGCTTTTTGAGGGCATCATAGGGCTCTGTCCAAGCCTTTAAAAGATTACACTTTTCGATGGTCTCTTTCGCACTCTCTTGGTGATCCCAAAAGTCGGGAGCACTCATCAGCTCTTCGAAAGCGACCACCTGTTTAGCTTTCTCTTCCAGGTCAAAGATACCTCCACATGTGAAGCATCTTCTCATTGACAGTTTCTAATCGTTCTTTAATCTGCGCATTCATTCATCTACCCTAGTTTGTCTTGGATAACACTATCTCACAATTCGGCATAAGTTGGTACTCCCACTTCCAGGTGGGGACCTCGATTTTCTCTTCTGTAAAAATCACACGTTCCCCCTCTTGAATGACCGTGACACGGGTTTTGTGGGGAACGACAATCGAATAGTTTCCTTTAAATGTGACACCGGTCGCTGAAAATTCTCCAGAGCCTTGGAGAACGATATGGAGTGATTCGTGCCGTTTGATCTCTCCGGTCCATGCCTCCTGAGTGAGAATAGCACCACGGTTTTCGACGCGAACCTCTTTCAATTCGCACTTCCCGGAACACGCGCTGTAGGTCAACTCACCGAGTTCCCCTGTCTCGCCGAGGGGCGCCTCAGCACGAACAACCAAGCTCCCTTCAAGATCGAGATTTTCGATCGAGACTTCCGCCACTTCTAATTGAAGCTCACTCCCCTCGACGATTTTCCCGCCGCGTATTTTTTGGCGGATGATGCTATAAAGGGGTCCGAGTGCAGGGTGGTAGTTGAAGTAGTAGCTGGGTCCCTTTTCTAACCACTCAGCAAACGTCGGCAAGGGTGCTAGCTCGATTCCACACTCTTTGCTAAACAACGTATGGTGGTTGTGCATCAAGTCATAGAGAGCTTGAACGGGCGTCTGCTCAGCACTTTTCCCGGATTTAAAACTCCTCTTTGTCACAGAGATGACCTTCTGACGAGGAAGGTATCCAACAAATGTCGGAAGCTGGAGTTTTTTATCCTCACTCAGCTTTTTGACCTTGGGATAAACAAGGTTGTCTGCCACGTTTTGCATGGTGGTTTCAAGTCGCGAGGCACGCTCTAACTCCGTTTTTTCTGGAGAGACCCATCGAGAAAACTTTTCCTTCAAATTGATGAGAAGCCCAGGAAAGGGATCCTCCTCTATCGCCTCTTGGATCTTCTTCAGGTCGACAAAAAGAATGTTGGTATTTGTCGGAAAACGCGACGTCGTTCCCCCCTCTTCTTTCGGCTCATCTTTGATCCCTTGATGCACGAAATCGGTATACTCAATATTGGTCACAGAGTAGTCGACTCCCCCCTCTTTTTCCTCCTCTTTGAGGACGATCATCCCTTCTGAAATATGGACAGGACGCTCAGCAGAAAGGAATCCAAAGGAGCGCCCTTCAGAAATCCCGATTCCAACGAGAGCCAAGAGGTTGTAGTCGAACGCAGCGATCGGGTTGTTGATTTGCCGCACGATCGCTTTATCGCGTCCTTCATTGATGAGGGTACTCAGGATCCCCTGTTCCTCTGCCAACTTCCAGATCACCCCATGCCCACCTGGTTTCAAGTGAAGCTGGAGCGGAGCGCTAAAAGCAAAGCGTCCCTCTTCAGTCAAAACGGGAGAGAGTGGCTGCACGCAAATATGGATCGACTGGATGTGGCGTTGAAACCAAAAGTTGCTTTCGCACGTGAGGAGGATGTGATCGTAGTTGTTTTTCTCTTTAGAGGTCATCAGTGCAACGGGGATCGTCAGCTGCTGATCAAACAGTTTGTAGTAGAGATACTCGAGCGCTTGTAGGTCACGAAAGAGGTGCTCAATCAGCATCTTTCCCTGAAACCTGAGACGTGCTGCAGGAAGAGCTTCTCCACTTTCAGGATCTCTTAAGTCAAGGCGGTCTCCAGCCCCACCTACAGGAAAAATCGCCGCAACCCGTCCCAGCTCACGGATCCCCTCCGCAACCCATCTATGAACCTGCTTACTCTCCTCTTCTAAGCACAAAAGAGGGGGCTGCTGGTAAGCACATTGTGAGGCGATCGGAGGCTCGGTCGCTAGCTTCAAAAATTGATAGCAGTAGCCAAGCAGTCCACCCATCGGTTGGTAAAAATTTTCGACATCCACCAGCTTGCGGATGAGGCGCTGAAGCTCTTCATGCGGAGAGGAGACCTCTTTCATCATCTCGAGCAGCGTCTCTCCTTCTCCAATGAGCAAGAGAAGTAGAAAAAGGCGCTTTTCAATCCCATCAAAGAGGTTCAAATAGACTTTAAGCTGCGGAAAACGTGTAAAAAGCTCTTGGATGTAAGGGTTCGACTCAAGGATCTGCAGCTTTTCCTTCTCGGACGCTCGGGAAAGCTCCTCCACTAATGGAGCATACCTCTCCTGTTTTTCCTCAACTGTCTCCATGGCCTTATTTTACCCTAACACCTTCATAGAGAGAAATTTTTTGACTCTACAGAGTGCCAGTTAAGACCTATTCTAAGCAAGAACTCCTCCCCCCAGGGGCTCCCTAGGGGGAGAAAAAGCGGTTTCTTGTACGAAATCCTTTGACACTAAAAGCAAAACATCGCTTAAATAACTCCTAGGTTTTGAAGAAAAGAACCGGGGTTTTTGAGCAGTTCCTGTCCCAAAAGCCCGAAAAAATTTAACAAATCAATCTTAAGGAGATCCCTGATGGCTAAGAAAAAGCAAAACTCAAGCTTCATGAAACCGGTTTACCCAAGCGCTGCTCTTGCTGAGATTGTAGGAAAAGGTCCTATGCCTCGCACAGAAATTACCAAAAAACTTTGGGTTTACATCAAGAAGCACAAGCTTCAGGACAAAGAAAACAAGCGCATGATCAACCCAGATGCAAAGCTTGGTAAAGTGCTTGGAAACCGCTCGATCGATATGTTCAAAATGACATCTAAAGTTTCTAAGCACATCGGCGACAAGGCTCTAGCGAAAGCATAAGACCCACCCGATAATGATTTTTTGAGGGACCTGTAAGCAGGTCCCTTTCTTTTTGATAATAAAGCAGTTGAAGCCTTATACTAGTCCTGATATGTGGCTTCTTTTTTTACTCCTCATTCCCCTTTTTCTTCTGATCTATGCCGTCTGGATCGCTCCACGACTGCTTTCGATCCGTGCGTTACACCTCCCTCTCGACTCTGAACTCGGAGGGTTAAAGATTGCCCAGCTCAGCGACATACACCTTGGAAAGAACCCCTCCCCTCGCTACTTGAATAGAGTCCTGAGCGCTGTCCACGCCTTCAAACCCGACCTCATCGTCCTCACAGGGGACTTCATCAACTACTCTCAACTCACTCGTGAAGAGGAACTTCGTTCATTTTTGAAGGCTCTTCAAGCTCCGCTTGGCACCCTTGCCGTCCTCGGAAACCATGATTATGAAAAGCCGATCATCATCGATGAAAAGAGCGGTGAGTACACGCTCCTCAGTGGAGATAGAAAAGCCTTCAAAACCGGCGTTAAAAGTCTCTTTTGCCCGCCTCCGATCAATGGTCAATTCTCCAGCTCGATCCAAGGCCTACAGCCTCATCCTCAACTCCTTCAGCTGCTCAGCGATTGCTCCGTGAAGCTGCTCCGCAACGAGACGACCCTCATCAACGACAAGGTGGCTGTGACGGGAGCAGGAGAACACTCCGCAAAAGATATCAATTATGACTCCTTGACCGACCCCCAGAAGCGCTTCCACCTTCTTCTTTGTCACAATCCCGATGGGATTGCAGCGTGGAAGGGACCTGACTTTGACCTGGCTCTTGCTGGGCATACACACGGCGGACAGATCAACCTCCCCTACCTTTGGCGCCACTTCACTCTGATGGAGTACCCTCAATACAGATCAGGTGTCATTCGTGAGGGATCAAAAACGACTTACGTCTCCTCCGGACTCGGCAGCTCCGTTCCCATCCGCCTCTTCTCTAGACCTGAACTCACCCTCATCACGCTCCCATGAAGAAGAAATACAAACTCACCATCCAATACGAAGGAACCGACTACTCAGGGTGGCAAGTCCAACCCGATGCGACCACCATTCAAGAAACGATTGAGCAGGTGCTGGAAAAATTTCTCCAAGAACCCCAACGGATCATCGGAGCCGGACGCACCGACAGCGGGGTCCATGCCCTCGGACAAGTGGCTCACTTTACGACCGAACGCGAGCTCGATCAGCGAATCTTCCTAAAATCCGCGAATGGCCTCCTCCCTCACGAAATCCGTATCACTCATATCGAAGAGGTGCCTGAAAGCTTCCATGCACAAAAAAGCGCCAAAAAGAAAATCTACCACTACCACCTCTACCTCGACCCAGTCCAATCGCCTTTCAAAAGACGGACGACCACACTCGTCAGAAAAAAAATCGACCTCGAGCTCTTGAAAAAGGCTGCAAGCGAATTTGTAGGGACCCATGATTTCACCTCTTTTGCCAACAGTGCTCATGAGGGAGCTGCCAGCAAGTCAGCTGTGCGCACGATCTATCGCCTCGACGTGGTTCCGGAAGAGGGAGGGATCCGCTTGGAGTTTGAGGGAAGTGGATTTCTCTACAAAATGGTCCGCAACATCACGGGCATGCTCATTGATGTCTCCTCTGGACGCCGCCCCCTCTCAGACATCCAGAAGGTCTTAGCAGCCAAAGACCGCCGCGAGGCAAGCCGCGCCGCGCCTGCAACCGGACTCTTCCTAGTTGAGATTTTCTACTAAAGATCGAGCTTCTTGATAAGACTCTTTGCCAACCACCACCTGCGGCTTCCCTAGCTCCTCAAAAGGGTCCCCCTCTTTCCATATCGGATCTCGAATATAGGTCAGTACCCCTTTTTCCAGAGTCACACTCTCGACACTCCCATCAAAATAGGGGGTATACTTTTGATTCCGGAAGTTGATTCGAATATTGATCTGCTCAGGCTTTAGCGAAGTGAATGCCTCTTGCTTGGAAACCAACCCTATGAGACGTTCAACAGCGAGGATCATCAGCTTTCTAGCATCCTCTTGGTGAAGAGGTTTAAAATGGGTAAACTTTGCTCCGATTTCTTGAAGATTTTCAGGACTATTGCACCCAATGCCCCAGACATAGAGCTGTTGCTTATCGGCCATTTCTTGGGTGAACTGGGAAAACAGAGCATCTAACGTTTTCTCATTGGGAGTGTCTTGATGTTTAGCTGGTTTCTGCCCAGGTGTCACCTTTTTCAGGGCATCTTCATACTCCTCTTTGTGCAAAGAAAGAAACCGATCGTTAAAGGCATCGATTGAGGAGTAGCTCAGCAAATCGCCAATAAGAGAGATATAATATACAGAACCGCCAGACTGTTTGCTCCCATCTGGGTTACAAAAAGCGATCGAAACACCTGCACGATCAGGAGGAAATGGGAATTCAATTAGATAAGGACGGAGATTTTCATCTGCATTAAGAGTATCCAAAAATCTTTTATGAACATAAATTGCCCATTGGCGTGCCTCATTAACTGTGGCTCGACCAACTAGATTGAAACTCATTTCGATATACTCTAGCTTATCATGAAACTTCCCACCCGTTCCGTCACAAGAAAGCCCTAAATCATTTTCCATTTCCTCAGCAAATCGATCGATGAGCTGACGCTCAAAAATATCCCCTTGACGTAGTACCTGCGCACTCAAGCAAGAGCAGGTAGCAAAAAAAAGAAAAAAAAAGTACCTCTTAAGACTCATAAATTGTTTCCTTTGATATTACCAGCAAGCGTTTTCAAATTTTTTGCTAGAGAATCCTGATAGGTACGTCCTTCAAACCCGTGGTCTCCAGGAGGTAAGATGCTTTTAGGAGGATCGAGGCTATTTACAAAATCTACTCGTAAGTTTTGATCATCATATTGATCTTTTCCCGACTTTCGATATTTCTCTGCATAGCGCAAGGTAGTGTTATCTCCTTTAGAATAAGTACTTTTTGATCTAAGAGTTAAGTCGCCTGGAGTCACGATCAAGGGACCATAACTCAGTGTAATCAGATGCTTTTTCATCAGTGCACTTTCTTTAGGCTCTAAAGCTTGAAGTGCTCGAGTCAGGATCGCTCCCCCTTCGCTATGAGCAATATGAAGCCATCGAAAGGAAGGATGCTGCGCGCTTAATCTCCTCGCAAACTCTTCAAAAAATAGGGCTGTCCTTAGGACAGTCTCTGTGGGTTGGTTCGCTAAGTGTTTGACTGATCGATCCAAATCAACTGTAATACCTGATGACCGATTGTATAGACCTATAACTAAAGGCATTGGATTGTAAAACTGAATTAACTTATCAATAATGGCTCTACCCATACTTAAAAAGTCAGGCAGAGTATTTTGAATCCCATTTTGGTAAGTCACGAGCTGGAGTAGTCCATCTTTTGGTAAAAGCTGCCCTATGTGGTCAAGCACGTTACCTCTCGGTACACTCGCCCCCAACCTATCCCATTGATTGGATGCGATCGAACAGTCAAGTTGAATGCTGTTGAGATATCCCTTCGCAGGAACCAAAACAGGTCTACCCCCACGACTCATCGGCCTTGACGACGGAACCTCAATTACTACAGACTTTTGAGGTCGGTAGCGCCTGCAGACGGCCCTCCAATAGAGCTCATCATCGTTAAGAAATTCGGAATGAATACCCTCGTAGCACGACATCGTTGTCATATCGACCTCCTCGAAAATGTTCGGTTGCCAGTAGCATAACTCAGTCTACCCTTAACTCAAAGAAATTCTTAAAGTGGCGCGCACCTTTAGTGAGAAACTCTTCGAGCTGCGGGTAGTCAAACTCGGTGACAAACATCGCCTGGGCATCGACCCCCATGAGGGCTGTCAGTCCACGAGGTGAATCTTCAAAACCGACGACACGGTCACCTGGCTTTCCATAACGATCGATCGCCAACTGATAACAGTCAGACGCTGGCTTCGCGTTCTCGTAATCTTCGCGGGTGATCCACTCATCAATCGCTGAGAGAGGCTCACAGCTCTCACGGATTGCATCGACATGATGCTTTTGAGAATGGGTGACCACGACTTTCCGCTTACTCCATGTTTTCAACTCGCTGAGCAGCTCCTCTACACCCGGCATCAGTTCGAGATCGCCTGTATGGAGGAGGTCAATGTACTCCTGGCTCTTCTCTTTGTAGAGAACATCCCAGTGGGGTTCTTCTTTTTGGAGCTTTGGAAAAGTCTCGTAGGATGAGATACGGAGGCCTTCAGAGCTGTGATGAGCGATGGAGAGGTACTTTTTAAAGTCCCACTCGAGCTGATAACCGCGCTTCCGGAACATATTTTGATAGGCTTGGTAGTGGAGTTTCTCGGTATTGACGAGCAGCCCATCAAAATCAAAGAGAAAAAGATCAAATTCGTGTATCCAATTCATAGCCTTAAATGGTATCATGCTGTCAGGATTTTATGTCAAAAAAGCGCTTTCTCCTCCTCTTTTTCTTCGTTCTTTTGGTGGGATATGGGTTCTACCGGAAAAACACAGCTACTCCCTTGAAGGCAGAGTGGATCACACGCCACTCTCACGACCTATCCTACCCGATCCCCCCACTGACCGCCCGGACCGCACCCACCTACGCTTGGGACATCCAAGGCCCTACACCGATCACGAAAGAGTTCTTCCGCTGCCGTGGCCATTCTCTCCATCCTCCTAAGTATTTCACCAACTCTAAAGGCACCAAAATCCGTCTAGATGACTGTATAGGAAGCAGCGAGCATAGCCTCCCCATCCGCGATGGGAAAGAGTTCATCTACCCCTGCCTCATTGATCTACTCAACGAAGTTCAGCAGAAAAGCGGCAAGCAAGTCATCATCACCTCCGGCCACCGCTGTATGAAGCATCATAAATACGTCAAACTCCCAAGCGACTCACTCGCCTCTCGAAAAGTGATCGGCGCTGAAGTCAACTTCTACGTCAAAGGTCTAGAAAGCCGACCTAAAGAAGTGGCTGAACTGATCATCGATTCTTACCGCGATGACCCGGCCTTCAAACCACCTACTCTAGACCCCAACTCGAATGGAAAAGAGTGGAAGAACAAAGAGATCCACCTCAAAGTCATCGAAAAGGGAGGAGAACGCGACGCAGAAAATCCCATGCCACACCCTTATCTAGTCCTGCGCGTCCTTTGGGACCGCGAGAGAGACGAGCCCGTCGTCTTTCGTTGGGATGAGGCAGAATCCAATCTGATGAGGTGGTAAGCATGCATTTTCATCTCAAGGGTTGCCGCGAGCACAACTTAAAAAATCTCTCTCTACAAATCCCTAAAGAGAAGATCGTGACGATCACCGGCGTCTCCGGATCGGGAAAATCTTCGCTCGCCTTTTTCACCCTCTATGCAGAAGCGAAGGCGCGCTTTTTAGAACAGCTTGCACCCGAGGTCAAATCGCTCTACAAGCTCATTCAAAAACCCAAAGTGGACTCCATCACCGGACTCACGCCCGCGCTTGGAAGCTCCCGTGTCGCCACCCACCTCCAAGGCCAAACCACCCTTGCCTCATTCACCGACATCTACAACCTACTCGCTGAACTTTACTCTAAACTCGGAAAGGTCCTCCATCCAAAAACAGGAGAGCCCCTCCTCCGCTACACCAGAGCCGAAATGGCAGAAGAGGTCTTTCAACGCTTTGAAGAGGGAGCTAAAATCCAGGTTCTCGCCCCCACCCAATATAGCCCAGAAACACTGCAAGAGATGCAAGAGCGTGGATTCATCCGCTTTTTAATCGACGGTCAAGAATATGATAGCGAAGACCACGCCCCTCTTGAAGGAAGCCGACTCGAAGTCATTGTCGACCGCCTTAAACTCGATCCAGAAGCGCGCCTTCGTTTGTTAGAATCTCTAGAGACAGCCCTCTCTTTAGGTGGTGGTGTCGTCTGGGTCCAAGAAGGAAGTGCTGGAAAAAAAGAACAGCTTTCAGAAATCTTCTTCAGCCCCGACCTTGGACTCTCTTTTGCCCCCTTGGAACCTGAAGACTTTAAGCCAACGCTGAAGCGAGGGGCCTGTCCTACCTGTAAGGGACAGGGATCTCAGCTCCATGTTGCGGAGCAGGAACTTGTTTGGGACGACACGGCTCCTTTCGCCGATGAAGTCCACCGTCTATTTGATTTTCTCCCGAAAACCACGCTCGATCACGCTCTAGACCTCTATGGTGAAGACACACTCACCTCAGCTTTTTTCGAAGGTCAAGGAGAGTGGGTGGGATTGAACTCGATCCTGCAAACAGCCATCAAGAAAGGTAAACCCCTCCCCTCTTATATCCACACACGCGTTTGTCCCACATGTGACGGAAGAAAGCTGAAAAGAGAAGCGCTCCTGGTCAAGATTGCAAACCGCTCGATTGACGAGGTCGAAAAACTCTCGATCAACGAAATGCAAGAGTGGATCCGTTCTCTCGATTTTCAAGGAAAAGAGCACGAGATTGCAGAGGAGATCTACCCAGAAATCGAGCGCCGATTGGAACTGCTTGACAAAGCAGGTCTTCACTACCTTGAACTCCACCGTCCCCTTTCGACTTTAAGTTACGGAGAGCGTGGAAGAACACAACTTGCTTCCCTTCTCGGTGCGAAATTCACAGGACTTCTCTATGTCTTCGACGAACCGTCACTCGGTCTTCACACACAAGATCTCGACCGCCTACGTGACCTTTTCCTAACTCTCAAGGAAGAGAAAAATCACCTTGTTCTTGTCGAACACCGCCGGGAACTCATCGAAGTTTCCGACCAACTGATCGAGATGGGTCCCCAAGCGGGAAGGGATGGAGGAGAGATCCTTTTCCAAGGCACAGTAGATGAGATGAAACAGTCAAGGACTCCAACGGGCCGTTGGCTCTCGACAAAAACCTCCTTTCCTAAAAGAAAACCTCTCAATAAAAATCAGCCTCAACTCTATGTGAGAAACGCCCAGCTGCACAATCTCCAAAACCTCTCCCTTGACATTCCACTCAACTCTCTTGTGGTGTTTGCGGGCGTTTCAGGATCCGGAAAGTCTTCGCTTGCGATCGATCTCATTGGGGATGAGTTGAAAAATGGAGGCCCCCACGTCGAGTCGGATGTCGACTTTCAAACCATCAATACGATTCAAGAGGTCGATGTCAAACCGACTCCCCGATCGATCGTTGCGACCTTCGCAGGTCTCTTCGATCCTATCCGCAAGCTTTATGCCGGCACAAAACTCGCCTCTTCAAGGGGGTGGGGAGCATCGCGCTTCAGTCTAAACGTCCGCGGAGGGCGTTGCGAAGCGTGTAAAGGGATGGGAATGATCAAAGTCCCCTTCTCCATGATCGAAGACCTCTACATCCCCTGTGATGTCTGTCACGGCAACCGCTACTCTTTCGACACGCTCCAAGTCACCTGGAAAGGGCTCCATATCGCAGATCTTCTCAAGCTCACCGTCAAAGAAGCAAAAGTCCACTTTGAAGCGCACCCTCAGCTGAGTAAAAAACTGAATCTGATGAGCGACCTCGGTCTCGACTACCTTCCCCTCGGCGAATCTCTCCCCAATCTCTCTGGAGGAGAGCTCCAACGCCTAAAGCTCGTCCGAGAACTCATTGAAGGACGGGACGAGCCGACCCTCTACCTCCTCGATGAGCCTTCTAAAGGCCTCCACTTCCAAGATATCCAAAAGCTGATTGAGATCTTCCAAAAACTGAAAAGAGCGGGACACTCCCTCTTCATCATTGAGCATGAGCTGAGTCTCATTGCCCACGCAGACTGGGTCATCGAACTCGGACCTGAAGCGGGCCCCAGAGGCGGCCACCTCCTCTTTGAAGGGACTCCTGAAAAACTCCTCAAAGAGAACAGCCCCACTGCAAAAGCTCTAAAGAAGAGCTTTTCCTAAGACCGAATCAACATCACATGTTGATCCGCAGGGCATGACCAAGACTGTTGGCAACCCTGAACCAACTTTGCACAGAATTTACCAGGAGGATATTGACTCTTTTCTTTCAAAGATGGAACATCTACCAGTCCCATTGAAGTACCTAGTTTTTGTCTTAGGGCTTCTCACCTCGGAGGATTTGCACTTCGCTGAATTTTTTCCGAAATATCTTCTAGCTCTTTAAATAAACGATCAGAATCTCCCGTTGGCAGAGGGTAGGCTTGGACGGAAGTAATATTCTCTTTTTATGAGCCATAAAGACATCTGCTTTGCAAGCTTATAGGAATAGAAGTTATGGATGTGTAGCCCTCGAGCATTATAGCCCCTCCCACGCTCAGACTTTCTGGCAGGAAGGTTAAGCTTCTGCAGCAGCCAAGGTCCAGATCCTTTCCCACACTCAAGTTTTCTGGTAGAGAGGTTAAGCTTTTGCATCCTTTGAGGTTCAGTTTCCCTCCCACAATCAGATTTTCTGGGAGCGTAGTTAAGCTTTCGCACCAGCCAAGGTTCAGGACTCCTCCGACACTCAGACTTTCAGGAAGAGAAGTTAGGCTTTTGCAGGCGAAGAGAGATAAATCTCCTTTCACGATCAGACTTTCAGGAAGCGTAGTTAACCTTTCGCAGTAGCCCAGGGATATTTTTCCCTTCACACTCAGACCTTCAGGAAGCGAAATTAAGCTTTTGCAGCATCTGAGGTCCAGGTCCCCTCCCACAATCAGATTTTCTGGGAGCGTAGTTAAGCTTTCGCACCAGCCAAGGTTCAGACTTCCCCCCACACTGAGGTTTTCTGGGAGACTGCTTAAGCTTGTGCATTGGCTGAGGTTCAATCTCCCTCCCACACTCAGGTTTTCTGGAAGCGAAGTTAAGCTTTTGCAGCCCCTGAGGTTCAGGTGGCCTGCAACACTCAGGTTTTCGGGTAGAGTTTCTAAGTCTGTGTATTCACTAAGGTCAAGGTCCCCTGCCACATGGATTTTTCCGTATTCAAAGCATGTACGAAAGCCTGTACGCATATCAAGATCAACTTTAAACTGCTCTGGAGAGAGTGTGATTTCCGTCACTTTATCCGTCGTAAATATGGCTCTTCCGTACATCTGCTGGATTTTTCTTACCACATATTGATTCACTTTATCTTTTGTGATTAACTTTTTCACCCAGGCGTAGAGCTCTTCTTGCTCTTTGGTCAAAGGGATTGCTTGAAAGACTAGCTCTTCAATTTGGCTCTCTATGATTTGTCTTAGGTGGTGTATCATTTGGTATGTAAATTCAGAATTCAAGAAAATCCTTGAATG
>CAZPBC010000011.1:0-55026 GCA_964584775.1 uncultured bacterium
GATACATTTTGCTCATACACTTATCTCCAGTGCATCATATACAGCCGATCGAATCCATGTTGGAGCAAATTTCAAGCGATCTTTCACTTCCTCTTCACTTGAACTCCTTAAAAAGATTCGAATTTGTTTGGACGTGTTCTCGTCGATATGATCTTTGCCAATTTCTTTTAGAGCCTCAATCAAAGTACCTTCCCTTGTGCCAGCTGGAATCATGACTTTCTTTGCAGCTCTTTTAAAAATGATGACTTGATTCCCTATCTTGACGGTTTTCGAAGGACCCTCTGTTAAGTATACAACCTTTCCTGGCACTTGCTCTGACAATCCAACAATATTCGCAGCAAGAGCTCCAGCAGGCTGGATTTGAACACCATTTTTTTCAGCTATAGCTTTGGCTACACTCAGGATATTGGGAGGAACGACACCCAATCTTTTGTGAATCTTTGGATACTCGTACACCCCCTGAGTCAGACGAACAATCCTTTGCTTCTTCTCTAAACTTGAAAGAGCCTTTCTAACTGAAGCTTCACTACCGATTTCCATGAAATTTTTTGAAGTAAAGCACCATCCACGACCATGCCCAATAATAATCCCCATAACCCTTGATTCAACACTGTCACTCATCTCACATCCCCTTTTCACAAAAAGGGCATCTTTTTGTGAAATATGCAAGTACGCTCTTTACAGTATTATTCATTTTGTGGGTACTAGAGGCTTTTTTGACTGAATTATACCATCTATTTTTTTCACACAAAAAGCATCTTTTTGTGAAAAATGTGAAGACTTAATTCGTTTTAAAAGCACTCTTACGGAGAGTTTGGGCTGCGGCGGCGAGAGTGTCGACTGCTTTCTCGATCTCCTCGTCGGTAGTGAAGCGGGAGAGGGAGAAGCTGAGGCTCGTGTGAGAGACTTCAGGAGCAAAACCCATCTTGGAGAGAAGGTGATGGAGCGTCTGTGAAGAGCCACCGCCGATGGTCGCAGCCACTTTTTTTCGATCGAGGAGGTAAAGGAGCGCTTCGGAAGAGACCCCCTTCACAGAAAGGAGGGAGACGGTGGGTAGACGCTTCTCATCAGCAAAGAGCACTTCCACATCGGGGATTTTTTCTTGTGCGAGTGTTTCAAAGGAGTCGCGGAGACGCGCCCCTTCAAGAGCAAGAAAGTCGAGTGAACTTTTCGCCTCTTTCGCTGCACAGATGAGCGCGCTGAAGAGTGATGTCGGAAACTTCCCTGAACGGTAGCCTCCCTGCTCAGCAGCACCGTGGATGAGTGTGGTGAGCGGCGCCCCCTCTTTCAGAAAAAGTCCTGCGGTGCCCAGGGGCGCGTGGAAGAGAGAGCCATCAAACGTGATGGCGTCAGCCCCCAACTCCTCAAAGTTGAAGGGCAACTTACCTAAAAGATGGCTGATATCTACATGGAAAAAGATCTCTCGCTCCTGGCAAATCTCAACAAGGGGGGAGAGGTCGTAAATGACTCCAGTGAGACCGCACGCAGCTGGCAGTGAGAGAAAGGCGGTACGTGGAGTGACATGGCGGATGAGTTCATCGGCAGTGACAGCCCCCTTCCCGTCGACATCCAAGAGCTTGAAGACAACAGAGAATTTGGAAAAGCGCTCTCCAGAGACTAGAGACGCCGCATTGGCCGTTGAGGCGGTGAGAAATTGGTTCTTCCCCGTCTCCAGTGCGATTTCCGAGTAAGCGGAGAAATAGAGTTGCGAGATCGCCTCTTCTAAGGAAGAAGTGAAGACAAAAGCATCCTTCTCTTTTGCACCCGCCAGTGCATAGAGATGAGGAACCCCTTTTAACAACTTTTCACGGACGCGGTTGGCTGCTGCACCAAGTCCGTAAGGGTCTAAATACTCCTCATCCAAAAAGGGAAGCATCTCTTTCACACACTCAGGGAGGGGTTTAGTGACGTGGCTATTGTTGAGGTGGATCATTGTCTTGTATAGGTTCCGTCGCTGTAGTTGTAGATGCGGGGGTCGCCCGTTGCCAGTTCGAGTTTCACCACTTCATCTCCAGAAAGACCTTCTAGTGCCATCACAATCGATCGAAGAGAGTTTCCATGGGCAGAGATGAGCACATTTTTTCCCGACTCAAGCAGCGGCTCCACATTCTCTTTAAAGTAAGGGATCGCCCGCTCAGCAGTCATCTTCAGGCTCTCCCCTTCAGGGGGAGCGGTATCGAAGCTTCGACGCCAGATGTGCACCTGCTCTTTGCCATAAATTTCACGCATTTCATCTTTGTTCATCCCCTGCAGGGCACCGTACATCCGCTCATTGAGCTGCCAGGCAACCGTGACCGGAACGACCTCTTGCAGCATCTTATCGCTATGGATCTTTCCCCACTCTGCCATTTTTCCTTCGCCCGTATGGGGGTTCACGGGTGTTTTGCCAGAGGAGTGGACGCTCATCACCAGCATCGCAGTGGCAGAGGCTCGGATGAGAGGAGTGGTGAAGATGTGGTCAATCGGCAGGTCTTTGATCCTCTCCCCAGCTCTTAGGGCCTCATCAACACCTCCCTTAGAGAGAGGGACATCCACCCAGCCTGTAAAGACATTTTTTTTGTTCCACATCGACTCGCCGTGACGCAGTAAAATTAAAACTCCCATCCTCTTCTCCTTTATCTTCTAAAATCTATCACCTTAAAGGGTTTAACTCAATTGATGCAAAAGAAATTATGAGGTATACTTTACTGTTATTATGGGTGAAAAAAAACGTTTGAGTAAAGTCCTAGCTGGATGTGGTGTCGCCTCCAGGCGCGCTGCTGAGGAGATCATCTTCGAAGGCCGTGTTGAGGTCAACGGAGAGGTGGTGACGGTTCCTCAGACGGGTGTCTGCTTAGAAGAGGATACCATTACGGTCGACGGCAAGCCCCTCAAGAAAGAACAAAAGAAAGTTTACTACCTTCTGAATAAACCGATTGGCTACATCTGCTCCAACAAGCGGACAAGCAAGCGCAGCCGCCTCGTGATCGACCTCTTTAGTCAGATGGACCAGCGCCTCTTTACTGTCGGCCGTCTCGATAAAGACACCGAAGGGCTCATTGTCGTCACGAATGACGGACACTTTGCCGATAAGCTGATCCATCCCTCCTCGAACATCCAAAAAGAGTATGTCGTGAAGACGGGCTGCGACATCAAACCCGAACATCTGTATAAACTATCAGAAGGGACCACAGTGGAAGGGACCTTTGTAAAACCCGTCAAGGTTCAGAAAATCCGTAAAGGGACACTCAAAATTGTGGTCAAAGAGGGGAAAAAACACGAAGTGCGCGAGCTCGTCCTGAACGCCGGTCTGAAAGTGAAAAACTTGAAGCGCACACGTGTAGGCCACCTCACCCTGGGATCGCTCGAAACAGGTAACTACCGCCCCCTCTCAAAGAAGGAGATTGAAACTGTATGGCAAAAATAAAAAGAAAGCGTCTTCTGCCTGAAGTGGAAGAGCTCATGCCAGCTCTCATTTCTGCCTTCCGTAAAATCACCAAAGAGCCCGGCCCGAGCGACCAGCTACAGACGCGGGAGTTCCGTCGTGCTGCAGAGAAGGTCAAAGAGCTCAAAAAAGAGCTCGACAAAGGCACTTTCTCCTCAAAAGCGTTGAGAGATAGCCACACGCTCGCGAGCTACCTTCTCTACTTTTTTCCTCTCCATTACCAAGAGATTTTCTCGGCGATGAAAGAGCTCCCAAAAGCGCCCGACCGCGTTCTAGATCTCCAAAGTCATACTTGTGCTGGAGCCTACGCGGCCATTAAGCAGGGCGCAACCGAAGTGATCGCAACCGGCCCCGAAGAGCGCAGCCTCCGCGTTGGCTCAGAGATGATTGGTCGGATGGGACACCCCCTCTCGATCCGCAAATGGGATCCGCTCCAAGGACCTCTTCCCGTTGACCCTGGATTTGATCTGATCATTCTTAACCATTCTCTCTTTCAGCTTTTTCCTCCTAACCAAGAAGGAAAGGTGATCATCGAGACCGTCACAGCGTTTATCGAAACCCTCCTCACCTACCTGAATCCCGAAGGGCACCTCCTGATCACAACTTCGAGTCTCGAACCTTTAAACCGCCAGCTCTTTCTTTTGCGTGACCACCTCGTTGAAAAACAGGTCCCCATCTATGCTCCCTGTATCTGGCAAGGACCCTGCCCTGCTCTTAAAAACAACTTCCCTTGCTTCATGCAGCGTGAGATGGAAAAACCCTATCTCATGAAAGAGCTCCAGCGCGCCGCCGACATCCAACAAAATTCTCTTAAAGCAACCTACCTGATCTTGAATCGTAAAGAGGATCCTGTCGCCAAACTGAAAAGCAGCTACCGTGTCGTCAGCCCCCGACTAGAAAATCCTTACGAAGAGTTTTACATCCTCTGCGGCACGAACGAAAAGGTGAAACTTTCAAGACGCACCCCTCCAGAGGAGAAAGAGCCCTTTGACTACTTCAAACGCGGAGACTTAATCCAACTCGGCAAAGAAGCAAAGAAAGCTTCTGCCGACGTGCTCGACTTCCCTGATATCCACGTCTCTGCCGCTTGTGGCAAGCCCCCACCAACCGGAGAGGACGCGTGACCGAAACGAGTCCTCTAATCCAAACCCTCACTGAGTCAGTGAACAATCTAAAGACGATTGTTCAACTGAAACACTCGCACTTCTTCCTAGAAAAACTCACTCTCTACAAAAACCAGATCCGAGTTGAAAAAAGCGACCTCTTTGAGTGCATCACAACAGGTTGGATGACAGACAACTACAAGAAGAAGATCAAGAAAAAGCAGCGATTGAAAGAGGTGCTTCTCTATTCGATTGAGAACCTCAAAAAACACTACCGTGTCATCCAGAAAACCCTCTCTAGTGAAGATCCTCACGATCAAGCTTGGGCGAAGATGACCCTCGATACGATCAACGACTACAACGCCCTTCTCATCCACCTGCGCACAGAAAATAAGAAGCCCTTCTACCGCCTAAAAAGAGTGTCTGCCAACTTTTTCTCTCCGACTTTCTTTGGTGATGAGCTTCTCACGGTCCTCGTTGAGATCCCCAGCATGTACCTTCTCCGCTTTGAAACAACCCACGAACAGGCCACATCCGAAGAAAAAGCGATGGAGAAGATCGCTCAGTCGCTCAAAGGAGGAGAAACCGTTGAACTCTCTGTGAACGAGCGTGACGTCTTTCACATGCGCGCCATCACTCTTGCATCGAAATCCAACCTACCTTCCGACCTAGCAAAAGACATCACAAAACTCCTCAAAGAGACCCCCATCCGCGCCAGCAAAACCGACAAAAAAGAAGAGGAGAGTGACTCCATTATCTCGATGGTGCAGATGCTCACTCCCTTCCCGGGCGAAGAGATCACCGTCTCGGGCCGCATCAAACGCAAAGAAGACCGTCCTGTTCCCAGCGTTCCCGATCCCAAAAGCTTCCGGGTCTCCACGATCGTCTCGCAAACGGGCTTTCCCCACCCTTCACAGTACAGCGGGTGGGCGCTGACGGCCTGCTTCACCCCTCAATCTCTCCTCCGCCTCGACCTGACACCGGAATACCACGCCATCCACCAAATCAAACAGCAGATCGCCCACGACCTCCTTCCAAACAACCGCCTCAACATCAAGGCAAAGACGCTCCTGAAACTAAAAAAGCGCGCCTTTGAACAGAATGCAGAGGTCTACCTACGCCTCCACCGGCAGCTCTCCCTAGCGATGCTACGCTCTGCTCCCTACGAAGGCCTGAGTGAAGAGATCATCGTCGAGCGTGTCGATCCTTTCTACGACCGTGTAGAAAACCACCCCTCTCCCTTCGATTACCTCTCCCAGGCGCACCACCTCATCAATAAAACCTTCATCGACCATCTCTACGAAAAGCTTTTGCATGAATGGCAGGATGAAGAAAATCCCGGCCTCTTTTCTAACAACCGACGGGAACGTTTTAAAACTGCTTTCGATATCCTACATGACGAATTAAGCCTCGCCGTCGATGAGTTCACACGAAACGCGGAGCGACCTCACTCAGAGCTCGACCTCGCCACCCTCCGCTTCACTCTCATCCAAGGTCAAGTTCTCGGTGAAGTGGCGATCAAAATCCTTCTGCTCTACTTCTCAGAGAAAATCGGCTTTGCCCCTCCGCTGCTCAACCACTTTGAGATCAGCACCCAAGCTGCTGCCTTTAGACAGATCCTCTTTTTCCAAAACGAATTGGAGTCCCCCCTCTCTGAAAACGAAGAGGAAGCTCTACCACTTCTCCAAAAGCGTTACCAAAAAGCGCTCAAAAATGACGTCGAACTCTTCGAGTCCTGCGAACTCAAAGAGCCCATCGAAGCCTCCATCTGCCACGAGCTGGAACGCTACTACAACAGCCGCTACACCCTCCTCTCCAAAATCCACAAACGCAAGTCATAAAGGCTCTTCATATGTCAATCACCTTCTCGACTCTCATCTCAAAGGATATCCCCCCTGCCCTATCTAAAACCCAAAAGAGGAAGAAAAAAAACGCCCTCCCCTCATCGCCTCATTTTTGAAAGGCATGTAGACCCTATTCAAGCTAAAATCGACCAACTTGACTGGAATACGAAGCTGGGAGAGCGGCAACTCACTCCACCGCATGTAGCAGCATTAGATGAAGAAGCAGACCAGCTTAGTATCGACCTTTTACTAGGCGCACTTAGAAGCGAAAGTAATCAAGGGTTTTAAGGAGCATTAAATGCTCTAGTCATGACAGGAACAACGATTCAACCGGGGCGAACTCAAGAAACAGAACAACCATTTGATCCAGCAACTCTTATTCAAATGTTAGGAGAACTTGGAATAGTCTAATCTGTAGAAGTCATGATTTAAAGATAGAGCTCACTCAAAAACTTTTTAGCGGGCCGAACTTCGATTCCTTTTGTCACACGCCCTCGGTCGAGATCTTTGACAACCTGTATCGAAGGAATATTGTACTTTTGATGGAAGTAACAAAGATGTGGACTGAGCGTATGGTTAGAAAGTTTTGCTTCTATGAGATATTCCACTTCACCCTCTTGAACAAGGGCAAAATCCACCTCTTTTTTCTCTTTGGTACGTAAGTATTTAAGAGCAACCCGTTCACCAAGAAGATCATGCCGTGCAAAAGCAGACTTAAGAAGCGACAATGCCACAAGGTTTTCAAATTGAACCCCCTTGTCTCCACGTACAAGACCTGTATCAAAAAAGTAGATTTTTGGTTCCTTCTGCAAACTACGAGCAATGTTTTTTGAGTAGGGTGTCACACGAAAAATCACATAGAGAGCCTCTAAAATTTCGATATACTTTTTCACAGTATGAGGTGAAATAGAAACATCTTCTGCTATAGAGTTATACGAAATCGGAGATCCTACTCGGTCTCTGAGTAGCTCGAAAACGAGCTGGATCGTCCGTATACTTTGGATTTTCTCGATATCTAGGACATCGATGCGGAGTAAAGAGTCGATATATTGGTTTCTCCACCTTTTTGCATCGACATCCTCTTTTGTCAAAAAGGGCTCGGGAAACCCCCCACGCTCTATCAATTGATCTAAAGAATACGGTGCTGAAAGCTGAGTTAACTCTGCAGGAGAAAAGGGAAGTAGTCGGTGCAGAAAAAACCGTCCTGCAAGGGAGTCTCCCACCTCACTAAATACTTCTAATCTAGCACTCCCTGTGACTAAAAACTTCTGATGCTCTTTCTTCGTATCGTAGATCCCCTTTAGATAGTTTTTCCAGTTGGGCATCTTATGGATCTCATCCAAAATGATAAGCTCGGTCTCCGGGAGCCAGGCCTCCTCTTGAATGAGCTTCTGGTCCTCTCTTTTGTCATAGTTGAGGTACAGGGAGTCCGTAAACTCTTTTGCGATCTCTTTAGCCAAAGTGGTTTTTCCCGCTTGTCTAGGACCAGCTAGGAAAACCATTTTCTTTTCTAAATCCTTTCGAATCGCCTCTTTCTGAACTCTTTCCATATTGACCATTTTGCATCGAATTGCAAAAAAGTCACGACTTTTTTGCATTCCAGTGCATAAAAGTCGAGAAAAAGGGTAAATTCACAGGGGACTAGAGTATTTTATCATCAACATCGTCAAAAAAATCGCATTCCTAAAGAAGATATAGGTAATGGATTACGATTTGACATCCTAATTATTGGTAATTCAATTTGTTATTTTTCTTCTTAAGGAATAAACTTACCTTCTGAAGTTACAGGCAGCAACTTAAAAAAGAGGTGATTTATGGGCGAGAAGAAAGATGACCATCATATACTTGAGGTAGGGGCGAGTATCGCCCTTGATTGTGTTCCCGTGGTGGGTACGGGTAAATCTGCTGTAGAACTTGTGGAAGGAAAAGATCTAGTCACGGGGGAGAAGATCAATCGATGGATCCTAGCAGGTGGTCTTCTTTTGAGCCTTGTTCCTTTTGGAAAAGCTGCATTCAAAGCAGCACGAGCTGCGATCAAAGAAAGAAAAGCCATTAGTCTCGCAACAAGGACAGCCTATGGAGCTGCATCAAAAAAGGAGGCAGCACAAAGATTAGAAAAAGTCCTTGACCATATGCCTCATGCAGCAAGCAATACGGCACAAAACAGATACCAGTATGAGCTTCTCAGAAAACAATACCGAATGCAAGAGGGTGCATTAAGTGCAGCTGAAAAAGAAGTGATTGGTAACGTCGGAGGACACTCTTTTCCAAAACACAGCTTAAGCTCAAACTCAGTCCTGCACTCAACAGGTGAGTTTAGGTCGCAAATGGGTCATGATTATGGACGATTTGGAAGAGATATCACTAAAGAAGTTGAAGTCAACGGGTTTAAGTTTCAAAAAATCGTTGGACAAGAGCAACTGCTAGTCAACGCAGGTGAAGAGGTTTTTGGCCTACAAGTTTTCGCGAAAGACTTGCCGCTTAGAGTGGGCGGATCGAAGCAATTCGGAATGGGTAGTAGAGAAGGATTCTTCGAATACATTAAAACGTTTCTTAAAGACCCAAAAACCCAAGTCGTTCCCCTAAAAAACGGGCGGGTAGCCTACGTCAATGCAGAAAAAAAAGTGGTCTTATACGAACCTCTCAATCATGCTTTTGAACCTACCATTTATCAGTACAAAAACCTGTCACCTGAAGTGCAATCAGCCATGGCGAAGGCGTTCCAGCATTAAACTTGATTCTAATCCAAGGGAATTTCGGAGAGGAAGCGGCTGGGGGTGAGGTAGAGGCGCTTTTTTGCACGGGTCATCCCGACGTAGGTGAGGCGCCGCTCCTCTTCAATCTGATCGATCGAATCTTTACAGTTCACGTGGGGAAGGAGATCCTCTTCGAGACCCACAAGAAAGACCGTTTCGAACTCGAGACCTTTACTGTTATGGAGGGTCATGAGAAGCACTTTTTTCTCATCAAAGAGTTGGCCTCATGATATCTTCTTTTTTGGTCTAGCTCTCTTGAGGAGGGGGATGATAGAAGCAAGTCCCAGTCCAGGCCAACTGCAATTTTAGGCCTTCAATTTCACTCGGATCCGTGATATTGTTATCTTTAAGGAACTTCGCGAATTTCGCAGCGTTTTGTCTTTTGATTGAAGCATTGGTCTCGAGAAGATCCTCAATCCATCTGACCACACGACCTCCAGTCTCAATCGGGTGGAGAACAGCATGGCAAGTCGCTTGAATCGCTGCTGAGATTATTTCAAAAACTTTAAGAGCAACTGCTTTGACTTTAGAAGCAAGAGTTGATCCTGTCTCAACCACAAACTTTCCCACTCGCGACTCACCGACGTAATGAATCGGATCTGAAAAAAATGTTGTCTCTGTTTTCATTTGAGCTCTCTTTTTTAGTTTTTTCTTTTATTATAATATTAACACTATAATATTAATTTATTTTAAAGATTTTATTTCTTTTACCGCAAGGTTGCTGAGACGATTTTTGTATACCTTCACACTGGCGAAGGGACTCAGCCTGAGATAAATCCTTTTAACGCCTATAAAAATGAGTACACTGCAAAAAATGAGTTGAACTAGAATCTACCGCTGATACGAATGAAGCACTAACAAAGTTCCTGTTAGCCTCCATCTAGGGGAATTTCGGAGAGAAAGCGGCTGGGGGTGAGGGAGCGCAGAGTTCCCCACATGTAGCGGAAGCGCGAGGTGGTGAGGTAGAGGCGCTTTTTTGCACGGGTCATCCCGACGTAGGTGAGGCGCCGCTCCTCTTCAATCTGATCGATCGAATCTTTACAGTTCACGTGGGGAAGGAGATCCTCTTCGAGACCCACAAGAAAGACCGTTTCGAACTCGAGACCTTTACTGTTATGGAGGGTCATGAGAAGCACTTTTTCTTCATCGATGTCCTCTTTTTCTGCACTTTTAAGAGTGAGGTCACTGAGAAACTCTTCGAGGGTGGGTGTTTCGACTTGCTCTTCCCATTCTGCTGCGACCGAAGCCAGTTCGAGAACGTTCGACTTACGGTCATTGAAGGTTTCAGGGTCCTCTTTCAGAAGATCGAAGTAATGCGTTTTTTCAACGAGGTCGATAATCAGATCGCGAGGTGTGCTGCTGCCCGCCAAACGGCGGAGATCATCGATCAGGGTCACATACTTTTCGAGCCCCTCCCGCTGTTTAGCTGTAAGTTTAAGCGGGTGCTCGAGTGGTTCTTTCGCAATGAGTGCTTTAGCGTAGTCAAAGATGCCCATCTCTTCTTGGAAAGAGCCCTCTTTCAGCTTCTCTAAAAATTTGGGGCCGAGTCCTCTTTTGGGGAGGTTGATCGTCCGTTCAAAAGCAATGAGGTCATAGGAAGAGTGGACCATACGGAGAAAAGCAAGCACGTCTTTGATCTCCATCCGCTGGTAGAAGGAGAGACCTCCATAGATGGCGTAAGGAATTCCCATAAAGCGGAAGAGATCTTCAAAACTCCTCGATTGGAAGTTCGTGCGGTAGAAAACAGCCATCTCAGAAAATGAGTGGCCGCGGCTTTTGAGGTCCAAGATCGCCTTTGCCACCGTTTCCGCTTCGTCCCGCTCAGATTGCACTTGAATCAGCTCGACTGGCTGCTCATCTTCGATATCACTCCAGAGGTTTTTCTCCAGACGCCCCTCGTTATAAGAGATGAGCGCGTTGGCAGCGTTCAAAATATTTAGAGCGCTGCGGTAGTTTTGTTCAAGGCGGATCGTCTCCGCTCCTGGAAAATCCTTTTCAAAGTGAAGGATGTTACGGATCGTCGCACCGCGCCACGAATAGATCGACTGGTCAGGGTCGCCGACAACGAAGAGATTTTTCCTCTCACCTGCGAGTAACTTCACCAATTCGTATTGCGCTTGGTTCGTGTCTTGGTACTCATCCACATGGAGGTACTGCCAACGCTCTTGGTAGTAAGCGAGCACTTCTGGATGTGTGCGGAAGAGGGTCACGGGCAGAAGAAGTAGGTCATCAAAGTCGACGGCTTGACTCTCTTTTAGTCTCATTTGATAGAGACGGTAGATCTCCTGAAAAGTGACATTCACCGCGGGAGTGAGCGGCGAAGTGTCCACTTCATCGGGAGAGAGTAGGTTGTTTTTTGAATCTGAGATCAGCTCTTTGACTCCCTTCACCATTCCCTTCTTTTCAGGGAGGTTAAAACTCTTCAGGATGGACTTGAGCAATTTATTGGAATCTTCTTCATCATAAATGGTGAAGGAATTGGGAAGCCCGAGGTGGTGGATCGATTCACGGAGAATGCGCGCTCCCAAACTATGGAACGTGGAGATGAGGACACGGGAGCTGGTCTTTTCACGGATCCGTGTTGCCATCTCTTCGGCCGCTTTGTTGGTGAAGGTCACCCCCAAAATCTTGGAAGGAAAAATCCCCTGCTCAAGGAGGTGGATGATACGCTCTGTCACGACACGCGTCTTCCCAGACCCCGCACCAGCTAGGACGAGGAGAGGCCCTTCTGTGTGGGCGATGGCTTTTTTTTGTTCTTTATTCAATAACATGTCCGAATCGATGGGTGTCGTGGGAGAGCGCCCGTTCCTGTAAAACGTACGGAAGGTCAAAGCGACCCTCTCCACTGAAGTTGAGAAGTATCGGTGTTTTATTTAATTCTGCGAGCGCTTGGAGCTCTTCTTCTTTGGGGCGGGTAAAAAAGTAGACGCGTCTCGTTGCCGTCTCACGTAACTCACCGAGCCACTCTTCAAAAGAGGTGGATGCTGCAAAGGAGATGTGGGCTTTGGCACCCGTCACCTGTAGGGCTCTCTGGAACCGCTGCAACTGGATGAGTTCATCTTCTACTCGGAGAAGGAGATTTTCTCTAGTGTGGTAAGAGAGTTCGTTCTTTTGTCCAAGAAGAGCACTTGGGTCAGAAGGCTCTTTAAACCGCGCCTTCCACACTTTGCGGTAATTGGCAGCCACCTGCAGCTCATCCCTTTCTGTATCTTCTGCCTGGACCATTGAAAGAAGGAAGTTGGGCCCGCCGGCCTTAAAGCCCGGTCCAAAGTTCGACTCTTTGATCCCTCCAAAGGGTTGACGACGGACAACAGCCCCGGTGATCGGGCGGTTGATGTAGAGATTGCCCGCTTGGATCTCACGGCACCATCGCTCCTTTTCATCTTCATCTAACGACTGCAGACCCGCGGTGAGTCCGTAGGGTACGGCGTTAGCCAGAGTGATTGCCTCCTCCAAATCTTCTGCGCGCATCACTGAAAGGAGGGGTCCAAAAAATTCGGTTTGGTGGCTAAAGCTTCCACGCTTCACACCGAGTTTGATTCCCGGAGTGACGAGAGGCCCATTTTGAGAGGGTTCAAGCAGCCACGACTCCCCCTCTTCGAGTTCCGTCAACCCACGCAGCAACTTGCCTGAGGGAGGTACAATGAGAGGTCCGATGTGGGTCGCAGGGTCTTCACTCGGACCCACCTTTAAACTGAGAGCTGCATTTTTTAATGTTCTCAAGAAACTTTCGTCTTCATAGACCTCTTTCGTCAAGATCGCGAGGCTGCAAGCGCTACACTTCTGTCCGCCGTATGAGAAGGCGCTATGGATCAGATCTTCAATCGCCCGGTCACGGTCTGAGGACGCCGTCACGATCAAACTGTTCTTTCCTCCCGTCTCTGCAGTGAGGTCAAGACCGGGACGCAGCTTTAGAAACTCGTGGGCTGTCTCTGTTCCCCCCGTCAGCAAAACACGCTGGATGCGTGGATCGGTGATCAGCTGAGAACTCGCCTCTCCATCTTCACACGCAATGAACTGAAAAACGGGAGCTTCAAAACCTGCCTCATGGAAAAGTTCTGCAATTTTCAGTCCCACACGGCGCGCTTCAGGAGCGGGTTTGATGATCACCGGACACCCTGAGGCAAGCGCTGCGGTAATCCCCCCGATCGGGATCGCCAGAGAGAAATTCCAAGGAGGAATCACAGCCGAAAGCCCTCGTGGACGAAGGATTCCCGTTTTGAGAAGGCTCTGCATCTCTTTCGTATAGTACTCGAGATAGTCGACCGCCTCAGAAAGCTCGACATCCGCCTCCTCAACCACTTTGCCTGTATCCTGAACCATACAGGCGATCACTTCAGCGCGTCTTGTTCGAAGCAGCGCGGCCACTTGTAGCAATTTTTCAAAGCGCTCATCTCCGAGGGTTCCTTCGGCTGTGGCTCCCTGTTCAATCGCAGCGAGCACCTCCTCTTTCGAAGCGCTTGGAGGCAGGGTAGGAGCTCTCTTGGAAAGCTCCTGATGCACCTCTTGCACTTTTTCATGAAGCGTCCAATCACTGTCGGGTTCATTTCTAAAGGGAGCGGTGAGTGAGGTCGCTTTTGTCGGTGGAGAGAGGCGCCTCGGAGCGGATGAAACCCATGCAGCCATGTCATAGGAGAGGAGGAAGCGGCGCTTTTCTTCTTCCCAGGCCGGCCGGGTGGGGTCGATCGAAAAATAGTGGGTAAGGAAGTTTTCAGGAGAGCTGTTCTCATCAAAGCGGCGGATTAAATAGGCCACCGCATTTTCAAAATGTGCGGGGCTGACGATCGGAGTGTAGAGAACGAGCTTTGGAACCACACTGAAGAGAGCCTCTGCGAGAGCCGGAGCCATCCCTTCTAGCATCTCAAACTCCATCTCCACTCCCCTTTCGTGACTCATGACGAGGGCAAGGGCGATATCAAAGAGATTGTGCGAACCGAGACCCAGACGGACCGCTTTCGCCACTTCAGGATTGAGCAAGCGGTCCAGCATCTTTTTAAAGTTCGCATCCGCATCTGCTTTTAAAGGGTAGGGAGCTTGGTACCAATTTTTCAGACGCGCGATCATCTGCTCAGTTTCGAGGTTCGCGCCCTTCACCAGCCGCACCTTGATCCACCCCCCTCCACTATCGACACGAGCCGAAGCCCACTCAATGAGCTCTTCGAGGGCTGTATAGGAATCAGGAAGGTAGGCTTGAAGCGCGATCCCTGCTGGAAAGCGGTGGAACTCCGGTTCGCTCAGGAGTTCACTAAAGAGGTTGAGTGTGAGCTGGAGATCGGAGTAGGCCTCCATGTCGAGGTTGATGAATTTTTTCTCTTTCATCGCAAGACGGAAGAGAGGACGTAAGCTTTTTTTCAGGCGCTCCCCTGTGCCTTCAGGGTCGAGGAGGTTGAGGTCGTGCTCCAGAGAGGAAATTTTAATAGAGATATAGTCGATGAGGGGGTTGCAGAGGTCTTTCAGATACTCTTTGACCCGAGAGGAGGCCTGCGCATCGCTCAACACCTCCTCCCCAAGACGGTTGATGTTCACCTGGACACCCTTCTCCCGTCTCTCCTTCAACATCTTTTCTAGCTTTTCGCTGTCAGAGTAGTAGAGAAGCTGTTCATTTCTCTTCCGGAACTCTTTCCGGAGGAGAGGAGCGAACGGACGCAGCAGGGAGCGAGGGGCGACTTTCGCCACCCAAAAGCCTAAGCGGCTTAAAGGGCTTGGAAGGGGCGGGACGCCGTACTGGTGGAGGAGTTTTTGGAGCTTCTGAATGAAAAAATCCGGATCTGCACTACGGCAGGCCTGGTCGGTAAAGGCCGTTAGGAAGTGAAGCCCTTTTTTTGAGTCAATGAGCGCTGCTAGCTCTTTTTGAAGCTTGCGACGAGCGGGCGTCTGAAAGCGCTCAGAGAGAAGAAAAAGCTCTTCGGCGACCTGCACCGCAAGCTTTTTTCTCTCCTCATCTGTGAGGGGTCTCTCATGGATCGACTGAAGAATTTCTGGAAACACATGAGGACTTTAACAGAAAAAGGATTTTCTTCTAAAATGGCGGCATGAAACATCTTCTCCTTCTTTTTCTTTGCTGCTCCAGCTGCCTCTTTTCCTCTCCTGTCACCCCTGGAATCGAACGCCTCGTGACCAAGCCTCACCACGATCTGCTTAAAAACAAGCGCGTCGCTCTCTTTACCAACCAGACCGGAGTCACCTCAAAGCTCGAGTCGAACATCTCGTTCCTCCTGAAACACCAAAAGAAGCTGCACTTTGACTTGGTCGCTCTTTTTGCTCCCGAGCATGGCCTCTATGGAGCCCACCACGCCTCCGAGCATGTTTCAGATGAGAAGTGGGAAGATAAAATCCCTATCTACAGCCTCCATGGAAAAACACGGCGCCCGACAGAGAAGATGCTCGAAGGGATCGACCTCATTCTCGTCGATATCCAAGATATTGGATCGCGCTCCTATACCTACATCTCCTCCATCTGCTACATCCTCGAAGAGGCGAAGAAAAAAAACCTTCCCGTCGTGATCACCGACCGCCCCAACCCCATCAATGGTGTGGTGGTCGACGGTCCTCTGCTCGACTGCTCCTTCCGCTCCTTCCTCGGCTATCTCGAGGTCCCTTACTGCCACGGAATGACTGTCGGAGAACTCGCGCTCTTTTACAATAAAACCTCGGAGCTAGGCTGTAACCTCAAAGTGGTCCCGATGAAGGGATGGAAAAGAACCATGAACTTTGCTGAGACGGGCCTCCCCTGGGTGCCCACAAGCCCCAACATTCCTGAAGCGACAACCCCACTCTACTACCCTGTCACCGGCATCCTCGGAGAGCTCATGATCACCAGCATCGGGATCGGCTACCCGCTTCCCTTCAAAGTCGTTGGAGCCCCTTGGCTCGATGCGGAGGCCTTCTCTAGAAAGATGAACGAACAGCACCTCCCAGGCGTGCAGTTCAAACCTTTCTACTTTAAGCCCTTCTATGGAAAGTATTCGGGTAAGGAGTGCGAGGGAGTCCTGGTGTACATTGATGATCCCCTCAAATACCACCCTGTTGCAACGCAGTATGCACTCATTGGAATGCTGAAAAGCCTCTATCCAAATGAGTTTGCAGCTGCTCTGAAGAAGAGTCACCACCGCAAAGAGACTTTCAATAAGGTGAATGGCACCGACCTCATCTACAACACCCTGGTGAACAACCCCTACCCCGCCTGGACTCTCCGTGAGATGGCAAGACGCGACACTCAGCAGTTTGAAGCGGTGAGAAAATCATTTCTCCTTCCAGAATATAACTAGCGACCGTCCGTGATGCGTTTTATGTGAACGTTCATCGCTCTTCGTTGTTCAGGATTCGTGAGACCTAGCCTATCGAGATAGAGATCCGCTTGTGAGGAGTCCATAGCGATATGTCTCAACATCGTGGGGCGAATGTCTTCAAGAAGTTTTGGCTTCATTTTGTATTGCTTTCTCTTAAATAAAAGCCGCCTAGCGCGGTCTTCCATTTCAGGATAGAGACGACCAAATCCGATGTATCCCGTATACTGATCTCTTCCATTGACTTCTTCAATTCCTTTATAGGCATCGTGAATCGCTTGAGCGATGTCGCGTAAAAGGGTATTTTCTTCTGCTTCGGTTAAATCAAAGCGAGACTGAATATTGTCTTTGATCCTCCCTCGCCACTCTCGGATTTTCTCTTGAAGTAACTGCGCTTGGGTAAAAATCCACTTTTGACTCCTCGCAAACGTTTTTCCTCTATCGGGGAGTGCATCACAATGATCATCAAAGACATCTCTCGGCTTGGGAAATCGGTCGTGCTCCTTTTCCGAATAAGCATATCCCAAAATCCAATCAAAAAAGATGGCTTCCTCTGTATGGTCTAACTCAAGATTGATGATAATATTGTCGAAAATTTGAAATGAGATTCCAGATCTTCTGAGAGCATCGACCATCTGCAATAGATCAATCGGATCTACACCCCAGTTTTTCGACGTTTTGAGTTGATCACCAAGATAGCCCAAGTCGTCTATAGAAAAATTCCGAGGGGTGTATCGATACTTCAACATATCCTGATAGAGTTGCGTGATATGATCCATGAACTGTTGACGTTTACTGTCATCGTCCAAAGGGTCTGTCTTTGGCTGCCAGTCGAATGCTTCGACCACATACACTCCATCCCCTTGCCGAATGCAACGCCTCTCCCCCTCTTCTTGATACAGATGAAACTGCGCGACCGGGGCACCTTCCACTTCCGAGCTTGCATACCTCGATTCAACACAACGCTCTGTCCATTCCAGAACCTCTAACTGTTGGCGACGAGGGTTATCAGAGATCCGCACGACAAGGCGAGGGTCCCTGCCATGTTCAAAGACGAGTGTCCGCGCTTTAGAAAAATCTTCACCCTCTCGATTCAGAGATTCTCCAAGAGGAATCCGCTCAACGACCCCACCAAACCGTGTGACAACCTCACGATTTTGAATCCACTCTGCACGCCGCTTGATAAAAGCTGGATCTGGCCGATCAAAAAGCTTGAGTCCGCGTCGCGTCAGGCGCATGACTAAAAAATCCACTCCCGAGACTTTCGGGAGAAAGCACTCTCCAAAATCCTTGATGAGCATCCGCATCGCTCTTAAAAAAAGCATCGAAGAGACATCGTTAGTGAAACTGGTGATTTTTTGAAGCACATAGCTATCTGCAGATCCAATCTTGTTGAGCTCTTCAATCCATGCCTTCAAAACCCTCTCTTGTTGACTTGTGGGCTTCTCTTTTTGATAGAGTGCTTTCAACTCCTCAAGAGGAAACTCCACACCCGTCTGTAGTCGGAACTCCTCAACAACAGCCTCTTTCTTTAGCTGCTTGCCCTGGACAACGAGATCCTCAAAGAGCTTTTGCATTGTCTCTTCCGTCTCTTCAGGCAAAAACCGACGCACTTCTCGTGTCACCCGAGCGTTCAGCGCTGGATCTTTTGAGACTCTCTTGGCTAAAGGGTAGACCTTTCTTAAAAATTCATGACGTTCACTCGTCGAAAGCTCACTGACACTGTAAGCCCGGAGCGTTTGAAGCGTCCGCCTCATCACGTGATCGATCGTTTCAAGGCGCTTCTCAGTCCCCCAAGGGCCGATAAAAAAAAGATAATAGAGCCAGCTGAGCAGCCCGCTCATGTAGATTTTGCGTCCGTGCCAGGTGGGTACCCCATCTAAAACGCTCTGATCTGCCTTCAATGAGGCGAGCATATCGACATTTGAACCGACCTCACCTGCTGAGAGGCGCTCCTCAAGAGACATTTTTGAAAAAGAAACTGCCATAACCAGTTCTGATCCTAGCAAAAGTGAAGACTTGATAGAAAGCCCGATTTTGGATAAAATTGATCAAGTTTGTAAAGTTTTTTACAACATAACTGTCTCTATATGAGTTTTCTCTAGAGAGCTTATTTAGAAACACTAGGCTTCGGTAAGAAAGTGTCTTATCGAAGTCACAAGGCTTTTAACCTTGCAGAGAGATAAAATGACAACAAGCACGCTTCCTGAGTCGTCGCTGACATCAGGATATAAGTATGGGTTCTCGACAGACGTCGAGACAGAAAAGCTACCTAAAGGGCTAAATGAAGAGACCATCCGCAGGATCTCTGAAATCAAAAAAGAGCCCCCTTTCCTTTTAGAATTTCGACTGAAAGCCTACCGCAAATGGCTCGAGATGGAGGAGCCCAATTGGGCAAACCTGCATCACCCACCGATCGACTATCAAGACATCACCTACTTTTCTGCCCCGAAAAAGCGTCCACAGCTGAGCAGCCTAGATGAGGTCGACCCTGAGGTCTTACGCACCTTTCAGAAGCTCGGTATTCCACTCGACGAGCAGAAACGGCTCGCGAATGTCGCTGTAGATATGGTCTTCGACTCGGTTTCTATCGGAACGACCTTCAAAAAGAAGCTCGAAGAGGCTGGTGTGGTCCTCTGCTCCATCTCCGAAGCAGTTGTAGAGTACCCAGAGCTCATCGAAAAATATCTGGGTTCGGTGGTGCCCATTGGAGACAACTACTTTGCCGCTCTGAATTCGGCCGTCTTCACGGATGGATCGTTTGTCTACGTTCCTAAGGGCGTCGAGTGCCCCATGGAGCTGTCGACCTACTTCCGCATCAACGACCAGGAGTCCGGACAGTTTGAACGCACCCTCATCATTGCCGAAGAGGGCTCCTCTGTTAGCTACCTTGAAGGATGCACGGCTCCCGCTTACGACACCAACCAACTACATGCTGCTGTGGTGGAACTCGTTGCCGAAAAGAAAGCTGAAATCCGTTATTCGACAGTACAAAACTGGTATGCCGGCGACCCTAAAACAGGGAAGGGTGGAATTTACAACTTTGTAACGAAGCGTGGCCGTTGCAAAGGAGCAGCCTCGAAGATTTCTTGGAAACAAGTGGAGGTCGGTGCGAGCATCACATGGAAGTACCCCAGCTGTATCCTGCAAGGAGACAACTCCGTCGGTGAGTTCTACTCCGTTGCTCTGACGAACGGGCACATGCAAGCAGATACCGGCACAAAGATGATCCACCTAGGAAAAAACACCAAGTCCACCATTGTTTCGAAAGGAATCTCTTCGGACCAGTCTGCAAATACCTACCGTGGACTGGTGCAGATCCTTCCCCGCGCTAAGGGTGCGCGCAACTACACACAGTGTGATTCGATGCTGATCGGAACGGAGTGTTCTGCAAACACCTTCCCCTATATTGAGGTAGGTAACAACTCCTCGACGTTAGAACACGAAGCCTCCACCTGTAAGGTAAATGACGAGCAGCTCTTCTACCTCATGCAACGAGGGATCCCTGCTGAGGAGGCCGTCAGCCTGATCGTCAGCGGCTTCTGTAAAGATGTTCTCGAAGAGCTCCCCCTCGAATTCGCGAGCGAAGCAAAACAGCTTCTCGCCATCAAATTAGAAAACTCAGTTGGATAGGAAATTCCCATGTTTATAGTCAAAAACCTCCACGCCGAAACAGAAGAAAAAGAGATCTTAAAAGGCGTTGACCTCACAGTAAAACCCGGAGAGATCCATGTGATCATGGGACAAAACGGAGCGGGAAAGTCGACCTTTGCGAAAGCCGTCGCTGGTCACCCTGCCTATGAAGTCACCTCGGGTTCCGTGCTGTTGAATGAAGAAGAGCTCCTAGAGGTCGACGCGGAAGTCCGTGCCGCGAAAGGGCTCTTTATCAGCTTCCAGTACCCTATTGAAGTTCCCGGCGTCAGCAATGAACTCTTTCTGAAAACAGCCCTCAATAGCCAACGTAAAGAGCGTGGTGAAGAGGAGATGAGTGAGGCAGAGTTCCAAAAAGAGCTGAAGGCTGCAATGGAACTTTTGGATCTTAAGAGCGAGATGAGCTCCCGTGACCTCAACGTGGGTTTTTCAGGAGGAGAGAAGAAACGCAATGAAATCCTTCAAATGGCTCTCCTCAAACCAAATGTGGCGATCCTCGATGAGACCGACTCAGGACTCGATGTCGATGCCCTACGCACGGTAGGTGAAGGGGTGATGAAACTCATGAACGATCAGATGGGTCTTGTCGTGATCACCCACTACCAACGCCTTCTTGAATTCATCACTCCCGACTTCGTGCACCTCATGAGCGACGGGAAGATAGTCAAGAGCGGCGGGAAGGAACTCGCAAAAGAGCTCGATGAAGAGGGATACAAAACGGTTCAGGTATAGAGATGAAAGAGGCATTTTTCGAAATTCTAAAGAAGGGTGAAGAGGGTTCAAAAAGCCGGCAGATGGCATTTCGCCGACTCCAAAAGATCGGACTCCCTGACCGCAAACATGAAGTCTGGCGCTACTTTCGCTTCAACACGCTCTACTCACAGCCCCCCCTTCTCGGCGAGGAAACCTCCCTTGACTTCCCAAAAGAGCTCCCTAAAAAACTCACCATACAAAGCCTTGCTGAAGCAAAGAAAAGTTTTGCTGGCTACCTAGATGCACGCATCCAAGAGGTCATTGAGAAAGAAGAAGATCCCTTCGCGCTCATCAGCCACACCCTCACAGATGAAGGACTGTTCATCTACCTCCCACCGGGACTCGAATTAGAAGAACCCCTCCGGATCCAAAATCCTGTCAGCAAAAACCACAGCTCACCAAAACTGTTCCTCTTTGCCGGAAAAAATGCAAAAGCGAAACTCCTTTTCGAAACCACCGCAAAGGAAGAGAACCACACGGCCTCTCTTTTCCTCGACTTTAACCTCGATAAGAGCGCCGACGTCGAAGTGCAGTTTCTGCCACAAGAAACGGAAGCGTGGCAGACCACCTCTGTCCGTGCAAGCTGCAAAGAAGAAGCTCGCTTCAAACTCCTCACGCTGACTGCCGGCTCGAAAGCTGAATCGTTGAGCGTCACCTGTGATCTACTTGAAGAGCGCGCTTTTGCCGATGTGACTTGTCTTGCAGCCCTCACTGGTCAAAACGACAGTAACCTCAGCGTCAAGATGAACCACCGCGCCCCTGAAACGACCTCCAACCAGCTGGTCAAATCGATCCTGGCGGACCAATCCCATTTCAGTTTTGATGGACGCATTTATGTCGAACCCGTTGCGCTAAAAACCGAAGCGTACCAGCTCAACAACAACCTCCTTCTCAGCGATAACGCGAAAGCCGAGTGCAAGCCCAACCTCGAAATCTTCGCCGACGACGTGAAAGCCTCTCACGGTGCCACTTTCGGAGCCCTTCAAGAAGAAGAGATCTTCTACCTCGTGGCTCGTGGCATCCCTGAAAAACTGGCCCGTCAACGTCTCACCGAAGCCTATGCTGAAGTGATCCTCCGCGACCTGATCGATGAAAAGAAGAGAAATCTCTTTAAATCACACCTCTCTAGGCTATTTGTATGATGAAGTCTCCCTACCGAAAGGATTTTCCTATCTTTGAAGAGAAGGTCCACGGAAAACCCTTCGTCTATTTAGACTCTGCTGCGACCGCTCAAAAGCCGCGAGCCATGATCGATGCCATCTCCAATTTCTATGCAAAAGAGTACGGCACAGTCAACCGCGCCATTTATGAGAAAGCCAAGCACGCCACCCACCTCTTCCACCAAACAAGAGAAGCGGTTCAAAAGTGGATCCATGCAAAACACTCCCATGAGATCCTCTTCACCAGAGGCACCACCGAATCGATCAACATGGTCGCCCGTATGATCGAAGAGCAGGTTCAAGAAGGAGATGAGATCCTTATCACCGACGCCGAACACCATGCGAACATTGTCCCTTGGCAGTGGCTTGCAAAAAGAAAAAAAGCTCACCTCAAAATCCTCCCTGTCACAGATAAGGGTGAAATCTCGATCGCTGATTATGAAAAAGCACTCTCCGACAAAACCAAGCTCGTCAGCTTCGCTCATGTGTTTAATGTTCTGGGCAGCATCAACCCTGTAGAAGAGCTGGTCCACCTAGCCAAAAAACGAGGAATCTTGACTCTCATCGACGGCGCCCAGGCGGCGGCCCACCTACCCATCGATGTGCAAAAAATCGACTGTGACTTTTACGTTTTCTCAGCCCACAAGCTTTACGGTCCGACAGGCATCGGCGTCCTCTATATTCGAGAAGCCCTACAAAATCAGCTCCCACCGATCCAAGGGGGCGGCGACATGATCGAAACGGTGACCTTCGAAGAGACCACTTTCCAGCCTGCTCCCGCAAAATTTGAAGCAGGAACACCAGCGATTGCAGAAGCCGTCGGACTCCTCGCAACCCTCAACTACCTGAGTCAATTCGATCTCCGCTCCATCGAAACATATGAAGAGGAGCTCACCCTCGATGCTCTCGACAAACTCCAAACCATCCAAGGAGTCTGCCTCTTGGGAACTCCCGAAAAACGAGGAAGTCTCATTAGTTTCACTATAGATCACGCCCACCCCCTCGATGTGAGCACCCTTCTCGACTTCGAAGGAATTGCCCTACGCTCCGGCCACCTCTGCGCCCAGCCGATCCACCACCGCTTCGGTGTTAGTGCATCCCTACGCGTCTCGTTCGGCCTCTACAACGACTCGAGTGACACCGACCAATTCATCGAAGCGCTGAGGTCGGTGCTCAAGAAGCTCTCTTGATCGATTTCTCCCCTTCTTCTACACTTCTTTGAAAAAAGGCTCTGACTCCCTTATGCAAATCACCACATACTACGTCACTGAAGATCCCGCCTACATCTGGACTAAAAGAGCTGTGACCGTCGGAGCCCTTGGCGTTGGCCTTCTATCCTCGTCTGTGGTGCTTCTCGCTACCGGAATTGCACTAGCCACCCTTGATGTATTTTCTATTCCACTAGACCTAAAACAAGCAAGCGTTGCCTCACTTAAACACTATACTTTTAGGAGGCTTCCATTTTGCCTGCTTCTCGCATCGTTATTTTCTCTGATTGTCCTGAAAACGACGGCCCTTACAGTTGCACCTGGAATACTCTGGACCATGGGATTCACGCTATTTTTTGGCGCGGCGGATTATCTTTTTGACCTCCATAGCACAACGACTAGAGAGAAAGAAATCTCAAAACAGATCCGTCTACTCAAGGCAAAACAGTGCCGAACTTCAGAACAAATACTGATCGCTTTAGAAGAAAACGTCACTCCAAAAGAACTCTCCCTGAATCAAAAAGTGGTTTCCTCAATCGGTCCTGAACGGTTTGCAAAAGCCCTCGCACAAAACAGTTCTCTTCAAAAACTCAGTCTCTATTTCCCACAGGTCCGAGAGGGAGACTTTATCTATCTTAAAGCAGCACTCCTAACCAATACCTCTTTACGGTCTTTGGAGCTGAGCGGGATTGGTTCCTCGGCACTGAAAGCGATCGCCGAAGTATTGAGAGTGAATCGTTCGATTGAACACCTTGATATCACTTTTGACCACAGAGCGAGGACGCTCGATTTCACTGATTTTTGTGAAGCGATGAAGATCAACACCTCTATTCGAAGCCTGCGTTTGCCTCATCTCTACAACAAAGCTTTCAACGCTTTCGTAAACGTCTTAAGAGTCAATCACTCCCTTCAATCCCTGAAGATGAGCTGCTACCTGGAAAACAACGGAATCCTATCCTTGGCAAAAGCTTTACGCAACCACCCTTCTCTCGAAGAACTGGACCTATCATACGGTCTGACCTTGCTGGATCAAGATCTAACCCCACTCCTTGCTGCAATCAACGAAAATCTCACCCTAAGAAACTTTTATCCACCTAGATCCTGTTCTAGAAATGATGATTAAACACTCATCAATTAATAGCTTCATTAAAACGCTCAAGTCCGCTCTGAAGTAAGTTTAAAAACTTATTATCTGCTTTTCACTTACACAAATGTGACCAAAATGGTCACTTTTATCCATGACTCATTTTGAGATACACACTTGGGTGATTAATAGTGGCCAAGGGCCAGGCCGTAGAGGGCTTGTTTGATCTTCTCGAAGTACTGGAAAATGACGACGACCGTTTGCTCGTTGTAGGCTTTGTAGCCCAGGAAGATCATGAAGAGGGCGAGGAGGGATTTGAGTGGTAGCCCTAGGAAGATGATCTGTACTTGAGGTGCGAGGCGGTTGATAATCCCGAGGAACATATCTGTCATCAGCGTCACGATGAGTGGTGGAGCAACCAGCTGGATCGTAATCACCATGACACTATTCAAATAGCGGATCATCTCTATCCAGAAGGGATTGGATGCATTGAAGAATGTCGGGTTGATTAAATGGTCAGGAGGAACGATCTCGTAAGCTTTGCTAATGGCGTCTATGAAGTAGAAGGGACCGTTGATATAGTAAAAAACACAGATCAAGACGAGGTTAAAAAGGGTTCCAAGAGGAGAGGACTGGTTTTGGATGGTGGGGTCGTTGACCATCAAGCTCGCTCCCCCTCTTTGGTGGTCGATGATCATCCCTACGTTCTGAGCAATGGAAAAGGGAGCAGCCATCAGCATGCCTAAAGAGAAGCCAACGAAGGCCTCTTTCAGTATGAGAAGCACAAACCGCGCGTTAAAGTAGACGGGCTCAGTCATGTTCACGACCATCGATGGAAAGAAGACTCCAAAGAGAGCAATGCCAAAAGCCACCTTCGCAGGGAGTGGAAGGGTTCTAGATCCGAAAAAAGGGCTAAGTTGGATGATTGGTAAAATACGTCCTAGACCTAAGAACAAAAGCGAGAAAAAGGCCTCTGGGGTCCCTCTCGCTAAAGCACTATCGAGATAAAGGAGCGCATACTCATTCATTATTTAAGAGATGGTCCAACGTGGGAAGTTTTTGAAGATGTTATCCGCAAACGTCAAAATCTGTGCACCTAACCACCCTCCCATAAACATCAGGATTAAAACGACCGCCACAAGCTTCACGACAAACGAAAGCGTCTGTTCCTGAATCTGTGTCGCCGCCTGGAAGACCGCTACAAAAAGACCAAAGACCATACTGACAAGGATGGGTGGTGCCGAAAGGACTAGAATAAGGAGTAGACCTTGGTATGCAAGCTGAATGATTTGTGTTTTAAACATAGATCCGTTTTTCCTTTATCTAAATGAAGTTACCAATCCTTCGACGAGAAGCGTCCAACCGTCGAGCATCACAAGCAGGAAGAGTTTAAGCGGCATCGAAATCGTCACAGGCGAAAGCATCATCATCCCCATCGCAAGGAGGATATTCGAGACAACGAGGTCGACGACAAAGAAGGGGATATAGATCAAGACTCCAATCTGGAACGCCTCCTTTAGCTGCGTGGTAATGTAGGCTGGGATAATAATCACAAACTCGTTCGGTTCAAGACCTGAACGGTACTGTGGAGGGATGACGCGGTAGGCCATCTTGTAAAATAGAGCACGGTGACTGACAGCTGTATTACGGAGAAGGAACTGCCGAAGCGGTTCGCGCGCCTCCTCAGCGATGGCAATAAAATAGGTCGCTGTCTTTGCAGAAACCAGTTCTTCTTGTTGGCTGGCTGCGTTGATGGCTCCTTGGGCAGCGTCGTACATCTTGAGCGCGGTGGGGTACATCACATAGAGTGAAAGCATGAAAGCCACCCCGTTGACAACTTGGTTAGGGGGAGCTTGTTGAACCCCCAAAGCAGATCTTAACAGCGAAAGAACAATCACAATCTTCAAGAAGGAGGTGAGGATCATGATGATGAACGGCATCAACGCGAGAGAGGTCAGCACCACTGCCTGGGTGGTGATGGAGGGGCGTTTGAAAGGATCAAACTGTTCTAACTCCATCAGCTGTGCAGGAGACATCTCCGCTTTTTCTTCTTCAGTGGGTTCGTTCGTGATCGTCACCGCCGTTTTCTTCGGTGGAGGAGCCTCTTGAGCTGTCACAAAAAGAGGAGTCACAAGAAAAAAGAAGATAAACGCGAGTTTTAGGGTTCTAGTCATGTACAGGCTCTCCACTTTCTTTTACGTAGCTTTCAAAGGCGCTTTCAAGAACACGAATGAGGTTTTCGAGTTGAGCGTTGATGATGCCCCCCTCCGTCTCGATGATACATCCCCCCGCTTTCACATCTTCACTCTCAATAAAGTTGAGGCTCTCGATCTGCTCAAAAAGAGCTTTGACCTTCGCCTTCTCTTTTTCGAGATGGACGATATCATCTTTGCAAACGTAGATTTTGACTTTTTTATAGTGAGCGACCGATTTGAGTGTATTCATCACAATATCGACCACGGCTTCGGGACGTTCTTCAAGCTCCATCCCTAAGATTTTCTTAGCTGCTTTCAAAGCGACAGGAATGATTTGAGCGGTGAGATCTTCTCGGACTTTCGCAATCTCCTCTTCCAGTTGAGAAATTTTCTCAGCCCAGGCAGCAAGCCCTTCCTGAAAACCCGCCTCTTCACTTTTTTCTTTTAAGACCTCTGCTTCGTGAGCTGCTTCCGCAGCGTAAGCCTCACGCTGCTTCTTCGCCTCTTCGATCAGCTCCTCTGCAGTCATCAGCTGTTGATAGCTCTCTTTCGAAAGGATTCTCTCTCCAGGTGCGATCTCGACATTATCATTTTTCAATAGGGAAAAAAATTTCTTACTCATACACTCTTGGTCTGTCTTGTTGCGTACTCTATCGCTTTTATCACTTGTTTTCTAAACTCTTTGACCTGCATCTCTTTGATCTCTTCTTGGCGCTCAGGTGCCATCTGTTTTTTCAACTGCTTACCGCGTCCAATATCCAGTTTCAACACCAGTGCATCAACAAAGTCGTCACCCTCTTCTTTGACCGCTACGCTAAGACGGTAGATTCCTCTTTTATGGACGGCACGTTTGAGGCTCTTGAGGTCTTCTCTCCACTGCTCCAACCCCAACTTAGGAAGAGGCCACTTATCATGGTGGGCGAGGATCTCTTTCAGAAAGCTTTGCTGCTCTTTTGAAAGAGAGAGCACAATCTTTTGAAGGCGCTGTTTACCGACTACTTGCCTCAGTTCATTTGCAATGTCATACACACCAAGTAGGTCTATGGTAGTGACGAGTTCTTTTTTGGAGAGCTCAAAAAGAGGGAAAAGGAGGTTTTCTCTAAATCGTGTGACATCAAAATTTTCCAGACCCAATTTTTTTACAAAGTCGGTGAGAAGGAGATGGGTGATGAGCGGTTTCAATCCTTGAGGTAGTTCGGCGATCTGAAAAAGGTCAGCGAGTTTCACCCTTTGTGGCTCTTCCAAGCAAGCAATGAGGTAAGACTGCATCGGTCCCGTCAGAGACTCGATAGGCTCTTTCATCCAAGAGTAATGAACTTGAGAAAGGTAGTCTCTTTTAGGAAAAAAAAACTCTTTTAAGCTGCGAGGTTCAGGTTGAGCGGCATCGATTTTTGAGAAAGCCTCTTCTCCGACAATCTGTTTCAAATTCTGGTCCAGAGGAAGCTGGTAAGACCTGAAGAGAGTGCTTAAGACTGTCTCATAAGTCGAGCTCGTCATCCATCATCCTATTGTGGAGGTTCTTCTGTCGGCGGTGCCCCTTCAGCTGGAGGAGCGTCCTCGATCGCTTCGCTTTCTTCAAGAGAAGGCTCTACCCCACTTTCAATTTCTGGCTCAGCAGGCTCTTCGGCCTCTTCTTCAAGAGGGGCTTCCTCCTCCGCCTTTTCTTCTTTCGCAGGCTCTTCTTCTTTTTCCCCATTCCCAAAACGGCTCATGTCGAAGTATTTCTTCAACCCTCCACCCGAAGGAATGAGGGGGAAAACCTTCCAAAGGATCCAGCCTAACGAAAGTCCGGTCAATAAAATCAGGAGAAGGAACGTAAAGAAAATCAACTGGAAACGGGTCTTGGACTCTTTAGCCACCGTCAGTGTCCAAACGCGGACCCAATCTCTTTCTTGCGCTCTTTGTGCTTGGGTCGTCCTAAGCGATAGGTCAGAAAAGCGAGCCAGGTCAGGGATCACAGTGACGTTATCAAACTTCAGGCCTTGAACGGAACTAGCGACAAGGCGGCGGATTTTCGTGATCAGCTGCGTGTTAGGATCGTTCAAGACACCGGTGTGTTTCACATAGACGGAAGCGGTCACATCCCCTTTGAGCTTATCAGGATTGAGAGGGTCTTCTTCAGGAAAAGAGAGCTGGACATCGGTGTCAATTACTCCGTCAATTTTACGGATGGTGCTTGCAATGGTTTCAGCCAGACCTGCTTGGTAACGGATCTTCTCCTCCATCTCGGAGGGCACGAGTCCACTCTTCTGGAAAATGTTCAGGAGGTTTTGTCCACGCCTGCGAGGAAGCCCAGCTGCGTTTAGGAGAGCCATCGCCTCTTTTTCATTTTCAGGGCTGACCACGACATCCCAAAGGGTTCCCCTTTGACCTCCGCCTCCCTCTTCAGCACTTTTAACTTTGTAAGCTTTGATCCCTTTGTTATCCAAAAACACCAGGATATCGTTGGCATCTCGCTCATCCAAACCATGAACGATGCTTTTAGTGCCACCGCATGACGTCGTGACTAGGACGATCAAAATTAAGGAAAGAAGAAAGCGGGTTGAGCGGACAAGAGCCATGAAAAAAACCTCGGTCAATCGTGAAAGTTGTCGTAAATGCTTAACTTATCACGAATCGCGGTTTTTTAGGACGAAAAAAACCGGCTGGAATAAGATTCCCAAGTCATTGGGGATAAGCCAGGAAAGCTTACTTGACTCGTCCCGCTCCGCAGGACCATTTCACGCCGTATAGAACCTTGATTTGTCTTCTCGAAGACGATCAGCATCGATTCTGCAGGTTTGTATGTGACAAAGAGATCTTTTTCACCTCCAGGCTGCCTGAATATTTCCCATCTGGACCCTTCTCTTTGCAGCGAAAAATAGGGACTTGCCACAGCCGCACGGAGGAGAGGACATTTTAAGTATGCGTGGAGGTAAGGGAAGTCAATTCCCTTTAAAATCAGTTGCTTACGCATGAAATCTATTTTCAGCTCGACCTTTTCGACACCCAGTTCTGATCGCGTAAGAGCAAAGGGCATGAGCTCATAACCCTCTACATTCGTATAGATGGTATAAGGGTCATCATACCGATTAAAATCTGCATCGACCTCCTCAGCCGCTATGGATTCAGGAGCATACAAGAGACCGTGGATACGGCAAAAATCTTTCGTGATCCATGGAAGTGATTTTGCCACATGAGCTCGACTAAAGTCCTTATAATCAGGAGGTGAACTCCCCCAAAGTCCATCTACAAAGTCCTGATTCTCCGCTCTTAAAGCTGCTACATACCTCTCCCGGTCAGGAATCTCAGCCCTGGTCCATGGAAAAGCTCCGAATAAATACCTCACTTTAGGGATCGGAAAAAATTCTCTTCTCCACCTGAGTAACACTTGACCGACACGCACTGGAATGTCATGGGAGCTGAGTATCGTTGGAAAACCCTCCCAGTTAAAAGACGCACTCGCCGTTCTCTGGAACAGCCACTCAATCTCCCTCTCTTGCACGCGAGAGTCAACGATCCTTTGCGCACTACGCAGTTCTTCAAAATGCTTTGTATAGAGCAGGAGTATTCGCTCATTCACAAACTCTGGTAAAACACATCCCACTAGATTCCAAGGAGAAAGTGCTTTGATCTGCCTTGTCCTCAAGACCCTTCCTAGTCTTCCTAACCTCTCTTGAAGGCCTCTATAAATGGATCGAGCGTCAAACCAACCTGGAGGGAGCTCTTGGATCCTTTTCTGCTGTCTCAGCTCTCTAAGACGCGCCTTAAAAGTTCCCAGACGCGCCTCCATAAGGTCTACTATCGAAAGAAACGGCGCAGTCTCTACAGGATCAAACGAGTTTGGAAGTTTTAAAAAACTACATCTAAATGCCGTAAAAACTCGTTTTCCACGATCCACCCGAATTCCATGTGCAAAAGAACGGGCAAGGTCAATCAGCTTGAACTCAGGCTTTCCATCAGAGTCAAAGCGGAGGAGGATATTTCTCCGGTGCATGTCGTACATTCCCAAGACCAGGGCTACACAAACAAGAGGAAAGTAGGAGTCTGCGGACAACTCTCTCGTTTCATTGCTTTTTCTAACGCGCTCCATGTAATCAAAGAGAGTGATTCCATCATGGAATTTTTGGACTGACGCAAGGTGTTTTCCCTCCATTAAGGGAAGCGTCTCTAAGAACGTCGGTAAAAACCACTCAGAAATCCCTAGAGCATCGATCAGGTCACTAAAGGCCGCCTCCAAAACCGCTGTATCCGAGTCACCATACCTACCCACTTTACAGACAGCAAAGGGCGTCGGTGTCTCTGGCTCTCTCAGCATATACACACGGTTATAGGATTCATGCTCTGTCTCCGAATCTAACTTTCCTGCAAAAGGGGCATACTTCACAGCACGGAGAGCGAGCTGCACCCGAGGGTCTAAACCGTTTCGCCGAAGAACTGGCTCTTCCTGAACCGCTACAAGCTGCTCTTCAAAATCCACCTGTAGAGGGTCTAGCTGAAGCTCTCGAAGAACGCGCAAAGACACCTCCTTCTCTTTAGCAAAAGTGAGGTCGGCTGCCACGATGAGTCGCTCGATCGAGCCGGCTTTAAGACGATCCTCTCGAAACTCTTCCTGTGCCCTAAGAAGTGCTTTTTGTAAGAAGGGGTAGCGTCGAGAGGCTTGGTAAAGTCGAAGTTGATCTTGCTCGGAAATATTTGTATGTAGATCTAGTTGACGGCTGTCTCCCCCTGACATAGATGTGTCGAGGGGTCTTAAAAATTCCATAGTATTCAATATTTAATAATTCTTAAATGATTAAAAATCAATTACTTAAATATTGTATTAAAGATTTATTAAGGTTGTATAAAGTGCGATCCGAACCCATTTCAAGGAACTCTTAAGGAGGACTTAAAGATCTCGGTCGTGAGGTAGGTGTTCCTCGCGACTTCGTCAAGAACCACTTCAATGTGTTCAGGGGAAACGAGCTTCGGGTGATAGTAGGAAAAGTGGAAGTTTTTAGAGAAGAGGTCCCCTTTATCTTTCAAGACGATGATTCTCAAAAGGTCTGACAGCCTTAAATAGGGCTGTTCAGAAAGAGAGAAGAAGGTCGCACACTCACCTACAAAAGGGAGCAGCATCTCGATGGTTTCGTTACTGGTGGGACGTTTGGACCCATGGGGAATGGTTTCAGCTTCGAGCAAGAGGCCTAAGGGTGCAAGTTCTGGAGGAGCGTGGAGTTCCCAAAGCAAGAGCGCTGCAGTCCCTTCGGTCGGCTTAGAAAAGAGAAAGTCTCTCCAAGCATCCTGTTCTTCGAGAGGAAAATTGACTATTTTGTTCTCTAAAAATTGAACCTCTTCATCAATCAATGGGCGTGCTGACCCTAGAAGGAAAAACTGATCGCCAATAAAGCCTTCTTCTTCAAAAAATTGGAGGGTCTTCAGCAAGCGGTATTCCATCCGCTCTGCACGGGCACCAAAAATCACCACATGAGAAAAGTGGTGATCGATAATCTCTCTCGATTCCTCGATAAAGCCGAGTTCACTTAGAAGAAGCGTCAGCTTTTTGCGCTCTTCGCTTGTCAAATGGAGAGAGTCCATCTCCCATCGCTCTTCCCCTTTTCTTCTGAAGAGTCCCCCCTCTCCTAAAGGCTTTTGGAGCAGCTCTGACACTTCTAATAGTGTCAACTCTTCTCGGTAATCCACCAGGCCTAAAGCACGGAGTTCAAAGAGAAGTTCTTTGAATGGAGGAGAAAGCTCGAGGGTCTTTCCGTAATTAAAGAGCCCGCTACTGCCCGTAAGCGGGTTAGAGAGTGCTTGCACCTGTGTGAAAGATGAAAAAAAGAAAAGAAGGGCTATCAGGACTGCCATGAACGAAGGATCGCTTGTTTATCACTTTCTAAATCTTTTGGGAAAAAGTCTGTCTCCAAAACACGCCTTGCCCGCTCTTGCAGTTCAGGATCGCTGAGATCCTCGAGAAGGAGGAGTGCATAGGAGGTGAGAACATCCCTTTCAAGAAGGTCCGGGTCTTCGAGTAAGGAGACAGCGACACGTTGAATATCGATATCCCCTAAAAACTGCATCAGCACCAGAGCCGCTCTTTCATTTTCGACACCATAGGGTTTTTGCTGAATGACTTTCAATAAAAATTCTTTGGTCGGTGCACCAATTTCATAAAGAGCGCGGATGATCATCTGCTCATCCTCAAAATCCTCTTTGTCAGCCTCCTGAAAAAGACTAAAAACCACCTTCTCATCACCCAGTTTTCCAAGACACTTGGCAGCCAGAGCTGGAGCGTGACCATACCCCGGAAACAGGGAGTCTTGAAACTCCTCCGACTTGAGCAGATCGAGAAGGAAAGGAATGATTTTCTTCTCTTCACGGACGATCTCCTCAATCTCACTGGTCGGCTCTTCCTCCTCACTCAGGATGAGATCAGCGATGAGGGTGGGATAGCGCTCGCTTCCCGTTCCCTTCTCATAAATAGCGCGCAGCGTTTTGTACTTGTCTCTCGAGCGGGCAATTTTCTCAGCATCCACACCACTGAGAAGCATCGGGGCGAGGTTCTCCCCTGTCTCCTCTTCGACCGCTTTCAGGTAATTCATCCGAGCGACCTCGAAGTGGGGTTGCACCCCTTTCCCGCCAGCGAGATAGTACTCCATCATCACATCGAAGCTGCCCCCAAAATGGGCATCGCGGTGCATCAAAATTTCTCTGTCGAGATCGTCTGACAGAGGATACTCATCGTATAGATCTTCTTCACTCACTTTCAATCACCTTCTTTTGATTTGCTTTCTCAAAAACCACTCCAGCGTTGAAACTCGATCTCACAAATGGTCCCGAGTAGGTGTAGTCGATCCCGATCTCCTTGCCATACTCTTCATAAACCTTGAACTGATCAGGGTGGACAAACTCTTTCACGCGGAGCTTGAGGCGGCTCGCTTGCAAATACTGACCTATCGTCACAATCCCACAACCTACTGCTTTGAGATCACGAAGCGTCTCTTTCACCTCAGTCTCTTCTTCGCCAAGCCCCACCATCAGCCCTGACTTTACAAGCATGTCCGAGGTGTGTTGCTTAGCATATTCGAGGACACTGAGCGTCCTTTCATAGGTCGCTTTGTGACGCACACGCGGTGTCAGACGGCGGACCGTTTCAATGTTGTGGTTAAAGATTTCTGGCTCGACTGAGAGGAGTTGATCGAGGGCTTTAAAGTTGCCCTCCAAGTCTGAGGTCAGGAGCTCTACCGTCACATCGGGCTGCTTCTCTCGGACCTTTTCGACCACTTTCACCAAGTGTGCGGCTCCCCCATCATTGAGGTCGTCACGGGCCACCATGGTAATCACCACATGGCGCAGCCCAAGCTCCACCACGGCATCAGCCACCTCTTCCGGCTCTTGGTCACTGAGAGGGGGCGGGGCTTTCGATGTGTCAATGTCACAAAAACCGCAAGCGCGGGTACACTCTTTTCCCATCACCAAAAAGGTCGCGGTCTTCTGCGACCAGCACTGCAGTAAGTTGGGACATTTTGCCTCCTCACAAACGGTATGCAGGCGACGGCTGTCGACACTCTCCCTGGTCATTTTCAATTGGTTGCCTTGCGGTAGAGGGCGGTGCAACCAGGAAGGGAAGCGCCCTTTACCAACCACTCCCTCTTGACTCTCTTTTTCAGGGTTTTCAGGGAGAAAGTTGAGGCGTTTTTTAACTTTCGGACGGGGATCAAAGAGCTCTTTTGACGTCATGACCTCTTCGGGGGTAAGTGCAGGGCGTGGCCCATCGCAAGATGTGCGGCTTCCATCCAAGCTTCAGGAAGCGTCGGGTGCGCATGGATCGTCTCTGCGATACACTCAACAGTGAGTTCGTTTTCAATCGCGACAGCCATTTCAGCAATCATTGTCGAAGCATCAGCACCTGCTACCTCTGCTCCTAGAATCTGTCCGGTTGCCTGATCCGTTAAGAGGCGCACAAAGCCTTCTTTTTCTCCGATTGCCTGGGCTTTACCAAGAGCCGCGTAAGGGAACTGACTCACTTCGACAACGTGTCCCTTCTCGACCGCTTCCGCTTCACTCATTCCACAGGAGGCCATCTCAGGATCGGTAAAGACCACGGAGGGAACCACAAACTCCGTCGAAGGCGTCTCCCCTAGAAGATGGGAGACAGCGAGAAGGCCTTGATGGGTTGCCACGTGAGCAAGCCACCATTTCCCAATCACATCCCCTATCGCATAGATGCCTTTCGCGCCGGTTCTCATGAATTCATCGACTTCGAGCGCACCGCGTGCATCTGGAGCAAGCCCCACCGCACCTAGGTTCAAACGGTCAGTGTGGACCGCACGGCCGACAGCGACGAGCACCATCTCCGCCATGATCTCTTCACCGCCATCCAAAGTGACCTGGTTCATGACCCCTTTTTGCTCAATTTTCTCAACGGGACTATCGACATGGATCTGCATGCCGCGCTTTTTGAACGACTGTGTGAGGAACGTCGAAAGTGCTTCCGATTCTGTCGAAAGAATCCGCGGAAGCATCTCCACAATCGTCACTTTCACTCCCAAAAGGCTGAAAAGAGAGGCAAATTCTGAACCGATCACTCCCCCACCAATCACCACAAGAGATTTTGGAAGGCGTTTCAGCTGTAAAATGGAGGTGGAATCATGGACGGTCTCACCGTCGACATCAAAAAGAGGAATCACTCTTGGAGAAGAGCCGCTCGCAATGATCGCTTGTTTGAAGGAAATCTGCTCCGCATCCTCACCCTCAACCTTCAGCTCTCCTTTGCCAGTAAATTTGGCAAACCCTTTGAAAATCTCTATCCCATTGGCTTTTAGAAGGGAACCAAGACTACGGCGGATCTTCAGCACCACCTTCGCCGCACGCTCCGTCATCGCAGCCATGTTGGGTTTAAAGCCAGTGACCTCGACACCAAACTCTTCGGCGTTCGCCACCGTGTGATACACACGGGCAGAATGGATCAAACTCTTTGAGGGAATGCAGCCACAGTTGAGGCAGGTGCCTCCGAGTTCGTCCCCTTCAATCAGGGCAACACTCAGACCCGCCTGTGCAGCTTTTATGGCGGCAGGATACCCACCAGGCCCTGCACCGATGACAACTAGATCAAACTCTTTCATAGGGAAACAGTTTAACAAAGTGGGCTAGAAAAGGCTAGTTGAAAGCTATTCTATCGGTGAAGCGTTCCAGAAAGTTTCGCGGTATTTTGCTTTTTTGGGAATCCGTCCAAAATCACGGATCACGCATCTGTAGAGATACTCACGAGAAAGCTCAAAACGGCGACAAAGTTCGGGATTCATGGTGCGGCCATGGTGCCTTTCAAATTCTTTCTGGTACTCATCGCGCACCCACTCAATGAGACGTATAGTGTTGTCTCTTGGGTTCCCTGCTTGCTTACGGGCTCGGATACTGCCCTTGAGCTCGTAGAATTTTGGGCTCATCCTCTCCTCAAAATGGGCTCTTGCTTCTGTATGACCCTCTTTCTCATGGATCTTTTCTGCTAGAAAAAAGTAATGCTCTTGAGGGTTATAGTGTTCTTTCACCTTTTCGGCGACATAGTTGACCCCGATATGCATCAAACAAAAGGGTAGAATAAAGGCACCGCCAAGGACAACGACCGAGACAATCCCAAGGCCCACAGGGCCTAAAATAGAACTGAGAGCTAACATGGCGACATTGGCTACAATGAGCGCCGTCGCAGCCACAGCGACTCCTAAAACCAAGGAAACCAACCCGACCTTCGTCTTTTGACTCGCTGGATTGCTGAAAAAATCGATCCCTTTGTACATGAGGGCTTCACGGCCTTCGGGAGCGAGATGAGGGGGGGTAGGGGGGGTAGAGGTAACACCCATCGTTATATCTCCTTCTTTTTTAGTTAATTATAGTGTAATTACATAAAGATTAGTTAAACTATATATTTATTTTTATTAAAAATTTAATTATAATGAAACTATGCCTATAGAAGGAAGAATACCAGATCGATATAATCTGCCCACAGAGAGACCGCAGGTCAGGACTTATCAAAAGGGTCCTTCTGGGGTGGATGCCAAGGCGAACAGCGCTTATAAAGCGGTGATCCAACAGGTACAGAAACACCGTTTTGCAGGCACATCCCCCTTAAATCCCGCTCGTGTTAGCGAGGTTAAGGATGGCACAGTCCAACGCCCTAAGTTCAGGAGAACAGCTCCCAGAGGAGGGTCCTTACCTCGAGTTAGACCTCCTGTGCCTCCTCGTCCCTCTCGTACAAGTCTTTCTAAACAGGGATTGAGACCCGCTCCTCCTCCAAAAAGAAGCATCCCCACTCCCACTCAACCGAAGCCTCCTCCTGTCCCAGAATCGAAAGGGAAGACTAAAGCCGAAACTGTCTCAAAAGCCGATAGTGAACCTAAAGAGGCTCCTCAAAAGGGTCGGAAAGCGAGCGTCTTGAAGCTCGTATCGCGAGTAAAGCACACACTCGAAAAGAAAGGACTCTTCCTCTCCGAAAAGGGAAGAGAGGTCGAAAGCAAGCTACACAGTGGTAAGCTCGCTCGAAGTTCGACCTCGAAGCAAACTAAGGCTCCAAGCTCGACCACGACGGCCCAAGCAACCTTATCGACTTTTCGAACAGGAAGTAAAAAAGAACAAACAGCTGCAGCGCACACCTTAGCACACGACCTGCGCGCAAAAAACATGGCTCTCTTCAAGCAGTTCAAAACAGAAGAGATGAGAACAAGTCCCCGCCCTGAAGACGGAGCAATGCACGCGCTCATCGAAAGAGAAAAGGCGATTGGTGATTTTACAGCCTTCTCGATCCTATCGGGAAGCACTCCAGGTGAGTCACCTCCCAAGTTTCCTTCTGAAGAAGAGCAACAAAAACTCGTTGAGGGCTTCATTGAAACGGGTATGGAGGCTCTCCGAGAAGGAGACCTCACCACCGCTCGGGGAATTGCCATGGCATTAAGTATCGGCTCGGCTAGTTCTGTGGTTGATAAGTCACCACTCTCTGAAAATTCGAAAAAAGATCTAAATATTCTCAATGAACTCGCTGCGGCCCCCGGTAAGACAATACAAAAGCTAAAAGAAAGCAAAAAACCGTTCATTCCTTCCATGACGGAACTCAACCGTCAACTTATCTTAAATGATGAGAGGGATATGCTGGATAAATACATTGGAGATTTTGATACTCTGTATGGTGGTCTAGCTAAAGCAATCCAAATGCAAGACTCCTTTTCTCCAAAAACGGGTGTGAATGATGAAATAGAAACGCTAGATAGGAAACCGTATCTAGAAAGGCTGGGTCAAAATGCCCGGCAACTCCAAAAAGGAAATGTAAAACCTAAAAAAGCTCAAAAAGAACTTGAGCGTATTTTTCGTGATATCCCCAAAAGTTAAAAGGTTTCCCTTTAAAAGCACCATCATTCAAGAGTCATTCGATAACCTGGAATTATCACGTCTCCCCAAAGCTCAGAACGAAAGACAACCACTGATCCTCCTGCTCTGTCGAGAGGAGTTTGAGGCCGCGTGCAGAGCACTCTTTTTCGTAGAGTGCTTTTTCTTCAGCAAGAACACCTGAAGTGATAAAGAGCGACTTTCCTTCAAGTTGGGGGCGGAGGTTTCGAAAGGCCGCTTCCTGTTCCGAGCGGATCATGTTCATTAAGATAATCGACCCTTTTGGAATCGGCGGCAGCTCGCTCGGCAAGACGGTTTCGACGGAGCAGTCGTTGAGAGCCGCATTTTCATCGGTATGAGAAAGCGCGTCCGGATCGATGTCGGTCGCAACGACTCTTTTCGCACCCAATTTTAAAGCAGCAATGCTAAGGACGCCGCTGCCTGAGCCGATGTCAAAGACCACTTGGTTTTTCACAAAGTCTTTCATCTGGTCGATCATGAGGCGTGTGGTCGGATGGGTGAGGTTGCCAAAACCGGGACCGGCTTTGAGGTAAAAGAGCGGGCACGACTCAAACTCCACTTTCAGCGTTCCCTCTTTGAGATCACACTCCTGCTCCCATTGGTCGTCCCAGTCGACCGTCTCGGTATAAGGGGCAAGTTCAAGGGTGGGAAATGCCGCTTCGAATGCGGCTTTTCTTTCGTCCGAAAACTCAATATAGAATGTCGTGATCTCATCGATGACAGAGAGGGAGTAGACCTCTTCAGTCAGCCACCTTTCGATGGGTTCAATCAAATCCAGATCATCCAATTCTATTGAATAGAAGGTCAATCATTCCTCCAAAATGAAGGGACAAGGATGACAAGCACCGTGAAGAATTCCAGGCGGCCCATGATCATCCATAAAGAAGAGAGGATCATTCCAAAATCGGAAAGGAAGGTGAACGAGTCGGTGGGACCCGCAGCACGGAAACCCATCCCGGAATTGTTGATCGTACTCGAAATCACAGCCAGAGCCGTCTCCTGATCGAGTCCATCGAGTGTGAGGAGAAAGGTTCCCAGAACGGCAAGTGCCACGACAACGAGGAAGAAGCAGAGGACAGTGACCGCAACGCTCATGTCGATAGAGCGCTGACCGATGCGGAGATTTTTGACCGCTTCGGGACGGAAAAGGCTTTCGACTTTATTTTGACCGACACGGAAGAGGATAATATGACGGATCACTTTCATTCCTCCCGCAGTCGACCCTGCCATCCCCCCGATGTAGATTAAAATCAGCATCAGTGTCTGCGTATTGTAGGGCCACTTATCAAAGTTAGCCGTCGCAAACCCTGTCGATGTCTGGGCAGAGATGGCCTGAAAAAAACCGGCACGGATCGCTTTCGAAAGCGTCACATCAGAGCCGACGGCACCGCTCGTGAAGTAATCGGTCGTTCCCACCAGTTGAGCGGAGATAAAGATCCCTGAAATCAACACAATCACCAAAAAGACCCCCAGCTCGAGGTCATAGAGGCGAAAAAACTTTCCTTTAAGGATGTAGTAGTAGAGGGAGAAGTTAATGCTTCCGAGAATCATGAAAAGGATGACAATCCACTCCACAGAAGGACTATTGTATCCTCCGATGCTGCCGTTGACGACAGAGAATCCCCCTGTCGAAATCGTGGAGAAGGTCGTACAGACAGCATTGAAGATCGGCATCGAAGGGTTAAAGAGAAGGAGCATCCCCACTTGGACGACCGTGAGGCCGAGGTACATCTTCCAGAGCACCATCGCCGTCTCTTTAATCCGCGGGGTCAGCGATTCTTTCAAAGGACCTGTCATCTCCGAATGGAAGAGCATCTTCCCCCCGACACCGAGTGCAGGGAGGACAGCAACGAAGAGGACAACAATTCCAAGCCCCCCCAGCCACTGCATCATCGAGCGCCAAAAAAGGATCGCCCTGTTCACAGCATCGAGGCCTTCGAGGTGAATCCTTCCATCTTCGTGCAAGATCGGTTTGATGTTTCCGAAGAAGGAGTAGTCCACAATCAACTCGCTTTGAAAACGCACCCGTTTGGGAATTTCAATCCCTTCCGCATCATACGATTTGGCAGTCAGGACCGACGCTCCGGTCGTGGTGAAACCGGAAGTCGCTTCGAAAAAAGCGTGGACCGGATCTTCCAGAGTGCCACTGATAATAAAGGGAAGGCTTCCGAGCATCGGGGTAATCGTCCAGATGAGAACCACAGCAAAAACCCCCTCTTTACGGAAGAGCATGCCTTGACTTTTCCTCCCGAAATAATGGCAAAGGCCTGCCAAAGCGAGAACGATAAAAAAGGTCAGCGCAAAGGCGAACGTTGCGGGAGGTTGCGGGTAGAGAAAAGGGTCTGCGAAATGATCCACATAGATGGCATAGGCCAGTGGGGCGAGCAGCATGGCAGCAATCGCAAGGAGGTAGGGAGCGAGGATACGCAGCAGCGCTTTAAAGGCCATATTAGAAGATCTTCTTCAGTTCGTTGCGGTGTTTCGGGTTGCTGATCACAATCACGGTATCACCTGGTGAGATAATACGGTTGCCGTTGGCTATCATCACCCGCCCGCGATTTTGGATCACCGCGATCAAAAAGTCTTTCGGTAAGCGTGGACCCAGCTCCACCAGAGGGATCCCGGTGATGCTCGACTGGTTGGAAACATGGATCTCAAAAATCTCCGCCTCATCCTCATAAAGAGAGACGAGAGAGGTGAGCGTTCCTGACAAAGAGAGAGCCAAAATACGTTCAGAGGCGATGATTCTCGGTGAGGCCGTGTAGGCAATGCCGAGACGCTCGACGATCGAGTGGTAACTCGGGTTGGTCAACTGGATGACAATGTTCTTCGCACCTCCCTCTTTCGCCAGAAGTGCGGCCATCACATTGACTTCATCGACCCGCGTTGAAACCACAAAGGCATCTGCTTCGTTGACCCTTTCGGAAAGGAGGAACTCGTAATTGGTGCCATCTTCATTAATGACCGTCACTTGGGGAAGGAGCTCTGAGAGTGTTTCACATTTTTCGCGGTCAATCTCGATAATGCGGACAGAGACACCCGAAGCGGAGAGGACACGGGAAAGGTTCACCGCTGTACGTGAACCCCCCAAAATGACGACCGACTTGACTGTCTTCTGTGAAACACCGAAGAAAGCATGCGCTTCTTGGATCACTTCTGCCTCTCCAATCACTGTCAGCTCATCTCCCGGGAGGATACAGTCATCACCATGCGGGAAGATGATCTCATGCTTTTCACGGGCGGAGTAGTCGTGAGAGGTGGGCTCTTTGCGGCGGATCAGCCCGACCATCATTCCTTGCGGAAGACCGAGTTTCATCAGCGGGACGTCAGCCCGTCTCCAGGTGGAGGGGATGACAATCGTGCGTAGCTGGACCGCTCCATGCGCAAACGACTCGACGCGCAGAGCATTGGGACTAATCATGTATTTGTGGATTTCGTTCGCCACCAATAACTCAGGACAGATGAACTCATCAACATCAAAGAGACGGCCGAAGTCGAGCCGCGTGCGGTTGAGGTAGCGGTTGTCACGGACGCGTGCAATCGTCCGGGGATAGCCGAGGTTTTTGGCCGTGGTACAGGCAACCAGATTGGTCGAGTCGTCGTCCGTCAGTGCGACAAAGAGGTCTGGAGAAAGTTCCAGTAAATTATCTAACAGCTGCCAATCCACACCCGACCCTTCTTTGGTCGCGATATCACTGTGCCAAGCTGCCTGCTCCAACTTTTTGGGATCTTTGTCGAGGAGCACCACATTGTGGTCCTCTTTGGACAACTTCGAGGCGATGTAACGCCCTGTCTGACCCGCTCCTACGATGACAACGTTCATATATCCGATTATATAAAAAAGTTGATTTTAAGCGTGAGAGGGGCCGATAAGAGGGGCATGATCGCCCAGCTGACCATCTCGCTGCTTCTGCTTGTGACACTTTTTCTATTTATATGGGGAAGGTGGAGGTACGACATTGTCGCTCTTGTCGCTTTGATGGCTGCGGTCTTCTTAAGACTCGTGCCTGCCAAGGAGGCTTTCCTCGGATTCGGCCATCCAGCCGTGATCACGGTCGCTGCCGTTCTTGTTGTGGGTAAGGGGCTTGTGAACTCGGGTGTTGTCTACCAGCTGGGGTCAGCCATCGCACGAACCAGTAACCGCCCTCTCGTTCTCCTTGGAGGGTTCACCACACTGGTAACCCTTCTTTCTGCTTTTATGAACAACATTGGCGCCCTCGCCATTCTCATGCCTGTCACGATGCAGGTCTGCCGACAGAAGAAGATCTCTCCCTCACTGATGTTGATGCCCCTGGCTTTTGGCTCCCTTCTAGGTGGAATGATCACACTGATCGGCACCCCCCCCAATATCATCATCGCCTCCTATAGAGGTGAACTTACGGGAGTGCCTTTTGGGATGTTCGACTTCACTCCTGTTGGACTCGGTGTTGCCGCAGGAAGTGTGCTTTTCATTCTCCTTATCGGTTGGAGGCTTGTCCCGATACGGCGTCCCGATGCCACGACAGAGGAGATGTATGAAATTGAGGGGTACATCACCGAAGTCCAAATTCCCCCTAAGTCAGCGATGTTAGGAAAAACGCTCGGAGATTTTGAGGACGCGGTCGATGGGGACGTCTCCGTTCTTGGTGTGATCCGCGAGAACCGGAACCTTAAAACCTTTGGTCGGAACCTCGTTCTTGAAGAGGAGGACCTCCTCATCATCGAAGTCAACAGCGATGTGCTCAAACACCTCCTCCTAAAAACAGGAGCTCAACTTGTTGAAGATAAAGAGCTTGAAAAAGGACTCGCGACCCAGGAAGACACGCAAATTGTCGAAGCAGTGATCCTTCTCAACTCCCAAGCGATCGGAAAAACAGCCAGCTCGCTCATGCTCCGGAAGCACTATAGCGTGAATCTACTGGCCGTCGCCCGTCATGGTAAACGTCTCCACGGCCGGTTTGGAAAGATCAAACTAAAAGCCGGGGACGTGCTGCTTCTAAGGGGAACAGAGATCGGTCTATCCGACTGCTTCAACGCCCTAGGCTGGCTTCCTCTCGCCGACCGCGGCTATCGGATCGGACCGAGACGCGTGCTCCTCTCCACCCTGATCGTTGCAGCGGGTGTCACCATCACGGCCCTTGGACTGCTTCCCGTCCAAATCGCCTTTACCATGACCGCTCTAGCTATGGTCATGACACGCCTTCTCTCGCTTCGAGAGGTGTACGAGAGTATCGATTGGGGAATCATTATTCTCTTGGGTGCGATGATCCCCCTCGGACAAGCCTTTGAAACGACGGGGGCGGCGGACTCTCTCGTCAGCGTGATCGCCCCTCTTGGCAACATCTTCTCCCCTCTTGCCATGCTCGGAGCCCTTCTCGTGACGACCATGTTGCTCTCTGCTGTCATTAATAATGCAGCCGCAGCGATCCTGATGGCCCCCATCGCGACCCAGCTTGCCGCTGGCGTGGGCGTTTGGGCCGACCCCTACCTCATGAGTGTGGCAATCGGCGCCTCGTGCGCCTTCCTCACCCCCATCGGCCACCAGTCCAATGCGCTTGTGATGGGTCCAGGAGGGTACCATTTCGGTGACTACTGGAGACTCGGGCTCGTCCTGGAAATCCTGATTGTCGCCCTTTCCCTGCCTCTCATCGCCTACTTTTGGCCTCTCCAGCCTGTTGGAGGAAGCGAAGAGGGCACCTCTATAGAATTAGAGCAGTATTCAAAATAATTCTATACGGTTTTGCTGTAGTTATACAAAAAAATCCTCAAAACAACTATAATTGATCTTTTGTAAAAATTACGTAATTAAATGTATAGATCACGAATACTCATATTACTCCTACCGTTTCTATTAGTCATTTTCCAGGCAGCGGCCGAAACCTCCCCGACACATGTCGATTTGACAACCGGTCAGTATGTCGAAACCAATAGCGACCTCATCCTTCCCGGTCCAGTTCCTTTCTGTATCACACGGCGCTCGACACCCGCTGAGGGAGATCACGAATACCCACTAGGTTCGGCGTGGCATTTTGAAATCGAAGCCTTCCGCGAGAAAACACCGGTAGGGCAGCCTGAACTCGTGATCGATACCGACGCTTCTAACCGCCTTAAAAAAGTCGCTCTTCTTGCCGCTGGAACCAAAAGAGAACTTGAATGGGCAACCTTCGAGTATAAGGGGGGAAGCCTAACCATCACCACCCACGACGGACAGGTCTGGAACTACGCCTTCGATGCAAGTGGCCAGCTCACCAGCGTCACCTCCCCAGCTGAGCGCCAAATTGAGTATCAGTATGAGTCCGGATGCCTGACCGAAAGAAAGGCAGCCCACGCCACCACAACGATGCGTTACGAGAACGGCAAAGTGGTATCACAAACGCTGCAAAGCGCAGGCAATGAGTGCACCTCTACCTTCACATTCGAATACCAAAATGATCAAATTAAAATGACCACACCGACGGGTGTCGAAAAGGTCTCCCGTATAGACCCGGTCACAAAACAGGTGCAATCGATCGATGTCTACGCTGAAGGCCGGCTCCAACAGCGCGAGCTCTTCTACTGGCAGATCCACCCTGAGCTTCAAGAACCCACCCTCATCAGTACCGCCCTTCTCAACGGAAAGCTTAAACCCCTCCATTGCCGCACCTACGCCTATGATGAAAAGGGACACCTCATTCGAGAGACGCTTTGGGGGAATCTAAGTGGAACATCCCGAACACCGATCTACCTCGATAAAAACGGAACTCCTCTATCCAACGGAGTGGAGAGTTTTTCAAAAGGCACACGTTACAACTCTCTCGGGCTGATCGAAGAGGAGTTTGATGATGCGGGAAGAAAAAAACGCTACTTCTACCATCCTGACTCTGAGCTTCTCGAGTCGACCCGCGAAAGCAGAGGCGACGAGGAGCTGATTGAGTCGACCCACAGTTACAACCACGAAGGCCTCCTCACCGAGATCACGACGACTAACCTCCAAACGAATGAGACGGTCACCTTCACGATGACCCTATCGGAGGAAGCCCACTCAGCAGGCCTGCCCGCACTCATTGAGATGAGTAAAAACGGCGTACCTGAAAAGAGCATTCAACGCCTCTTCGGTTCGCACGGTAAACCGACGCAAGAGGTCACGATCGACCTCCTCACCTCGAAAGAGACCACGCTCTATAAAGAATACGACGCGGACGGCCTGGAAGAGTACATCAGTGACGACAGTGGCCCCCGCCTTCTCTTGAGGCGCAAGTCAGCAAATGAGATCGTCGAGATCGACTACCAAAAGGCTGAGGTCGCAACTTCAACCTTTGATCACTTTGGAAACATCACCTACAAGTCCCTTCTTAGAGAAGGACAGATTGAACTAGAGCAGACCAACACCTACGACGGCGGGGGCAACCTGATCGAAACACGAGATGTGCTCGACAACCTCACCCTGTATGAAAGAGACGCTCTCGGTCGCGTCACAAAAAAAACAGATCCTCCTGTTCTCGACAAAGACGAACAGCTTGTTACCTACACAACCACCTATATCTATGACGACTTCGGCCAGCTAAAAGAGCTGGTCAACCCGATCGGTGAAGTCACCACTTTCGCCTATAACTCCCGTGGACAACCGACCTTTGTGAAATACTCTGATGGCACCACGGAAACGATGGTCTATGACCTCTCAGGAAAACTGAAGAGCCGCATCGACCGCGATGGAAGGGAGTTACAAGCAGAAGAGGAAGAAAAAGAAGAGGCCCCCGAGTCAACCTCTAAAACACCTCCTCCCCTCCCGACACTCGATGAAGAGTTCATTGAACACCTCACCTACGATGAAACAAACAGCCTCGGGCAGCGCTGCCTTAAAAAGCTACGCCACCATGTCGATGGGTCGACTTGGGTGACCACCTACGACGCCCTCGGACGCGTCGAAGCGATCGAGTTAAAGAGTGCTTTTGACCAACTGCTCTTTAAACGGGAATGCCGCTACGATGGACTCAACCGACTCGTGAAAGAGCGCCTTTACCACTTCGACCGAGCCCATTCGGATGGCTACCAAACGACCGAGTGGTTCTTTGGAAAGAACGGCAAACTCGAGAAGATGCTCGAAACCGATTCGGATGGCACCACAAAGTCGTCTCTGTTTAAATACAACAGCCAAAACCTGATCACTCACTACACCAAACCCTCCGGTGTTCAGATCATCAGTGAGTATGACGACCACAAACTCCTCACCCGCACCTACGCCTCGGACCAGAGCTTTGACTACGAATACCACTATGATGAAGCGGGACGTCTTCTTTCATCGGTCGACCTCCACTATGGAGTGAGCTTCACACGCATCTACGACGAAGCAGGCAACCTCCTCTCTGAAACCACCTCTTTCAACACCACGATCGAGAACCGTTATAATGAGAACGGGGAACGCGCTGAACTGATCCTCCCCGATCAATCTTGGATCGCCTACGAGTACAACGATGAGGGACGCATGCAGTGGCTACAGCGTTTCTCTGCAAGTGGTGACCTCCTCTTTGATTACTTCGTAGAGAAGTTTTGCCCTTGGGGCTACATTGAAAAAGAACGCCTTCCCTTCGGGCTGGGACAACTCAAGACCAGCCGCAACTACAATTTCCAACTCGACTCCCGCACCTGCTCCTACTTCACAGAAGCCTTCTCCTACTATGGAACCAAAATCTCTTCCTACAGCCGATCTGGTGGAGGAGTTCAAGAGGAGAATGAGTACGACTACGACAACCTCGGACAACTCTTTAGAGAAAATGGAACCATCTACAACTTTGATAGCCACTTTCAGCTCTCGCAAAAGAAAGGCGAGAGTGCCACCTATGGCCCCTTCTCAGAGCTTGTCGAATATGAGGGAAAACAGTTTGCCTATGACCAAGATGGCAACTGTATCAAAGAAAAAGGCAAAGATCTCACAAAAGAGTTCACCTACGATGGCCTCTCGCGTCTGCGTAGCGTGACCATCGATGCAGAAAGAGTTGAATACTTCTACGACGGACTTTCTCGAAGAAAACTCGAGAAGCGCTACGAGCGTGTGGATCATAACTGGAAAGAGACGTCGACCCGCGAGTTCATTTACGACCAGAGTATCGAAATTGGTGCGATGAACGCTCTCGGTGAGATGGAAGAGCTCCGTATCCTCACCAGCAACGGCCGTGCGGATATTGGAGCGATGGTTGCAGTCGAGTTGAATGGAAAATCCTATGCCACCCTCTCTGATTACAGAGGAAATGTGATCCAGCTGGTCGATGCTGCAACGAAAAAAGCCGTTGAAAGCTACAGCTACAGCTCTTTTGGTGAAGAGCGCTGTTTTGATGCGAAGGGTAAGCCATTGGAAAAGGCGACCCTCCCTTGGCGCTTCAGCAGTAAACGTGTCGACTCCTTAAGTGGCCTTGTCCACTTCGGACGCCGCGACTACCAACCGGCTGTGATGCGCTTCCTCACCCCCGACCCTCTTGGAAAAATCGACAGCCCCAACCCATACGCCTTCGTTAGAAACGACCCGATCAACCGCATCGACCCAAGTGGCCTTCTGTCGACCTCCACCCTCTGGGATATCTTCCACTTCATTGAATCGTTCCTCTACCACCACATGGAAGAGTCCCGAAGACGCGTCTACAGTGCCATCCAACCCACAGAAGAGTTCCTCCACCAGCTTTCCAAGTTCAACGCCCACGTCTTTGGAACACTCATCCTCGTGACCCTTGGATTCAATGACGACCCCTCTGAAGTGGGAGTCTATGGAAGTGGAGAGCTGCACGATAAGTACCGCATTTCCTTCATTAACGGAATCCTCACTAGCCGTCCGGCGCTCATCCGTAACGTCGACACGATTTCTAAAGCGCATGGCGGCTGCAACGTCCACTACTGCTACGTCGGAACAAGAGGATTTGCAAGTGACATCCTGCGGGCTGTCTGCGTCAAGTTTGGCTACACCTCACCCGAAGCGGTCGCCCTCTCGGCAGTTTGGAAAAAACTGATCAATGAACTGGGCGGACCTGGATCGGAAGGACTCATCTTCCACTTTGCCCACAGCCTTGGAGGGACAGAAACCCTCCGTGCCCGCCACCTACTCTCCAGCGAAGAGCAGCGTATGATCTGCGTGATCACCTTCGGCTCTCCCAGCCTCATCCCCGAAGATGGCTTCTACGGTGTGATCAACATCATCAGCTACCGCGACTTCTCCTATATCTTCGACCCCATCGCTTTCATCTTTGCGATCATCAGTAGCAACAGCAACGTCTTCTTCGTTGGCTCTCCTTGGGATGGAGTCCCCCTGATCGACCACCTCTTCGACTCTTACTGGGGTCACTGGATCGAGCAGTTCTGGGATGGAATTACCAACATCTTCGATAGCTTTTTCTAAGGAGAGGTTGATGGGATACGCTTCAAATTCTTTTTAACCTGCTTCTGGAAAAACTGATTCAATTTGTTATATGCTTCTGACATTGTCGAACGGATACCACACTCATCAGCAAGTTTTTGATATAAAACTTCCCATTCTATGGGTGGCTCTTTAAGAGACTCTGGTATTGCATGAGTATTGCGCGTATTAAAGACCTTTTTCACGGTCTTCTCAAATTTTGAGATATCGACTTTTCTATACTCAATCAATAGCAACATATCTAATAAGTCTTTTACCCTTGAATTTGTCTTTTGCTCACGAGGAAGAGAGAAAGCATGGAATTTCTCAGGGAGTTGTTGTTCTATCGAAATCATCCGCAATTTTGGAGCACCTATTCCACAGTAATTCAGCCAATCTACACCATCAATCAGATCAGTCTCACCCACGATAACATCACCACCCACATCCAACTGAAATTGGACAAAAAGACGGTTATCAACAAAAGAAGCAACTGAGTACCTCGATCCACCAAAGGGCGCATTATCTAGATCCTTCTTTGCCTGTCCGAGTTGAAATGTAAAATAGTCTTCTAGATCGATCCGAATCAATTGGCGCAATTCACGAAAAATAATCGCTTCAATAGTGGAGTCATGATCATCGATTCTGCGTAAACACGTTAAATCTATATCTTTCGTGGCACGTGCGGATGAAAAGCGAAGCTCCATTGCATAACCACCTTTCAATACAAAACTACCAGTATCCTCATGGAAAATCCTTGATAGAAGTCTTTCAAAAGCAACTTTACGTCGAACTCTCTGCAAGTCCTGATTTGTCTCTTCAGCAATACTTTTTAATCGAGCTTCTAGGCTTTTTCGAAAATCTGTTGCTGTCTTAAATGTCGTTGTCATACACCATCCTCTGGATTTTTTTATGAATATCAGGGTAAGTTTCTTCCATCTTCTGAATATCACTTTCAATGATCAGTCCACGTTCAAACGCTTGATGAGCAGCTTGCAAAATAAAATTATCAGCAACTTTTCCCTCAAGAATGCAATCCACAATTGTTTTTATGGGGGTGGTGACTTTATAGCCTTGCCGTTCTTCAACATCTGAATTGCTGAGGTTGCTTCTATGTATACACAGTACCTTTGGAAAGCCCTTACGCCTTCGAAACTTTTGTGGAACCGTCATATGCATCTTGGATGGCATCACATCAGAAAGTTCATGGATATCTAGAGCCGTTTCATGAGACCAAACTCCTTGAGGGATATCTTGAAGATTCCGACTCCAGAGACTCCAAAGGACAAGTTCGGGACGCTCGGTGACTGGATACCTGCCTAATCGATAGACTCCCCTCCCCTCCTGAGTCCATTCACCTGACGATATTCTCAAATGAAAATTAGAGCGATGGTATCCGCATCCCTCGGCTTGCTTTGCTGTAAAGTAACCTTGCTGACGATCTGCGACATCAAATAGCTTATTTTGACTTCCCATACACCAATATTATAATATTTATAACATTCGTGCATTATTTTTCATCTAAGCCCTTATAAACTTCACTATAAAGTGAACTTAAATTACTAATAATCAAAAGTATAAATACATTCAAAACATATGAAAGTTTCAGCCGAGTTGTTGAAGATAGGTAGAGATGTACTCGAAGACCGACAGGTTCTCTCCTTCGACCTTCTTCAATACAGCCTCTGCCCTATCGAGATCTTGAGGTGAGTCGAGATCAGCAACAATCAGAGGAAGATGTAAAAGTAAAGCAACTCGTTCCTCCTCGTTCAATTTCGAAAGCGGCGTCGAAAGCCAACGTGCGATCTCAAAGCTATCTTGAACTTCCCTCTGTAAGTAACAAGCATAAGCACCTGCACGAACAGCCTCGACATTTTTTCCGAATGCTGTCGAGTGCTCCGTGAGCTCTTTTGTCCAACGCTCTACTTCATCTTTAGCCTCAAATTGGAAAGTTTTGTACCACATCATCCTCGCTTGGGGGTGTACTGGAGTCATTCTTAAGGCATCGAGACGATCAAAAAAACCTTTTCCATACTGATATGCAGTTTGTGCCAGATGATCATCACGTATTACCTTTGACCACTCTTGTGAGATCTCTTCCTGACTCAAATCGGGATAATTCACCTCAGCATTTCTTCTCATTTCAGTGATTAGACCAGCCCACTCATCATCGCTGAGCGCGTCTACCTTTTTGCCTAAAAAGGCTTTCGCTAGGTCAACATTGGGCTCCTCTTCTAATTGAGTCACCACCCATGAAGCAACCTCTGCCATGCCGGAATGTGGATAAGTTCCCTCTTGAGCTACCTTCTCGGCCAATTGATACAGCTGCTCTGGAGAGACTTCTTTCTGCAGAGCAACCTCTTTCTTCTCTAAATTCCGGAGAATCGAAGAAGAGAGCTCATAAAGAGTGATACGAGATTGCGTCACTGCGATATCTTCTAAAATGTCCTCTACTAATTCATCAGCTGAATCAAGATCCAGTTCAGGATGCCTTTCATGAGCCACCAAGGACAGAGTCTGCAAAATAGCCCACCTCTGCTGCTGATTCAAATCCGCTGCGGGTGTGGATAGCCATTTCTGTACCATCTCTTCGTCAACCTCGTCCGGATGCTCGATTGCGGCAGCAAACGCCACGGCGCGGATGGCACCGACATCATCATACCCCTTCGCTCCCTCATCCCTAGTAAGATTTTCTACCCAAGATTCGACCCTTGATGCGTACTCTTCTTTCAGTGCACGGAATTCCTTATCGTTGATAAAGGGCTCCTCCTCCAACAGCATGGATTCGATTCTTCTATGAGGTATCCAATCCGTGTCCACTAAACCGACTTCACGGTGCGCTTCTAACATCTCACGGGGCTTGAAGAAACCCAAGGCTAACGACTGAACCCCCATGGTCGCTTGACTCATCGCCTTTCCAGCGCTCTCGCCTGCCTTTTGGGTACTGTAGCCTTGAAAACCTAGGGCTGTGGCGGTAAGATCCCTTAGGGACTTCACGAAATTCCCACATCCTTTGTCCAGATCCACAACACCAGCATAGGCCCCTAGGGTACGGTCTGTGATCGTCGCCTCACTTCCTCGCATCTGCCGCTCTTCCATCGCTTCAAGAGGATGAGATAGAGTTTGCCAGATCTTCATAAGAGCACCTCCGTTCACCCTTGATAAGCAAATGGCGTGCCAGGTTTACTTTTAAAGCTCATTTTGAGAAGGTTGAGGGCATGAACACGATTTTAAGCATCTTTGGCAAAAGCCCCCTTCAGCCGATTGTGGCACATATGGACCTCGTGACTGCCTGCGTCGAGCAGATCCCCGCGCTGTTCAAAGCTCTAGAGGCTGAAGACTACGAGACAGTGAATGACCTCTCGAAACAGATCTCCAAACAGGAGCACAAGGCTGACCTCGCGAAAAATGACATCCGCAACCACCTCCCCAAATCTCTCCTCCTTTCGATCGACCGGGGCCACCTCCTCGAAATCCTCGGAATCCAAGATTCCATCGCGGACCAAGCTGAAGATGTGGCTGTCCTATTAACATTTAAAGATCTCAAGATGCCTCCTCTCATCCGAAAGGAATTTTATGAGTTTCTCGAAAAGAATCTCGAAACCTTCGAAGAGGCAAAGGCTGTCATGCACGAGCTGCACAGTCTAATGGAGTCCTCCTTCGGCGGCATCGAAGCGACAAAAGTCCAAGAAATGGTCCATAAGGTGGCGGAGAAAGAGCATGAAACGGACCTCCTTCAACGCGCCCTCACAAAGAAACTCTTCGACGCTGAAGAGGAGCTTTCCTATGCCTCCTTCCTCCTTTGGGAAAAGGTGATCACTGCGCTTGCTGGGATCTCCAATCTCTCTGAGAAACTGGGCAACCGTATCCGCATGATTCTCATTTTGAAATAATCAGGTCCCATGCTAGGATTTCCCCACAAATCAACCAGGAAACGGCGATGACAACGATAACGATTCTGTTCGTTATCACCCTTATAGCGGGTCTTTATATGACCTGGAGTATCGGCGCCAACGACGTGGCCAACGCCATTGGAACGTCGGTGGGATCCAGAGCCCTCACGCTCCGCCAGGCCGTCATCATGGCAGCCCTCCTTGAATTTTCTGGAGCCTTCTTTTTCGGTTCACATGTCACCCATACCCTCCAGGATAGGATCTTCGACGTCAGTGTCTTTGGGTCTGACCATATCGTGATCGTCTTTGGAATGCTTGCCGTTCTTCTTGGAGCGGCCACCTGGATCCTCATCGCGACTTACTACGGCCTCCCCATCTCGACCACCCACTCCATTATCGGTGCTCTTATCGGTTTTGCCATTGCTGCAGGTGGCTTTCAGAGCGTCTACTGGAAGAACGTCTCTTACATTGCCATCAGCTGGGTCCTCTCACCGGTCATCGGAGGGTTTTTTGCCTTCCTCATCTTCAGCTTCCTCAGGAAGCGGATTTTTTACGCGAAACACCCCTTCCGGGCCGCAAAAAGTGCCACCCCCTTCATTGTCTTCGTCTTTGTTTTCGTCTTCACCTTTGTCGTCGGCTTTCAGAAGTTTCCCTATTTCTCAGAATCGCTCAGCCTCCAGCAGGTGCTCCTCCTCGCCACGTTCCTCAGCTTCGTTGGAGCTCTCATCGCATGGAACTTACTGCGCCGCATGACGCTGCCTGAAGAGGAGACGATCGTCTCTCGCCACCATCCCAATGTCCCCAAAGAGATCGAGAAAACAAGGCGCCACCTCGCCCGACTCAAAAACTATACAGAGGGCCACTCCCACGCACGCCTCGAGGCGCTTTCACGCGACTTTGACGAGATCTCTGGAGAGCTCTCAAAATCTTCCATCGACGAGATCCAAGTCCCCAGTTTCCTCGCGATTGAAAGGATCTTCTCCGTGCTCCAGGTGATGAGCGCCGCACTCATGGCCTTCTCCCACGGAGCCAACGACGTCGCGAATGCCATCGGACCGATCGCCATCGCCATCGACGTCCTCCAACATGGAACCTACTCCAACAGCGCCTTCCTCCCCCCCTGGCTTCTCGCACTCGGTGGGGTGGGGATCGTCCTCGGCCTCACCACCTGGGGGTGGAGAGTGATCGAAACGATCGGCAACCGCATCACCGAACTCACTCCGACACGAGGCTTCTCCGCGGAGTTTGGGGCCGCCTTCACCATCCTCGTCGCCTCACGTCTGGGGATCCCCATCTCTGCAACACACACCCTCGTCGGTGCCGTTCTCGGTGTCGGCTTCGCGCGTGGAATCGGAGCCCTCAACCTCTCAACCATCCGCGACATCGTCATCACCTGGGTCATCACCATCCCCTTCGGAGCGCTCATCTCTGTCGGCTTCTTCACCCTAATCCGCTTAGCTTTTAGTTAACCTAGATCAAAACTGGCACGCTTGAACATAAGCAGAGACTCCTAGCCCTTTGTTTCATCAAGGACCTACGCATCCCTTAACTCGAAGTTTCCCACTAGCTTAACTTAGTTAGGATGCTGGCGCCTAAATTCAGCGTTGGACTCTAATAAAAGCTTTCGAGTTGATTCAATGAATGCTTTGGGAAAGCCGAACTCTTCACCCTCATCCACCAATAACCACATCGCTGGGCCACATCCTTCTTCTACAAGTGATTGGAGTATTTTTTGACCCTCAGCTTTGTGCTGATCCTCGTTCACTCTCAATAAAGCATCAGCTAAAAGAAGTGAAAAAACATGCAAACCTTTGTAATGCTCTGCCACACTCCTAAGAATATCAAGAGTGAGCAATCCTGACACTCTAATCAATGCGTAAATAGACCCTCGGTGTAAAAAGGGAGACATGGCTTCAATGAACATTTCTTTTACTTGCTGTTGTATCTCCGTCAAGGCCTCCTCTTCGTCAGGTTTAAGAGGGGACACGGAGCACCGAACAAGCTCCTTGTCTAGCGCAGAGAGAAAGAAGGAATAACCCTTGTCTAAATTCCATTTGGCGATAATGACTTTTGCGCGCTGCTCAAAATCTTCTATCGCTTGAAAAGCTTCCCAATCGACGCCTCTACGCTGCTTAGCGGGAACCTCTTCAAAATTTAGCAGAAGTGGTAAAACCGAGTGCTTCTCTATCATCTCCAAAGCTTTTTGTCCGGCTTTTTCTACTTCAGTATCCCGATAATCAGCTCTTTGATTCATCCATTGGATAAGAGGAGAGATTTTTTTAGAAGACAGAGCGGTGGAAGCGGCTTCGATGCAGATTTCTGCAAGGGTCGGAATGAGGAAGAGGCTAGCGATGTAGGCCACTTCAGCAGCGATGAGTGGAACGCCTGCAATCGATAGGTAAGCAACAGCTGCAATCGTCGCGAGCGCTGCTGATAGAGCCAGTTTGACAAAGCTATGGGAAAGGAGCGACTTTGGTTGAAAAGCAGTGGTGAGCTTTTGAGAAGCAAAAAGAATGGAGAGGCCTACGACACCCGCAGCCGCAGCCAAGGAGCCTGTCGCGTAAGTCACCCCCACTGTAGCCAAAGTAGCAGCTACCTTTCCATAGGTGTAAACTCGGTAACTATGTAAATTCTCAATCGCTTCCATTTGAAACTGTGTGACGATTCGCTCAGTGTATTGAATATACAGTACAAAAAAAACTCCAGTGAGTCGAGCTCTTTGTGGAGCTTGAACCGACAAGGGCGATCGCAATGAACAGGATGGTGAGCGGGGGCAGAAAAGCGTTCGGTAAGATGTGTAGAAAGATCATGCAACGGTCTGAGACACCAAAACAACAACGACCTGCTTCAATAAAAGCATCGAACTTCTATCCCCTTATTTCAGCAATGGGCTACGCACCGTCTAAATCAAAGACCTCTAACACCTCATTATAAAGAGTGCTTTCTCCTAAATAACGAAGCCAACCTCTTGTTGAGGTTGG
>CAZPBC010000012.1:0-48000 GCA_964584775.1 uncultured bacterium
CGAAAGCCTATGTCACCACAGACAACCCTGAATATGGTCAAGTGGCCGACGAAGTCGGAAAATACCTTCTTCGAGAAATGCAAGATGAAAAAGGCTATTTTTATAGTGCTGAAGACTCAGAAACAGGAAATGAAGAGGGCATTTATTACACCTGGAAAGCCAGCGGCATTGAACAATACCTCAATGAAGATGCCGAAGAGTTTATGGCATTGTATAATGTCTCAGAACAGGGAAACTTTAACTCGCGCAATATCCTCCACCGTAAAGAGTCTATCGACTCTTTTGCTAAGCAACGGAATCTCCCCTTACAAGAATTGAAGGAGAAGATCTCCCAGCAAAAAAGCGTTTTAAGAAAAATCCGGGAAACTGGACCCCGTCCCCTAAAAGACAAAAAAGCTCTGACAGCTTGGAATGGTCTCGCGATCCATTCTTTTGTCATTCTAGGCCTTGCCCTACAAAATGAGGACTATTTCCAGGCTGCTGAACGAGCCGCTGAATTTGTTCTATCCACACTGGTGGTGGATGGAGCTTTAAAAAGGCGCTATATTGACGGCGAAGTCAAACACCCCGCAACTCTTGAAGATTATGCCTTTTTTATCCGAGGCCTTCTCTCTCTCTTTGAGGCAGGACGAGGGACCCGCTGGTTACGTGCAGCCCTCCATTTGAATCAGCACCTTTATCACTACTTTAAAGCGGAGTCGGGGGCCTTCTACCAAACAGACGGAACAGATGACACTCTTCTTCTACGCAATGTACAGTTCTCTGACGGTTCAGAACCTTCTGGAAATGCAGTACAGGCCGAAAACCTCCTTCGCATCTACCAGCTGACAGCGGACCAGTCTCATTTTACCGCTGCTGTGGATGTCATCAAAGCCTCCTTCCCCTACGTTGAGGGGTACCCACCAGGTTACCCCTTTCACCTCCTTCTTCTTGATCGCTTTTTTGACGATCAACAACCAACAGCCATCATTTCTCTTGTTCCTGGGGATGTAGACAAAAAGAGGATTCTTAAAGCCTTTGAAAAACGCTTCCTTCCTCACCTAGCGATCATTTGGAGAGAAGAGGATGATGAAAGCCTTTTTGAAGCGATTCCCTACACGAAAGCTCAAATTCCAGTAGATGGTGAGCCCACTCTCTATCTCTGCCGAAGAGGCACGTGTGACGCTCCGCTGATTGGAACAGAAAACATCTTAAAACGCATTTCGGAATTTTAAAAATGGAGTCAATAATGCTATTAGACAATGAAAACAGAATTAATCCCAAGCTCTACCCGATCCTGGAATATCATGGAAACGAGAAAATCACGAACCTCAAGCTCGGGACATCTCTTGGCAGCGTCATCATTGGTGCAGCCTTTGAATCTCCGATTTGTATCATTGTCTCACTAGCGGTCTCTATTCTCGGCTTGACACACTGGGTTGTTGTAAAAACAAATGTCCTTTTTTCTGAGACAACATTGAGCAAGTATGTTTTCACTAAGTTGGCTATCAGTGCAGCAATCACAGTCGTGACCATCGTCGCAATGGTAGGGTTATCCAACCTTTACCTGTTAACCCTTCCTGAGTTTCTTCTGTTATCAGGCATCTTTATGTCCGCCACATGCATAGAACTCATGTACGAGGGATATCTCTACTATTACGGAACCACGTTCATGGAAGCCGCCTTAGCTCATCGAATTGGAAGTGACTAAACTAAGTGAGCTGCTTCAATAGCGCGGTAGGCAATCTTTCCTGTTCCCATCAATGGAATCTCATCGAGAAGCTTTGTCTCTGAGATCTTGACAAGGTTTGAGAAACCTGCCTCTCTCAATGCTTTATTGAGTTCCGCTGGTGTTGTCTCAAAACGCGTGAAGACATGGATGGGAGTGCGCCCTTCAGGACTTTCTTTTGCACAGACAGCTATAGAAGGACCTTCTTCCTCTAACTTCCATCCATATTTAGGAGCCATCTGAAGGAGTGCATTCTCAATCGCAGCTAAGCTAATCATCTCTCCACCTACTTTAATGAAGCGCTTGAGGCGGCCAGAGATGGTGAGTCGACCTTTTGCATCTAGGAAACCTAAGTCTCCTGTATTGTACCATCGCTTACCTTGTAGATGTTTGAAAGGTGACTTTAAGCTTTTATCTAGATATCCATTAAAGATATTGGGCCCATGGACGAGGACCAGTCCCTCTTCATTCACACCCATCACCTCTTCCGTTTCAGGGTGAACAACTAGGATTTCAACTCCCTCAACCGGCTGACCCACTCCAACAGGGTTCACACCTGGACGATTTAGAGTCAAGACGGGAGAACACTCCGTGATCCCATATCCCTCTTTGAAGATATCAGGTAGCCCATGTCTTTTGATTAACTCATACAACTCTGGAGGAGCTTTTTCAGCTCCTGAAACCACCCAACGTAGCGATTGGAGCTGTGAACTCTCTGCCATCTTCAACATCCCCTTCAAGAAAGAGGGAGCTCCACAAACGATTGTCGCTTTCCATTTTTCGACACCGTTTGCCATTCCCAACCCATTCGTAGGAATCGGATAGTAGGCCACACGCATTCCGCTGAGTAGCTCGAGGAAAATCCCCGCTGTCAGCCCGAACGAGTGGAAAGGAGGAAGGACGGAAAAGAAGACATCATCAGAATAGATATCGACCGTCTTAAAAACCGAACGGACATTTGAAATCAGATTCTTATGGCTTAAAGGAACTCCCTTAGGTGCAGCTTCGGTCCCGCTCGTAAACAGAACCACAGCTGGATCATTTTCATCAATCTGATCGAGATGGAGTTTCTTCAAGATGGTTTTGGGACTTTTCTTGGACAAGAAGAGTGCACTGAGCTTCTGAGGAAGTGTGATTTCCCGTCGAAGATCTTCCAGCATGACAAGCTGATCATCGATGCATGTTAAATCGACGTTATTCAATCGGTCAATGAAGGCCCATGAGCTCAAAACGGTTTGAATTTCCGCTGCCTCCATCACAGACTGAAGGTGTCTTGGCCCTACAGTCCAGTTGATCATCACTGGCACTTTACCCGCTAGCTGCGTTGCAAGAACCGCAAGGGTTGCCCCCACACTTGCAGGAAGCATGATACCGATGTGGTTACCAGGCATTTTTCGGATGTGCTTTGAGAGGAGAATCGCCCCTAACAAAACACGGTCATACTTGAGCACTCCGGAGCGATCATCTCCACAAGCCACCTGTTTGAAGTGAGCTTTTGCATTGTTCAAGAAAACTTCAGGAATCGTCTTCCCCTCTGCTAAGTCAATCACTTTTTTAGGAATTGGGGTGCTCCAAGCTGAGAGATCATGGGTAGGTGCTTCTTCATCAGCTACCACAATCTGCCCCGATGCAATGGCATAGGTTCGAGCAATAGACGAGAGTTCTACAACAGGAACGCCGCGCACATTGAATTCTTCTTCAATAAAAAGGACCAACTCAGCCAAGTCTAATGAATCGAGTCCGAGATCACGCGAGATGACCATCGTGTCTTTGATTTTTTCTGGGGGAACTTCAGCAATCTCAGCAAATTTATTCCGGATCTTATCTTTGATTTCAGCTGGAATTTTGTCGAGGTTGATCTCAGGATCGAGCTCTTCCTCCTCAGGAGGCATCGGCTCTAAGATATCCTTGCCCCAGATACTGTAAGAGACCTGTTTTAGAGGCTCTCCAATCACGTCAGATTTTGGGTCTCGAAGTCCTTCAGGGCGGTTGTACCACTCTTCCAAATAACGGTTGATCTCCATACGATTTCCATTCCTTGGGAAATCCTCAGGAGCCACTTTAAACTCCAGTTCGATGTCTCTTCGAGGGTTGAAAAAGATCAGATTTTTGAGAGACTTGAAAATTCCCCTCTTGATCGTCGGGAAAAAGGGTGGAGATTTACCCGTATACGCTTTAGAAAAGCTACTCCCCCAAAAACCTACGGAGCGGACCAGAACAATATTGATGTCTGGATTTTCACTAATGACCTTATGGGCACCTGACGCGCCGCCAACAAACTCATATCCCGTGTCTTTGAGGCGTCCTGAAGGATACAAGAGGAAATTTTCTCCGCGTTTGAGGCCTGCAACGACCTCTTCAAGCGCCTTTTCGCTCCGTCTGCGTTTGATGGAGTTCGAAGAGACTTCATTATTTGGAACGGGAATGGCGTTCACACGCTTCATTACAGAGTGAACAAGAGGAGCGTAATACATGTACTCGATAATGAGTGGGCGCACGGGAAATCTTGCCCAGATGGATTTCACAACGCTGAGTGGATCCACTCCCATAGCGGGGTGGTTGGGGAGAAAAAGAATTCCACCGGGTCGCTTCAAATTCTCCTTATTGAGCTCTTTCAGTCCTTTGACACGAATACGGTAACGGAACCAGAGGGCAAAGCTCACAAAAACACGTAAAAACCATAGCAACATAAATCCATTCCTTTTTCTAATTATACTATCACGAATAAGAAACTTTATAAAGGGTCAATCCCTTTGCAGGGGCTGTCATTCCCGATTCTGTGCGGTCTTGAGAGGCTAGAACCTCCTTTACCTGTTGAGGAGAGATTTTCTTTCTCCCAACAGCGACTAGTAAGCCTACCATGTTTCGAGCCATCCGGTAGAGAAAGCGGTCCGCTTGGATACGGATGAGTAGGCCCCCTCTTCGCTCTTCGATCTCAGTGGAATGGACAGTGCGGATCGTCTCCTTCTCTTCCCGATCAGCTGAGACGTTTCTTAGCGCTTTAAAATCCTGATTTCCAATGAGGTAAGAACATGCTTTTCTCATCGATTTTAGATCAAGACTCTGAGGGTGATGCCACGCTGTCCGCCGTTCATGAGGAGATTGAAAATTTCCTAGTGAAATGTGGTAGTGATACTCTTTTCTCTTCGCGTCGAGTGTCGGGTGGAACGTCTCTGCAACCTGCTCACCTCGAAGGACTCGGATATCGTCCGGCAGGATTCGGTTGAGCGTATAGCAAAGGTGCTCTACCGAGTAGCGCTCACTGGGAGGATGAAAGTTCACCACTTGACCCTCAGCGTGCACTCCTCTGTCGGTTCGGCTCGCCGCTTGAAGTTTTGGGGTCGTCTGGTACAGTGTTTGCAGTGCTGTTTCCAGAGAACCTTCCACACTCCTCCCCTCTTCACTCTTCTGCCAACCGAAGAGTTCGGTCCCATCATAAGCAAGGATCAGCTTGAAGTTCGCCACAGAAATATTAACCCTCGAACTTTTAACCCTGGACTTGGGAAATCATCTGTTGAACCCCTTCCAAAAACCGCTGAATGGAGAGAAGGATGAGGATCATTCCCATCACCTTCTCTATCGCCATCAACCCGTTTTTTCCAAGAGTTCTCAGTAAAAACTTGGAGGAGACGAGGACAAGACTAGCGATGGTCCAGGCGATGAGAATCGCTAGGAACGTCATCACTCCAAACTGATGTGAGAAAAGCATGATCGTGGCTAAAAGTGCTGGTCCTGCGATCAATGGAATCGCCAATGGTACAATAAATGGATCTAGGTCACGGTGAGCCGACAAACGGTTGATTTTTGGTTTAGGGAAAAGCACCTTGATCGCTGCCAAGAAAAGGATCACCCCTGAGGTGATACTCACAGTCGCATCAGAAACGGATAGCGTATCAAGAATCCAGTCGCCGATGAGATAAAAGAAGATCATCACCCCTAAAGCAATAAACATCTCCCTAACCACGACAAAGCGTTGTTGGCTATGTGGAACAGACTCAAGCACACTTAAAAAATAGGCCACATTTCCTAAGGGATCCATGATCAAAAAGAAGATCACACACATTGAAACAAGGGAAAGACTATCCATTTTTTATGACTCCATAAAAGTGTAGGTTGCTTGAACAATCATTTCGATAGAGATGAGCATCAAAATCATTCCCATCAGTTGTTCGAGAGCGATCAGTCCACGGCGTTTTAGTAAAAACTGTAGGTAGGGAGCGATATAGAGAGCTAGCGTGACACCGACCCAGCAGAGCAGAATAGAGAGAGTGACCGTCAATGGGTTTTCGTATTGCTGAGAAAAGATCATAATGGTGGTCATCACTCCCGGGCCCGTAATAAGAGGGGTTGCAATGGGAACAAAAAAGGGTTCTTTGTCGACCGCCTCAGAACCCTCATCATGACGAGGGAAAATCATATAAAGCGCGACGAGAAAAAGCAGGATTCCACCAGTGTAGGTCAGTGAATAGTCTTTCACAGCGATCAGATCAAGAAAGAGTGCACCAAAATACTGAAAAAAGAGTGCCAGGAGGAGGGCCAAAAAGGCTTCTTGCAGCATCAGACGCTTTTGCCTTTTAAAATCAAAATTTTTGATTAAAGCAATGATGATCGGGCTATTTCCTAAAGGATTCGCCACAATAAAGAGAGTTAATGCAAGCGTTAAAATTTCCACAGGCGCTATATTAGACGATAAAACAATAGAAATCAATGGATATGCGCCTAGGCTGGGTCACCGATCTACACCTCAATGATCAATCTAACTCTCTAAGAAAGAAATTTATAGAGAACCTCTTGAAGCTGCAGTTAGAAGCGCTTCTCATCACAGGAGATCTCTTTGAGGGCGAGGGTTATCTTGCGGATCTAAAAGAACTTGCGGAAACTCTATCCCTTCCCCTCTATTTTGTGCTAGGCAACCACGACTACTATCAAACCTCCATCCGGAAAAGACGCGAAGAAGTCCAGAAACTCAACCACCCTCTCCTCCACTTCCTCACCGATGAATCCCCCTGCCTACTAACGAAATCAGTCGCTCTTACAGGCCACGACGGTTGGGCGGATGCAACTGTCGGCAACTTCCTCGGCTCAACCATCCGCCTGCGCGATTATAAAGAAATCGAAGAGTTGCAAAATCTCTCACCCAATGATCTCAAAGAACAGTTGCACTTACTGGGAAAAGAAGCTGCTGCTTCCTTAAAAGCAAAGATTGAAGAAGCCTTTGAGCAGGCTGACACTCTCATCCTCGCGATGCACTCTCCCCCCTTTGTAGAAGCGTGTCGTTACGGAGAAAAAGTGGCTGACGAAGAGTGGGCTCCCCACTTTGTCTCAGGTCAAGTGGGAGAGATGCTCCTCGCGCTTTTCAGAAAATACCCTCAAAAAAGAGCAACCCTTTTTGCAGGCCACTGCCATAACAAAGCCCACTACCAGCCCCTAGACAATCTCACCGTCTACACAGGAGAGGGACTGAGTGAAGACCATCTCATCGAAAAAATTCTAGTTGTTTGAATTCCAAAGAAAGAGTGCGGGATGTTCGCGCTCATACCCCATGATGGAAATAGATGCCGTTGAGAGGAGTAGAGACGCTCCCTTTTCAGCAGGTAGCCCAATCCACCTAGCACCGATGACGCGGCCGATGTGACCGCTGGTAAAAATCGCGACTGTTCCTTCGATAGTCCGCAGTTTTTCAATCAATCGATCCGTCCGCTCTTCGACATCTCTGACTGACTCTCCCCCCTTCGCGCCGTGAGTGAAAATCCCCCAGCCAGGAACCGTTTCTCGTATTTGAGGAGTGGTGAGCCCCTCATACTCGCCGTAATTCCACTCTGTGAGCTCCGGGCACTCTTCTGCACCCTCTAAAAAACCTGCGATCTCACAGGTCTCTTTCGCTCTTTTCAGGGGGCTGACAAAGACTTTGGCAAAGTCCTCTCCATTCAGCTTTCCAGAGAGGTGCTTTGCCTGCTCGACCCCTTCGGAGGTGAGGGAGAGGTCGGTAAAGCTCGTATGTTGCTTTGAGGCCGTCCACTCCGTCTCGCCATGGCGGACCATCACAACCCGTGTCTTTGTCATTCGTAGGTTCTTCCCTCTTTTGCACGACTGATGAAAGAGGGTGTGGGAGTATATCGCTCTGGATCTCTCTTTGCAAAACTCTCCATCTGTTGAAGAAGGACATCCAAACCCACCTCATTGGCATACGTCAGAAGCCCTCCTCTAAACGGTGGGAACCCGGTTCCTAGAATCATCGCCGTATCGAGTTCACGCACTGAGCCGACAATCCCCTCTTCCAAACAGCGGTCTGCTTCTAGAACCATGGCTGTAATCACACGGGAAATGATCTCCTGTTCATCCATCTTTAGTGTGGAGCTTGGAAGAAGCTCTTTGAGCCCAGGATTGAGTTCTTTCCGTTTTTTTGAGTAAGTATAGAATCCTTTGCCTGATTTTTTACCGTACCACTCTCTCTTTGCCATCTGGCTGATGAGTTCTGGGACTGCCATCCGCTTTCCGTACGCTTTCTCAAAGGTTGAGAAGACTTTAGCGCTGACATCTATTCCCACTTGGTCAGCGAGTTCGAAAGGATCCATCGGAAAACCAAAGCTGAGGGCTGCTTTTTTCACCTTCTCTAGAGGAACCCCATTCTCTAAAAGGCTTGCAAAGACATTCATCTGCATAGCGATGATGCGATTCACCAAGAATCCATGACAGTCTTTCACAACGAGAGGGACTTTTTTCCAGGTCAAGCAGAGTTGAATGGCTTTTTCTATCGCTTCATCTGATGTCTTCTCTCCCCTCACAATCTCGACAAGAGGCATACGCGGAACGGGGTTGAAGAAGTGCATCCCGAGGAACCGTTCTGGATGCTTTAGGTGGGATGACATCTCGCGGATCGTCAGTGACGAGGTGTTTGATGCGATGAGTGTCTCCTTCGAAACACTCGACTCTATCTCTTCGAAAATTCGATGTTTGAGTTCGAGGTTCTCTGTCGCTGCTTCAATGACTAGCCCGTGACTTTTAAAGTGAGAATTGTCTGTACCCCAACTGATGTGATGTTTGAGAAAATTCAGTCGGTCGGGTTTAAGGCGTTTGATCTTTCCGTAGGTCTTATAGGTCTTTCCTATTTCCTTTAATCCCTTCGCAAGAGCATCCGTATTGATATCCGTCATCCGTACTGATGTTTCACGGGCTGAGGCGAGCCAAGCCAATCCCGACCCCATAATTCCCGACCCCACAACACCGATCCGTTTGATCGGAGGGTGAGCCGGAAGATCGGGCTTTTTCAGCTTCTCAACAGAGAAAAAGACGGAAATTAAATGTGGAGCGATTTGAAAAGAGGTAGAACAGTGATCCAAGAAGGTCTGAACTTCCTCCTTCAATCCCTTATCCAAACTTTTCGTGTAGGTGCGATGGACCAGATCTAAAGCAACAAGAGGTGCAGGATAGTGCCCTTTCGTCTTCTTAAGAACCGACTTTTTCGAAACGTTATATACAACCGACCGACCTAAGGGATTCTTTTCCAGTAGCCATTTCATGATTCCGCGTTTTGACTTCTTCTTTCTCTGAATCACTTTTGACACTTCATCACTTAATGAAACATCCAAAAAGGCATCTGCTACAATTTGGTCAGCAAGCCCCATGCGGAAGGCCTTCTTAGCATTGACAGGGCGGCCACCTAAAATCATCCGTAAAGAATTTTGCAGACCCACAAGACGTGGAAGCCGTTGGCTTCCTCCCCAACCCGGAATGATTCCTAGGCTCGTTTCGGGTAGACCTAGTTGTGTCTTGTCACTATCTGTAACTAAGCGATGTGAGCAAGCGAGAGCAAACTCCAAACCTCCCCCGACACAGACACCATTAATCACAGCAACCGTCGGAAAAGGAAGCTTCTCAATCATGCGGAAGATCCGGTGTCCTTTTTCAAGTACGGGTTTGACTTTGTCGGGATGGGAAAGATATTCCTCAAATTTTTTGAGATCCGCTCCGACAATGAAGCTCTCTTTTTTCCCGCTCAGAAAAACAGCGGCCTTTGCGTTTGTTAGTCCTTTGACAAGGGTCTCCAGCTCATCCAGAACCTCTTCATTGAATTTATTGACCTTCTCCCCTTCCATATCGAAGGTGATCAATTTGAAACCGTGCTGGTCTACAACGTTCCAATGTTTCATCGATTCACCTCAACTGAAATGGCTTCACCTTGTCCGCCTCCAACGCAGAGAGAGGCGATTCCTCGACCTCCCCCTCGACGCTCAAGCTCCTTAAGTAGAGTAAGGACGATCCGCGCACCAGAGGCACCGAGTGGATGCCCGAGGGCAATCGCGCCTCCATTGACATTGAGCTGATCTAGGGGAATTTCACCCACCTTTCGATCCAGACCCAACTCCGTCTGACAAAACGACTCTGAGTCGAGCGCTCTAACCACAGCAAGTACTTGTGCAGCAAAAGCCTCATTCACCTCAAACAGATCGTAGTCGGAAAGTTTTTCTGATTCCTTCTCAAGGAGTTTTGCGATCGCATAAGCAGGGCCCAGTCCCATTTTCTTGGGATCCAGGCCAGCATAAGCATAGCCAGTAAGATACCCAAGCGGCCTCAAGCCGAGTTTTGACGCGCGCTTTTCTTTCATGAGAAGCAGGGCCACTGCCCCATCCGTGACTTGGCTGCTGTTCCCCGCAGTGATGGTTCCCGTTCCCTTTTGGAAAGCCGGACGAAGTCGTTCTAATTGCTCAAGAGTTTGATCACCGCGCACCCCATCATCGATCTCTTGCATCTTTCCATGGAGCGCAGGTACTGGCACCATCTCTGATGCAAATTTTCCTTGTGTCACAGCGAGTGCGGAGCGCTGCTGGCTTTTGAGAGCGTAACGATCCTGATCACTGCGTGTCACATGAAATTCACGGGCAAGCACCTCCGCTGTCTGTCCCATAATGAGACCACAAAGTGGGTCATCCATTTGAGCGGTGAGGAGCTTAAGAAAACGAGGACGAAAGGCGAAAAGTCTCTTAAGAGTTTGCATTGCACTTTTAGACTTCATCAGTCCATAGAGGTAGAGACGCATTTCATCATTGATTTCGACAGGAGCATGAGAAAGCGATTCGACTCCCCCCGCAACCACGACTTCACTATCACCAAGAAGAATCCGTTGCATCGAGGAGACGAGTGCCTCCATCCCAGATGCACAATTTCGGCTCACAGTCACCGCCGGAACCTCCTTAGGAAGCCCCCCTTTCATGGAGATCACTCGTGCAGGATTGAAGGCGTGAAGTGGAGGAATGACGTTTCCAAAGACCAAATCGTCATATTTGGTGACTTCTAATGGGGTTCGATCGATCAACTCGCGGACACACCAGGCGCCCAAGTCATCGGCTTTCGCCTCTCTCAATACGCCCATTGCTTTACAGAAAGGGGTTCTGACCCCCTCGATCACAGCGATCCGCTCACTCACGCAGCCTCCTCTTCTAGATAAATTTCTGATACCAGATTTCCATATTTATCTAAAATGGCCGACCTTCTCGCCTTGAGGGTGGGTGTGAGCTCCCCCTCCTCAATAGAAGGTGCGTGGTCGATCAGCCTCCAGTCATGGATTTGCTCCCAGTGGTCTAAATTTGAGTTGACCTCATGAAGGAGCGTTTCCATCTCGCTCGCTAAGAGCGCACTTCTGAGAAACTCATCGTCAGAGACCTCTTCCATTTCATAGAGGCTCTTCAACTTACGTATTTCATCCAGATTGGGAAAGAGAAGGCATGAGGCAAAGGGTTTATTTTCACCAATCACCACCGCCATCTCAATGAGAGGTGACTGACAGATCTGCTCTTCGATCTCAACGGGCGAGACAAACTCCCCTTGCGCCGTCTTAAAGCTTTCTGACAACCGTCCTTCAATCACCAAATGACCACTCTTTTCGACGTGTCCTTTATCACCTGTGTGAAGCCATCCCTCATGATCGATGGCTTTCTCGGTGGCCTCTTCATTTTGATAGTACCCCTTCATCACCATGTCACCACGGATCAGGACCTCCCCTTCTGAGCTGATCGAAAATTCCATTTCACCAAGAGCTGGACCAACCGTTCCTGTGCGGTTGTCCCAAGAACGGTTGACAGCGACGGTTGAGGACTCTGTCAATCCCCATCCTTGATAGAGAGGAACTCCAATACTGAGAAAGAACCGATGTAGAGTCGGGTTGAGTGCTGCCCCACCGGAAATCACAACACGGCAATTGCCACCAAGCGATTCTCGAAGTTTTCCGTAGACCAAAATATCGCTGATTTTAAGCGCGAGTCTATGGAAAAGTCCGCCCTCTTTTTTGGCTGTTCGGATGGCAAAGTTTCCGATAGCACGCTTCAGGAATGAAGCAGCGTTGACCTTCTCCACAATTTTAGCGTAAATCTTTTCAAAGAGCCGAGGAACGACAATCATGATCGTCGGTTTGACCTTCTTCACCAGCGTTCCCATCATCGTGAGATCATTGAGAAAGTAGCTTTGAATCCCCCATGCGACCATGATTAGTGTAAACTGTTTAGAGAAGATGTGTGCGAGAGGAAGAAAACTAAAGTAACGGTCTTGGGGTGGATCCCAGTCGAAATCTCCAATGTGGATGATCGAAGTCAAGTTACGGTGTGTCAGCTCCACTCCTTTTGGGAGCCCTGTACTTCCACTAGTGTAAATGATCGTTGCGACATCCTCAGGATCGATCGCATTCAAGCAACGCTCCCAAGCGGTTCGATCACGCTTCAAAATCTCCGTACCACGTTGCACCACGTCAGAGAGTTGCCATTTCGCATTAAACTTTTGTCCCTCTTCTAAAGCGATCGTTCCTTCAAAAAGATGAGAGTGAGGTCCGACCATTTTCCAACTCATCTCATCACCCACGAAGATCCAACGCGGCTTGGACTGAGCGACCTCATATAAGAAGTGCTCACGAGATAGGTTATTGAAAAAGGGGATCGTGATCCCACCAGCAGAAGCGATCGCCAAATCAGCTGCAAGCCAGAAGGGGGAAGAAGGGGCATAGATTCCCACTCGATCGCCTTTCTTTAAGCCCATATCTTTCAGCCCTAGCGTGAGTCCCTCGACGAGCTCAATAAAACTATCAGAAGAGAGTGGTTTCCACTTCCCCCCTTTCCAGTAGCAGAAAGCCTCTTCACGCTTTTCAGATTCTTTAAATTTTTCAAAAACCTCACCTAATGTCTCCAGGGGCTCCATAACCTCCTCCTTTTCATACCTCTAAGTCTAAGCAAATGACATGCCAAACAAGAGAAAAAAGGAGGGGCAAATAATCATTGATACCTCTAAAATTGATGATAAAAAAGAGGTTTCACAATGGTTCAAATCTTTGATAAGTCAAATATTGATGAACTCCCTGAAATGAAAAATGCCTTCTCTAAGAGGGCCGTGAGGTTTGTCCTCCCCTTCATCGAGCGAGGAGCTGAGACCTTCATTCAAAATGCAAAAACTGAGCTTGCTCTCTGCGTGATCGATGACTACGCTTTTCCTCTCACGATCACACGGCTTGAAAAAGAGAACTGCTACACCTGCTCTCTGTCACATTTTTACGGGGGGCTCTCTGTCAGTGAAACCGCACGCATCAAAAATCCGACACTCCGTTATGTCCTCACTCCCCCCGCAAAGCTTTACCAACAAGCTCTACAAAAATCGAAAGTCGACAAAATGGTGATCGTGAATAACTGGCTTCTATCGACCAACCTCTTCCCTGAACTCACTGCCAACCAAATTTCTCAGATCACGAAAGCAATCACCACGAAATACCCCCGCTTTGCTGTGATGTTCCGTTCTCTGACAGAGGCTCACACTCCTACCCTCTACAACACCCTTGCACTTTCGGGCTACCGGATGATTCCCTGTCGCCCCATCTTCTTTATCGATGGACGTGAAGAAGATCACTATAAGGCACGTATGTTTAAAAGCGATCTCAAAATCCTCAACAAAACGGATTACGAAATCGTTCCGCCAGAGAACCTAAAAGAGAGCGACTATGAGCGCATTGCTGAGCTCTACAGCCTTCTCTTTATCGGAAAGTACTCCGACCTGAGCGCCCACCTGACTCCCGATTTTTTCCGTCTCGCGATTGAAGAGAAGCTCTATGATTTCCTGATAGTTAGAAAGGAGGGCCGCATTGATGCCATCTTAGGCTACTACAAAGAAGGCGACACGATGACAGGCCCCCTATTTGGTTATGACACCACCCTTCCCCAAAACCTAGGCCTCTACAGAATCATTTCAGCCCTCCTCTCCCTCAAGGCCCAGGATCAGGGGTGCCTTCTGAATATGAGCGGAGGAGCTAGCTCCTACAAGTCTTTAAGGCGTGGCCAGCGTGTTATTGAATACAACGCCGTCTACACAAAACACCTAAACATCTTAAGACGAACTCCTTGGAAAATCTTAGACCAGTTTATGAACCGTTTTGCGACCCCTCAAATGATGAAATTTGAAAACTAAAGGGCATAAGGCTAGGATCCGGATAGAGGGCCAGACCGGACGGCGGTCAGGCTATAATCTCTGCAAAAGGAGAAATTATGAATCACGTGCAAGAACATCGAGGGTTTTATATCTTCGAGAGCATTATTTTCATTATCCTAGGATTCCTTGCTGTCGCCCTACCTGGATTTTTCACACTCAGCTTTGAACTTCTAGTCGGTTTACTTTTCGTTATCGCTGGTCTGGTGCAGCTTTTCCGGATCGTGAAGTCAAACTCAGTAGGAGCCGTTTTCACGTCGCTGATCCTCTCGCTGCTCTATATTGCTGCAGGGGTCCTGCTCCTCATCTACCCTGTTGTAGGAATCCTATCCTTAACCATATTGATTTCAGTCCTCTTCTTTATCCAAGGGATCTTTCAGCTTTTCTGGGCTTGTTCAGAAAAGTCAAAGCACTCCGGATGGTGGGTCTTTTCAGGTCTTCTATCCATCGCGATTGCTCTGATCGTTTGGTTTGGATGGCCTGAAACAGCTGTCTGGTTTATCGGACTCTTAGTGGGAGTGAACCTTCTCTTTACAGGAATCACTCAGCTCATCGTTGTGACCAGCAGCGATTAAGTCATTTGATTGAAGAGCGCTCATAAAAGGAGCGCTCTCCTTTTTGATAGAAGACTAGCTTTGATCGTAGAGATCGTCACATTTTGCTGCTAAAATGAAGTCACTTTCAGAAAGCCCATCGATCACATGGGAGTAGATGGTGATGACTGCCTTGCCCCAGGAAAGTTCAACGCTCGGATGGTGGGATTCACGCTCGGAGACTTCGGCGACTAGATTGACGAAATGCAGCGCTTCAATAAAGTCCTTAAATGCATATTCTTTGCGCAAGTGATGCTCGTTGACCGCCTGCCAATCTCCTCCCAACTTGTTTAACATCAGCTGGATAGTGCTACCACGCATCGGCGGTGAGGCCTTTTTGCAAGGAAGGCAAGATTTTTTCGAAAGAATAGATGATGCACGCATTCAGTCAACTCCTTAGTCTGGTGCGAGTAAGAATAATGCTGAATCATAATCGCATAACCATTCTAAGTCCAGAAATTTTATTCAATTATCTTCAGTCGGTCTAATTTTCTTTCTTCCCTCTTTGATATCTGTTCTTATGCGCTTCTCTTCAATCAGTTTCTTCTGCGTTTTTCTTTTTCTTCTCTGTTTTTGCCTTCTTATTTTTTCTATTTTTTGGCGTTTTATACTCAATTCGCCTTTAGCCTTTTCTTCTAATTTGTCACATAGATCCCGACGAGCATAATAGCGATTTAACTCTCGTGAGCGCTCTCTTTGGCATTTCACTTCAATTCCGGAAGGTAAGTGCTTCAAATACACAGTGTTATAAGTTTTGTTGATCTTTTGCCCACCACTGCCTGAACCCAGGATGAAGCGCTCTTCAAGCTCATCTTCTTGAATTCCAAGTTCTTCCATCCGCTTCTTAAGCGCATCCCATGTTTGTTTTTTTATCGGCACAAGACCCTTACCCTGTTGAAAGTGAATTACTTAATTTTCCCCTACAGGAAATTTCATCAAATGTATAAACTTTTTTCGATCTCATCCCCACATTATCTCATAAGAGCAGTAATATATGAATAGGAGGAGGAATGTTATGACCACTGTCGACCCAGAGACCTTTATAAATCCACTCATTGAGGAACAGATCACGGTAAAACGTGCAGAACCTTGCACCCTTGTGATCTTTGGAGCAAGCGGAGACTTAACCGCTCGAAAACTCCTCCCAGCCCTTTACAACCTCTCGCTGGATGGACAACTTCCCACACACTTTGCTTGTGTCGGCTTTGCCCGCCGCCCCAAAAGCCATGAAGAATTCCGCACTGAAATGGAGACAGCCGTCAGCCAGTACTCCCGTGTCAAACCGCTCGACCCTCAGGTCTGGAAAGACTTTAGTGAGTCGGTCTTCTACCACCAGTCTACCTTCCAAGATGACGAAGGATATGAATCCTTGAAAGCCCTGCTAGACGATCTCGATCGCAAAAGAGGCACTTCCGGTAACCGTGTTTTTTACTTTTCAACCCAACCAACGTTCTTCCCTCTCATCGCAGACAAGCTCAAGCAGCACGGCCTCATTTATGACACCGACCCTTCAGAAAAACGCTGGTCACGCGTCATCATCGAAAAGCCTTTCGGTAGGAATTATCAGTCCGCGCTCGCCCTCCAAGCGGATATTGAAAAATCGATGAATGAATCGCAAGTCTACCGGATCGACCACTACCTCGGTAAAGAGACAGTTCAAAACCTTCTCACTTTCCGCTTTTCAAACTCTATCTTTGAAAATCTCTGGAACAACAACCACATTGATCATATTCAAATGACACAAGCCGAAGATATCGGCATCGGCACCAGAGGAAAGCTCTGGGAGGAGTCTGGATCACTAAGAGATATCGTGCAAAACCACATGATGCAGATCCTCTCCCTTGTTGCGATGGAGCCGCCTCGCAATCTTGAAGCCGCCTCCATCCACGATGAGAAAGTCAAAGTGCTAGAATCGCTTCGCCCGATTCCAACCGATCAGATCGACGAATTTGTGGTGCGTGGACAGTATGGAAAAGGGTTCGTTGGTGGCAAAGAGGTGAAGGGATACCGAGAGGAAGACAACGTTTCACCGACTTCGAATGTAGAAACTTACGCTGCAATGAAACTCTATATCGACAACTGGCGTTGGGACGGAGTTCCTTTCTACCTGCGCACAGGAAAACACCTCCCCAAAAAATCGACCGACATCTCCATTATCTTTAAAAAAGCGCCCGGTATTCTTTTCCAACACCCTGGTCACGAAAATGAATCGAATGTCCTCTCGATTCGAATACAACCAGACGAGGGAATCTCTTTAAAAACTAACTGCAAGGTACCTGGCCTCCCCTCTCCTCTTCAACCGGTCAACCTTGATTTCCGCTACGGGGAATATTTTGGACTCACCCCACCAGAAGCCTATGAAAGACTCATTTGTGACTGCATGGCAGGCGACCCGACTTTGTTCGCAAGGAGTGATGAAGTGTTGGCTTCCTGGAAAGAATTGAGTCCCATTCTCGCTCACTGGGACAAAAACCCTCCACTCGACTTCCCCAACTACCCTGCGGGGTCATGGGGTCCTCAACTAGCCGATGAACTGATCAATAGGGATGGAAGAAAATGGCGACTACTTTAACCCAAGCTCAACTCAAAGAGACCTGTAAAATGGACACTGGAAAGACAAAAGCCAGCCTTTTTAACTTCGTGGTTTACGCGCCGGATGAACGACGCGAAGAGTACCTGCGCCGCCTCGTGGATCTCATCATCGGCCGCTTTCCCTGCCGTGTCCTTTTTGTACGCGCCCTTGAAAAGGAGGGTGAAGACCAATTCAACGCTACCTTTGAAGAAAAAGCAGAGGGACCGATCGTTTGTGACTTCATTGAAATCACCGCAAGCGGGCAACACCTCTCCCATGTTCCCTTTTATCTTCTTCCTCACCTCGTTCCTGACCGACCCCTCTTTCTTCTATGGGGACAAGACCCCACACTCGACAGCCACATCTTTCCCATGATCAGTAAATACGCGGACCGCATCATCTTCGACTCCGACTGCAGCGAAAATATCGCCACCTTCTGCCGTCAAATGGCGAGAAAAATGGATGAAATCCACACGGACGTCGTCGATCTCAACTGGCTGCGCATCAGCGGCTGGAGAGAAGCGATGTCACAAGTGTTCGACACCGAACACCTCATCCATCAACTAAAAAACGCCAAAGAGATGCACATCGTCTACAACAAGAAAGAGAGTGTGCCGATCATACACCAAGAGACTCCCTCCCTCTATTTTCAAGCCTGGCTTGCAGAAAGAATGGACTGGAAATATATCGCTGTTGAAAGCCTCTCTGATCCGATCAAAATTGTCTATGGAACTGAAGAGAGCACGCTCAACGTGACGATCACCTCCTCATCAAGTGAAAAACTCCCCGCTGGAGCGATCACCTCGCTCGAAATCGAATCGATCGGCGAACATCTCTACCATATCGAGTGCCGCGAAGAGACCCCTAAGCAATTAAAGGTCTTCACCTCCTGCCACGAAACTTGTGACCTCCCCTACACGATCCCCCTTCTTACTTCAGGATGGGGTTCGACTTTTGCTAGAGAAGTCCTCTACGCCCCGCGCAGCGAGCACTACGATAAAATGCTGAAATCTTTAGTCAACGAGGAGCTGTAAACGATGGAAAAAACCACGACCCTACTCAGTGCTCCGGTCCATGTCATCGATGACAGGCGCCGTGTGGTCATCTTAGAAGATGCCACAGCAGGAGCCCGCTTCGCGACGCGCTTTATCATTCAGCAAGCTGCAGAGTGCAGCCAAAACAAGGGAAGCTATTCTATCGCTCTCTCGGGAGGAAGTACCCCCAAAGAGATCTACCACCTCCTCTCTACTGAAACGTTCCGCCACGAAATAGAATGGTCTCGAGTCCGTCTCTTTTGGAGTGATGAGCGCTGCGTTCCTCCCACCGATATCGATAGCAACTACCGCATGGCTATGGATGCGGGCTTTCAAGACCTTCCCATCGACGCCACCCAAATTTTTCGCATGCACGGAGAGCTCGACCCTGTAAAAGCGGCAGCCGACTACAGCGAAGTCCTGAAAGAACATCTCCCTCGCTCCCGTTTCGACCTCGTGATGCTCGGGATGGGGCCAGATGGCCACACCGCCTCTCTTTTCCCTGGAACGGAGGGCCTCAAATCCACAGAGCCCTATGCCATCGCAAACCCTGTCCCTCAAAAAGAGACCACCCGCCTTACCCTAACCTTCCCCTGCATCAACAGTGCAGCCCAGACCCTTTTCACCGTCTTCGGCGCCTCAAAAGCCGATAAAGTCCGGGAGGTCCTCTCCTCCAAAGGGCATGAAAACCCCGCTTTCCACATCGGAACCAAAGAGGCCCCCGCCCTCTGGCTCCTCGACGAGGAGAGCGCTCACGGGCTTCTTTCTTAAGCATCTGATTATAAATTAGATAAAAAAAACCAGTCTTTATACTCTTTATATTTATACTATTATAATAAAGTATAAATTTGTTATAATTTCATTATAAAAAGAACTACTATTACAAAAGGGTTAATTATGCCTAGTTTTAATACTATACAGGATAGAAGCGGCATCCCAGAAGCTTCTAATGGATGGGAGTCTGTTCAAGGTTACAAAAAGACAGTTGAGTATAAGGGAAATAAGTACTCGATTATCGAGAAGCAAGAGTACAAATACTCCAAACTTGAAAGGTTAGGCCGTGGACTCCTTGGGACTGCTCTTGTCGCAGGGACTATCGGCTTTGGGCTCCTCTCTAAGAGGGTCCGTGGCCTCTTTAGCCGTGATCACGCAAGTAGACGTTTCGCAGAGCTACTTCCCCCCTCGCTTCCTCCCACCTCTCCCTCTGTCAAACCGCGTAATCAACCGATTCCCGTTTCAGCTGAGCAAACAGCGAAAGTCAAACAGGCCTGTGGAAAAATCGACACATATGTATCCGATGTTCAAGCTGCTGTTCAGGAAGGTAAAGCTTTAATCAAAGGCAGAGAGCTTCAAGATCGGTTTTTTCAGTTAAAAGTGGATTTAGACGCCCTTCAGAGAAAGATCCCCAAGGGCTCCCCTGAAGCAAAGAAGATCCAGAAGGCTCTCGATGATCTGCGCCAAGCTGAAAAGGAATTCATGGAGAGCGTAAGTAGTAGAGGAAGAGAAACAAGAGCTGAATTAGATGCCGCTCTAGAAAAAAGTAAAGCACATCCTGTCGAAGGACTCCGCTACGCAGAAGTACGAGATCGCTCGAAAGAAGCAGTCAAACCCGTCGCTTCAGAAGTTGCGAAGCAAGCAGAATTTAGAGACTCCAAAGCAGTAGAACGGGTCGCCTTAGCTCTCAAAGCCCATAAGGGAGAAGTCGGTCCTGAAAAGCTGCGCGAAGCTCTAGCGACTGATCTAGAAATGAGTCTTGGGACAGACCTCCTCGATGCGCTAGTTCATGATTTGCTAGAAAGAGATTTTCCCCAAGACAGTTCGTACAAAACCCACGATGAAAGAACGGGTTATCACGACGCTCACGCTAGTTTAAAGAGTTACATCCAAACTAGAGTCGATCTAATGAGGACTTGTCAAAGAATCCAAGAGCGGAAATTCCAAGGCATTCATCAAGTGCGAGAGAACCTGGACTCAGTACAACGCAGAATAAAGACATTGGAAGCAAAACCCTCTCGAAGTCCAAACGAAGAACAACATCTAGCACGAGCGAAAGTACGGGAGAAAGAGCTGACTAAACAACTCAGCAAGTTCCCTACAGAATTGCGAGATGCAGGGCCTTGGTATGAGATACCCTCTGTTTATGACCTTGCAACCATGCTTCCAGAACTCCGCGATCGATGGAGTCAAACTGAGGCCTTTGCGGAGTTGATTGCAGAAAAAGTCGGAGGAGATGACAGTGAGCTAGTTAAAATGCTTGCTCGGGTTTATATCGACACTCGAGAAGTCAAGGCATATGGCGAGGCGGGCTGGAAAAACATTGAAAGAGACTTCCGAGCTTTCATGAAAATGCCAGCAGAAAGGTTTGCACAAATTCATGATGACACCGCATTAGAGTACCAGACTGGGATTCGTCTACAGGATCAATTGCACGACTACATTAGAAATTATCGAGGTTTTCATTTTCCTGGAGATGACAAAATTAGACTCTGGAAAGATGAGTTCTTAAGGTATGGACACGGAGTCCAACATGATAAAACCCTTCGGGGCTACCTTCAGTTCATGAACGATAAGATCCAACACCATCTCGTCGAAAGACCTGAGTAGTCATGTCACTTTAGTGAGGGGGGCTTCTGCCCCCAACTTACTAAAGGATTTCTCGCTTCTCTTCATAGTTGCAAATAAGAACTCATACAAATAGGATCTAGGATGGTTTTCAACGAAGGGAGGAAAGCATGTCCTTAGATCTATCAGTGCAAAAAATGGACCCCCATGCCGCTCTAGCTGCCTATGAAGCTGCCACAACAAGACCCCCGGTAGAAGTGAGTTCTGATCTAGAGGAGGCTCTAGAACAAGTCGGAAAGCTGGCTAGACAAGCGCTCGAGGTTCCTGAATCCGAGACAACAGAGCTAACAGGAGCCACCCTTCGAGTGATCACTCTGCTCGAGGGCGATACTTCTAGGCTTGATCTGCTGGCCCTTTTTAAGAGGTCTTTTCCCCTCTCCTCGGAGAGGATTTCTGAGCTTTTCCGGGAAATACAAGAAGTGACGGGAGCAGAGCTGTTTGGAGGAAAAGGGAACCACATTCTTCTAGCTAAGGCTACGGCTGAAAAAGTTTGCCTAGAGCTTGCAGGTGCAAATGGCACCTCACTCCCCATTGCAGTGCAAGAAGATCAAGCGAGAGTTTTAACTTCTGCAGGGTACGTTTTCATGTTTCTAAGAGAGTATGAGCAAGCATATGCGTGCCACAAAGCAGCTTATGACATTCGGTATCGTTTGTATGGAGAGTTGGACTTAGACGCGAAGGATTTTATAGAACGTAAACAAGTGCACCTAGACACCGCTGACTCAATGAAAAATATCGGATATGCTTTGATCGGTCAAGAGCGACGGGAGGAAGCTCGGCAATATTTTGTTGAATCTTGGGCAAACCAATCCATTCTTGAAGCGCCACCACTCGTCCTCTTAGACTCACAGCATGGGATGGCTGACGCCGATGTTCACTCAGATCCTCCACAAGCACTAAAAAGCTACGAAAGTGTGAGAAAAGAACTCTCTCAACTGATCGAAAAGCTAGAAGGGTCGACGGAACCGGCAGATGCCTTCCAGAAAATGTTTGCCAATTTGGCACTCGCGATCTGCCTCCGCAATATTGGAAATCTTCATCTCACACTTGGAAATCAGAGTGTGGCTGCTGAAAGCCTTCAAGAGGCCTGCGAAAGACTCAGAAAAGATAGCAATGGAGGGATGCGCCTATACCTCATCACCGCATTAGTGGGGTTAAGCAAAGCATATCAAGTGATGAAAGAAGAGGGAAAGCGGTGCGAAGCTCTTAAGGAGGCAAGAGCAATTGTAGAGGAGATGTTCCACGGAACGCCCTCTCCCCACTCAGAGATGCTCGCCGCTGCAAGTTAACTACTTTTTGGGCTTTTCTTCGCCCGAGAGTTCAGCAATGGCTTGCATGATATTTTCTTTATTGATGTCTTTGCCTGTGAGTTTTTTGGCATTGAGTTTTTTACGGTTGGCAACGACAACGGTGGGGGTCGCTTTCACTTTGAAAGTCTTGATGATCCCCTCCATGAACTTCATACCCTCATTCACATCCGCAAAATTTAGTGGCTTGTAGTCAACTTTATAGAGCTTGATCGCATCTTCGACCTGTTTAGCGGTCGGCTCTTTCGTTTTCTTTGCGAGGCGCGCAAGAGCTTTACGGAGCTTCAGGTACTTTTGCTTTTCTCGGATCATAAACGAAAGATCGTAAGGAACAAAGTTGAGACTTTCTGGGTGGACTGGATAGTCAATAAAGTAGAGCCTCGACTCTTTCATGATACGAGGATAGAGCGGATCGAGAATCGGCTCAGCCTCTTTACAGGCGGGACAGAACCAGTCGGTGATGATGAAGACCTCTACCGGGCTGGCTGCATTTCCAAAATAGGGAACTTCGTCATCCACCCCCTCTGCAAAACTTCTCTCTGGCTTGAAGACAGCGACAAAAGAGATCATAAATCCCACAACCAAACAGAGCGATGTGAGAGAAAATTTACTTAGAGATTTCAGCATCTTTTGTCCTTGTGTTGAAGAATCCAGGTAGATCGATCCGTAGGTAAAACGGATGTATTGAAGTAGTGCTATGGCACCAATGGTGGAAGCAATGGAAAGGCAGATGGGGCACCAAGCACCGATGATATACTTTTGTACGAGAATAAAGTTGATCTCAGCTCCGACAGCTCCCGCCACAGCACACGCAAAGAAGAGTTGGAAGAGCGGATTCTGATGAAAAAGCAGGTGGAGAAGAAGGAGTGGGACAAAAAAGAAGACTCCCAAAAGCTCAAAGTTAAAACCAAAGAACTTGTATTGGTGTACTTGTGTGCAAGCACTCGTGCAGAGCCCTAAATTGGAGACAATGGTCAAAAGCAGACCCACAAAAAGGAGCAGTTGAACCACGCGGTCCAGCTTTCCCTGCAGGGTCGTTGGCCAGAGTCTTCGTCGTAAGGAGCTCATAAAGCTCACTTTATCGAGAGGAGGGGGCCTTTGTCAACACTCCAGAACGGAGCTCATAATTCTGGTCTAAAAGAGACGCAAGCCCTTGATCGTGAGTCACTACTACAAGCGTCTTACCCTCCTCCTTTGTCAGGCTGAGGAGCAGGTTGTGGATCTCTTCCGAGGTCGTCAGGTCTAAGTTCCCTGTCGGCTCGTCGGCAAAAAGGATGTCTGGATCGTTGATCAGGGCGCGGGCCAGAGCCACACGCTGCTTCTCCCCTCCAGAAAGTTGCTTGGCGAGCTTGTCTTGATGTGCAGAGAGCCCGACCTTTCCAAGGAGGCCGAGGGCGCGCTCATATGCTGGACTTTTGGGACCAACGGCCTGACGAGCGATCTTTGCTGGCATGAGGACGTTGTCTAAAACTGTGAAGTCTTCCAGGAGATGGAAGGATTGATAGAGGAAGCCTATATGCTTTAATCGCAGTGCTTGGATATTGTGAAAGGTCACCTCTTGGCCGCATAGTTCTATCGTTCCACTTGTCGGGTTATCGAGCGTCCCCAGAATATGTAGAAGCGTGCTTTTTCCCTCTCCGGAACGACCTGTGATTGCAACAGAAGTCCCCTCTTCCACTTCGAAGTCCACCTCTTTTAAAATTTCTTGAGGTGTCGGACGCTTAAACTGCTTTTTGAGCTTCTTTGCTACAACAGAATAGGTCAAAGGTCACTCCGATCTTAAAATTTGCGAGGGTTTCAGAGAGCAGGCTTTGAGCGCAGGAACAATTCCAGAAATGAGGGCGATCGTAAGAGTGGAAAGGAGAACGAAAAGCAGCGCTTCGGCAGACATCTCGGTAGGCAAAGTCTCTCCAAAAAACCGAGCGTTGAATAGTTCGTGCCCTTGAGCAAAGCTAATGAACGAAACAATCAACTCCAAATTTTTCAGAGTTAAGTAAGCAAAGGCGATTCCAATCAAACTTCCGAGAACCCCCATCACAAAACCGCAGAGTCCAAAGATCAAGGCAATACTCGCAGAAGACGCACCCATCGAGCGTAGGATGCCAATCTCCTTCTTCTTATCATTCACTAGGATGATGAGCATCGAGACAATGTTGGAACAGGCAACGGCAATGATGACAATCGAGATCAAACTAAACAGCAGCTTTTCACTCTGCAGCTGTTGCATCAAATCCTTTGTAAAGAAGTACTCTTTGAATGTCTCAAGATGCCAGTACTCTGCGATTCCTTTCGCCTCTAAAGCTGCAGTCAGCTCAGACTTGACTTGGTCGGTACGCTTCAGGTCGTCGTAGTAGACATTTAATCCGGTTGCCTGTGGACTCCGTTCAAAGGTGTAAGAAGCGTTCACCATGGAAATGAGTTCTGGTGAGGCAAAGATCAGTTTACCTCCGATCGGAACAATTCCGGGATCATAGAAGCCAGCAACCACTACAGGAAGACGGCTCTCTTCGACCGCCAGAGGAGTGACCTGCTCGTAGGCAATCTCACCACGGTCTCCGATTTGTACTCCAGCCTCGCGGTAGCTTTTCGGTAAGAAGATCGGCTCTTTCTGCTGACGCGAGTTAAAAAGAGCATAAATGGTTTCAGGGGTGGAATTCTCTTTCACGCCGATCAACTCAGGATTCTTTCTCGAAGCCCGCTGAAACTCCCCCACCTCGAGCGGCAAAAGAGTGGATCGAAAAGGGTTGAAATCTGGGTCATAATTGACGAGATAACCACTCAGATTGAAGATAGCGTCTCGACCTTCGGATTGAATATTCAGCTTGAGAGAAGCAACAGCGGTCTCATAGTAGCTAGCCTTGACTCCTTTCAAAGTCCCCAGGGAGCTCATGAGCTCTTTGACGAGATCTTTGACTTCCCCATGGGAATTTTTGTCTGGGACGGCAAAACCGGCTGGTAAAGGTTCATCATTCTGTGGGTCAAATGGATCGGTGGTGGAGGTCGACCACTTCTCAGGGATCGTTTTTCCCGAAAAGTTCGACTCCTCGCTCACCTTATCGATTTGATAATAGTAGGATCCATAATAGGCATCTGTCGGAGTCACCCGAAGAGGAGCCGTCACAGAAATCAATTTACGGGTCCAGATCTCTTCCAGTCCGTTGGTCACGGAGAAAAAGACGAGTATGAGCCAGACGACCAAAGATATGACCAGAACAGAGATCAGACTGATGATCGAGACGGAAAGAGCTTTCCTCTTAGGAATGAGGTACTTAAGCGCAACCTGAAGCTCAAACATAAGAAGTGCTTACTTCTTAGATTCTTTGTAGGGAACTCGAGCTCTTACAACAGGATCGTATTTGACAAGCTCGATACGGTCAGGTGTATTTGTCTTGTTTTTCACGGTGTTGTAAGTGTGGTGGCTCTTAGAGCTTTTTAGAGTAATTTTTTCACGTTTTTTACTAGCCATAGCTTGTCAATCCTTTGATTTTCAAAAAGAAGTAGAATACTCTATATCGCACATATTTTTCAATCATTGGTCAGAAAAATAGAGAATCGGTTATAAATTCTCTCTTTAAGCTATAGGAGGAGTATGAAAGAAGACCTAAAATCGATTGGACAGATGTTAAAAGACCGCCGCATGGAGCTCAATCTTTCTTTGAAAGAGGCCCATACTTCGACCTCCATTCAGCTGTCCCATCTAGAAGCCCTCGAGGAGGGAGAGATCGACCAACTCATCTCCCCTGTTTATGCACAGGGTTTTTTAAAGCAGTATGCGAAGTTTTTAGGGCTCGATGGAGATAAAATTGTCCGTGAGAACCCCGACCTCTTCCAGCAGAAAGCCGGGCAAGAATTTGACTACGGGATCGGCACGATGGAAATGCGTGGGGGTGGACCGGGTTCTGTGAAGGGCGTCTCCAACTCTATCTGGCTGGCAGCGACCGTCAGCCTGGTCATTGTCGCCTGGTTGATTGCTCGTTACATGGATCTTTTATAGTCCTCATGTCCTTTCTCTACATCTTCACTGTGGGGATGCTCATCGGAGCTGCAGATATGCTACCTGGGATCTCGGGTGGAACCATGGCTCTGATCCTTGGAATTTGGCCACAGATTATTTCTGCCTTGAGCCGTTTCGAGCTCCGGAACCTCCTCCCTTTCATCCAGGAGGAGTGGAGGCTTTTTCTTCCCCTTTTACTTGGAGCGAGCCTCTCGATTCTCACCTTTTCGAGGATCTTACACACTCTTTTACAGGAGGAAGCCACACGCCAATCCCTCTATACCCTCTTCCTTGGTCTCATCCTCGGCTCTTCACTCTTTCTATTCCAACGTTTACCCCATCGAAAAGCGAGTCAACTCCTCTTCATCTTCGCTGGGTTTGGGACCGGGCTCCTATTACAGCTCCTTCCTGCAAGCCACGGGATGAGCTTCACCAGCGGCCCCCAGCTTGCTTTATGGTTCTTCTTCTCAGGAGCGCTTGCGACCATGGCGATGCTCCTTCCTGGGATCTCGGGAAGCTACCTCTTACTGCTAATTGGAAGCTACACTCCTCTCTTAAAGGCCCTTAAAGAGGTCTCCTATTTGGCCCCCACCGCTTCAGACCTCCTTCTACTCCTCTCTTTTGGGCTGGGCATCCTCGCTGGGGCGCTACTTTTTTCAAAAAGTCTCAAAAAGCTCATTGACCACGCCCCTGGCCCCCTCTTTTCAACTCTGATTGGCTTCATGCTCGGAGGGGCGGTCCGCATCTGGCCCTATCTTTCCGCCTCCGGCAGCCTCCGCCTCCCCTCTGCGGGAGAGCTCCTCCCCTTCGTACTTTTCCTCACTTTAGGCACTCTCACACTCCTTCTAATAAACAGCGCTTCCTCAAAAATCCCCCCATCCGTTAAATAAGAATTTTAGACTAAGACCTGATGGAGTGTACTTATGATGAGAAGAGCCCTATTGACCCTCGTTCTATTTGCTGCAAATTCTCTCGCAGCCGGAACGAATGGAACCTATTTCACTTATAATGAGGAGCAGCGCGACTCTCTTAGCTCCCTCAGCTCAACTTCCACGATCAAAGAAAATGACCTGATGCACTGGGACACCATCCTTGCTGATCTTCAGGAAAACAAACCCCTTCCGCTCGGTAACCAGAGCCGGCTAACAGCCTATCTCTATGTCGCACAACGAGAGTATGTCGCTCTCGCAGGCGACCAAGGCTCTCTCGACCCCCTTTCTCTTCAGGTCGTGCAACTCTTCTATCCCAACTATACAAAAAAAATCGCACATGCGGACGAGCTCACACAGGCAACCTCTGATCTTGTTTATTCAGAGATCCAAGCCCGCTTTCAGAAGGAGGAAGCACAGCTTCACGACAGCCAGCTAAAAATCGGCTGTTTCTTTTGGAAAGGCAAGCCTACCTACGCCGGGCGTGAAATTGCGAGTTTTCGGCCTTGGCATCTAGCCCGCGCTGACCAGGAGCGCGTTTCCAAACCTGAATTGGCCAGTGAAGATTTTTGGAAACCGGAAATCATCGCTGTCAAAGATGCAGCAGCCTTCGCCACTCCCGATAAAAAAGAGAAAGCGCGTTTTTGGACAAGAAAATCTCAAGGGCAGTCTGCCAACTGGATTGAAATTGCGAACCAGCACCTCTTTCTATACCCCTCCTCTCTTCAAGAAAAAGTCTCTCTCCGAGCAGACCTTGCCACCACGTTAGAAGATAGCTTGATTGCTGCCTTCGATTCAAAATATGCCTATTGCATCAAGCGCCCAACCATGATGGACCAAGAAATCGAGTCCCATGTTCAACTTCCGAACCATCCTAGCTACCCCTCAAGCGAAGTCGCACAAGGTGCTGCCGCTTCCGCTATCCTCTCCCACTACCTACCCGAGCAAAAGAACGTGTGGAGCAGGCTTGCCGAAAACGAAGCGCGCAGTCAGGTTTGGGCTGGGATCCACTTCCCTGTAGATACAGAAGCGGGTCAAGAGATCGGCCACGAGGTGGCGATGAAAGCTCTGAAAGATTGACAGAATAGCCCCACTGAAATTACGCTCTCTTCGACTTTAATATAGAGAGCGTATGCCATTTACCATTGGTGGAGAGTGGATTCCAAGCGAGCCCAGTAAGGAAACCAAAGAAGAAAAAGCGAGCCACAAGAAAGTGGCCGTTCGGCGAGTCAAGCGCAAGAAAGCGCTTCTGACCGTTGTCTACAATCTCCATCCTGACAAACACCCCTTAAAAGAACTCGCCTCTGATATCAAAAAACAACTTGGCGTTGGGGGTTCAATCAAAGACGGAAACTTAGAGTTTCAAGGTGACCATGTTGCAGAGGTCGTCGAAATTCTCAACGCAAGAGGAATCCATGCCAGCTGAAATGACCTTCCAAGAAAAACTTGAGCTCTATGCAAAACTGATTGTCTACCATGGGATGAATGTCGAAGAGGGGCAGGACGTCTATATCAATTCTGAAGTCATCCACAAGGATCTTGCTCATCTCGTTGCAAAAGAGGCTTACCGAGCAGGTGCACGCATCGTTGTCACGAATCTCATCGACCCCGAACTTCTCAGAACCCGCATTTTAGAGAGCAAAGAAGAGTACCTCACTCATGTCCCCTCTTACATTCCTTATAAAATGGATCAAATGATCCCTGAAACAGCGGCCTCTGTTCGCATCATTGGAAGTGAGGATCCCGACCTCTATGCAGACTTGGACCCCAAGAAACTCAATCAAGTTCAGCTCAGCCTCAAATCTGCTTTGAAAAACTTCTACAAAGAGGGAGTGGGTCACTCAAAAGTTCAATGGACCATCGCTGCCGCAGCCACTCCGAAGTGGGCAAAGAAGGTCTTCCCCGACCTTGGTGAACAAGCCGCTACGAACGCACTTTGGAACGACATCTTTCACATCTGCCGCGTCGACCAACCCGACTGTTTGGAGCTTTGGAAAAAGCACAATGACGTGCTGCACAAGCGTGCCCACAAACTCACCGCCCTGGAAGTCGAAACACTCCATTTCAAAGGTCCCGGAACAGATCTAAAAGTCGGACTCTCCGAACGAGCAAAATTTGTCGGTGGTGGCAGCCCAAGTCCAAGAGGTAGAGAGTTTGAACCCAACCTCCCGACAGAAGAGGTCTTTTCCACTCCTGATTGGAGAAGGACTGAAGGGCATGCAACTGCAACAAGGCCCTTCTTGATCAATGGAGAGATGATCCGTGGCCTCAAGCTCACCTTCAAAGAGGGACAAATCGTCGACTTTGAAGCAGACCAAGGATATGAAACCTTTAAAGAGTACATCTCTAGTGACGAAGGAGCCAATCAGCTCGGTGAAGTGGCTCTTGTCGGCATCAACTCCCCCATTTACCAAACTGGACGCGTCTACGAAGAGATCCTCTTCGACGAGAATGCCGCTTGCCACATTGCTGTGGGCTTCGCTTACCATTTTTGCATCCAAGATTCAGAAGGAATGTCTGAAGAGGAGCTTGCTGAACTCGGTGTCAACAACAGTAGCGTCCACACAGATATGATGATCTCTTCTGAAGAGGTCGATATCCACGCACTGACACGCTCAGGCAAAGAGATCCCTCTCATTGTCAAAGGAGAGTGGGTCGATGAATACCGTTAAACTCCTCACTCCCTTTGCCGTCGGTCTTTTGATCTGGCTCGCGGGCCATCCTGCAGACCTCTCTCCTGACGCCTGGCAACTCTTTGCGATCTTTGTCGGCACCATCGTAGGGGTGATCCTAAAACCCCTTCCGATGCCCGCCGTGGCTCTCACAGCCCTCTTTGTCACATCGATTACCCGTACCGTACCGTTTAGCGAGGCTTTAAAGGGATTCAGCCATGAAGTCGTCTGGCTCATCGTTTTTGCCTACTTTGTCGCCATCGGATTTATCAAGTCTGGACTCGGTACAAGAATCAGCACCTTTTTTTTAATGCTCCTCGGCAAGCGGAGTTTGGGACTCGCTTACGGTCTCGCCTGCACTGAAACGATCCTTGCTCCAGCCATCCCCAGCGCATCAGCCCGAGCTGGAGGAGTCGTCTATCCCCTCGTGGAGTCACTCTCGCTCACCTACGACAGTAAACCCAACCACCCCAGCCGTTCCAGAATTGGAACCTTTTTAGCGATGGTCGCTTTTCAGTGTAACACAGTCACGGGTGCGATGTTTTTAACCGCAATGGCCGCGAACCCTCTCGCCGCTAGGCTGGCAGAGCCTTACGGCTTCTCTCTCACATGGGGGACTTGGGCACTCGCCGCCTCCCTACCCGGAATACTGAGCCTCATTTTAGTCCCGCTACTGATCTACTTTCTCTATCCACCTGAAGTGAAAGAGACTCCCTTAGCGAAGGAGTTTGCTCAAAAGCGACTCGAAGATTTAGGACCGATGAAGCAGAAGGAGTGGCTCATGTTGGGGATTTTCAGCATTCTGATCTTGCTTTGGGTCTTTGGATCTTTTTTTGGACTGAGCGCGACCCTTGTCGCTCTCATGGGACTCGTCTTCCTTTTTCTCTTCAAGGTGATCGAATGGAAAGATGCGCTTCGTGAAGAGGGAGCCTGGACGACGTTGATCTGGTTTTCCATCCTGTTGATGATGGCCACTGAGCTCAATAACCTCGGTTTCACTAGCTGGTTTGGGTCGTGGATCACCACACAGCTGACAGGACTCCATGTCGGTGTGGCAGTCACCCTCACTTTTCTCATCTACTTTTACTCGCACTATTTTTTTGCGAGCAATACCGCTCATGTGGGCGCTCTTTTTGCTCCCTTTTTGGCGGTTGCCACTAGCCTGGGCGCTCCTGCTGCGCTCTCAGCCCTCCTCCTTGCTTTTTACAGCAACCTTTTTGGGGGACTGACACCTTATGGAAGTGGACCCGCAGCGATCTACTACGGAAGTGGCTATGTGCCCCTCCGAAGTTTTTGGGTGCTAGGCTTTCTCTGCTCGGTTCTGAATTTGGCAATTTGGAGTTTAGTGGGGGCCCTGTGGTGGAACATTTTGGGGCTTTGGTAACTCATCTCCAGGATAGACACGGATGTCTCGTTGTGGGTAGGGAATGAATAGGCCAGCTTCTTGCAGTGCGGTATCGACCTCCCACCTAAAGGAAGAAAAGATGGAGCCACGGTGTCCTGAACTGTAGATGTTGATCCAGACAACTAATTCAAAATTCAGCCCATTCTCACCGAACTCTGCAAGCCACACTTTAGGATTGTCGATATAACTGTGGTCAATGACCGCTGCTGGCACCTTCTTTGAGGCCTCAACGACCACCTTCGACACCAAGTCTTTATCCGATCCAAAGGGCACCGTGAAGGGAATGTGCACACGGATGTAGGAATCTCTTCTTGTCCAGTTGTCATAGCGGTTGGAGATGAGTTGATAGTTGGGGAGGATGAGATCGATTCCATCTCGTGTGCGGATAATGGTGTTCTGCACATTGATATCTGTGACAGCACCCCACTCCCCCGTTGTCAACTGGATGTAATCTCCCACCTTCAAGTTTCTTGAGAAGGTTAAGATGAGACTACTCACAAAATTATTCACAATCGTCTGCAAACCAAATCCAATACCGACAGACAACGCACCAAGGACAATAAAGATCCGGTTGAGATCTAATCCAATGGCAGAAAGGGCAATCAAAATACCAACTAGGACGATGGCGTAGTGCAGGACCCGTTTGATGATGAAAATAGATGAATCAGAAACGCGGTTTTGTCTTTTTGCTAGGCGGGTGATGGCCTGGCGAGCCACAAAAGAGATGAAGAACGCCGCAGCAATGATGAAGACGCCGAGTAATAGATCATAGGTGGTGACAGGAACACCGCTAATCTTGAAAAGACTTCGATTCATCCACCAGAACGCATTGGTACAGCAGCCTGTGAATGTTTCATAAACCTGATTGAAGAAGGTGTAAAAAGGCGCTTGGTCTTGCTTTGCGTAAGCTTTGACCTGCTTGACAAGGAGCCCGGCGCTATAATCTTTGATGCTTAGGTCATCCAGACGATCAAGCAGCTTTTGCACCTGGTCAAATTTTTGCTCTTGCAGGCGGGTGAACTCTTCGCGCTCATCAGGAGGCAGGTCTGTTGGAATCTGCTGCTCAAGAATACTCCTTGTTTTGCGCTCCCACTCATTCGTCTGCTCGGTAAAGTCATTCACCATTTTTGAAAGCTCAGAGATCTTCTTTTGAACCTCTTTCTGTTCGACACTTTCAGGATGGTGGTGAAGACCCGCTAGGAGGCGTTTGAGCTCCAAAATTAGAAGGTCCACCTGCTTTTCCGCCAACATGGAGTTGGCCTCAATTGAACTTAAAATGAATATCGACGCTTTCAGTTTCTCTTCTGGGGTCGTCCCCAGCGTGTGTGCTGTGGCGAGCTCGGCTGCAAAAAGATTTTTCTCAGCCTGGATCACCTCTTCACGGATGTTGGCGATTTGATCATCCAACTCCTCTTCCTTCAAGTTGGAAAGATCGAGGTGGGAGGCAGCATAGGTCACCTCTTTTCGAAGGCGATCGGTTTGATCTTTGAGCTGGTCCACCTGAGCGTCTAAAAGCCGATACTTCTCCTCGGATAGGGCAAGTGCAAAGCGTGTCGAAATGATCTCAAGCCCTGCGATCAAACGGGGAAAAGTGTTCTTTTCCATCCTTAAGTAGGAGGCCAAAAGAGTATCAATATGATTCTCAATTTTTTGGATGCTAATCCTGGAAGAGGTCAGCTCTTTATTATCTGATTTGAGTTTCGACTGAAGGCTTTTCAACCGAACGGCAAGATCGATCTGTTGGTCGATGGTGTAGGAGGTCAAAAACGGTTTTTCGGTCACCGGAGTGATCGCCTGTGCCCGCAAATCAGCAAGCGCTTTCGCACTCACTAAGATTTTTTGAATGAGAGGTGAAGCTTTCTCTTTTTGTTCTGGCTCTAGGTTGACTTCCAATTCAGAAAAAGCACTAGCGAGGTCGGAGAGGTGCGTCTCGTAAACGGGACCTGTCACCTGGAAGTATTCCCACCAATTGGGCTCTAGGTTCATGGCCGAGGGAAGAGAAATTTCCTCAGTGGTCTCTGTGGCCTCTTGAGCGACTAGCGGAGCCGATGCAAAGACAAGAAATAGAGCGAGAAATAGGGTTCGTGTTTTTAGAGTCATCACTTCTTATATAGCGTACCCGACGTTTTACAAAAAAGGGCGTGCTCCAGAGAAGCACACCCTCAGCGATAAATCACTTAACTAAAAGACAATGAACAAGTTAGTTCTTTTCGATTTGGAGAGCTTCGAGTTGAGCGCTTCCGTTAGGAGTTTTGTTCATTCGGCCTTTCACAGAGACTTTATCTCCCTTTTTTAGGTTAAGGGTGTCTTGTGCATCATCGATATCGACAAGAAGCTGACCGCTTCCATCACGGATGAGCATCAAACTACGATCTGGTAGCTCGAAAACCTCTCCTTCAACTTCAACCATCTCTCCGTTAGGAGTTTTTGTTGTCGCTTCACGGATGAGCATCAGTTGCTGACCAGAAGGTGAAGTCGACTTGCGATCTGAGTAAGCCACTTCGCGGCGAGAATCTGCAAGGAATGGAGAAAGTCCATCATCTTGCATGATGTTGTTGTAGTTTCCTTCTGGAGGATAGATCTGCTCAGCGCCAGCATAGATCTCAGAAGCTTGGATCTCTCTTGTAGATCCGCTCTTCTTCACTTGGCCAGAGACATTGATCCACTCACCTACGCGGACATTCAGTGGAAGCCACTTATCAGAATAAGTGACAGTGATGTTACCTTGGCCATCATCGATCACTAAAGAATCTGCCTGCTTATAACGAACAACTTGTCCGTGGATGGTGCTCTGGTTCGCTGACTTCAGTGAAGCAGCTTTACTATTTAGAGCTAGTACGGGAGTAAAACCACTCCCAGTAGACGTCTCACCGCCCTTAACCATTAAGACTGTGAATGCAAAGAGCATTGCACTTCCGACAATGGGTACGATTAGCTTGTTCATTGGATAACTCCTTAAAAAAATATACTTATTTCTAAATACCTTAACACCCTCACATTCAGTGTGCTGGGTTAAATGGCAATGGCCTTACCTCTTAACAACCGTCGTATTGTTCAGTAAAGCGAGAGTTAACAAGTCATGAGACGCTTCCGTAAAAGCTTCTGAGCTGAAAAAGGGTGTTGCTTCGTAGGCTTACCTTTGATTCGCATCGTACGGAATTCGGTATATATTTCAACAACCTTTTCTAGCTCTTTGGTTTTAAAAGATTTAGTTGCCAATAATAAGAAAATCCGTAAACTGGCATTTTTTTATAGAGGCCTACAAAAGGAGCGATCATGACCCTGTTACGCGAAGAAGTTCAAGTTCAAGACCAGTGGGACCTCACGGTCCTATATGAAGACCTAGCAGCTTGGGAAAAGGAGTTCGACCAAGCGATCGAATCCAAAACGTTCCCCCATTGGCCCTCCCTTTTACACTTCCGAGGTAAACTGGGTGAAAGCGAAGAGATGCTTCTCGAAGCGGTGAAGAGAATTCAAGACACCCATCGTCTCGTCAACAAACTTTACACCTACGCCCACCTCAAGCACGATGAAAACCTCTCCGATGAAAAATATAAAAATGCCTACATGCGGATCATGACGGTCTACCAACAACTGGGCCAAGAGATCTCTTGGTTCGAGCCAGAGCTCATTGCCCTAGACCAAAACATCCTCGACCGCTACTTAAAGTCAGAGAAGTTGTCTGAGTTCCACCACTTCTTGAAGTTGATGATCCGCCTCAAACCCTACACCCTCACTCAGCGTGAAGAGGAGCTGCTCGCCCTCGCCTCACCTGCTCTGCAGACACCCCACCAAACGTTCAGCGCCCTCTCTGACACCGACTTTGAATTTAAGGATGTGAAAAATGAAACAGGAGAAAAGGTCCCTCTGACCCACGCAAACTACTCCCTTTATATCCGTGGGTTTGACCGCACACTACGAGAAAATTGTTTCCTCACCTACCATGACAAATACGAAGACCACCAAAACACACTCGCCGAGCTTCTAGGAGGTGTTGTACAAAAGCATTTCTTCAACGCCCGAGCTCGGAAGTATCCAACCTGTGTGGACGCAGCGCTCTACCCTAACGAAATCCCCTCATCGGTCTACCACACCCTCATTAAAGCCACCCACCAGCACATTCCCTCGCTCCACCGCTACCTTCGGCTGCGTAAAAAACAGCTGAAGCTCGATGAACTCCGCCTCTATGACCTCTATGTTCCTCTCACTTCTGAATTCGACCGCACCTACACCTTCGAAGAAGCGATCGACCTCGTGGTCGACTCAGTCGCTCCTCTCGGAGAAGCGTATCAGTCGACCTTGCGTAAAGGACTCACGAGCGAGGCATGGACGGACCGCTACGAAAACCAAAACAAGCGCTCTGGTGCTTACTCTAGCGGCTGCTATGATAGCCATCCCTATATCTTGATGAACTTCAAAGGGACGATCCGCGATGTGTTCACTCTCGCCCACGAGGCAGGACACAGCATGCATAGCCACTACTCTCGAAAGAACCAACCCTACCACTACAGCGACTACACCATCTTTGTGGCTGAGGTCGCCTCCACCTTCAACGAGTCTCTACTTATGAAGAAACTCCTCAAAGAAGCCTCTTCAAAAGAGGAGAAGATCTTTCTTCTGAACCAAGAGCTCGAAGACATCCGAGCGACCTTCTTCCGCCAAGTGGCCTTTGCAGAGTTTGAGCTCAAAATCCACACGCTTGCGGAGCAGTTTGAACCCCTCACACCAGCGCGTCTCAAACAAGAGTATGAGGCACTCACCCGTCAATACTTTGGCGACACCGTGACCTATGATGAAGAGGGCTTCTACGAGTGGGCACGTATCCCCCACTTCTACTACAATTTCTATGTCTACCAATATGCCACAGGCCTGAGCGCTGCCTATGCCCTCTCAGAAAAGGTTCTTGTAGAAGGACAGCCCGCAGTGGATAAATACCTCCACTTCCTCTCATCGGGCTCCTCTGCACCACCGATCGATTTGCTGAGAAATGCAGGAGTGGACATGGAAACAGAAGAGCCGATCCACCAGCTGGCCAAACGTTTTGATGAAACTCTCAGTGAGCTAGAAACACTTCTGGATTAGCAAATCAACCTCCAGAGTGCTAAAAGCTTGCCTAAATAGGAATTTCCTCCTATAATTGGGTCCAAAAATCCAAGGAGGAATTCCTATGACAACATCTGAAAAGAGCAAAACTAAAACTCCGAACCTCAAGCCCCTCGGGAACCGCATCCTCGCTCAGCGACTCGAAGCGGAAGAGACCCTCAAGGGCGGTATCATCCTTCCCGATTCGGCGAAGAAAAAACAAGAAACGGCTCGCGTCCTCGCTGTGGGTGAAGGCAAGCGCGACGCCGATGGAAAACTGATTCCTGTCGAAATCAAAGTCAGCGACCTCATTCTTATTGAAAAATACTCGGGTCAAGAAGTCACTCTCGATGACGAAGAGTACTTTATTGTGAAGGCTGATGAAATCATTGCGATCGTTGAAGAGTAAAGGAGACAAGTAAAATGACTAAAAAAGAAATCCAATTTGAAGAGACTGCACGTAAAAAAATTCTGAAGGGTGTCTCAACGCTCGCCGACGCTGTCAAAGTGACTCTCGGCCCTAAAGGTCGAAATGTCATCATCGACAAATCTTTCGGTGCTCCACACATCACAAAAGATGGTGTGACTGTTGCAAAGGAGATCGAAGTCGAAGACAAAGCAGAAAACATGGGTGCACAGATGGTCAAAGAGGTGGCCAGCAAGACCGCTGACAAAGCCGGCGATGGTACCACCACAGCGACTGTCCTCGCTGAAGCTATCTACCGCGAAGGACTCCGTAACGTCGTTGCTGGAGCCAACCCGATGGACATCAAACGTGGGATCGACAAGGCCGTCGCAAAGTCGGTCGAAGAGCTTGAAAAGATCACGAAAAAAGTGAGCGACCAACAAGAGATCACACAAGTGGCAACCATCTCTGCAAACAACGATTCAGAAATCGGAAAGATCATCGCGGACGCCATCGAAAAAGTGGGTAAAGATGGAACGATCACTGTCGAAGATGCGAAAGGTTTTGAAACCACTCTCGAAGTCGTCAAGGGTATGAATTTTGACAGAGGCTACCTCTCTGCTTACTTTATGACCAGCCCAGACACCCAAGAGTGCGTTCTCGATGATGCTTACATCTTGATCTACGATAAGAAAGTGAGCAACATCAAAGAGATGATCCCGATCCTTCAAGCCGTTGCTGAAACGGGTAAAGGCCTCCTGATCATCGCTGAAGATGTCGAAGGCGAAGCGCTTGCCACACTCGTCGTCAACCGCATCCGTGCTGGACTCAAAGTTTGCGCTGTCAAAGCCCCGGGTTTTGGCGACCGCCGCAAGTCGATGTTGGAAGACCTAGCGATCTTAACCAAGGGCCAAGTCATCTGCGAAGAGCTTGGCATGAGCCTCGAGTCCACAACGATCGAGCAACTTGGACGTGCTAAGAAGATCACCGTCGACAAAGAGAGCACCACCATCGTAGAAGGAGCTGGCGACAAAAAAGCAATTGAAGAGCGAGCGAGCCTCATCAAGCGCCAAATCGAAGAGTCAGACTCAGATTACGATAAAGAAAAGCTTCAGGAAAGACTCGCGAAGCTCGTGGGTGGCGTCGGTGTCATCCGTGTAGGTGGCTTCACTGAAGTCGAGATGAAAGAGAAAAAAGACCGTGTGGACGATGCCCAACACGCCACCCAGGCTGCGATTGCAGAAGGGATCGTTCCTGGTGGAGGAGTTGCCTACATCCGCTGCGTCGAAGCTCTCAACAAACTCGCGAGTGAACTCGATGGAGATGAGAGAACAGGAGTTCAAATCATTTCCAAAGCACTCTCTGCTCCCCTAAAGCAAATTGCAAGGAACGCAGGAGTCGAAGAGTCGCTCATTCTAGAGAAAGTCCGTAGCCTACCTACGAACGAAGGGTATAACGCTCTAGATGATCAATTCGTAGACATGTTCAAGGCTGGAATCATCGATCCAAAGAAGGTGACACGGACCGCTCTTGAGAATGCCGCATCGATTGCCTCCCTTCTCCTCACCACAGAAGCCCTCATCACAGAGGTTCCTGAAGAGAAGCCAGAGCCAGCGATGCCACAAATGGAATACTAAAAAATAAGGAGTGAGCCCCATTTTCAAATAAAGTGGGGCTAATTCAAGAATGAAAAAGTTTTTCTGCGGATTCCTACTTCTACTCGCACTCGTGTTTGCAGTCCTTTGGACCATGCAAACCTCATTTGCTGAAGATTTCCTGACCCGCCAACTCGGAACTCCGGTTCAACTCGAAAGCGCCCGCCTCGGCTTTGGCGGCGTCACTCTTCGGGGGCTCGAGATGAACGATCCCAAGCTGAAATTTCAAGCGACCATTGAAAAACTCTTCATCAACGTCGACTATAGCAGCCTTTTTGAGCAGACACTTGTTTTCCCGCTCATCCAAGCAGATGGGGTCTCCCTGACCACTAGCCTCCCAAAAGTCGCCCTCAACAGCTTGGATGAAGCTTCCACAGCTCTCGCCAAAGCCACCAGTTTAGAAAAACAGCCCTCCACTGAGGAGGAGCGCTCTGTTTTGATCAAAAAACTGCAGTTTTCTAGACTCTCCGTGACGATGAATAACCCAATTCCCCTCCTGAAGCTCCCAGGCCTTTCAGCAGAAATTGGCCACCTAGAGCTCAAGGATCTCCGGAGCGAAGAAGCGCTCCTCGCCCAAGCCTTACTCACGACGATTTTAAAGGCAGTTCAACCCACTAAACAGTAAGATTTAAAGTAATTCTTATATTAAGATAATAATTAAAATATTTACTTTAATTCAAAAATAGCATATAATATTAGTCTATGATAACGATATTATGTGCATTAATTACGCTTTTTAGCCCTTTTCAGCTCTATTCGAGTCCGAATGAGAGACTCTTATCAGGAGCCGATCAGCTAGCGAAGCCGACCGATGAAAGCATCTACCTCATCGAGCAAAAGCGCTATTTCCACTCCTCGATCTCGCAAGGGATGGATGAGCTCCATGCAGAGGCACTCACACTCCTTCCACCGACTCCCGACCTCCTTCGTAAGCAGATCCATATCCTTCAAGAGAGCCTCGAAAAAGCATCGACCTCCCTCACCGTCGATGAAACTCTACGTTGGCAGATTTGGAGCCTCGGTGAGTCGCTCAAGATGGCCAAAAATCTCAACAGCCTCTCTACAACTCAGGAAGAAGAGGCCTATTCTACTCTTGAAGAAGCGCTCTCAACCTACGCCCGTGTAAAAAAAGAGATCGCCCACTCACTTCGACAAGAGCGTGAACCTCTCATCCGAGAGCTCGCCCTTCTAGCAGAAGAAAGCGATCAGCTCGCTGAATATGCCGAAGAATTCGAGAACCGACTTGGCATCCGACCGTGGCCAAAAGACAAAGAGCGCTGTGCATCCACAGCGAGGGCTGTGCTTCTCTATTACGCAAAAAAACACCGCTTTGACAAAGACCTCAAAGAAGTCATCCCACCTCCTACCGCCCGTGTACGCGCCCTTAAAAGAGAGATTTTAGCGCACGCGAATAGCGAAGAGAACTGGCTCTACCTTGCAGATAGCATCCGCTTTGATCATGTCTTTATCATCGTACAAAGCCAGACCCACTTCCGCGTCCTCCAGAGTTTTGTAGGGAACTATTCCCTCGCTGCTGAAATTGCAGAGTCGAAGGAGATGACACTTTCTGAGTTACTAGCCTTTATGGATAAACTAGAAAAGATTGATCAAAGTGAAGAGTGGAATGACGAAATCGATGCCCTCTTTGAGGAGATCTTTTACGCGCGAGCTCCTAGACCCATCACACGTGAGTTTAGCAAGAAATCCCCGGATCTCCGCTACTCTTCTCTACCTCTTCTCCAGTCGTAAGAAGCACTTTGCCTAGATACCCGGCTTTCAAAGTAGTACAGTCGTAATAGGTTCCTTTCTCAGGTTTATAACCATAAGCCACACGGACGGCACCATTTGGTTTGATCTCACGGACTGTCGCCATCCAAAACTCTTTCCTGTGCGTAACATGGAAGGGAAGGGCGACGACCCGTTCCCCAACCTGAAAAGCTCCCGACGTAGAAAAGATCGCTGAGACGCCAGAGGGTGGCTCACGCCAATGGGCGTGCAGCTTAGAAATCGCTGTTTCAGGGAAGAGAATCGTGTGCTCAAAGGGCTTACCATTTTGGACTAAAGCCTCAATCCGGGTCGCCTCATCTAGAAGAGGGGTCTCCTTAAGCTTTCGTTGGACAACACTCCTCAATGGTAACTCTTCCAAGGATTGAAGAGCTCGGCGTGCCCCCAAATCTGCGGAAGCCATGAGTTCCATCGCCCCTCTCATAGCTGTTGTAGCACGGCCATCAACAACGAGGGCGGCAAAATCGCGCATCACACCAGAGGAAGAAGCTGCTATTCGCAGCTCAGGACTGCTACAATGCCCAAGGACAAGAGCTCCAATTTCAGGAGGTAAGCTGTATATACCAGTCGGAATACCCATGGGCATTATTATACCCGATGGAGGGATAATTTTAATAGCGAACTAAAATTTTAATTCCCAGGGTAGTTTTAAAGCCTCCTAAGCCAACTTAAAAGAACGTAACTGTACGCTCGCATTTTCCGATCGTACGTACAGGCTCAAATTTGCAGAGTTCTGCCATCACTAAAATTTGATTTGCCTTGAGATCGAGCTCTCTCTGCTCGGCAGGATCGTCAACAATAGGCCGCTCCACTGAACTGACGTTCGTGGCAGTTATTACACCCTCACTATCACTCTCCACATGAACTTTGTAGGTGAGTTGGCCAGTTACCTCGTGTTCAGGGACAGCATGCGCTTCGTCAAGAGAGAGTAAGTTACCGCTTTCATCAAAAGCGGGATTTTGAAAAACCCTCACGTGATCTGAAGTAACTCGTGTTTTTCCATCTTCATCTGTTTTCATCGCAATTTCCAATTTGGATAGAGTGTTATTGTGCTTTAGACGAAAACCCAGAGCCTGCTTAGGTAGAATCTCTGCAATTCCTCCACTGTTCTGAAACGACTGTGTGAAGTGATTTAGCCCGACTCGCAACGCCTTCCCCTCCTTATGAAACTTCCCCTCCTCTTGAAATATGGGATTCGTTTCAAGTGACTTGAGTAGAACTGCCAAAGCTTGTCCTGGAGACACCTCAGCAGGTTCTTCACCTACTTCTGCTTTAAAAGTGTTAATTATTATATCTCCAAGACTAGACTCAGCATCATACATAACTGTTTTAAGACCAAGATGGTCCACCATTGTCTCTAAAACTTGACTTAGTTCTTCGTAGTTCACTCGACCGTGCGTTTTATCTAAAAAAGCATTTAGTTTTTCCTCTACTATTTTCTTTTCCCTCCGTTCTTCGTCCCCTAATTCTTGGTCCTCTATTTCTATGTAATCTGAGCGTTTTGGAAATCTGCCCATAGCCTTAAATTCCTCACGGATATCTTCTGGCAATATACCCGTTTCTAAAAATGCCTCGTGGGTACCTTCTGGTAATGCAAACCTTTCTAGAAATGCTTCCCGGATATCTTCTTTCACTGCAACCGTATCAAAAATTCTATCCCTTGTGCTTTGAAGAATATCTTCGCCATCTTTATTTAAAACGCTAGTTCCTCGACCACGTATAAAGCGAACATAATCCTGTGGAAGCGTGGCTGTTCTTGAAGCACTTCCTTCTGAAGACAAATCAGAGATTCCAATAACGATGGAATTAAGATTGTCCTTTGTGAAGTGTTGATATTTCGCTGTGTTTTTAAAGAACTCATTTGATGTAATCTTCATAACAGCTTCTTCTTTCGCCTCCAACATTTCATCCACTCTTGCATCTATCTCGAGACGGTCTCTCTCGTACTCTGCAAATCCCTTAAGTATGTTAGCTGCAATACCTGCACCCATTTTTGCATCGCCAGCACCTTCATTTCTAGCCCACTTTACGACGCGCTTCACTGTTTTTTGAACTTTCTTATCGACTTCTTTGATGGTGACACTTCCATCTAGAACTTTGGCCGCTTGTTCAAAAACTTCGATGTGTGTTTTATGTTCCTCCCCAGTGAGTTTTATGGGATTTAGAGCAATTTCACCAGTCTTCTTATTAATACTGAGATTGAAGTGGTCCTTGATACGTGTATCACTAACATCTTTAAAGAGCTGAGTCAGGGGAGGTGTATGAACACCACCTATATCGCCTGGAGTAAGCATAATTCCCTCCTTGTTTACCTAAGAAGAAAAGCATCAAGCGTGCCAACGAGGAAATTAACCTGGATATTTCATAAGAGATTTAAAAAATGGGACAAAAAGCTCGATAAATTTGACATAAATTCCTCTCTGGAAAGGGTCTTGCACCCTTTCTAAGAGGGAGTTTGGTTGGAGTTGCCGAATAGCCTTTTGCGGCAGTTTTACGAATGCTTTTAAAATAGTAGATTAAGTGACGATACCCTTGTAAACGAGCCGTTTTTCTGGGTCTAGGGTGACAAGACTGCCCTCTTTGAGGATGTGGCAGGCATCATCTGCTCGGACAATGGCAGGTTTGTTAAGCTCAGCTGCTTCACGGAGGAGGATCTCTGCCGACTGCGTATCTTCAACATGATTTTGTAGAATCGCTCCTCGAGCATTTTCCAAGAAGGGGCGGTACTCCTCTGAGAAGCGCGTGAGGACGAGAATCTGGTCGCGGACCTGATAGGGCTCCACATATTCAAGAGAAAAGAGGATGGTGACATTCCCCCACGCCATCTCACCACGTCCCCCCTCACCGCGGACGAGGACTTCACCAATACTTTCAACCATCATGGTATTGGTCGTCCCTTCAAAACCGAAGGGTCGCCCTGCCGTCACAACGACCAGGTCACCAAAGGAGACGATCCCCTTTTGGAGAGCGAACTGGCTAATTTTTTCAAAAGCTTCGTCCACCGTATCTGGCTCGGGACAGTAATGAGGAATCACTCCCCATAAAAAAGCCATCTGGTGGAAACATTTCTTGGACGGAGTGAGTGCGACGATCGGCATCTGTGGTCGCAATCTTGATAGGAGAGCGGCTGTAGTTCCGCTTTTGGTCAAAGCAAAGACGGCTTTCGCATCTGAACTGTAGGCTGTCTTCACTGTTGCGAGAGTCACAGAGAGTGGAACGTTGTGATAAACGATACTCGCGTGGTGATCAAAGAAGTCGCGGTATTGAAAATCGGCCTCAGTCTCTTGAGCGATCGACTTCATGACCTGAACCGCCTCAATCGGAAATTTACCCACAGCCGTTTCCGCGCTGAGCATCACTGCAGAGGTCGAATCGTAGATGGCATTTGCCACATCGGATGTTTCAGCACGTGTCGGGCGCATGTTGGAGATCATTGACTCCAGCATGTGTGTTGCTGTCACGGCGGGTTTCCCTGAGATACAGCTCTTGCGGATCATCATTTTTTGAAGGCGTGGCACCTGCGTCAAAGGAACTTCGACTCCCAGGTCACCACGTGCAACCATGATTCCATCAGCCACATGTAGGATGCTTTCTAAGTTATCGACGCCCATGCGATTTTCAATCTTGGCGATCACCCAAACATCGGTCTTTCCCTCTTCATGGATCAACTCTTTCACAGAGATGACATCTTGTGCAGTGCGGACGAATGAAGCTGCGACGATATCCACATCCTGACGGCATCCGAAGCGGATGTCTTCGATATCTTTTTCACTCATCACGGGGAGGTCAAGATGCACATCGGGAATATTCACCCCCTTGCGGCTGCGGATGATTCCCCCATGATCGATCTGGACGGTCACCCCTTCGGGGCCGGTCTTGGTCACATGAGACGAGATGTAGCCATCATCAAAGAGGACCTTCGTTCCGACTTCTAACTGGTCAAGGACAGATTCGGGAACAAGCGCGACTCGCTCCTCGTTTCCTTCGATCCGTTCACCTTGAAGGAGCCACTCCTGCCCTTTCCGGAGAAGACACTCACCCCCCTGAATACGGCCAATGCGGATTTCCGGCCCCTTAGTGTCGAGCATGATGGCAAGGGGCGCGTTCATCTCATCGCGCACCTCCTTCAGCATCTGGATGACCGGTTCATGCTCTTCATGAGACCCATGACTAAAGTTCAGGCGCGCCACATTCATCCCTGCCGCGATCAATTCAGCGATCTTCTCTTTGGTAGAGACGGAGGGTCCAATCGTGCAAATGATTTTGGTTCGTGTCCACATAATATAGTGACAAGATAATTAAAAAACCCCCTGAATGCAAGGACTTTAATTATCTTGTTAGGCCCCCTCTTGATTTATTACACACCGGTTGTTATGAGGAGGTTTGGAGGTCCTAATGATAAAAAATCTCGCTAAGTCGCTATCCCCTACTGTCCCGAGCACCCCTGCATCTTGGCAGAAACCAGGAGTGAAGTTACTCGGAGCTAGCCACGCTCTACCTGTGGCCTTTCCTAAATTCGAAGCGTCCTCCTCGCCACGCAGCCTAAGTGAGCGTGTTAGAATGGGTTATAGCAGTCGATAAACTCAGCAGAGAGACCCATCTCTTTCTGAAGCCATTCAGCTAAAGCCTTGGGACCCACCCGTTCTGTGGCGGAGTGTCCGAGTGCGTAAAAATGGACCTTCTCCTCAAATGCCATCGACCATGCCGGTTCGTCATAGTTTCCAGAGACCATGGCATCGACACCTTTCTTTGCCGCTTCACTCAAAAACTTCCAACCTCCTCCAGAGACAATCCCGATCGTGTCGATTTGCTGAGGGCCCCCGAGCGCAACAGCGGCGGAGTGAGTATAGTACTCTTCAAGTTTGGATTGGAGCTCCTCTCCAGAACAGGGAGCGACCTTCCCTTTGACTCCGATGAAGAGTCCATCCACTTCACCAAACGGCTCGAGCTCCGTCATGCCCAGCTGCCTTGCCGCGTAGGCATTGTTCCCAATTTCGAGGTGGGCGTCCATGGGCAGGTGATACCCTAAAAGAGAGATTCCCTCGTCTAAAAGAAGTCGAATCTTCTCTCTCTTAGAACCTTGTATGCGTGGATCCTCTCCTTTCCAAAAAAGGCCGTGGTGGACAATCAGGCAGTCGACCCCTCTCTCCTTCGCCTCCTCAAGCGTCTCTAGGTTTGCAGAGACGGCCGTGGCGATTTTTTTAACCTCTTCTCTTCCTTCGACTTGCAACCCATTCGGGCAATAATCTCGAAAGCTACCAGGCTGATACAGCTGGTCCAGCTGCTGACAAAGCTCTTGTAAAGTAATCACATTCAACTCCAATATGAGAAAAAAATAACTATAACAAATCATGACAATTTCCAGCAGAGACAAAGTCGCTAAAGCCAAGGAGGCAGCAGGTCAACAGGCAGCCCAATGGGTGCAGGAAGGGATGTTGGTTGGGATCGGAACAGGCTCCACAGCCGCATTCTTCATTGACCACCTCGCAAAGCGCGTTCAAGGGGGCCTTAAAATCCAGGCCGTCGCCACCTCTATCGAATCCGAAGAACATGCACGTCGTGTGGGCATCGAAATCCTTTCGATCGACGAGATCAGCCGCATCGACCTCACTGTAGATGGTGCTGACGAAATCGATCTCAAAAAGCGGATGATCAAAGGTGGTGGTGGTGCTCTTCTTCGTGAGAAGATCGTGGCAAGCAACAGCGATGAAATGGTCGTGATTGTCGATGACGAGAAGTGCCACGACGAACTTGGCGGCGTAAAACTCCCTGTTGAAGTCGCTCCCTTTGGAGCACAGCTCACTTTAAAGAAGATCACACGCCTAGGGCTTCAAGCAAACTTACGCGAAAATGAAGAGGGCTCGCTTTACCTCACCGATAACCATCACTACATCATCGACATCGAACCGAGTGACTCTTTTGCAAAGGCGGAAGAGCTTGAGGAGCGCCTGAAAGCGATACCGGGCGTTCTGGAGACCGGATTCTTCATTCAAATGGCGGGCCGAGTGATCGTCGGGCATGCCGATGGAACCGTGGAGATCCGCACATGAGCGTTTTGTCTGAACTCGTCCTCCTCTCTTTTGAAAAAGTCATGCAGACTAGGGCCTATACGGTCATTGTCCTCGGCACCGAAAAGAAAAAATTTGCCATCTACACCGACCCCTCCACAGGTAAAACCCTCCAGCTTTTTTTGACAGGCACAGAGAAGCCAAGACCCCTCACGCACGACATGATCAACTCGCTTCTTGGCGCTGCTGAAATCCGGGTCATGCAGGTCGTGATCTATGACATCCAAGACACCATCTACTTTGCCCGCCTCTTCGTGGAGCAAATGAACGGCGATATCCGACACATCATCGAGATCGACTGCCGACCCAGCGATTCGATCATCCTCGCTTTGATGCATAATGCCCCGATTTTCTGTACAAAAGAAGTGTTGGAAAAAACGGTTCCTTTAGAAGAGTAAAATCTAGACAATCACAGAAGAACTCTCTGGTCTAAACATTTGCTCGACCCAGTTTTCCAGAATGACTTAGGATTCAGATGGAGAATTTAAGGTTTCCTTAGACCGGAAGCTACTTGTTTTGGATAATTGACTTGTAATGTTAAGAACAAACCGACTCTATTGATCCTAACTCTTTTTTCGCTTCATAGAGTTTAATGTCATCTAAGGGGGATGCCCTAAACAGAACTTGCCTGACCATATCGCGATGATGGTCGTTTTCTAGATCTACCTCGAGTTGTCGGCCCAGAATCTCTCTAGCCCTCTTATAAGTGTCTTGAATTTCTTGTTGTCTTCGTTCTTCCTCCTTTTTTGCATTCCACTCAGCTTGCCTCCTAGTCCTTTCTCTTTCCAAACGCTCTCTCTCATAGTATTCTGAGCACTTTTTTTGGTATCGCTCATCTGCTTTTTTTTCTTTTTCTTCGAATCGAGTTTTATGATCTTCTACCATATCCTCACAATGGGAACAATTCCGAGGATGCAGTTCCGGTCCAAAACGATTTTCAAAATAAGTTTTAAGCTCTTCATATGTAAAAATTCTATAAGACAGAACCAAAAAATACTCAGAGCTTATATCAGCAAAATTTCTAGAATTAACTGAAAGATGAAAAATGTGAGCACTGATGTGATCTGCTCGGTAGAGACTTTTTCTCGCATCATTTATGCGACTTTCCACTTCAGCAAATAGATCCTGTTCTGGAATTGTTTCGCGCATGGGAAAGGGGTAGAAAGATTCAAAAGTGGGCTTGGGAAAAGTGGGAAAGGCAGGAAGATAGGAGGTCAAGGACTTTGGCTCTCCAACATGAACCAAGGAACCTCTAGCACGTGCAATACGCGGAAACCGCATATTGAACTTTCTTGGGTTTAAGTTACAACTTGCAACCGCTTGCGTTCTTGCGGCCATTATATTTATCCTGTCGCCTTCGTAATTCACTTCTTCACTATCTTCCAGCTCTCTACCAAAGATAAGTGTATATAAATGGTCTTTCAAATCATCGTTTACATAATCAATGAAAAACCCAGGAAAACTCTTTTCTAGCTGATCTCTCAATAGGGGTCGAAAAGAGTGTGGATGCTCATTTCCATTTGCCGGATTGGCTAAATACCGGAGAACAATATTTTTCAATTCTTTATATGTAGAGGAGTTGTTCTGGACCTCTCTTGCGAAAGCGTCAACACGGCGCCTTCCACGCCAACCATGAGAGTGGGAGAAAGACCAGCAAGAGCTGTTGTATTTTTTGTATATCTCAGCAGTTACACGAATCACCTCGATTAAAACTT
>CAZPBC010000013.1:0-44799 GCA_964584775.1 uncultured bacterium
CTTTGAGTAGAGCCACTTTCACCCAACTCTGATCCACGGAATCACCATCGGTTCCAAAAGTGAGCACTCTGTACCCTCTTCCATTTGTTGATTCTTGAAAGCTGCCCCCTACAGGACAGCGCTCCGTAAAAAAGGCTTCACTAAAACGAGGAAATCCATCAGTCGATTTGTAAACATTCATTTTGCACCTTATATACTTTCAAATTCAAATTTTATGCACTTTATTTAAAAGGAGCAGAAAAGTCAACTTTTCTTTATGATATTTTTGTTATGCAAAGACTCATCACTCTGTTAGTTGTGTTTTTTTGGGGAACTTTGACGCTTCTTGAAGCGTCCGTGTATACCAAAGCCGTTGTTGGATATCAGGTGCAATCTCCTGCGGAAAAAACAAGTGCCACACACTTCGACCCTGGAGTGCTTGTAGGCCTTGCAGTCGGGAAAAAGTGGGATCCTCTGAAACTGGAACTGGAGCTCGCGGTGCGTGCAAACGAAGCCACATCAGGCTGCTGCGAAACGTGTCACGAAACAGAAACATACGGTGTTGGAGCGCTTTTGTGTCACCTGATCTATGAGCAGCGTTGTCAAACTCCACTCAGCTATCAAGTGGGTCTGGGTGCTGGCCTCTCACGAAATGCCTACTTTCGAGAATTCTTTTCGGAGTCTGAGACAGGGGTGTGGGCCGCTCCCTCTTTCGAGGTTTTAGGAGGAGTCGGTTATGACATCGGACCTTGCAGAACTTTTGGAATTGAATACCGCTTTTTTGGAAGTTCCATCAACTCCCTCTCTTGCGAAGAGGCAGGTAGGCGCCTTTTCCTTCTCAGCCACTCATTGGCCTTTACCTTCACCCATCGATTTTAGTTCCTCATCTGGCTGCGTTTTTCGGAGATAAAGGCACCTCAAATATGAAATTTTTATCAAAAGTGGCTGTGTTTAAATCAAGGTCTTGTTCGAATAGCTCTGCAGTAAATTAATCAAACAAACTCGCGACAAGAAGTAGACTTTCACCTCCTAAAAAAAATGGGATCCCTGTGTGTTTCAACTATAAATGGGACAACTTTTAACTAAGGGCTCATCCACGCCCCTTCTTCTAGAAGTGAGAGACGATCTTAACCTTTGCATTTTCACTTCTGAATCCTTGACTTTATCATGTGAATTCAAAACTATGATATCAGGCTTTTTTTCACAGGGCGGAGATTACGATGAATATAGAAAGAGAATCAGCTATTAGAGCTCCTGTAATTTTTCGACAAGACTTTCCTTCCGAAACTGCTAACGTTTTCAATCAAATACAAATAGAACTTTTAGTAGAGATTTTCTCTCTGCTATCTCAACAAACTCTATTTAATTTAAGCCTTGTGGATCGATGGTTACGTCATGTGACTCAACATGAGAATTTGTTAGGAAGCTTCGATGATAAGGTAATTGAGATTGTACTGAAAAGACTCTCCTTTGATCCCAAATCAAAAAATCATTGTGAACGATTAAAACCAAAAAAAATTTCCTTGGTCAATGTCACTTTGACAGACCAGATGATCGTACAGATATGTAAGAAAATAGACCTACGCACCCTCACTATCCAACACAAAGACTTTGGTGAAAAGGGAGCTAGTCACCTTGCTGCACTCACCAACCTACACGCCCTCGATATCTCTCGAAGCCACGTAGGAACTGAGGGAGCCCGTTACCTTTCTTCACTCACCAACCTACGTACCCTCAGTATCTCACATAACGACTTAGCAAATGATGGTGCCAGACACCTTGCCGCACTCACTAACTTACTCATGCTTGATGTCTCATATAACGACTTAGGGGATGAGGCAACCTTTCACCTTGCCTCGCTTACTAACCTAGACACCCTCAATATTTCTGAAAATTACCTAAGAGATGAGGGAGCCCGTCACCTTTCTTCGCTCACTAACCTACGCACGCTTGATTTCAATTTGAACTATTTTGGACCTGAGGGAACCAGTCACCTTGCCGCGCACACCAACCTACTTACCCTCACTATCCATCATATTGACTTAGGAGCAGAGGGTGCTAGATACCTTGCCGCACTCACTAACCTGCGTATGCTTGATGTCTCTTATGACGACTTGGAAGATGATGCAATCAGTCACCTTACCTCACTCACTAACTTACGGATACTTAATGTCTCGTGTAACAAATTAAAAGATCAGGGAGCCGATCACCTTGCCTCACTCACTAACCTACACACCCTCAATATCTCTGATAATTGCCTAGGAGCTGAGGGAGCCCGACACCTTACCTCGCTCACTAACTTACGCATACTTAATATCAGCTGGAACGAGATAGGAGATGAGGAAGCCAGACACCTTACCATGCTCACCAACCTACATACCCTCAATATCTTTCATAACGGCTTAAGAGCTGAGGGGACCAGACACCGTGCAGGAATCAGACACCTGCGCACATGACCTCTCCATCTCACGAGACCCGCTATATATAAAGCTTCTGATCAAACTCCCTATCAGGATAGGGCCATTCCCCTACGATTGGCCAACCACCATCTTTTTTATTTGACGGCTTTTGTCCAGGGTTTTATTCATTTTAACGAAGCTCTCAAGGACTCAACCTTCGAAGCTTTTTCCTCCATCTGGAGAAGGTCTCCAAAATCACTCGAATTCTTCGACAGATCTCTTCAATCGTTTTTCTCTGCTTTGCTTATTTGTAGGACAAACGCTGTCTGAATCTTTGTAAACATGCTCTTGTTCATGGAAGATTCTCCCTTTTCAACCATTTTCTGTTCTTATGAGAGTTTTCTGATTTTATTTTTGTTCGTACCCATTTTCGGAAAGCAGGTCAAACTAGATCAGCTTTTTACCCTCAGCCATCGATTTTAGCTCCTCTTCTGGCTGCGTTTTTCGAAGATAGATCAGATCGAGGTCGCCTTTCGTCGAGCATCTTCCCTGTTGATGCGCTTCTAAACCCTGACTCGCAAAGAACGCGATACTCGGCTGGATGTGTTCAGCAGTAAAGCCGCGCTTCTCGAGTTTTGCGATCAGAGCCGCATCCGGAGTGAAGAGGGAGCGCTCACGGAGTCTGGGCTCAGCTTGCTCCCAGCTGAGAAGCTGGGGAGCTCCCTCTTCGCCTTGAAGATAGAGCCCTCCAATTTTTGCATCGAGAAGGGAATAAAAGTGAGAACACTCGTTTGGAACGAAGGCAGAGAGGGAAGAGAGACCCACTAAAGGAATCGAATGGGAGTAGGAGAGTGTTTTTGCCACAGTCGCCGCTACCCGAATTCCTGTGTAAGAGCCGGGTCCGACGCCGCACGTGACCAACCCCACTTCAGAAGGCGTCACATCACACCCCTTCAAAAGAGCGTCCATCTCTGCAAAGAGAAACTGGGAACTCCTGAGTCCCAACGGTAAGAGAGACTCTCCCAGCGGCTTTTCCCCATGATAGAGGGCCACAAATCCTTGCAGGGTCGCTGTCTCTAAAATTAAGTGGATCATAGGGAATTTTATAACCCTTAAGCCACTTATTGTAAATATTTTAAATAATTATTGACTTTCCCCCCTGCCGTAGAGATGATCCGGATAGATCGGGTATTGTATTATTAGGGGGTAAAGGGGTAAAATATTCCCTTTTAACCCCTAATAGGAACCCGATTTGAGCCAGAGCCATAAAAAGCGTAATGAAGATCAAGTCACTCTAGAAGAGGAACTTGAGAATGCTATTTTTCATCCTGTTGAGGAAACTGCAGTGACGGAGAAGATCCCCCAGCCGACCCCGAATGAACTCTTCGTGATCCCTCTTGCCCGTCGTCCCTTCTTCCCAGGCATGGCCGCTCCCATTGTCATCGAACCAGGTCCCTACTACGACGCTCTGAAGCAAGTGGCAAAATCCCCTCATAAATCTGTCGCTCTCGCTCTCACAAAGCATGAAGAGGATGACATTTACAAGTTGACCACCAAGGACTTATACAAAGTGGGTGTCCTTGGCAAAATCTTGCGTATCGTCCCCATGGAACACGGTGGAGCCCAGGTCATTCTCAATATGGAGAAGCGCCTGACCATCACCAAGCAGCTTCCCGACAAAAAGTTTTTAAAAGCCAAGGTCAAGTTCCACGAGGAAAAGAAAAAGCTGACAAAAGAGCTGAAGGCCTACTCGATTGGAATTATTTCTACGATCAAAGAGCTATTGAAGCTCAATCCCCTCTTCAAAGAGGAGCTCCAAATTTTCCTCGGCCACTCTGACTTCACCGAGCCAGGAAAGCTCGCCGACTTCGCCGTCGCACTCACGACAGCCAGCCGTGAAGAGATGCAAGAAGTCCTCGAAACTTTTCCGATTCCTAAACGGATCACCAAAGCTCTCAAGCTCCTCAAAAACGAGCTCGACCTCACCAAGCTCCAGTTTTCGATCAGTCAGAAGATCGAAGCGAATGTATCTAAATCTCAGAAAGAGTACTTCCTCCGTGAACAGCTCAAAACGATCAAGCGAGAGCTGGGGATCGAGCGAGACGAGAAGAGCACCGATTTTGAAAAGTTTGAGAAAAGGCTCAAAGCACGCGAGGTTCCCGACGAGGTCCAGAAGGTCATCGACGAAGAGATGGAAAAACTCTCTTCCCTCGATGCCCAGTCTGCTGAGTACTCCGTTTGCCGTGGCTACCTCGATTGGCTCACCGTCGTCCCCTGGGGAATCTACTCTGAGGAGAACCTCAACCTCGAATCGGCTCAGGCAATTCTCGAAAAAGACCACCACGGTCTCGAAGATGTCAAAGAGCGCATTTTGGAATTTATCGGTGTCGGCAAGCTCTCGAATGGAGTCAAAGGTTCCATCCTCTGTCTCGTCGGCCCACCAGGTGCAGGTAAAACGTCGATCGGTAAAAGCATCGCCAATGCGCTGAACCGTGAGTTCTACCGCTTCTCTGTAGGTGGAATGCGCGATGAGGCGGAGATCAAAGGACACAGGCGCACCTACATCGGAGCCATGCCCGGTAAACTGGTTCAAGCACTCAAAAGCACAAAAAGCATGAACCCCGTGATCATGCTTGACGAGATCGACAAGATCGGCGGTTCTTCCTACCAAGGAGATCCTGTCTCTGCCTTGTTGGAAGTGCTCGACCCTGAACAAAACACGGATTTTTTAGACCACTATCTCGATGTCCGCTGCGATCTGTCGAACGTCCTCTTTATCCTGACTGCGAACGTGCTCGACACGATTCCCGAGCCGCTTCAAGACCGGATGGAAATCTTGCGCATGTCAGGGTACATCATGCAAGAGAAGCTGAAGATCGCCTCCCACTACCTGATCCCCCGCAACAGAAAGGCGATGGGTCTCAAGGCGACAGACGTCAGCTTCACTCAGGCTGCACTCAAGCAAATCATCAACCACTATGCACGGGAAGCAGGTGTGCGTAGCCTTGAAAATACGATCAAGAAAATCCTGCGAAAATGCGCGGTGAAGCTCGTACGAGAAAAAGAAGCTGGTAAGAAAAAGCCTGCAAAAATCTCGATCACACCCAAAAATCTAGAGGAATTCATCGGCAAACCGGTCTACACCTCTGACCGTTTTTACGAGGAGACACCGATTGGTGTCTGCACCGGCCTTGCCTGGACAGCCCTTGGTGGAGCAACGCTCTATATCGAAACGCTCAAGGTAGCGAACGAAAAGACAGAGATGAAGCTCACTGGACAAGCAGGCGATGTGATGAAGGAATCCTCGCAGATTGCTTGGAGCTACCTCCACGGAGCTCTCCACCGCTACGCTCCGACGCACACCTTTTTTGAAAAGAACCAGGTACACATCCACATTCCTGAAGGAGCCACACCAAAAGATGGACCCTCCGCAGGAGTGACGATGGTCACCGCCCTCCTATCCCTTCTTCTCGACGAACCCGTTCTTGATGATTTAGGAATGACAGGAGAGCTAACCCTAACAGGCCGCGTTCTACCGATTGGTGGGGTCAAAGAGAAGGTCGTCGCTGCGAAGCGTTCCGGTTTAACGACAGTCATCTTCCCTAAAGACAACGAGCGTGACTTTGTCGAACTCCCTGACACACTCAAAGAGGGACTGGACTTCCACTTTGTAGACCATTATGACGATGTATTTAAGATCGCTTTTCCAGCGATTGCAGCTGAAAACCAGATGATTGAGGAGATCTAGAGACTTTTGACTAAACACCTATGGAAGGAGGAAGTGAAAAAGAAGCTCCTCCCCCCAGAAGAAATCCCGAATCAAGTCAAAGTTTGGAAAGAGAACGGTGTCAAGACCGTCACTCTTAACGGATCGTTTGACCTTTTACACGCTGGTCACTTGCAGATCTTTTACGAAGCGAAAGCAGAGGGCGATCTTTTGATTGTCGCACTGAATACAGACGCCTCTATCCAAAAGTATAAAGGCCCTGACCGCCCGATCATTCCCCTAGAATACCGCCTTCAAATGGTCGCGGCGCTCGAATTTGTCGACTTTGTGACGTGGTTCGATGAAGAGGATCCTCGTTCCATTTTAAAACAGCTTCGCCCAAGCGTCCACGTCAACGGAAGCGAGTACGCCCCACGCTGCCTCGAGTCGGATGTTGTGGAAGAAGGCGGAGGCACCGTCCACTACGTCGAACGTCTACCAGGACTCGCAACTAGTGAAATACTGAACAAAATTCGTACCACCGACATCCCCGAGAATCAGACATGCGCATCATCGGCACCTTAGAAAACGAACGCCTCGCCAGCCGCTTTTCGAGCTACCTGAATAGCCAAAAGATTGCGAACCGCATCGAAGTAGAAATTCCTAAAGATTGGGAAGACGATCAATACGGGGTTCCTACCTTTCAAATATGGATCATTGACGAAGAAGACCTCGACCGTGCAATGAGGTACTTTGAGGACTTTAAAGCAGACCCTCAAAACAGCAAGTACAAAGTCGAGCCCCCGACCATCATTCCAGAGGTGATTGTGGACAAGGAGTACTTTACCTCTCCCAAAAAAGTGATGCAGGCGTCGCAAAAACAGTCCTTCACCTCCTACATCATCCTCCTTTGCATCCTGATTTTTACCTGGGGCTCCATCACAGCACCAAACCGTGAACCGATTCCCCTCCCCCTTCCCAGCGCTGCACTCTTCAGCCCCAAGATCAATAAAGAGCTCATCTACGACTACCCTCAAGCCTTCTCCTACCTCGACCAACTGGTCAAGCTCTACGGGCTACCGAGCCTCACTGACCCTGCAGAACTCCCCCAAGAGGGACGCTTTCTCCTCAACCAGTATTTCAAAACCCCTTGGTGGCATGGCATCTACCCCCACCTCCTTCAATCCTTCGGAGCCTTTAAAGACGAAACCATTCCAGAGGCTTCCCTCTTCGAGAAGATCCGTCAAGGAGAGGTGTGGCGCGCCTTCACGCCCGCCCTGCTTCACAGCGATATCTTCCATTTGCTTTTCAATATGATCTGGCTTCTTGTCTTGGGAAAACAGATCGAAGAGCGCCTTGGCCTGGGCCGTTACCTCCTCTTGATTCTAGTCGCCGGCGTGATGAGTAACACAGCCCAGTACTTGATGAGCGGCCCCAACTTCGTGGGCTTTTCAGGAATCCTCTGTGCGATGCTGACCTTTATCTGGGTTCGACAAAAGATCGCTCCCTGGGAGGGGTACCTCCTCCAAAAAGCGACTTTTATGCTCTTAATGATTTTCATCCTTGCGATGTTTGGACTCCAGCTCATCTCGTTTACCTCTGAAGTCTTTCTAGAAAAATCGATGAGTATCGGTATTGCCAACACGGCACACTTGACAGGGGCAGCTGTCGGTTTCGTTTTAGGGCGCCTTTCTTTTTTTAAGTGGAGAAACGCATGACTGTCCGTGACCTCACTGTCCTTGGCTGCTCATCCCAACAGCCCACCCGCCACCGCAACCACGGCGCCTACCTGTTCCGCTGGAACTGTCAGGGGCTGCTCTTTGATCCAGGCGAGGGAACCCAAAGACAGTTTATCTTTGCCAATACCGCACCGACTGCTGTGAACTACATCTTCGTCTCCCACTTCCACGGCGACCACTGCCTCGGCCTCGGCTCCTTTTTGATGCGCCTCAACCTCGACAAAGTGACCCACCCGATCCACTGCTTCTATCCTGCGAGTGGAAAAAAGTATTTCGACCGCCTCCGCTACGGCACGATCTACCACGAAACCATCCAAGTCGTAGAACATCCGATCGACTCTGAGGGAGTCGTTTACAAGGATGAAAATTTTGAGGTGGAAGCGCGCTTCCTCCAGCACGGTGTTCAAAATATCGGCTGGCGTGTCACTGAGCCAGACGAAAGAAAGTTTGACCCCAAAAAGTTGAAAGAGAAGGGGGTCCTCGGCCGCGCTGTACGCGATATTGAAGAGACAGGAGAAATCACCGTTAACGGGCAGAAGGTGACCATCGACGAAGTCAGCTGGATCCGGAAAGGAGACTCGATCGCCGTGGTCTTAGACACACGCCCCTGCGAAAATGCGCTACAGCTAGCCAAAGGAGCCCGTCTTCTCCTTGCTGAGAGCACCTACCTGGACTCTGAGAGAGCTCTTGCAAAGCAGTACCTCCACTTGACAGCGAAGGAAGCAGCCGAGATCGCCAAAGAGGCCGGTGCTGAAGAGCTTATCCTCACCCACTTCTCTGCCCGCTATACCGACACTGTCCTTTTCGAAGAAGAGGCCCGCACCGTTTTCCCCAACAGCCACGCCTCTGAAGATCTCAAGGTCTTCACTTTCCCAAAAAAATGATAGATTATTTGATTTCCCAATAGGGAGTCTGCTTCACCCGCAGCCGCGCCGACGCGTCCATCAATAGAGCCTCCCAGGTGACATTTTTTGTTCCGGAGAGCTTCCAGAAAAGATCTTGGAGGAGCGAGAGTGTAAAGCAGCTTCCATACCGATCGTAAGCCCAAGAAACCTCCCCTGGTGAAGCCGAGCTTACGATAACAGAGCTAACTTCACTGAGAAAAAGGCGTTTTAGATTGTCTCGCACTCGCTCTTTATTCCATGTGATAGCCCTGAGCTTATCGACATCTTCTGCCGTCGCATTGCAGCAATCGACCAGCCTCCAGTAAAAACGCGGGTTCAATGATTCCACAAAGGAGTCAATCAAGAGGGTATCTATCGCGCTTCGGTCTCCACTAAAGTAAAGATAGGGCCAAGGGTCTTTTTTCTCATCAAGCCGGCCCCCGTGCCCTGAAAAATAGAAAACAAAGAGATCGTCCTGCTCGACCCTAACCTGTGTCATGGCATCTAAAAGCTGGCGATAAGTCAGCTTTTTCCCGTCCAGCATATGAGGCTCATAGGTCATCTCAAGGGAGCGCGCGACCTCTTCAAACGTTTGGTCAAGAAGTGAGCGGTTTTTGACCATTGCACTCCCGACATCAGGATCTAGAGTGTCAAATACAAAGAGTGCATGGAGGGCTGCAGCGAAAAAACAGAAATTCATGCGGCCTTCTGACAGATCAAAAGAGACTCGATGATCTCGCGGGCCTCAGCATCGCTCAACTCTAAAATCACACAGCGCTCCTCTTCTTCCATTTTGAGTTGAAGCGTTTGTAGACTCAAGACAATGCGCAGCCCCTCGCTTCCAAACTGAAGACTTCCTTTTGGAATGAATGGTGAACGGCGATTCATCCCCCAGAGGTAGTTGCGGTCATTCAACAAAAATGCCTTTAAACTTTCGATCTCGCTTTTGCAAAGCGCTACCCCTACTGTTCCTTCCTTATCGGGGTAGTAGGTCACCGCTGTGGCTTCTGCTATCTGCTGAAACCACTCCTCTCCGATCTGAGCTTCGACCTGCTTCGAGTTCAACATAAAAACAGTCGAGACTAAAAATAAAACTTTGAACAAACCCATATACATATCCTCCGACCCTCTATTTTATCTAGATTAAGGTGTTTTCAGGTAGCCCATTTTCACAAGCAGCTGAACAACAAATTCTTCGCCAATCACCAGCCCATCCTCTTAGGATAAACACGCATTCAGACTCGGCAGTGAAAGCAGATGTTGAATGCCTTCACAAAGAAAGACATGCCTACACTCTCTACAATCGAAACCACTGCATGCAAAGCCAATGGAAGGATCACGCATACACGTTTTGCAAGAAGGGGAAGATCCTGGTGCGGTTTTCGGCTGTGATGGAGAACCCATTCAGAAGGCTGTGTAAAGTAGGCATAAGGTGAAAGCATAACACGACCTCATTTTCTGAAAATCATATCACGTTATTTTGATATACTTACAGGGTAAAAAATACGATATCATCAACAGCATCACCCCCTCTTCCCGATAATCATCAAATAGAAGTAAACTATTGAAATCATGTACCGTTCAGCACTCCACTTTCTGCAGCATCTCCAGGTGGCAAGACAGCTCTCCCCACACACACTGCGCAACTATGCTATCGATCTAAACGATTTCCGTTTTTGGCTGTTGAAAGATCAAGAGCCGAAGAAGCTCCCTCCCCATGTTGACGAGGTCCAAATCCAGGAGAGTGAAGAGGACTACCCCCTCACAAAAATTGAGCTGCGCACGCTTCGAGAGTACCTGTTTCACCTAACCGAAAAGGAAGTCCATCGAAAAACAATTGTCAGGCGCCTTGCCTGCCTGCGCAGTTTTTTCAAATATGCGGAGGGGAAAGGCTGGGTCGAGGTCAACCCCACTGAGGGGCTCACCAACCCCAAGTTAGAAAAGAAGATCCCCCACCCACTCACCTATGCAGAGGTGGAACAGCTTTTTCTACAACCCGATCTTTCCACTCTTTTAGGACGCCGTGATCGAGCCATCCTAGAGCTCTTTTACAGCTCGGGCCTCCGGGTTCAGGAGCTCGTGGGCCTCAATCGATCGGATCTGGATCCTGAAAACCTTCTTTTACAGGTGCGAGGAAAGGGCAAGAAGGAGCGGATCGTGCCCCTCACCCCCGGTGCACGCGACTGGATCCAGGCCTATCTCGAAGATGGAGAGCGCTACGAAGAGATCCATGGCCACTACGCCGAAAGAGACAAACGTGCCATTTTTTTGAATCGCTTTGGAGAACGCCTCAGTGAGCGCTCTGTGGACCGCAAGTTCGACCTCTACCTGAAGGCGAGTGGGCTGGCGGGTAAAGCGACCCCTCACACGATCCGTCATACGATCGCCACCCACTGGCTGGAGATGGGAATGGACCTCAAAACGATCCAAGAGCTCCTAGGCCATAGCAATCTCTCTACAACAACGATTTACACAAAAGTCTCTCCTAAATTAAAAAAGGAGGTCTATGAGCAATCGCACCCCAGAGCTTTCTAAGCCGACCCGTCGCGGTCTCTATGTCGGTGGAGAGTGGATCTCCGGCTATGGCAAACCCCTCAAATCGACCGATCCCTATAACGGGGAGCTGCTTTACGAAGCTCGAATGGCCGCTCCAACCGATGTCTCTCGGGCCGTCTCTGCTGCAAAGAATAAGAGTTATCGCTGGATGGCCATGTCCCTCGAAGAGCGTCTCAACTATGTACGTGCTTTCGAGAAGGAGCTAAAGGACGTACAGGAAAAGCTCGCTCTCACGATCTCTCAAGAGGTGGGTAAACCGTTATGGGAAGCCAAAACAGAGGTTGCAGCCGCCATCGCTAAGGTTGGTATCTCGATCCAAAGCTACGAAGAACGCTGCAAAAGCATCCATTTTGAAAAGGGATCTACCCGATTCGAGACTCGACACCGCGCCCACGGGGTCGTCGCTGTCCTTGGCCCATTCAACTTTCCCCTACACCTCCCCAATGGACACATCGTCCCCGCCCTGATCGCAGGAAACACAGTCATCTTCAAGCCGAGTGATCAAACTCCCCTCGTCGGAGAAATGATGGTCCAGTGCTGGGAGCGTGCAGGAGTGCCTCCTGGCGTCGTGAACCTTCTACAAGGTCGAGGCGATATTGGAAAAGCACTCAGCGAAAATGAGGAGGTCGACGGAATCTTCTTCACAGGCAGCGTTGAGGTGGGAAAAGCGCTACAAAAAAGCCAAGCAGGGCATCTGGAGAAGATCCTCGCGCTTGAGCTTGGAGGAAACAATCCCCTCATTGTCAGCCATGTTTCTGATCTCGACGCGGCGGTCTACCAAGCGATTCTCTCTTCTTATATCACCACCGGGCAACGGTGCACGGCAGCAAGACGGATGATCGTCATCGACAGCGAAAGCAACCGCCGTTTTGTTGAGAAGTTTATCGACAAAACCCTCGAGCTCAAAGTGGGTCACTTTAAAGAAGAGCCTGAGCCCTTCCTCGGTCCCCTGATTTCAGAAGCGGCGGTCGTGCGAGCCCTCACCGCGCAGTCTGCACTCCAGGCTTTTGGTGGAACCTCCCTGATCCGTCTGGAGCACCTCCGCCCAGGTACCGGACTCGTCTGCCCCGGTCTCATTGATGTGACCGAGGTCGAAAATCTCCCTGACAAAGAACTCTTCGCTCCGCTTTTGCAGCTCATCTGGGTGAATAGTCTCGGTGAAGCGATCGCGGTTGCTTCAAAAACCAAATTTGGCCTCTCTGCATCCCTTTTCTCAGACTCTAAGGAAGAGTACGACTATGTTTACCCTCGACTCAAAGCGGGCTTGATCAACTGGAACCAGCCAACGACAGGGGCTTCGAGTGCGCAGCCTTTCGGTGGTGTGGGTTTAAGTGGCAACCACCGTCCAAGTGCCTACTACGCTGCTGACTACTGTGCCTACCCCATCGCCTCCACCTGCTCCGACCAACTCATCTTACCAGAAACCCCTCTCCCAGGGATCTAAGATGGTCGATGTGCACTTCGATGGACTCGTCGGACCCACGCACACCTTTGGAGGCCTCGCCGCCGGAAATCTCGCTTCCATGGGCTCGAAAGAGCTCATATCCTCTCCCAAACAAGCCGCCCTAGAGGGTTTGAAAAAGATGGAGATGTTGCACAGTCTCGGGGTGAAGCAGGCTCTCCTCCCTCCGCACGAACGCCCACACCTCCCCACCCTGCGTGAAAAGGGATTTACAGGATCCGACTCACACATCCTCGACCAAGTTTACAAGGTTAAACCCGAGCTTCTCTATAGCGTCTCCTCTGCAAGTGCGATGTGGGTCGCGAACAGCTTCACAGCTGCTGCATCGGCTGACACGCAGGATCAGAAGGTCCATCTCACCCCTGCTAGCCTCCTCTCCCACCTTCACCGCTCTATTGAGCCGCCCTTCACCCAAGCCGTTTTGCAAAAAATCTTCTCTGACAAGAGACTCTTCACCATCCACTCCCCCGTCCCTTTTCCTGATGAAGGAGCCGCCAACCATGTGCGGTTTGCAGACTCCCTCCAGCTTTTTGTCTGGTCAGATTCAGGGAAAGAACAGAAAGGAACCTTTCCACGAAGACAGAGTTTACAAGCTTCCATCGCAGTCGCGAAACAACACCAGCTCGACAAAGGCAAAACTCTTTTTGCGGAGCAAAACCAAGAGGCCATTGAAGCAGGTGTCTTTCACAACGATGTGATTTCCTGCGGAATAGAAAATTTCTTTCTTTTTCATGAAAAGAGCTTTGAAGATCAAGCCCAAGTCCTTGCTTCATTACAAGAAAAAGCAGACGGAAAGCTGATTTTGAGAGAGGTGAAAGAGATCACTCTTCAAGAGGCGGTCCAAAGCTACCTCTTCAACAGCGAACTCGTTCAAACAGAGAGCGGAATCGTCATGGTCTTGCCCTCCCAGTGCCAAGAGATCCCTTCTGTGAAAGCCGTCGCAGACCAGCTTCTCGAAGATCCTGACTCCCCCATCCAAACCCTCCTCTTCGTCAGCCTCCGCGAGAGCATGAGAAACGGCGGTGGACCGGCTTGCCTACAAGCCAAAATCCCGCTAAAAGAAGAGGAGATCGAAGCAATGGAAGGGAGAGTTTTGCTAGATTCAAATCTGATCAACGAGCTAAAGCAGTGGGTCGAAAAACACTACCGCGACCGCCTTTCTCTGAATGACCTCAGAGACCCGCAACTCTTAACAGAAACGCGTGAAGCCCTTGACGAACTCACCCAAATCCTTCAACTTGGAGCTCTTTACCCGTTTCAACACGTTTCATGAAGCTATTCGAGAGATTAAAAAAAGAGCTCGAGGGAGCCGTTTACGCAGACGAGGTGACACGCGTTGCCTACAGCGTCGACGCCTCCATCTATCAAGTCGTTCCACAAGTGGTCGTTCTCCCGAAAGGACGTGAAGACCTCCGCCGCCTCCTTCAGATCGCCCAAGAAGAGCGCGTTTCGGTCACCCCCCGCGGCGCTGCAACCGGGATCACAGGAAGCTGTCTTGGGCAGGGAATCGTTCTCGATCTCTCAACCTGCCTCACAGAAATTCTAGAGATCGACCGCGAAAAGAGAACCGTCACTGTGGAAGCGGGAGTGGTTCAAGATGAACTGAACGCCGCTCTTCACCCTTATGGGTTTCGACTCGGTCCCAACACCTCTACTGGTAACCGCGCCACACTAGGTGGAATGGTTGCAAACAATGCCGCAGGAAGCCACTCACTCGTCTGGGGACAAATGTCGGACCACCTTCTTGAAGCAGAAGGGCTTCTGATGGGAGGGGAAGCGTTCACATTCAAAAAAGAAGCAACCCATAACTCCCACCCGATCCTTCAACGACTGAAGAAGATCCAAGAGAAGTACCGCCCAGAGATTGAAGCCCATTTCCCTAAAGTCAAAAGGCGGGTGACAGGGTACAACCTCGACGCTCTTTTGACGGACGGTGAGATCTGCCTCCCTCGCTTACTGGCGGGGTCGGAAGGCACGCTAGCAGTTGTCACAGAGATGAAACTCAACATCGTGCCGATCCCCAAAAAAAGCACCCTTGTGCTTCTCTTTTTTGACGATTTAGTCGAGGCCTCAAAAGAGATCCCCTCTCTCCTTGAGCAGTCGCCCAGTTCCCTTGAACTGATCGATCGAGAAATTCTCCGAGCGGGTAAGCAGCTGGCAAAAATGGAGGAGGAGATCACTTGGGTCAAAGGCGACCCAGCAGGCGTTTTTGTCCTCGAATTTTCAGGTGAGTCAGACAAGGAGGTGGAAGAGAAACTGAAAAAACTCAGCTTCTCTAAAACTCTTTTTGAGTCTGAGTTCGTGAAGGACGCACGTGCGAAAGAGGCGATCTGGAATGTACGAAAAGCAGGGTTAGAGCTGCTTCTCTCAAAGCGCTCCTACCAGCGTGCGGTCGCCTTCATCGAAGACATTGTCATCCCTCCCGAACATTTGCACGCCTTCTTCCAAAAATTCTTACATCTTCTCGAGACCTTTGGAAAAAGCTCAGGAATTTACGGGCATGTGGGTGAGGGCTGCCTACACCTCCGCCCCTACCTTGACCTACGCAGTGAAAAAGAAACTCTCAAAGAGATCATGGCCCAGGTCGTTCAACTCGTACGACAGTTTGGAGGGGCGATGAGTGGAGAGCATGGCGACGGACGCATCCGCTCATGGCTCAACCCCGAACTTTTTGGAGAAGCTCTCTACGAAGCACACCGTGAAGTGAAACAAGCGTTCGATCCCCACCAGCTTCTCAATCCCCATATCATTGTCAACCCCCTTCCTGTTGATACCCACCTCAGGCCAGCACCTCAAGAGATCTCCACAGCACTTGACTTTTCTAAGGAGGGAGGTTTTGCACTCGCAGTCGACCTCTGTAACGGCAATGGCCTTTGCCGTAAACGCACCGGGACGATGTGCCCCTCTTTTCAAGCAACAGGAAAAGAGTTTGACTCTACCCGAGCAAGAGCCACAGCACTCAAAGGACTCCTCACAGGTGACTTGAAAGCGAAGTCTTTAGCAGACCCAGAACTGAGACGCATTTTAGACCTTTGTCTCATGTGCAAAGGATGCAAGCGTGAGTGCCCTTCACAAGTCGATATGGCTAAGATGAAGACAGAGCTCCTCTATCAGTGGAACCAACAAAAGGGTGCCTCTTTACGGGACCGCCTCTTCGCGCACTTTGGAAAACTCAGCCTCCTCCTTTCAAAGCAGCCAACGTTTTTTAACTGGATCTTGAAGAGCCGCGTCGCGAGAAAAACTCAAAGTTTGTTTGGTATTGCCTCCAAGCGCACTCTCCCCCAAGTTGCAGAGAAGAGATTCAGCCACTTATTCCAAGAATACAAACAGAAAAGCGCTCCGAAAAAAGTCTCTCTTTTCATCGACACCTACACCGAGTTCTACGTTCCGGAGATCGGCATCCACGCCGTGAAACTCTTGAATCAAATGGGTTTTGAAGTCTTAGCTCCTGAGTGGCACTGCTGTGGACGCACCCTCTTTTCCAAAGGCTTTATCGATGAGGCAAGAGAATCGCTTGAGCAACTTCTCACTCGGATCGACCCCTCCCTCCCTCTTCTCAGCCTCGAACCCAGTTGCCACTCGATGCTGGTCGATGACCTCCCCTCTCTCCTTCCCGGTAAAACGGTTCCCCAAGTGACCCCTATCGAAAACTTCCTGCTAGAACACGTCGACTCCCTTCAGGTGGTCGATGACACTCTCACGATCGCCGTTCACGACCACTGCCATCAAAAGGCACTCTACGGAAAGAGCTCTTTAGGAACGCTTTTAAGAAAACTGCTCCCCTCAGCAAATGTCCATGAGATCGATTCCGGGTGCTGTGGGATGGCTGGATCCTTTGGATATGAGAAAGAGCACTATGACATCTCTCTAAAAGTTGCAGAAGTATCTCTTTTTAAATCGCTTAGGATGCTACCTAAAGAATCGGTGATCCTCTCTGCAGGCTTTTCTTGCCGGAGCCAGATTCGAGACCAGCATGCCCCGAAAACCTACCACCCCATTGAGTTTTTGTCACTTATTTCCAGTGACTTAGATGATTTCAATTAAAGATTTACACCTAAAAATTAGAATGGGTAAGATGAGGCTATGATGAGTCTTTCCCAACTGAGTGATAAAGAACTGCTCGAAGCTTTTGAGCGTCTCAATGAGAGCGAGCTTCAGGAGCAAGCTAAAGATCTCAGCCCCGAAAAAATCTCTGATCTTGTGAGTGCTGTGGAAGAGAGCTTGAGCGCTGAGAATGTCCGAAAAATCTCTGCTCTGATCCGCGGCATGCAGACCAAAGAACAGGTCGAGGCTGTTGGAAAAGTGCTCAACACGCACTACTCACTCGCGCTCATGCAGGACGTGGTCCACTCTGCTCCAGAAGAGCACTGGAAATTTTCTGCCTTGATTGTAGGCCTCTCCCACCGCGTCTTCCTCAATCTTTTAGTCAGTGGCCCAGAGGCGTATATCCGCTTGATCCAACACGAGGCTCTGATCGAACCCGTCCAACACCACCTCACCCTCTTTGTCCATGAGGCCGAAAGTGACCTCAACCATCGAGTCGAGGAGTTGGAACGTTTTGAAGCTTCCCTCCATGAAATCAACGCGCAGCAGGTGACGATGGATGATATCCGCGCCACCATCGCTAAAATCCGCCGCTTTGATCTAGCTCTTGAAGGACTCACTATCCTCGTCAACAGGGCACTGAGTGTCGCTTGGAACAGCAACCGCCCCGATCTTGTCGAACGCCTCAGCGATCTCAAAGAGAGTCTCATCCGCACTAAGAACGAGTTGATTGGGATCGAAGAGAAAGAGACGGGCCTTTTCGGAAAGTTAAAAGAGGAGCTCAGCTCCGTCTTCGGAGGCAAGTCAGAGGAGAACATCCACGCTCTTGAAGACGGCGAACCAGGTGTAGAAGCACTGGCTCGGCTCGGGCTCTGGGAAGTTGAAGAGTATTGGGAAGTCGGACTCCTTCCAAAGTATAAAACCAAAGAAGCTCTAACAGAAAAGCTCTACGCTCCAGAAGGACGTGCCCTTCTCCTTGATGAGCTCCAAGAGAGCCTTCAGCGCTTCCGCCTCACGACTGTCAATGATTTCAAAGACCGCTACCTCTTCACTAAAGCGCTTTTAAAAGACTATGTGAGCTTAAGGACTTCCTGATAGACCTTCTCAGGGGTCTGATTCGCATCGACCACCTTCAGTAATCCAAGATCTCGGTAATACCCAATCAGTGGCTCTGTCTCTTTGTGGTAGACATTGAGACGTTCCATCACCACCTCTTCCTGATCATCATCACGAGTGATCAACTTTCCTCCGCAGAGGTCGCAAACCCCTTCCACTTTTGGGGGTTGGAAAATCTTGTGTTGGGTGTTCCCACATGATGTGCACTGGAGACGTCCTGAAATCCGGTCGATAATCACTTGATCAGGCACCTCGAAATCAATGGCCTCCATGTTCACCGACCCATCTAGCATTTTTTTGAGCTCTTCAGCTTGAGAGATCCTTCTCGGAAACCCATCGAGGATGAATCCCTTCTCCGTGTCGGGTTTTTCAAGACGCACCTTGAGAATCTCAAAGACGAGCTCGTCTGGGCTGAGCAATCCTTTGTTGATGTACTCTTTGGCTTTCAGACCAAGAGGCGTCTCATTTTTGATATGGTGGCGGAAGAGATCCCCCGTCGAGATATGGGGAAGCTGAAGCTCCGCTGCGAGGCGGACTGCTTGAGTGCCTTTTCCAGACCCCGGAGGGCCGAGAAAGATCAAAATTTTTTTTCCATTTTTCTGATTCATCACAGTGAGATAGGATAGCTCAAAATTGGTTTGAAGCGTATAATTTTATGACGTGAAACTCAATTTTTTTGAATGCAAGGAGCTCCTCCTCCGGGGCGATGTCGTCGCTCTTCCTACCGAGACAGTGTTTGGACTTGCAGCCTGCTATCAAAATGGCCCCGCAGTCCAAAAAATCTTCGATCTCAAAAAAAGACCGCTAGAAAATCCCCTGATTCTACACATCGCAAGCCCCTCTTCAGTCAAAGAGTTAACAAAAGAGCTTCCCCCTGGGACAAAGCAGCTCATGGAAGCCTTCTGGCCAGGGCCACTGACTCTCATCCTCCCCGCGAAGGACAGCGTTCCCTTTCTCGTGAGAGCAGGGCTTCCGACCGTGGCGATTCGAATGCCCAACCATGCCCCCACTCTCAGCTTGATCCGTGAAACCGGCCCTCTTGTGGCTCCCTCAGCCAACCTCTCAGGACGACCTTCTTCCACCAGTGCAGCCCACGTAGAGGAGGATTTTGGGAAGGAGTTTCCTGTTTTTGAAGAGGAGGGTGCAGAAAAGGGAGTGGAGTCCACCATCTTGATCTATCTTGATGGAGGGTGGAAGATCACACGCCTAGGAGCTCTTAGCAGAGAGGAAATCGAAGCGGTTTTAAAAGCTCCGGTGAACCAGCTAGAGAAGAGCGAGCGGACCTTCTCTCCTGGCCAGCATTTTCGACACTACAGCCCTAAGGCCTCACTCCATCTAGGATCGGAGTACCGACAAGAAGCTCCGACCGTCCTAGGGTTCTCAGAAAGGAGCTATGCAAACGCCAAAGAAGTTCTCCACTTCGGCTCTCTTGATCGCCCAGAGGAAGCCCTTCAAAACCTCTATGGACTCCTCCGTCTCCTCGACCAGAAAAAGGTGGATCAAGCCTGGGTAGACATGGACTTTCCTGAGGAGGGGCTCTGGACCACACTCAGAGAAAGACTCACACGAGCTAGCACCTAATTCAATAAAGTTTTAGAATGAGGAGCTATGAAAACGTTGCGCTTCCTCTATTTTCTTCTCTTTCTTGCCATTTTAACCCTTCCCCTGATCTATTTCCTCACCCCAAAGGGCAAGCTCCGTATCCTTGTGGACCCTGAACAAGCCCCCCCGCGTATCCGTGAGAAGGTGATGATGGGGTACCGCCTGATGACCAACACGCCAAGGTACGCTTCGGACTGGGTAGGTGATAAGCTCAGCTGCACCAACTGCCACTTTCAAGGTGGAAACACCTGGGGAGGACGAAACGGATCGATGTCGCTTGTCGGCGTGTCCGAAGTCTACCCTCGATTTAACAAAAGAGCAGGAAAAGAGATCGACTTAGCCACACGCATCGACGGCTGTTTCCAGCGCAGTCTCAACGGGAAACCCTTGCCCCACGACTCGAAAGAGATGGAGGCTTTTCTCGCCTACTTCGAATGGATCTCGTCTCCAGTCAAGGGTGAAAAAGAGTTTCCATGGCTCGGTCTAAAGCCTATCAGAAGAAAACGTGCCCCCGACATCAATAAAGGCAAAGCCCTCTATGTCGAGCACTGTGCAAGCTGCCACGGAATCGACGGTGCAGGAACCCACCTCCCTGGCGACGAAGAAATTCTGAATATCCCACCGCTCTGGGGCGACGAATCTTTCAACGATGGAGCCGGCATGCACCGCCCTGAAATTTTCGCAGCTTTCATCCACGCCAATATGCCCTACCGCCAGCCCATTCTGACGGAGCAGGAAGCCTTTGACATCGCTGAGTACGTCTTAAATCAGCCGCGTCCCCACTACGAGGCGAAGAAATAATGGCTCAGTACTCGGACGAACTCGAAGCGGACCCCGTTTATCCTCGTGACCAGTGGCAATTCGAACAGAAGGATGACTTTCTTCCCGACCCCGACAAGAAAGAGAGCATCTACACCCAAGAGTTTTATATCTTCATCCCACAGGCCTTGCAGGTCAACTCTCACACCTACAGCCGCTCCCAGTTCTACCGCGATCAAACCAACCTCATCCGCTTTAAGACACCCCTTTTCACTCTCAAGGAAGCGGCAAACCTCCACCTCTCCTCCGCACCCCTTGCAAAAATCTGGAAGCTCAAGGAAGAACTCGGCAAGCCTGATACGGATAAGCGGATTGTCAATGAACTCAAGCTTTCTGCCTCGGTGGTCCGTAGTGCAATCCGCCGCACCGCGATCCGTTTAAACGGCCTGCTGGAAGAAGAAGACTATGAGAGCCTCATAAAAGAGGTCGAAGCTCTGAAGCATGATATCACTGAGTACCTATCTAGCTATAAGGAGGTCACCAGTCACCTGATTGAGAAAGGTGCCTCTGCCGAGCTGAAGGAACACCTTAGCTACATCAACCGCTTCTCAGAACAGAGCTATAGCCAATATTTGATTCAACTGATCAGCCGCATTCACGGTGAAAAAGACCCTCAACTAAATAAGGTTGAAGCCCTCCTTGTTTCAATTTTAGAGAAAGAACTCCCTCAACTGGATATCCAAAAAGAAATCGGCGAAGAAGAGGGCGAAGACTTTATTCATCAAAAGTCCATCTTGAACAAGTACGTCCTCGATCCCCTTCTACTGGATATCAACCGCTTTTCCCCAACAAAGCGCTACCAGGGCCTTGCTGGAGCCTTTGCTGCAGCCATCGCCATGTTTGTCTATTTCTTACTCTTTATCCTTTGGGGAAAGGTCTTTGTCATCAACTCAGAACCCTTTCTCCTCCTAATGATCGTCGTCTACGTGATCAAAGACCGTCTGAAAGAGGGAATCAAAGACTTCTCCTACTTGAAACGGCTAGGGTGGCTTTCGGACTACACCACTGAAATCCTCTCCCCTGACGAAGAGACCAGCCTGGGAGTCTTGAAAGAGCGTGTGACATTTGCAAACGTGGATGAGGTCCCTGAAGAGATCTTGAAGATCCGCAATCAAGACTTTCACACCGTGGTCGAACGCTTTAAACGACCAGAAACAGTGATCAACTACAGAAGAAAGATGACGATCTTTGAAAAGCCGCCTACCCTAGACGAGCGCTACTTCATGCTCAACGTCATCTTCCGCTTTAACGTCCGACACTTTATCGAGAAAGCTTCTAACCCCTACCACACACACCTTTGGTATGATGATAAGAGCGATAGTGTGATTGAGCAGGAGTTCCCAAAGGTCTATCACATCAACATCATTCTTCAGTCGACTATCGAAAAAGAGGGCAAAAAGCCCGTCAAAGAACTTTCCAAGTTCCGTATCGTCGTAGACAAGAACGGCATCAAGCGGATCGAAAACTTATGATCCGTATCTCTCTTCCGCCACTTTCCAGTTGAGATTATTAAAAAAGCTTCCGATGTAGGCTGCTCGATCCAGACCATACTCAGTGATGTAAGCATGCTCCCAAACGTCCATCACCACAATGGGTGTACAGCCTGAAAGGTGACCCAAATCGTGCTCATTGATCCAGCAGTTGAACAGTTTGCCGGTCTTGTTATCTTTGTAAAGAATCACCCAACCAATTCCACGAATGAGACCGGTAGCTTGGTAGTCTTGTTTCCACTTCTCATAGGATCCAAAGTGGTCAACTAAACTTTGATAGAGCGCACCTTCCTGATCAATCTTGCCACTGCCACCCAAATTCTCGAAATAGTACTCATGTAGACGCATGCCATCAAACTCCCAGCCAAACATCCGTTTAAGCCCGGCATACTCACTTGAGCGATCCTGTCCACCCTTAGATAGCGCCCCGATTTTTTCTACAAGCGTGTTGGTGTTCTTGACATACCCCTGATAAAGCTTAAAGTGCATATTCAAAAGGTCATCGCTAAACCCTTTCATTCCCAAAATCGAAGAGAAATCGCGTGCCTGGTACTTCTCTGCACCGACAACGCCTGCAACCATCACCAAACCAATCAATAACACTCTAAGCATCTATCACCTCCATTTTTCTTGAGATCATGCCCCCCACCCTCAATAAAATCAATCCTTGATACACCCAAAACCCAACTCATCTGTTGGTGTTTCACAGGTATAGGAGGGCAGATTCGAGGGGATTTTTCTTTCTTCTTTAGCCACCCAACGGGTGAAGGGGGTGGAGTGAGAGGTGTTTGAGATTCGGAGCCATTTTTTTCTTAGTTTTGGATCATCGTGTCGCAGGGAATAGCCTTTAGCTATTTCCAAGACAGGATGATCCAAAACGAAAAAAAGGGCCCGAAAATCGAATGCATCTCACTCCACCCCCTTCACCCCAAAAAAAAGGGCTCGGTTACCCGAGCCCCTCGAAAACAATCAGAAGTAAGACTTCTTCAATTAGAAGCCGAACCCAGCACCAAGGGTAAGACCTTGGAATGTTAGGTTACCGTGGTTACCAGCTGAATCAACTAGCTCACGGATGAAGCGGTTTGTGTCTAACCAAACTTGGTTTTCCCAACCGACTCTTACGTAAGTATCGTAGCAGTCGCAAACTGTAGAATCCCAACGTACGCCGAGGAATAGCTCAACAACAGGGATTACAGCGCAGTCACAGAATTTCTGGTCTGCAATGACAGTTGGGTCAACATCTGGAAGAGATACTGGCTGCGCAACGAAAGAATCGTTTCTGCGAAGCTCAATATCAGACCAAACAGTAGAAACCGCGAAGTTACCAACCACGCTAAAGCATGGGCTGAACTTCCAAGCAGCATCGAATCCAGCACGGAGTCCGATACCGTCGAAATCCATCTTCTGTTGGATAACGTTTGTAGATACAACTGTAGGTGTTACAGCATCGCCCCACTGGTAAACAACTGTGTTTTTGTGCTCTTGCCATGTTGCTTTAAATCCGAAGTGTGGACGGAACATGAAGCACTCGTTGCAGTTGAAAGTACGGCCAAGACCGAAGTCTAGGACATTGAAGCGAAGCTCGAAGCTACCAGCTGCTGCAGTTAGGTCAGCAGTCGGTGTTACAGATAAGATGAGAGGCTCAATGCCAGTCTCACCAACACCTGTGACGCCATCTTGGCGGCAAGGGTGCATCCAGGTGTACTGAGCGAAGAAATCCCACTCACAGCATCCTAGATCAACAACAGCTCCTACACGGAAACCAGGCTCCCACTCACACTCTGGAGCGTAAAGCTTGCCTTGCTCAGTTACTGCAGCAAGGTCGTTGTTGTATCCACTTCTAGCAAAAGCTAATCCTTCTTCATGGGTTTGCCAGTAAAGAAAGTCAGCGTACAGGACGTAGTCGGGCATGTCGCAGCAAACGGGCTCGCAAGGGTCGCAGCAGAATCCGGCAGCTGAAGCAGAACCGACTAAACCTGTCATCATCGCAAGAGTCGCAGAGAATACCAACGTGGTACTTCTGATCCACTTACTAAAAGCCCCTAGGGACTCTCCATTTTTAAGATGAGACATTTAGTCACTCCTTTTGGTTGTTATTCAGTATGCAAGCGCTGAAGTAAACTTTAGCACAAATAGTAAAAGTTATCCTGAATCTACACTGATTGCAGATATCAAGGCAATAAAATTTTTACCAACTTCCTCAACTAGAAGCGGATTTGGGCTTCTCCACCCACGTACATGGAAGAATGAAGATCAAATTCGGAGACCGCCTGGTCGCTAGAATTCGAAACTCGAAGCTCCCCATTTCCTAAAGTAGAACCGACGTGAACTCCCGCTTCAGCGATCGGAAAGTACTGATAACGAACGCCTAACTCAATTCCAGAGTTACGGTATTCCCAATATCCTTTCGCAAAAGGTTCATTCGGACCGACACGGCGGCGGGTGTTCCAGATCTTTCCTGCCAACTCCGCTGTCCAACAATCATTGATCTTGTAACCGATCACCATATCGACAGGAAAAATGAAGTTCACCTTCACTCTTGGGGTGGCGTAGAAGTCAATTCCTACAATCGGATAGAGCAAGTCGTGTTTGAGACCCGTCCGTGCCGTCGCCCCGAGATTCCAGCCAATAGGCTCCCCGCACCAGCAGCCATAAGCATAACGCCCCCAACCTGTTATGGTATAAAATGTGGAACCTCCTGGATCCCAATTGGAGAGATCCAGACTGGCCGAGACAGCCCCTTTGATCTCTAGATTCCCAAACCGGTCTGTCATTCCACTGATACTGAGGTCTAAATTATTGTATTCCTGCTGTGCAAAAAAGAGATTCGGCGCCCAATCCAAATGGGCGCGAGTGTACCCGACTCCAAAGGCGATCCCCTCTTTTCCGCAGAAGGTTTTGGTGTAACTGGCTACAACATTGAGTTCACTGAGCCCAACGGCGTCATCATTTCCCACAACTTGCATCTTGAGGTGCCCCGGGAAAATATTCTCATAATCGACTCGAAGGGTGAAAAAGTTGGGAACGGGGTAGTCAAAATCACTGGGTCCTACCCACGCAACCGCATCATCCGTCTCATAAGAAGGGGTCTCCTCATACGTCGGAACGATTGGACTTTCATCGGTATAATAGATTTCAGCTAAGAGAGTTAGAGGCAAACTACAAAGAAAAAGAAAGCGCGAAAGTGAGAACATGATAACTCCAAAAGTCTATGAATTTTGGAGTCGAGTCTACTTTCACGCTGAAAAAAAGGAAACCCAGAACTCTTGACGAGTCTGGATCGTTATGGATTCACGCCAGCCAACGTGGGAACGCCTTCATGGTCGACTAAATGAACACTTTTGACTTTTCCACTCTCTAAAGCCGCTTCAGAAGCTTCCATCAGACACTCCCGTGTCATCTTCTGCCAAGCGGTGGCCTCAGGATCATTTTGTGGAGCGAAATTACCTGCCGAAAGGAGAGGCAGTTGAACGTGGTCCATTCCTTGAGCCTCACACTCTCGAAAAATACCCTCATAGGCTGCCTTCATCTCTTCCCTGGCTTTTTGCATGCCAGCTGGTGAATTGTATTCAGGTCCCCACTCAGGTCCAAGGGCTTGCACTAAAACCCCAGCTTGAAGAGTGTTACTTCCCTCCAACTTCCCACTCGTGACCTCTCCGGGCTTCAACCCGGTTTTGCCTCCCTTTGAGGCATTCCAGGTGTCACCAGAAACTGCATCCGTTAGAACCTTGTTGGTCCCACCCCGACCGCTATCCAGATCCGCATTTGCCGCATTGACGACAGCGAGTTTCTCTCTATCGATATCCGCTGGAGGTCGAGTGATACCCGCTTTTCTCACTGAAAGCGTTTTGCCCTCTTTAGTCAGACTCACTGATTGATCTGGGTGAAATGTTTTACTCCAGCCCTTAAAACGCTCCGGTTGCTGCGGCAACACACCCCGTGCTGCACGGTCTGTCGCAGCTGTGGACTCGTTTGAATCCGTCGTCAAATTCTTCCATGCCCATCTCAAAGCGCTTCCGATTTCCTCTTCGTTGTTCGAGACCACCCCCGCACCGACTTGTAGAATCAGAGGAGCCGCCAAAATCAACACCGGAGCGGCTAAAAGCGTAAGAGCACCAGCGGCTAAAGTGGCTGCCGCCACACCACCTGCAACGGCTGCCGAAGCTCCTGCAACTGCACCCACTCCTGCTCCTGCCTTAGCGATCTTCTTGGCTGTATCTGACGTGAGCGCTCCCTTGACCCTTCCGGCCCCGGCTTTAGCTCCTGCCCCAGCTATGGTTGCCCCTATTTTGACAGCCATGCCTCCTGTTACCAAAGTAGCTTTTATCTCCTGCAAAGGACGCCTTGAAGACAGCTGATCCGGTGACACCCAAAGTTGCCCTTCTTTCGTTTGAAGTGTCACTAGAGTCTTACCAGAATCGTCTGATGAGATCTCCAGAATCTTTCCTTTGATCAATCTCTCCTCACCGGGCTCGCCCACATCTACATAGACTGTTTTTTCTGGAGACGCTAGCATCTTCATTCGAATATACTCATCATTTACTTGAATTTCTCCAGGATCTCTCCCTGTGGAAGTGACCACTCCGCTCACCCATCCTTCTTCACTTTTATAGACGACAGGCTGCCCCTCATACAGAATCCCGTCGGGGTGCACATCAAACCCCTTCCCTTCAACCTCATTTTTATTGTTAAGCACCTTCAGTGTGACCATCCCTTTCTCCTTGTCAAAGGATTGAATCACCGCCAAATCCTCTGTCGCATTGAGGCGGACTTCATCTCCCACGCGGGCCATTTGGGAGAGGCTGACCCACTCATCTTCTCCAATTTGATAACCGTCTTCATCCATATCGATCACTTGACACACACGGCCATTGCAGACGACCGTCTCACCAATCTGGGGTAAGCTACTAGACTCTCCACCGACAGGACCTACTGGACCAGATCCAGAAATAGAGCTAAAATCTTCTACAGATTCCATATAAACTCCTTATTAACTTCTCAATTAATATTATAATATATTTTTTAAAATTAATAAATAAGTAGCCTGACTATATAGTAAAGTCAAACAGGAGCGATTTCACCACCACGCATGCGCGTTAGCTCCAAATCACGGCCTTTAGAGGTGAGACGGGTGATTTGGCTGGTGGTGCGGCCTTTAGTCCCAGATTTGGTGACTTGGAAGTGGACGGATGCATGAGAAGCGACCTGAGGGAAGTGGGTGACAGCAATGATTTGTGCCCGCTCTCCCATCGCGGCAAGTTTTGAACCAAAGATGGTGGCGGTCACACCACCAATACTTGCATCAATTTCGTCAAAGATGAGTGTGGTGATCTGCTCCATTTCAGAGAAGATCTCATGAAGGGCAAAGAGAATGCGAGAAAGCTCTCCTCCACTCACCTCTTTGGTCAGAGCGGCCTCTTTTTCACCCGCATTGAATTGAAGGTAGAACTCCACCTGATCCTCTCCAAAAGAGGAGCGCTCTTCTTTCTGTAGATCGACGCGGACTTTTGCTCCTTTCAAGTTGAGCTCTTGCAGGCTTTTTTGCAGCCGTTTCGCTAAACTTTTTCCCGCACTCAGGCGAGCCTTTGTCAAAGCAGCTGCTTTCCCGTCGAGCTCGTTAAGGGTCGACTTCAGTTTCTCTTCTCTTTCTTCAATCTCCCCATCTAAATTTTCGAGATTTTGAAGGCGCTGTTTCGTGGACTCTAAGAGTTGAAGCACGTCTCTCATTTCCGGACCGTACTTCTTCTTCAAAAGATGGATTTTCCTGAGACGTTCGTCTAAGAATGTGAGCCTTGATGGATCTTCAGCGTGTGCTGGGGTGTCACGAGAAAGCATGTCCGCGACCTCTTGAAGCTCGATGTGAGAGGAGCGAACACTCTCTAACAGTTCAGAGTACTTGGGTTGGATTGAGCTCAGCTTTTCAAGAGCTCCTTCGAGACTCCTTAAACTGGGAAGCACGGCTTGAGAGTTTTCTAAAAGCAGCTCCGAACAGAGCGCTTTTGATTCCCGGATCTCTTCAAAGTGTTGGAGCGCTTGGAACTCTTCATATAGAGTTTCTTCTTCATCGGGTTTCGGTGAGACCTCTTCGATCTCTTCAATGGTACGTCGAGCCGTCTCTTCTTCTCGCAAACGCTCACTAGAGAGGCGTTTGAGCTCTTGGATTTCTTCTTGCTCTGTTTTGACCTCATAGAAGAGCGCTTGATACTCCCCAATGAGTGGAGCCAAGTTCCCCGTTTGATCTAAAATGGAGCGCAGTTGACTTCTCGATTTTAACAAATAAAGAGAGTGCTGTCCGACGCGTGAAAGAAGACGCCCTGCAAACTCTTTAAGAAAACTAAGAGTCACTACTTGTTGGTTAATATAAATGCGCGACTTTCCATTCGCATTCATCTCTCTCGAGAGGATGATATCCTCCCCCTCTTCGACATCAACCCCAGCCTCTTCGAGGAGGTGCTGCATTGGCCTGGTGAGCCCTTCGACGAGCGCGGTCACCCGCGCCTTTTCTTCTCCTTCTCGGATCACGGCCGTCGTGACTCGCTCACCCAAAACAAATGCAAGAGCACCGAGCAGTGAAGACTTTCCTGCCCCTGTCTCACCTGTAATCGCATTAAACCCTTCTTCAAACTCGACGATCTGTTTTTCGATCAAAATAAAGTTAGAAATTTCGAGCCTGCGTAACATCTATTTTGCCTCCTGCAAGAGAGTCAGAATCGGATCTTCATTTTGTATCGAAAAAACACCCACACCTTCGACACGAACGAGTCCATTTCCCCACTCGAGTGTGAGTTTTTCACTCTGAAAGGGGTAGATGACAGCCCGCTCTATAACAGGGCCACTCCAAGTGGCTGTTGCCTTTAAGCTGTCCAAGAACCGCAGGAGGGCTTCTTGTTGTTCGAAGTTGAGCGTCACCTCCTGATCGGACAAAAGAACGGCACTACCCCTGACACTTGAGTTCAGTAGGGAGCTGTATGCCACTGGACGATGGGAAAAAAAATGGGAAAGTTGCGGCAGAAGAAGAATAGAAAAGACAAAAAGAAGTGACACGATCAAGATGCGGATCATCGAATTCCCTCAAGGCTTTTGAAATGCAGCTTTGAAACGTTCACCAGTGCTGCAGGTCCAAATTGGTTAGCAAAAGAACGTGCAGCCTCCACCGTTGCATTGGATGCACCCTTCGGAAGGCCATGTTGAAACTCATCGACCAAGCGCTTTAGCCCTTTTAAAAAGCGGGCCCTTGCAACGATCGATGCGGCTGCGACAACCACATCGGCTTCCATCTTTGGCGCTTGAGAGATGTCTAAATTTAGACCTCGACGATGCAGTGCATTTTCCATCAAACGCTCATTCGCAAATTGGTCGATCAAAACTTTGTTGCAGCCTGTTTTTTCATGGAGCTCATGGATTGCGGTGGCGTGTCCCCAAGCGAGAAGGTGGTTTAAATTCTGAAACTTTTCGTAGAGCTCGTTGTATTTCTTAGGGCCGATAGAGACTGTCGAATGGGCAAACTTTTTCTCGATTTCAGCTGCCATTTTTAACGCTTTCTCATCTGCAAGGCGCTTTGAATCCATGACACCCATCGTGAGGAGCTGATCGATACCGGCTTCATCCGCATAGAGTGCTGTCACGACAAGAGGTCCGAAGAGATCCCCTTTTCCCGCTTCGTCGCTTCCCATCCGAGGAGTGGTATCCACTTCAGGTGGAGCCGAGAAGCGCAGCTCCTTTAAAAGTTCGGGTTCGAGATAAAATTCGATAAACTCCGCAGCCTTCTCCCCTTGGATGACGAGCTTACCTGAAAGGTAAAGCGTGCAAGAGAGTCCTTTTCTCCTTGCTTGAAAGCGCGTGTGAGGCGGTGTGGTGATGGTAAAGTCTTGCCCACGGAGGTCTTGTTCAATCTGCGCTTGCTGAGCGGGGGTGAGTGTTGTGACGATCGGCGCCATTAATCGACCCCTCCCAAAAGAGACACTGAAGGAGAGGGCTCAAGATGTAAATCGAAGGCACGCTCATTCTTTCCAAGGTGATAACCTAAGCCGGCGATCATGGCAGCGTTGTCGAGGGAAAGTCCCTTTCCTGGAAAGAGCAGTTGCATTCCGGTAGCCTGTTCGTGGAAGAGCTCTCGCAGTCTCTGATTCATGGTGACCCCGCCTCCAAAAAGCAAGGTGGAGCAGCCTACCTCCCTAGCTATTTTGAGCGTTTTTTTTACGACATCTCCAAAAGCCACTTCTTGAAACTCGTAGGCGAGGTCAGCAAGTTCGTTTTGTTTCAGAAGAAGAGGACTCTCTTTCTTCGCTCCAGCTCCCTTCGCAGCGTAAAGAAAACCCGTCTTGAGTCCGCTAAAAGAAAAATAGTGCGGCGAGCGTTTCACTCTGCCAGGACGGAGGCCGAAACGGGCGCCTCCTCCCTCTTTTGCTAACTTTTCAATCTCTGGGCCGCCGGGGTAAGGAAGCCCAATCACCTTTGCAGCCTTATCAAAAGCTTCTCCAATCGCGTCGTCGACAGTCGTACTGAGCAGTTCATAATCAGTTAGAGAGTGCATTTTAAGAATCGCGGTATGCCCCCCTGATAAAATCACTCCGATCGCAGGAAAGGTGACCTCCTGTTCCTCTTGCATCAAGCTCGCATAGAGATGGGCGTGGAGGTGGTTGACCGAGACAAGGGGAAGGTTTCTCGACCAAGCGAGTGTTTTTGCGGCATTGACTCCCACCATCAAGGAACCGATGAGCCCGGGTCCGTTTGCGACAGCGATTTGATCGATCTCATCGAGGGTCACTCCTGCTTTCACAAGAGCCTCATCGATGATCAGCAGCATCTGTTCCGCGTGCGCACGTGAAGCCAGCTCGGGCACGACCCCGCCAAAACGCTCATGTTCTTTAGCCTGTGAAGCAAAGACATTGCTCAAAATGCGTTTACCATCCACAACGACCGCAGCCGCCGTCTCATCACAGCTTGTTTCAATTCCCAATATCACCATAGCAGGACGATTATAGTTGAAAATAGGTCTAGAACTCAATAGTATTAGCGACCAATAAAAAGGAAATTGTCATGGATAAGAACTTTTTATCGCACTTAAAAGAAGAACTAGAGCAAATCAAAGAGAGCGGACTCTATAAGAGTGAGTATGAGATCGCCTCCCCTCAAGGCGCTGACATCACTCTCAGGGACGGCAAGCATGTCCTCAACTTCTGCGCCAACAACTATCTCGGACTCTCCTCCCACCCTGATGTGATCCGCGCCGCGGAAAAAGGGCTCGAAGAGTTTGGTTTCGGCCTCTCTTCTGTCCGGTTCATCTGCGGGACCCAGACAATCCACCACGAGCTTGAGAAAAAAATCTCTCAGTTCTTCGAAACGGATGACACGATCCTCTACCCCTCCTGCTTTGATGCCAACGGTGGTCTCTTTGAAACGCTCCTCACAAAAGAAGATGCGATACTCAGTGATGAACTCAACCACGCAAGCATCATTGACGGTGTCCGTCTCTGTAAAGCTCAGCGCTTCCGATACAAGAACAACGATATGGAGGATCTCGAGGCGAAACTGAAAGAGGCCGAAGGTGCACGCTTTAAGATCATCGCAACAGACGGGGTTTTCTCGATGGACGGATACATCGCCAACCTCAAAGCAGTCTGTGACCTCGCTGACAAATATGGAGCGCTTGTGATGGTCGATGACTGCCATGCGAGTGGTTTCCTCGGCAAAACAGGCCGTGGTTCGATTGAACACTGCGACGTCATGGGCCGCGTCGATATCATCACCGGTACGCTAGGAAAAGCGCTTGGTGGAGCGAGTGGGGGATTTACAACGGGACGGAAAGAGATCATCGAAATGCTCCGTCAACGCTCACGCCCCTACCTCTTTTCCAACACCCTCGCACCCACCATCGCAGCCGCCTCGATCAAAGTCTTCGACCTTCTAGAACATGAGGGAGAGAAGCTGCGTGATACGCTGAAAAAAAACAGCCAGCTTTTCCGCAGCGAGATGGAGAAGCGCGGCTTTGACCTCCTAAAAGGAGAGCATCCTATCATTCCAGTGATGCTTAAAGAAGCCAAACTGGCTCAGCAATTCGCAAAAAAGATGCTTGAAAAGGGCATCTACGTGATCGGCTTCTTCTACCCGGTTGTTCCTCAGGGGAAGGCGCGTATCCGCACACAGATGTCCGCAGCCCACACCGCCGATGACATCATGCACTGCGTCGAAGCCTTCGAACAGGTAGGAGCTGAACTAGGAGTGATATGAAAGCGATTGTGAAAAGAGAAGGCGCTCCCGGACTGTGGATGGAAGAGGTCGAGAGACCCAAGCCAAAAGCCGATGAGGTGCTCATCGCTCCGCACATCACCGCGATTTGTGGAACCGATCTGCTCATCTATAAGTGGAACCACTGGGCACAAAAAAATGTCCCCACTCCCCTCGTCATCGGCCACGAGTTTGTCGGAGAAATTGTCGAGCTCGGCTCTGACGTCGAAGGCTGGAAAGTCGGCGACCTGGTGAGTGGAGAGGGCCATATCACCTGTGGAAAATGCAAGGTCTGCACCTCAGGAAAACGCCATCTTTGTAAAGAGACGAAAGTGATCGGTATCCACACCCATGGAGTCTTTGCGGAAGTCTTTCCCCTACCTGCAGAAAATTTGTACCGCCTCCCCGAAGGCGTTTCCAAAGAGACCGCTGCCATCTTCGACCCTCTCGGCAACGCCGTCCACTCGCTTTTCTCTTTTCCGCTTAAAAACGAAACTCTTCTCATCACCGGAGCTGGCCCCATCGGAGTCATGGCCGTCCTGATTGCAAAATTTGCAGGAGTCAAAAAAGTGGTCATCACGGACATCAACGACTACCGCCTTGACCTCGCGAGAAAGGCAGGTGCCGACGCCGCTGTCAACATCACCAAACAGAGCCTTCAAGAAGAGATGAAGCGACTCGGAATCGATGGTTTCACCGTCGCAACAGAGATGTCTGGAAACAGCCAAGCCTTCACGACCATCCTGGAAGAGATGGAACCCGGAGGCAAAATCTCCCTTCTTGGAATCCTTCCTCCCAGCACCGAAATCGACTGGGACCTTGTCATCTTCAAGATGCTCGAGCTCAAAGGAATCTTTGGGCGTGAAATCTTCGAAACTTGGGATACGATGAAGGAACTTCTTCAAGCCGGTCTCTCAGTTGATAAAGTGATCACCCACCGTTTTCCAGCAGAAGAGTTTGAAAAGGGTTTTGAGAAAATGTTCTCCGGCGAGTCTGGAAAAGTCCTTCTCGATTGGCGCCGTGAAAAATCCGCTTCACTCCCGACGGAAGAGAGAGCTCGAATCGCTTAGTTTTAATCGGCTCGAGTTGTAAGTCACAAGAGAGCTACTCACCACCATTGCAAAAGCAGAGGCCAGAGGAGACAAAAATCCAAAGAGCGCAAGAGGAAGGGCTAGTGCGTTGTAAAAAAAGCTCCAGAAAAGGTTTTGGTGTGCAATTTTTTTCGCCCGTTTAGAAAGTTGCCGCAACTTTTCAATCGTCGTGAGTTGACCATCCAAGAGAACGAGGTCGGAGGAGACCATCGCCATCTCGGATGCATGGGAAAGTGAGAGACTCACCTCGGCGGCTGCAAGAGCCACACTATCATTCACCCCGTCTCCAACAAAAAGAACCGGTTTGTTTGCATTCACAACGATTTCACGCTTTTCCAGAGGATGACACTCAGCATGGATCTCTGTAATCCCCAGTTCCTTTGCAACTTTTTCACAAGTAGTCCGCTGGTCTCCTGAAAGAAGATGGACTGGAAGGGGAAGAGAATCGATCAGTTCCGAGGCCTCCTCGCGCAGAGGATCCTCAAGCTGTATGGGGCGCAGCTGACCCATATAGAAATAGACCGTCGCCGGAGCTTCGACAGTCACTCCTTCGAGAGAGAGAAAGGGACGAGAGCCTAAAAGCACTTTTTGGTTTTGGATTTGCGCTTTCACTCCGCGTCCGGGAACCTCTTCAAAATCAGAAAGAGGGATCGCCTCTTCTGCAATTTCTTTGACTAAAGCTTCGCTTAAAGGGTGTGAAGAGCGCTCTGCAAGGGCTTTTAAAGTAGAAAGCTCCTCATTCGTCAACCCTTCAAGACCCGAAACAACACGAAACTCCCCTTTTGTCAAAGTCCCCGTTTTATCGAAGTAGACCTCCTCCACACGCGCCAGCTTTGAAAGCGCTTTTCGGTTTTTGACCAACACTCCCATCGACCCTGCTAAGAGAGCGAGTCGTGATGTCACGAGAGGCTCCGCAATTCCAAGGGTGCAAGGACAGGCGATCAGCAAGAGAGCCAGGAAGCGCTCTGTCCCCTCCTGCCAATGGCCTAGCCATGTAAAAGCAAGCAGTAGAGTCAAAGCAACCGAGATGACTCCGATGGTAAAGAGAGCCGCGAGGCGGTCTGTCAGGCTTCGACTCTCCTTCTTCTGAGATAAACTTTCTGCGACGGCTTCCACTAAAAAGTGGAGTGTGGAGTGTGCTGCATCGCTCGTGACTTCGAGTGTCAGGGATCCTTTTTGCAACGTCGTCCCCGCCTTCACAGAGTCTCCCTTTTTCACAAAGCGTGGAAGCGATTCTCCGGTGACGGAAGATTCATTCAAGTATCCCTCTCCCTCCAGAACATTGCCGTCCAGTACGACCTGCTCTCCCTGTTGGATCAAAATCTTTTCACCAAGAGCCACCTCTTTGATCGACACAAAGTTCCACGCACCCGTCCGTTTCACGCGGGCCCGTTTTGGAAGGTGCCGACTGAGTGAATAGAGCATCTCCTTAGCCGATTTTTTAGAAAAAGACTCCATCTGTTTACCGACAAAAACCAATGCTGCGATGACAGCCATCGAGTCAAAGTAATAGTGCACACCGCCTCGAAGAAGTTGCCAAGTTGAGAGAGCGTAAGCAGCCGCTAAGCTCATCGAGACGAGGGCCTCCATTCCCACGACACCCACACGAAGACCTAAAAGGGCCCGCTTGAAAAAAGGAACCATCAAACCCAGGACAGCCGTTCCTATCCCAAAAGAGACCCAAGCAAAAGCGCTGAGAGAGAGCTCAAAATTTGAAAGAAAGAGCTGGGCGTATAGGGGTGCCGCAAACATCATCGCGTTCAGAGCTAAAAAAGAGAGAAGAAGCACTTTTCGACTGAGGAGTTTGACCTCCTTTTGTGCAGTTTCATCTTCTAGGCGCTTTGCACCGTAGCCCCACCGTTTCAATGCATCGATCAGCTCCTTCTCAGAAACCCTCATCGGGTCATACTCAACGAGGAGAAGATCTGTCGCGTAGTCGCAAGCGATCTTTTGAACTCCCTCTTTCTTTTCAAAGAAGTAGGTGATCAGATCCGCACAGGAGGGGCAGAAGAGCCCTTCGAGTTCAAGCAGGCTTCGTTGTGACTCACCCGCGGGGGCCTCTCTTTCTTTTTGGATATAGGGATTGGAAATGATTCCTTTTTCAAGCGCCTCTTCAAAAAGGGGATGAGAGCGTCTCTCTTCTAGCTCCTCTTTCTGCTTGAGAATCTGGTAGACCGCTTGGCAGCCGTGGCAGCAAAAATTCCCCTCTTCTCCCACGACGGGTTTTGAGTGACAAGGCGCGTCACACAGTATACAGCTATCTGTCGTCATAATTTTCTGATTCAGGTATACTTAGGCCTATGGAACTTAAACTGACTTACTACGGCGACCCCATCTTAAGGAAAAAAGCCGACAAAGTCGAAGAAATTGATGATGCGCTTCGAGAAATGGTCGAGAGAATGAAAGAGATCATGCTCGAAAACCGTGGAATCGGCCTTGCTGCTCCGCAGGCCAACCGCTCCCTCCGCCTCTTCATCTCTAAAGTTCCTCAACCCGACCCTGAAGACCCAGAGCAGTATATCGAAGGGGAGTGGATCGTCTTCATCAACCCCAAACTCTCTGAGCCGAGTAAAGAGAGCTGGGTCGCTGAAGAGGGCTGCCTCTCCATTCCGGGTGTCTACGGCAGAGTCGAACGTCCCTATTCCATCACTGTTGAGTGGACCGACCTCGATGGCAACACGCAGAAGGAGACCTTTTCTGGCCTCCAGGCCCGCTGCATCATGCACGAAAATGACCACATCAACGGCACTCTATTTCTCGATCGTTTAGAAGCAAAAGAAAAGAAGGGCCTCGAACAGGCCCTCAAGAAAGTTAAGAATCAATACACGTCATAGAGCCTAGCGTGGCCCCTATATTGCCAGGTGCCATCACCTACACCTTGCCAAGCTTTATGAATGGCAATCTCCGAAAAAGGTCCAAATTCGGTCCCTTTATGGATGGCCTGCCGAATACGGTCCATCGCGGTCAGACCAGAAGCACCGCTCCCCTCTTCCTTTGCAAACTGGTCAAAAATGGCCTGTCCTATCTCTCGGACTTTTGCAGTATCAAAAGGGGTTTCACCATCACAAAGTGGCACTAGCTGATCACAACGAGCGATCTCTGCAGGCGATAAATCGGGAATTACACTCAGTCTGAAATGCATATCTAGTCCTCAAATTGCTCAATTTCAACGGGTTCCAGTTGACTTTCACGGCGCCCAAGGACTTCAGTCCAAAGAGAAAGCGCGACGCAAGAGACGAGAAACACCACAGCGAGCCAGCCGGTGAACTTCTTCAAGACATCGGCCGTCGAGGTTCCAAAGAGAGACTCTCCTGAATCTCCTCCGAAAGAGGCTCCGAGACCTCCCCCCTTCCCCTCTTGGAGAAGAATGGCGCCGCAAAGGACGACAGTCACAAGGATGAATGAGAAAATAGCGACATAAAAGAGAAAAGTCATAATTGTTCCTTCTGCAAGGTTAAATTTAAGATTTCCGTGAAGCTCTCGACCGATAGGGAGGCTCCACCGACTAAAAAGCCATCGATTTCTGGCTGATCAAAAAGTTCTGGGGCCGTCTCTGGTTTCACCGACCCGCCGTAAAGGATGGGAATTCCCGCTGCAGCCTCCTCACCCCAATGTGAAGCAAGAGCTTGGCGGATCTTCGCGTGCATTTCTGAGGCTTCCTGACTGGTCGCGACATGGCCTGTGCCGATCGCCCAAATCGGCTCGTAAGCGATCACGACACGGTTCGCAGCCTTTTTATCGAGACCGTTGAGAGCCGCATGCAGCTGCTCTGTCACCACCTGTTCAGAAGTTCCTGCTTCCCGCTCTTCCGCGCTTTCGCCCACACAGAGGAGGGGCTGCAAACCTGAAGCGAGAGCTTTGGCAACTTTACGGTGGATGAGAGTGTCACTCTCCTTGAAAAGGCGGCGTCTTTCTGAATGTCCTAGAATGACAAACTGCGCACCCGCATCGGTCAACATCCGTGCAGCCACTTCACCCGTGAAAGCTCCTTCAGAGGCGTCATTCATATTTTGTGCACCAATCACGAGCTTGGTTCCCTTCGTCATCTCGGCGAGTGGGTAGATCGCCGTAAAGGGAGCCGCTAGATAGACCTGCACAGGGGCCTCTTCGACTGCTGGAGCGAGCTCTTTCACGAAGCGCTCAGCCTCTGGAATCGTCTTATACATCTTCCAGTTGGCCGCAATAATTTTTTTTCTACCTGATGACGCCATAATATAAGGTTCCACTATACCCGAATTTTGAGTCTGATTCAAGTCAAAGATTGCAAAGAGCTCAAAGAGAAAGTATGCTTTTTGCCATGCCTGACACCCCTGCCATGACCATTAGTGAGCTGACGCGTCAAATTAAAATGACGCTCGAGCCCCACTTTGTCAATTTGACGGTCCAAGGAGAAATCAGCAATTTCAAAAAGCAGAGCTCCGGCCACCTCTACTTCTCACTAAAAGATAGTAAGAGCCAGATCTCGGCGGTCATGTTCCAAGGAAACGCTTCAAAACTCCCCCGCCTCCCCAAAGAGGGCGATCAGGTCCAAGTGGTCGGCGACCTCAGCGTCTACCCCCCTCATGGGAAGTACCAGCTCGTCGTGCGGCAGCTGGAGCCCCTCGGTGCAGGCGAACTCCTTCTCAAGCTTGAGCAGCTCAAACGAGAGATCCATTCAAGAGGCTGGTTTTCGAAGGAGCACAAAAAGCCGCTTCCCCACCTTCCAAAAAGGGTGGGAATCGTCACGAGTCCGACAGGAGCTGCCGTCCGCGATATCCTCAACGTCCTCCACCGCCGCTTCGAGGGGCTCCACCTCCTGCTCAATCCTGTCAAAGTGCAGGGTGAAGGCTCTGCAGCGGAGATCGCCCAAGCGATCGAGGATTTTAACCGCTTCGAGCTTGCTGATGTGCTGATCGTCGGACGCGGAGGAGGAAGTATCGAAGATCTTTGGGCCTTCAATGAAGAGCGTGTCGCCAAAGCCATCTTCGAGAGCCGCATCCCAATCATCTGCGCGGTGGGACATGAAACAGACCACACGATCGCAGAATATGTCGCTGACCTCCGTGCCCCGACTCCCTCTGCTGCTGCAGAGGTCGTCGTCCAAGAGCGAGAAGCACTGATGCAAACCCTTCTGCAGCTGGAACGAGGGATTCTCCACAGTGTCCAGCAGGAGATTGCAAAGGGAAAACGCGCCCTCCAAGGCTTCACCAAAGTCCCTCACCTCAGCAGCCCCTATCCGCTTCTAGGGTTCCGGATGCAGCGCTTGGACGACCTCCATCTCCAACTGAATCATGCTCTTCGACAACGCCTCACCCGCAAGAAAGAGGAGATCAAAGCGCGCCGTGCTCACCTTACTGCCCTGCGCCCAGATATCCGAGTGAAACAATTTATCGTTAAACTCCTACAACTTGAATCCCAGCTGCAAACCCGTGCCCGCAATCAACTCAGTAGAGAACGCGAGCGGCTCCGTTCACTCAAAGCGCAGGTCGATCAGTCGATGGAGTCACAGCTCACTCTTGCTGGAAGCCGTTTTTCAGCGACCCAATTTTCAAAAAGACTACAAAACCGTGTCCACCAAATCCTAGAGCAGAAAAAAGAACGCCTCACCTCGCTCGGAGAGTTACTCCAAAACGTCCACCCCGAGGCGCTGCTTTCTAAGGGGTATGCGATGCTCTTAGACAAAGCCTCTAAGAAAGTGGTCACTTCAACACATGCCCTCAAACCCACACAAGAAATTGAACTCGTGCTTTCAGATGGAAGCGCGACAGCCACCGTAGAGGAGGTCCACCATGGCAAAAGAAAAAAGCTTTGAAGAGTCGATCGACCGACTTGAAAAGATCCTAGAGCAGATGAATTCTGGTGAGATAGGGCTCGAAGAGTCGCTCAAACTGTTCGAAGAGGCCGATAAATTGATCCTGAGCAGTCACAAAAGATTGACAGATGCAGAGAAAAAAGTGGAAACTCTGATCAAGAAGCGCTCTGGCGAGCTAGAGCTCAGCTCGACAGGAGAGCCACTGAAAGAGGAGTTTGGAGAGTAAGTTGATCATTGCCCTATTTCCCAATATCTCAAAGAGACAGTCCAAGAATGTCGCGATCGGCATCAAAGAGTTTCTCCATAAAGCAGATGTTCAAGTCGTTGTCGATGATGAGGATGCAGAGCTTGTAGGGGCAGACCCCCTCTCCTCCGTTCCCCCAGAAGATGTCAACTATGTGATCACTCTTGGAGGAGATGGGACCATTCTCCGAATGCTCCATCGCCACCCGGAAATCAAAGCTCCGATCATGGGTATCAACCTCGGCAGCCTCGGCTTCCTCGCAGACATCCCCATCCCAGAGATCTACCCCAGCCTCACAGAACTCCTCAATGGAGAGTGCGTGGTCGATGAGCGGATGGTCATCAATGCAGAAACCATCACCGGTGAGCGTTGCTTTGCAGTGAACGACATCGTGATCCACCGCGCGAAGAACCCCAGCCTCATTGACCTCTCCGTCCACGTCGATGGGCTCTATGTCAACACCTTTGCTGCTGACGGCCTCATTGTCGCAACTCCTATCGGCTCGACAGCCTACTCTCTTGCCGCAGGCGGCCCCATCATTGAGCCAGGGACCGCAGGCCTGGTCATGACCCCCATCTCTGCACACACGATCTCCAACCGGCCGATCGTCGTCAAACCTCAAAAAGAGATCACTATCCAATACCTGAGCGAAGCGATGCCCGTCGAGCTCTCCAACGACGGCCTCCCCTTTACCACTCTCAACGCCGGAGAAGAGCTCATCATCACCTTCTCCGAGAGAAAGTTCCTCCTCGTTTCAAGAAAGAGCTCAGATTACTTTTCGACCCTACGTAAAAAACTCGGCTGGTCTGGGAAGATGAGAAACTCGTAAATTTTAAGCCTAACTTAAAAATCTCATGAGCTCTCATACAATTGTCGCAAAATGCTTTTCGTAACCTTCAACAGAATTCATCCTAGGAAAGGGCCCGAATCCCTTTCCTTCGAATGACTTGCGTCGAATTTTTCGAGCATTTTGTGCCATTTCCGCGGGTTTCTCATGAAATATCCAGGCTAAATATCTCTTTTTTGTTATGATTCTTCCTTTAAAAACACGCAACAGGAAGGTTTATAATGATCGAATCCCTTTTACACTCTTCTTTTCGAGCTGCGGCTCCCAACAGTACTCCTCCATCAGACGTACACTTGTACACATCTTTGGGTATCTCGTTCATCGCTCATGAATTTGCAACTCGAGATGCAACTGACCTAAAGTCCTATGTGATCCGCTTCCTCGGGTTTTCCGCGGCCGCCTCGACGATCACAGCCATTGCATTACTCGCCCTCACCTCCGTTCCAATCACTATTACAACTGTGGCCTACACCGTCACTAACATGCTCTTCATGCACGTCTGCTTTATGGCCGGGTTCCTCATCACGAATCATTTGACGGGTAAACAAAAGAGATACATGTTTACCTAAAAAGTTCTAGGGATCAGACAAGGCAGTTCTCTCATTCGACAGAGCTGCCTTACACGCTTTTGCCCCTACCAAGCCACGCACTTAGAAAATTAAAAAAGTCCTTATTCTTCAAAAAAAAAGAATCACTGCTATTATCTATCGCAAAATCGTCATAGAACACACACAGGAGCGAAAAAGATGATCATCAACCACATCTTAATGAAGCATAATAATCCACCACCCTCTTTCTCTAACATTCAGTCAGCAGGAGGCATACACTTCATCGCAGCCCTAGCTTTTTCAAAAATTGCTCATGAGCTTGTAATTAAAGGTAATGAGAAGGATTGGAAACAGTACGCCTTAAAATATATTGCCATTTCTGCAGCCTTTTCAATCATCACTGCAATTGCCTTAACCGCGATCATACCGACCATCGGGGCCGAAGCTTTTTTAGTACTCGCCGCACAAATGACTGTCTTCCAAGGACTCAACCTTGCCGGAACACTCCTCACAAACTACTACAATAAAACAGGGTGGTTTGAGAAGGCTGCTGGTGCTCTTGCTGCTGGTGGTGGTGGTTAACCATCCACCTTTTATGAATATCTTCTTAGGGGCTGAACTCTATCAGCCCCTTTTTATATTAAATAAATAGTTATATTTTAAGTTATCTTAATTAATTGTATAATTCTTAATAAATTCGGAGTTATATAGTGAATAATATTATCTTTAATACAGCAAAATCCGCTGGGGAGCTTCTGAAAGCACCTGTGATCTACTCAGCGGCTGGCGCAGGCATCATTGCAGCTGCCTCTAACGTCGCCCTCAGCATCCTTCTCGCGGCCTCTCTAGGAAAAGGAAGTCCAGGGATGTTCTTCGCCGTCAATCTCACCACGAGCGTCGTTCATGCCACAGTCACTGCCCTATTCTTACTTGTGATGTCTTCAAACCCCATCACCGCCGGAGGAGTCTTCTTCCTCGCTGCAGACATCTGCTGCTGGAACTTTGTCCTCATGACACCTCTTTTCCTCACGACCGTTCTAAAAAGTCCTTAAGCCCCCTGCTTTCCCTCCCTTCAATCTGGAAGGGAGGCCCTCTTTGATTAAAAAGTAGAAAAATTCTTTTCTTCTAATCAATTTTCTTTGTTTGGATGGAGCTTATTTTTATTTTTTTTGAAAAGGAAGTGTCATGGTCATCCAACCTCCACTGATGAAGCACCATCAACCCAACTTTTTTACAAAACATCTCAAAATGTCAGGAGCTCACCTTGTCTGAGCGGTAGCCCTTTCAGCCCTCTCCCACCTCGTCGCTTCAAATCAAGCAGAGAGCCTCTTTGGATACCTCTTTTACTATGGGGCCTGCTCTCTTGTCGCCTCAACCATCACCGCTGCTGCCGTTGCATCTCTTGTTGCCGAAATGTGTATCGTCCATCTAGGCTGCCTCATGGGCTTCTATCTTTTTGGCTACATCAACTACGAAAACGTTCAGTCCGGCCCTGAAGCTCCTAAAACAACCCAACCTGAAAGACCAAAGGTCAAGCCGACCCCTCCAGAAAGAAGAGATACTCCTCCTGAATCTGAAGAGCCAGCAGTCGTAACTGAAGCAGTAGTTGCGCCTGCAGCAGCAAAGCCCTCCCCCCCACGCGATGGAGGCTTTCTAAGCAAAGTTCCTGTCATAGGTAGACTCGTAGGGGGACCTGCTGTGAATGATGCTCCTGATGCCGAAGATGCGGCCAGTGATGGGGATAGCGATGATGCGGCGGTTGCACCTGCCACGGCTGCAGACACCCCAAAACCTCCAGCCCGAAGGGATCGCTCACTTTCAGCAAGTGGTGATGGTGCTAAAGTAGAGCTCCCTATTCCTAAGATTGCAGTCTCGTCAGATCCTACTGCATTCCGTGCGGCTCTCGGATCTGTAGAAGTTAGTCCACGAGCTGGAGCCAATGCAGAACGCATTGAAGTAAAAAGTGACGATGACGTCTCTGCTGACGATGAAGCTTAGGCTGCAGATGCAGGAAAAAGGCAAAAAGAAGAAGAAAAACTCAAAGAAAGATAAATAAAGCTAAACTCCCTTCTCAAGTGAAAAGCTATTTATTTAAGAGTGTGACCTTGTACTTGTCTTTACTACGCCGAGAAAAGCTCACTGGTTTCCCACTTACTGAGGGTAAAACTCCCCTTTCATATCGATGCACACAATACAGACAAAAAATTAAAAATATCTGTGTGATTTACAGCGATCCGAAACTGACTTATACTGTCTCACTAAAATAACTTAAGCAGGTTGATCGTATGCAAAATATCACAGATTTCATTCGTAGAGATCCTACATTAGTACAAACTCTTATTGAGATTCGAGGACATGTAGAAACCCAAAATGGTGTGAGAAGAGTCGTCTTCCTTGACTCTCACCGAAAAAGCCCAAATCAAGGCACCTTTGCAACCGAGTTAGTGATTCAACAGGAGTTTTGGAAAGAGAAAGTGTATAAAACGATCATCTCTCCTCTTTACCTTGGTGAAGAAGGCACTCAATGTACAAATCCTTTAGAGCGATCGGGCGAACATCTTTTTTTAAGCACAACCTCAAAAGGGACACTGAGCTCAGCTGAACGAGCGTCGCTTAGGAATAGCTGTGTCGTTCTCCAAAGAATTTCTGAAAAGACATTCCATGCGTACTTAAGAGTTGCCCTTGACACGCTTGCCTTTCCCGAGCTCGATTATGTACTCTCTGTTGATCCTGCCTATAGGTTAAGAAGACGTAGAAACCACTGACTTAAATCCCCCATTACAAAAAAAGGCAGCCTTCCGAGGAAGACTGCCTTTCAAGCATTTGTCTAAACAATCTGCGTAGTTGATGATCGTACTCTCTTCGAGAGTGATCGGTGTACGGATTGTATCTGAGCTGATTTCCCTCTGACATATTTCGTCTTGCGATGCCCTCAAAACCCATCACCGCCGGAGGAGTCTTCTTCATCGCCGCCGACATTTGCTGCTGGAACTTTGTCCTCATGACCGTTCTAAAAAGTCCTTAAGCCCCTGTTTCCTCCCTCCAACCTTGGAGGGAGACCATTTCATTGAGCCCCTCTTTGAATAAAAAGTAGAAAAAATCTTTTCTTCAAAAAATTCTATTTGTTAGGCTAGAAATCTCTTCAATCTATCTTCAAAAGGAAGTGTCATGGTCATCCAACCCCCATTGATGAAACGTCATGAAAAACCCTTTTTTTCAAAATATCTCCAAATGTCAGGTGCTCACCTTATCAGTGCGGTAGCCCTTTCAGCCCTCTCCCACCTCGTCGCTTCAAATCAAGCAGAGAGCCTCTTTGGATACCTCTTTTACTATGGGGCCTGCTCTCTTGTCGCCTCAACCATCACCGCTGTCGCTCTACTTACCCTCTTATCACTTCCCATCACAGCCGCTGCCGTTGCTTCCCTCGTCGCCGAGATGTGTATCGTCAATCTAGGCTGCCTCACAGGCCTATATCTTCTTAAACGCATTCCAAACTACAATAAATCCGAAAAGGACGACAATAAACCGAATAGTGAAACTGGACCCACTCTGGAAACCAACAATCAAAATGCATCAAAAGGTGAGGATGATGCAGTAGCAAAAGAACAATCGGGAGTAATGAATAGTGTACCAGCAGCAGACAATGAAAAAAAAGTTGCTCAAGCAAAAACGAACTTGATAGAAGCGCTTGGTTCACAATCGACTACTCTACAAAAAGCAGTGGCAGAGGCTCAGCAAAAAGCAAAAACAAAGACTGGAAATAAAGGTGAGTTTGATCATTTGTTAAAGACGTTTGATTCTGTAAGAGAAAAACAAAAGGATGCTCTAGAAGCAGCCGAGAAGACAAACAACAAAAAGATTTCTCAAGAAGTAAAGGACTTGTCAAAAGCTATAGATCTTCAAGGGGCTGCTCTAAAAGCAGCAATCGGGAATGCAAATAAAGGTGAGTTTGCTCTAGTAGAAGAGCATTTGTTAGATGCAATCTCTGTACAAGAGCATGCTTTAGCAGAAATGAAGACTGCATCAAAGGTGGAAGAATTAAGAGATGAGCTAGATAAAGTGATCTCTGATTTTAATCAAAAAGTTGAAGGAGCTCTTTCTGAAGCTAGACAAACCATCAAAGGCCAGCTAGAAGAAGATGCTAAAATTAAAATGGGGAAAAACGCGCGAAAAAAGAGTGAAAAAAGATTATTTGTTGTACTTGGCTTTTTTGATTTTCCCTATGCATTCTCCAAATCCTAGCCTTATGTCTTCA
>CAZPBC010000014.1:0-41785 GCA_964584775.1 uncultured bacterium
ATTCAAAACTACATTGACTGCTGGAACAACCACTCTGGAAGAGGGTTCGCTGACCATTTCTCTGAAAACGCAGATTTTATCAATATATTTGGCATGCACCTCCATGGGAAAGTGGCCATTCAAAAGTGGCATGATGAGATTCTAAATACCTTCCTAAAAGGTTCCACTTTTACTTTGACGGAACTAAAACTTCGTGAGGTTCAACCAGGTCTGGTCCTAGCTTTCGTCCGATGGGAAGTCGAGGGGATCTGCAGTGAAGAAGGACGAGAGGTGGTAAATGGGATCTTTTCTCACGTTTTTATCCACCATGAAGACAGCTGGAAAATCACAGCCACACAAGGCACCCGTTCTCTGTAACATGTTTAGTGAACTTTTAGAAGGCACCACTTTGGAAGTCGCGCGCCGCTTGATTGGCTGCACCCTCTCCTACAACGCTCCCGAGGGAGTGATGGCAGGAATCATCAACGAAACTGAGGCCTACACCGAAGAGGATCCCGCCTGCCATGCCTATGGAGGCAAACAGACTCGAAAAAATCAGACAATGTTTCAAGAGTCGGGACATCTGTATATCTACTTGATTTATGGAATGTACCACTGCGCTAATCTAGTCACAGAAGAGGCCGGTAGAGGTTCGGCTGTTCTCATTAGAAGCGTCCTTCCCACAGAGGGAGTGGAGCTCATGATCCAGAATCGAAACTACAAAGAGAAAAATTTAAAAAACCTTTGCAATGGGCCTGGAAAACTCTGCCAAGCCTTTAATTGGAATCTCTCCCTAGATGGCCTTGATCTTCGTAAAAAAAATTCTAAAATCACTCTTCATCCTGCTTCATCACCCCCTACCAAAGTCATTGAGACACCCCGCATTGGGATCACAAAAGGCGTTGAGCTCCCCTGGCGTTTTTACTCGATCTAAACCACCTCTGAATGGTATGATCTCCTAACAAAAATTACTTGGAGATCAATATCATGAAGGTCTATTTATTTCTTTTATTAGGTTTACTCACCGCTTGTGGACCCACGAACCGTTGCCGACCCACAAGGCAATGCATGCCTGCAGATCAGCTGACTGTCGGTGTCGTGCAAAGAGAGGTACACATTGGAATGCCTGCTTCAGATGTCGCCTCGATTTTAGGGTCTCCGAATATCGTCTCTCTAGATGAAAACCGTGACGAAGTTTGGGTCTATGACAAGATCTCTTCCGAAGTCGAGTACAGTTCTCGTGGAAAAGGGGTTTGGTTAGTCATTGTCGGTGATCAATCATGCAGTGGGTACAGAAAGAGAAGCCAAAAAACACTCACCATCGTTGTGAAGTTCGATGAGGATAAGCGCGTCCGTGACTTCACCTACCACTCATCGAGTTTCTAATCCCATGAGAAAGAGCCTCTTTCTTCTTGTATTTTGTGGCGCTCTCTTCACGAGCTGCGTAAGAATTCCGAAAGATCTGATGCGTCCGAGTGCAGAGTCTTTAAAAGTGCGGGAGCTCCAATCTCACACTTATGAAACCCGTTCTGATAAAGAGCTGCTCCGCGCTTCCATGTCCGTTCTGCAGGATATGGGTTACACCATCAAAGAGTCCTCAGCAGACTACGGAGTCCTCACCGCTGAAAAAGAGGCCAGTGCTGTGTGTGTCGGACAGGTAATGGGCGCCGTTGCGTATGCTCTCCTTTGCGGCGAAAATATGCCGATCGACAAAACACAGTATATCACGGTATCGATCGTGATCGTCGGAAAAAATGAAATTGATCAAGCGGTCGCTAGAACGACATTTCAGCGGGTGGTAGAAAAAACAGACAAGACCATCTATGCAACTCCTGTCACTGATCCAGCTTGCTATCAAGAACTCTACGAAAAAATTGATAGGGCCTTATTTTTTGAGGTACACCAGATATGAAATTGACACCCGCTTCGCTCCTTCTTATTCCTTTGCTCTGCATCAGCTGCACAGCTCAAAATGCAGCTGTCAGCGGTCCCGACTCACAGTTAATGCTACGCCAAGCACAAACCCGCGAATATGAAGACGTGACCGAGCATCAGGCCATGAGAGCCTCGATTGCTACCCTTCAAGATCTCGACTTTATCTTGAGTAAAGTGGATGGAGACCTCCAGACCCTATCGGGCTCGAAATATCGAGGTGGAATGAAGGTCAACATCACCATCACCGTACGTGGAAAAGGATCAAGCACTGTTCTTGTGCGTGCAAACGCGACCTACGGTCAAAGGGCGATCGAAGACCCCGACATCTACCAGGATTTCTTTTGCCTCCTTGACAAGTCGCTCTTTTTACTCAAAAACCAGGTCGATTAAGATGCGAGAGTCTGGAACACTAGAAAGAGAAGGGTTGCAGCTCCGGTATCAAATTGAGGGATCAGGTCCCAACACGATCGTGATTGGGAGTGCTATCTACTACCCACGACTCTTCTCTCAAGAACTCCGCAACCATCTACGCATGATCTTCACCGACATGAGGGCCTTTGCTGTGACTCCTGTCGAGAACCCCTCTCTGGATTTTGACATTGATGTCCTGATTGAGGACATTGAGGCACTTAGGCAAAAGCTTCAGCTGGAGAAGGTCATCGTCATTGGACACTCTGGAAATGCCTTTCTCGCTCTTGAGTATGCGAAGAAGTACAAAGAGCATGTCTCTCATGTTGTCTTATCAGGGACAGCTCCGAGCTTTAGTGAAGAAAATAGGGCTCTCACAGATCAATACTGGGAGGAGACCGCCTCACAGGAGCGGAAAGAGACTTTAAAGCTCAGCCTAGAGAAAAACCCCGACTCTCTTTTCGAGACCGTTGCTGAAGATCAACGCTTCATCTGGAACTACCTACGTCTGACCCCTCGTATCTGGTATGATTTCCAGTTTGATGCACGTGCACTCTGGGACGGCGTTCAAATCCATCTTCCCCTCTTCGATTACATCTGGGGAACGCTCTATAGAGACATCGATATCACCAAAAACCTAGAGACTTTAGATAGACCCGTTTTCCTCGCTTTGGGACGCACCGACTTCATCGTCGCCCCGCCTACCTCCTGGGAGCCCATGCAACCCCTCTTCCAAGATCTTTCTATCCATCTCTTTGAAAAGAGTGGCCACTCTCCTCCGTATGAGGAAGCCGATCTCTTTAACCAAACTCTTCTTGAATGGCTAGCCTAGAAACTTCAAGGCAAAAAATTTCAAGGCAAAAAAAAGAGCCGGGTAATCCCGGCTCCTGAATTTTTCTTCGACTTGTTAAGGTTTCTTAGAATTCCATACCAAGTGCGATGTTCAGACCCACGAATCCAAGGCTTGAATCGGTTGGGTTTGAGTTTTGGTAGTTACCTTCGTCATAAACGGCGTTACAGCCAGGACCCGCTGATCCAGCGCTGCCCCAGTATTGGGTTTCAACACCGATACGGACGAATCCAACGTACGCATCACAGAAACATCTTCTCCAGTCAAGACCAAACCCAAGTTCTCCAACAGGGATCAAGTCATTACAGTTTGAAGAGCTGATTCTTGCATCTTCGTCTTGGTTTGTTGCAAACCAGTCACCGTCTCCGTAAAGAAGAGAAGCTCTTGCTTTCGCGTAGACAGAGAAGCTGCACGCAAGTGGGTGTAGGTAATCAAAACCAGTTGTCACACCCCATCCGCTGAAGCTCTGCTTTGAGTTCACAATCGCTGATCCCCCATCGATGTCTTCTGCATGGTAGTCGTGCTTCACGCTAGCAAAACGGAAACCCACAAAGAAAGTGGTGTTGCAGCATCCGCAATCTGTGAAAGTTAGCTCAATATCACCTACGTTGAGTCTCATGTCGTGAGAGAAGTAAGCTTCGTCAGAATCATCAAATCCGATTTCGTTTGAACTATCATCCGCAAACCAAGTTGCAATTTCACTGTTTGCACTTGTTGCATTGATAGAAGATTTGTGGTCAAAACGCCAGTAGCGTCCACGGAGTCCTACTCCACAGTAGCCATCCACTCCCACCTCAATACGTGGGGTGTAGCACATATCCCAGCAAAACTCGACGGCACGCTGTCCATCGACACTATTCGGGTTTTCGAGGAAGTATGCGTTGTTTCTTGTAAAGTGGGGTGTTACGACGACGTTTTCATACGTCACATAACCACTAAAGCAGCAATCATCTTCATAACAACAGTCATCTGTGTAGGTGATCGCATTAGCTTGAGAAGCTAACAGCATCACTGCTGAAAGGCAACTCAAAGACAGTTTCTTGATATCCATTTTTCTCGTTTCCTTTGTTTTCTATAGTTTCAACAATCAGGCAAAACAACCAAAAGGCCTATCACAACTCCCCTTTCTCTTAAGAGCAGAGGGGGGGAAGGAATAGAAACCTAATCGCAAACTTTAGCTATAAATTATTTTATATGTCAAATAATTTGAGGAACTTGAGTTTCAACTGCAGAGAGAGGTTCACCCTCATATTGGGAAAAAATAGAGAAAGTATTCAGGTCATTAACTCTATCTCACTAAATACCAACTACTTTTTTACTTTCAGGTAGAGGGAGATCTTGAGAAAGCCCTGTCTTTTTTTCAAAGTCTCGGTTATGCAAAAAGTAACCATTAATCGATAGGAAGGCCGCTTTATGACGACTGTTCACGCCTATGCAGCAAGCCACGCCGGAGGCACTCTCGAGCCATTCGAGTATGAACTGGGCCCGCTTTCCCCTATTGAGGTAGACATCCGCGTCGAATCCTGTGGAATCTGCCACAGCGACCTGAGCATGCTCAACAACGAATGGGGCATGACTCAATACCCCTTTGTTCCTGGTCATGAAGTGATTGGTCAAATTTCAGCGATCGGCGACCAGGTGACCCATCTGAAAGTCGGGGACCGCGTTGGATTAGGTTGGCATGCGGGATACTGCATGACCTGCGATCAATGTATGGGCGGGGATCACAACCTCTGTAGAGATGCAAAAGGGACGATCGTGGAGCATTATGGAGGATTTGCCGATACCGTTCGAGCGGAAGCCTCGAGTGTCACGAAACTACCCGAGCACCTCAACATTCAAGAAGCGGGCCCTCTCCTTTGTGCGGGGATCACCGTCTTCAACCCTCTTTATCAGGCCAACCTCTCCCCTACAGCCCAAGTCGGGGTCATCGGGATAGGAGGCCTTGGACACCTTGCCCTCAAATTTGCGAGTGCCTGGGGGTGCCAAGTCACCGCCTTTACCACGAGTGATGCTAAAAAAGAAGAGGCACTGACTTTGGGTGCGGATGAGACCATCAACTCCCGTGATGAGAACGCGCTGAAATCTTCAGTTGGAAAATTTGACTTTCTGCTCTCAACCGTCAATGTCCCCCTCAACTGGGATAGCTATATCGCTACACTCAAGCCTAAAGGGCGATTGCATATGGTCGGAGCTGTACTTGAGCCCTTAGATATCCACCTTATTCCCCTCATGTTCAGTCAGTTGTCTATTGGATCTACCCCTGTAGGAAGTCCCGCAACAATCCGAAAAATGCTGGAGTTCGCAGCCCGTCATCACATCGCTCCAGTCACAGAGCATTTTCCCATGGAAAAAGCCAATGAAGCAATGGAGCACCTGAAAAGCGGCAAAGCACACTACCGGATCATTCTTGACCGCTAAAAACTCTCATAGACATCACGAATAAAGTTTTATTTTTGTTTATAAAACAAATTGGTATAGTGTTAGGCATGCTCGTCACTAAACAAAGGAGTATGAGACAAATGAAAAAATTTCTACTAAGTCTTGCTATCTTTTCTCTCGTTGGAGTAGGAAGCGTGCAAGCTCAAAATTGCGACCCATGTTGCGATTCAAGCGGCTTCTATGTGGGAGCTGATTTTCTTTATTGGACAGCCTATGATGCTGACCTTGACTACGCTGCAGATAACTTCGATGGTTATGACGTTGCCACTGAGAATGGCGGTGTCTCGCAGATGCACTTCGCTAGCTACGACTGGGATCCTGCATTCCGCGTTTTCCTCGGTTACCAAAGTGATTGCAATGAGTGGGATACTCGCTTCTCGTATCTGCGTTTTTCCAGCTCTAAGACCAGCAGCGCTTCATTTGGTAACGGTGTCGATGGCCACTTAAAGCCGACGCTTTGGTCACCTGCATTTGGAAACGACCGTTGCCAAGATGCGTCAGCAAAAACAGCGATCAAATACCACCTTTTTGATCTCACTGTTGGAAAAACCTGCTGCCTATGCAATAACTTCACTTTCCACCCTTTTGCTGGATTCCGTGCAATGGTTCTCAACCAGAACCTCGATGTCGTCTATTCAGGTGGACGTGACTTCAGCAACTTTGATGGAGTCGTTCACTGGAAGTCTTGCTTCAATGCCTATGGACTCACTGGCGGATTCGACTGGAAACTCGCTCTTTGCGGCGGGATGAACGCTTTTGGTACGATTGGAGTCTCAGTCCTTGGTGGAAGCACCGATGACCTTGAGTCTCAAAGTGGTCCTGAAGGTGTTGGAGGAAGCAGCGAGATTGTGAACAACATCAACGCACACGAATGCCAAGACATTGGCCTTCCTGGAACGCAAGTGAGCTTCGGATTCAACTACGAAGGTTGCTGCGAAACAGCGTGTGGCTGCACCTGCTATGAGTTTGGACTCGCATATGAGATGCACCACTGGTACAACGTTCCTAATGTCCGTCGTTATAACGGCTTCCCGAATGAAGCTGCGAACAACGCAGGCGGTGCTAATGGATGCCTCATGCTACATGGACTGGTTGTCCGTGGAGCGGTCTCCTTCTAAACGCACTGCAAAAAGACATTTGTCCTCGCCCTCCTCTGCCTCTCGGTAGAGGAGGTTTTTTTTGCCGATAATAAACCTCGTTATGATAGCATACTCATACAAATAGCTTACCATTAGCACTTTAAAAAATGAATTTACAACCTACCGATCTCACTTCCCTCTCTCACATCACTTCAATCAACGCACTGCGTGATAATGCCAGACAGACCCTTCCTCCAGGACAAATAAGGAACAACCACGAAAAACTCCTCCCGTTCGTTCTGCATGCACATACCCCCGACTTAGACCTAGCTAAAGTGGTCTACTTACGAGCCAAAAGGGAAAGGGAAAGATTCCGCACCACTCCAAAAGTGGCCCGCGCTGCAGAAACGACGCTGAAAGAATATAGAGCACCTAATCCAGATGTTCGGATCTCTATCGTCTACCCAGGAGGAAGAGAATCGATCAAACAGCTCCGTTCAGGAACCCTAGGGACGGTCAAGGTCACGGTGATCGAAGACCCCTCTTCCCTTTGGAGATTTGCTCGAGAAGCGGCCTTTCCGAATTTCGACGTTCCCGCGCTCCTAACTGCAAGTGTCGAAGCGAGACACCTCCGCTTGAATTCTCGAGGGGAAATCCACCTGGTATCGAGTGGTGTGAATCTTCTCAAAGACGTGAAAGTCACAGAAGATGACCTATCTGAATTTGGCAAACGCGAACGCACGTTAAATCCTTTTGCACCAGACGCTGCCATCTTTGCACAGTTTGAGCTGGAGCAGACTTATACACCCACTCAACTCGATGTCTTAAAGCGGATCTGGACAAGTTTTACTGGACATAGGCCGCCATCTCAGTAGCTTTTCTTTTGCGACGTAGAAGACGAGGATCCATGTCAATCTCTTCTTCCCTTTTAGCCGCAAGTTGCCCGCAGGCACCACTGATATCCTGACCACGACTGTAGCGGACAGGGGCGGGAATCGAGCGGTCCACCAAGTATTTTTGAAACGCCTGGATCGACTCTGTTTCTGCAGAAGACATGGGATTTCCTGGAAAGTGGTTCATCGGAATCAGATTGACTTTTGCTTTCATCCCATGGACAAACTTGACCAGCTGCTTAGCGTGTTGAATAGAGTCATTCTCCCCTTTGATCATCACGTACTCAAACGTGATTCCATAACGGTTGGGGCAGGGGTATTTGAGAAGTGCTTCTTTAAGGACGGCTAGAGGGTATTTTCGATTGACGGGCATCAAACGGCTACGCCTCTCATCATCCGCAGAGTGCAGAGAAATGGCAAGACGGACAGGAACCTCCTGACCCAATCTCTCAATCTCTGGAACCAGACCCGAAGTCGAGACCGTCACGCGGTGCTTTGAGAGTCCAAACGCTTTAGGGTCGATCATGGTTAAACAAGCAGCTGCGACTTCTTCGTAATTGTCGAGCGGCTCTCCCATCCCCATGAAAACCACATTGCTCACCGTACGCTCCTCTCCCTTTTCCTTGAGCCTTTGGTTAGCCAGGACCAGTTGACTCAGAATTTCTCCACGTGAAAGATGGCGCTTGAGTCCGAGTTTTCCCGTTTGGCAGAAGGTGCAGCCCATGCGGCACCCCACCTGGCTGCTGATACAAAGCGTCACCCGGTTGGGTGAAGGCATCAGCACCAGTTCCGTCAAAAGACCATCATGAGTGACAACGAGAAACTTCTCGCTGCCGTCGACACTATCAAGACGCGTGTCGACCCTAGGTAGATCCCATCGAAACTCTTCTTGAAGAGCCTCTCTTATCGGTTTAGAGAGATTCGTAAAATTTTTTGGTAACACCTGGTGGTGGGAGAAAAGCCACTGCCGTATCTGCTGAGCGATATAGGAAGAGGCACCACGCTTTTCAAGCCAAGCGAGCCAATCCTTTTCTTCCAAATCGAGAGCGTAGGGCAGTGTCATAGCAATTTTTTAGTGGTTTAAAATGAACATCATAACACAAAAAAGGGCGCATTTCAAGACAGCACTATTTAAGTTGCTACTCTTGATCAATTCCCAGTACAGCCTTGGCTGCTTTCAGCTCCTCTTGGAGTCGACCATCTCCTTTTTTTGTGACTAAATCCGTACAGGCAGGGACGCGTGGTCCAAAGATTTCCTGTAATTGAAAGATATGCTTCGTATACATCGCATCTCGATTGCGTTTTTGCACTCCTACAGTCCGACGCTCCTCTTTCTGGCGCTTTGTGGGTTCTATAGCACCTGATTTTGCATCACGAATATCTGCAGTAAGAGCAGTCATAAAAGCATGAATCAGTCCATCCTGACCTGATAACACCTCAACAGCCCATCGAGCATGGGCTTGAGCAGGATCCACTTTCCCTTTTTTACGCATCGTCATGCGCCCCAAAAGTGAGGTCGGACGCCTAGAACCCTCCATTTGATCTGGTGGTCTCATTCTTTTCATTTTTTTTTCACTTGCGAGCATGGGTAAATCACCAGAACTCCCACTCATCGCCAGCATGGCATCCCTTTTCATTCTTCTCGTTGTGGGTGAATCAGCTCCAGAAATCATCTAATCCTCCGTAAAAAAATAAAAAATTTGCATAAAAAATTAAAAAACAAAGTTTTTGTTGAAATAGGAAATATATAATAATCTACAAAGCACTAACTCTCAATCAACTTTTAATTGATATCTCGTGTCTTCTGACGATTCTCCTATCTTTTTATGTGGAATAAAGCATAAACTATGATGAATCAAAAACATAGGAATCCCATTGGCATTTGAAAATCTCAATCTAAATCCGCAAGTTCTGAAAGCGCTTGCAAAAGCTGGCTACACTGAACCTACAAAAATCCAGAGCAAAGCGATCCCAAAAATTGCCAAGGGGTTTGATATCCGCGCCTCAGCTCAAACCGGCAGCGGAAAAACAGCCGCTTTTCTTCTCCCTGCACTCAATCGCCTAGCCGCACCCTCAAAAGTGCAAGGCCACGGACCCCGTTTGCTCGTCCTCGTCCCCACACGAGAGCTGGGAATGCAGATTGCCACACAAGCGGAAAAATATAGCCGTTACCTGAACCGGGTCAAAACCGTTTGTATCGGAGGCGGCGTACCCTACCGCATCCAGATGAAAAAACTGTCGAAGCCCTACGAAATTCTCATTGCGACGCCAGGACGCCTCATTGACTACATTCAGCGTGGTAAAATGAATTTTAGCCGCCTAGAGATGCTTGTTCTCGACGAAGCAGACAGGATGCTCGACATGGGCTTTCTTCAGCCCGTCAAACAGATTGTCTCCAAAACCCCCTCTTCAAGGCAGACACTCCTCTTTTCAGCGACCCTTCAGGGCCCCGTTCTAGAGCTCTCTGAGCAACTGTTGCAGAAACCGATGGATATCGTCGTCCACTCTGAGCAGGTCAAACACGATCACATTGAACAAAAGCTCTACTTTGCTGACAACCTCTCCCACAAAAACCGCCTTCTCGACCACCTTCTGAGTGAGGAGGGAGTCGAAAACACGATCATATTCACCGCGACAAAACGCCATGCGAACCAGCTGGCAAGAGACTTGAAGGCCGAAGGCCACAAAACGGCTGCACTGCATGGAGACTTAAGCCAAAACCAGCGGACGAGGACCATCCATCAATTTAGAGAAGGAAAGTTCAATATCCTTGTCGCAACCGACGTGGCTGCCCGTGGAATTGATGTCCCCTCGATCACGCATGTGATCAACTTCGACCTCCCCCACAACACCGAAGATTACGTCCACCGGATTGGCCGTACAGGCCGCGCAGGAGCAAGTGGAGTTGCCATCTCTCTAGCAGCAGGAAGTGACGCCTTTCTTCTCAAAAAGATCGAGAAGTACACCCAACAGAAAGTGGAAGTCTGCGAAATTGAGGGCCTAGAGCCAAAAACAAAACCCGACTTCAATACCGCGCCGAAACGAGGACGCAAAAGCTCTCGCGGAAAGTTCCGGCCCAAATCAAAGTTTGGAAAGCATTCCTCTCCCAAAAAGCCCGGAAAAGGCCGTTTTAATTCAAAATCCAAGCCAGGTTTTGCAAAGGGAAAATTCCAAAAGCGCCGCACTCAAAAAGCCCGAGCTTCAGCAAAAAGCTAACCTGATTTGAGGTCCGTGTTCACGGACCTCCATAACGTCTCGGATTAGTAGTAGAGGACGGAGCTAAGAAATCCGTTTAAGATCGCAAAAACGAGAGCGAAAGCGAGCGCCCACCAGAATCCTGCAACCAAAAATCCTGGTACAATTGCGCTTGTCAACATCACCATGAGTGCCATGATCACAAAGGTAAAGAGCCCCAACGTCAAAATGTTGATGGGCAGCGTCAAGAGAAGGATGATGGGACGGACAAAGGTGTTTATGAATCCAAGTACCACAGCAATCACAAGCGCTGTCAAGAAGCTGTCAATTTTGATTCCAGGAAGGATATATCCTGTCACAAAGACAGCGATCGTGCTAATCAATAGATAAAGAACCATCGGCATAAAAAATCTCCTTTTTTCGACCATTATACCTCTCTATTAGAAAAAAAACAAAAGATGCTGTATGGGTAAGGGAATGAAGATTGTATGGATTGCTCTACTATCCACCCTTCTTGTCAGCTGTTCCACCAGCGAGGAGAAACAGATGTTTGAAAAAGAGTATGGAGCCGAGCCCTATACGGGAGAAAAAGTCGTTCTCACCCCCGAGGAATGGAAAGAGCGCCTCTCTCCTCAAGCCTTCTTTGTCCTGCGTGAACACGGGACCGAGCCAGCCAACACAGAACCCTATTTTGAATCCAAAGAACCGGGCGTGTATCTCTGTGCTGGATGTCAACTTCCCCTCTTTAGTTCAGAGGATAAATTTGATTCAGGAACCGGCTGGCCCAGTTTCACCAAACCGATCAACCCCTCCCATGTAGGCTACTCCATCGACAGAAAACTCTTCACTGAGCGTGTCGAGGTCCACTGCAACCGCTGCGACGGGCATCTCGGGCATGTATTCAATGATGGCCCGAGACCGACAGGGCACCGCTACTGCATCAATTCCGTCGCTCTTCAGTTTGAGCCTTTGAGATAGACGTAGACTTTCGTTCGATAAAGGTCGTCCACCTTAATGACCTGAACGGGCTCCCAGCCAGGAATGGCAAAAGTATTGCTGACGATCACGGTCCCAGGAGGGAGTTCTTTCTCAAACTTCCCCTTCAGTCGCTCCATAGCTCCAGGATAGAGGTAGCAGACGACCACTTTGGCGTCTGTTAAGGGAGTGCGGAAAAAGTCTTCCCAGTAGAGGTGAAAGTTGGGGTAGGGATAGAGGCGGGCACGGAAATAGGCAAAAAGCCAAGGAAGAGGAGAGACCTCATAAGCGTGGATCTCCGCCTCAGGATGGTAAGCAGCCAAGCGAAAAGCGAGTGTTCCCCAGCCGCAGCCCAGCTCATAGATCTTCCCTTCTATTTTGGTCGGCAGCGCCTGCTCAACAACCCTCTTGACTTTAGACGAGGAGGGCATCGGTGAAATCTTGAAACGCAGCGTGTAGTAAACGAGGCTCAGTGCTCCGATAAAGAGCAGAACCACGAGCACCACCATTAACGCTCCAAACAGCCAATTCAAACCACAGCCTCCAAGTAAAAAAAGAGCCAATCCATGAAAGTGGGGAATGCCATCTCCTCGACAGCGAGGACTTTATCGACCGGGTCTGAGATCTTGTGCTCATTCCCAGAGTAATAGACATTTCCCATCTCATTTTCTGGATACCAGTCTTTCCAAAAACATTGAAAATAGGGCATTCCAAAAGACTCATAAAAAGGAATTAGGGAGTGAGGATTGACGCTGGTCCCCTTTGTTGTCAACACCCCAGGCTCACGGTTGATGAGTGTTTGGAAGTGATCGTTCACTCTTTGCAGATGAAAAGTGGGAATCACGCCGGAGTCAGAGGCCTTTGAAAACCCATCATGAATGTGAAGAAAGGCGCGGTAATCAGGAGGAAAGAGCGTTCCAGGGAAAAGCGCATCTAAAGTCGATTCGATATCCGAATTCGCCCCCACTCGACCGTGAAAGAAACCCATTTCGTCTTTCAGGACATAGATCATGTGCGGCGTGTAAACCTTTTCATGCTCACCTCGACCAAGAAGAACTCCTATTTCTACGACACTGTCAAAGAAACGGGTCACTTTCTCAACCGCCTCAAGATGAAAAGGAAGAGACGCGATCCAGAAATCACGAGTGAACTCCACACGGTCCTCTTGGGGAAGGTGCGAGAGCTCCAACCACCCCTTTGGAAGATGGGGACACTCCTTTTTTAACTGGTCAAACTCGCCATCCATCTCCTCACCTAAGACGAGAACATCAAAGGCTGGTGCCTCCATTTGTTCACCGGAGACCTGGGAAAAGAGCTTCTCAATATATCGTTGCATCGTATAGATTTTAATAGCATTTTTTAGGTGTTAATTGACAGCTTTTCTCCTCTCGGACTTTTTAAAGAAAAATCCCGCCTTTCTCTATGCACTCTGGTGCTTTGCTGGGGTGTTTGGAGCCTTCGGTGAGTGGTTTGCCCTACTTTTCATTGCAGTCACGTGCTCACTCCTTTGGATTTTGACCCCTGAAAGACGACCTCAAGTCCTTGTTGCACTGATACTTTCACTCTCTATCACCCTCTTCACCTTCACGACGATACAGCTGCCAAAGAGAGGCCGGAGTGAAGGGGTCGCCTCCGTCAAAATCGACCGTGTCGACGAGGTCAAAAGGCGGGTCTATGGACGCCTCCTGACATTCACCTCTTATGAGGGAAGTCTGCTCGCCAAAAACATCCCCTTCAGCAGCAGATTCAAATCTCAAGACCCTCTCCCTGGCAGCGACCGGAGATGGTTTGTAGATGGAGAGTTAATCGAATCGGATCGATCCAATACCCAACTCAAGGCCGATCGACGCGACTGGGTCCCTAAGGAGCGGCTCTGGACGCTCGAGCCCTTAAGAAAATCGCTCAAAAGACGACTTCAAAGATGGATCACCGACCACTCGAGGAGCGAACGCGCTGCCTCTTTCCTTTATGCGCTGGTGACAGGAGAACTCAGTGACCCTGTCATCCGCCGTCACTTGAGCCACTTGAACCTCCAGCATCTGGTTGCGATCTCAGGGTTCCATTTTACGCTTCTCTTTTGTCTACTGGCGCTCACTTGCCGTCTCTTCTTCTCGACGGCTGTGACCACTTCATTAGTCTTGGCCCTCCTCTCCTTCTACACCCTTCTCGTCGGCGGCTCCCCCTCCATTCTTCGTGCCTTCGTGATGATCGGAGTCGTTCTCGTCGCCGGACTACGGTTTAGACGAAGTTTTAGCGTCAATAGTCTCGGAATCAGTGCACTCCTGCTTCTTTTTTATGATCCCCTTGTTGCAAGAGAGATCGGCTTCCAGTTCAGTTTCTTAGTCACTCTTTCTCTCCTTCTTTTCCAACCTATCAGCGAACGATGGATCTCTCAGCATCTGAAAAGACGTTCCCTTAAAGAGATCCAAGCTTTGACCTTTTTCGATCAACATCTCTACCTTCTCGTTCACTACCTTCGCGGCGTCCTCTCTCTTCAAATCTCCGCATGGATCGTCGCTCTCCCGCTACAACTCTACACATTTGGTGCTTTCTCCGTCTGGAGCCTCTTTTTCTCCACTTTTTTTCCACTTTGTACGGCGGGGATTGTGCTTTTACTCTTCCTCGCTCTTTTTCTTTCCTGGTCTTCCGTCGGTGGGACGCTCCTCTCGCTCACCAGTTTTTTCGCCGACCGACTCCTCGTCAGCTCGCAGTGTATTCCCCCCTCCCTTGATTTTGTCCTTCGCTGGCAGCCCCCTGCCCTTCTCCTCCTCTGCTATTTTACAGGTCTTCTCTTCTTTACCCTTGCTGCGCAAAAGAAAAAAAGTTTAGACTCTAGCCATGACAAAGCGCCTTTTGACCTTCTTTCTCCTTCTCCCCTTTCTATTGATCGGTGAGGTCTATGAGAGTCGCCTAGAACGCGAAGCTGCACGAGGCAAATCGCTGCAGTTTGAAGGGGTCAATACCACTGGATCCGAACTGATCATCCACGTCTACAACCCCAATCGAGAGTTGATTGACACACTCCACCTTCCACCACATGGAAAAGCGGAAACAAAAACCCTTGAGCGGCCTGCCAGAGGCTCCTACTCCTTCATTTCCGAAGGAGCAGCCCATTCACGACCCGGTTACATTCAAATCTTTGTAAACGGAAAAACCTTAGGAACAGTGCACCTTATTGGTGTTCCTCCTTCTGCAAGCTACAATTTTTATTAATGCATCGAATCCTCCTCCTACTGGCTCTCTTGACCACCACACTTCATGGTGAAGAGGTAGTCCAAGAAGACTCTCGACAGGCCTACCTTGAATGGTTTCAGAAGTTTAAAATCCCTCTTCTGATGGGAGCTGCTGCCGGAGGAGCTGCAGTGAGCGCAGTCCGCTCACTCTGGATACGTTCAAATATTTGTTAACAACCAACTCGTGGATACCAGCTACCTCTTTGGGATTCCCGGTATGGGATTTTGGACCTATTGACTAGAAAGCAATAGAATGGATATCCTTTATTCTCAGAACAATGGCGATCGTAGCTCAGGTGGTTAGAGCGCTGGATTGTGGTTCCAGAGGCCGAGGGTTCGAGTCCCTTCGGTCGCCCCATTTTTTTCAACATGTCCTCTCTCCAAGCCCTACTCCTCGGCCTCGTGCAAGGCCTGACTGAATTCCTCCCGATTAGCTCCTCTGGGCACCTCCAACTTCTCGAGACCCTTTTTGGTTTTCAAGAGAGTGACAACCTCCTCTTCTTTGACGTCGTTTGTCATATTGGGACCCTGATAGCAATCGTCCTCTTCTTCACACGTGAGATTCTACAACTCTTTCAAAAAGAACGAGATCGACTCCTTCGTCTCGTCATAGCAACGCTTCCCCTTCTCCCGATCCCCTTTCTTCTTGGGCCGATCCGTGAGGTGGCTTCCTCGTCCAGAATGGTCGCGTTCTTCTTTCTCACGACAGCCCTGCTCCTATTGATTGGCAGCCGCTATCAAGTCAAAACGAAGAACAGAGCCCTCCAGTCTTTGTTGATTGGAACCTCCCAGGCTGTGGCGGTTTTTCCTGGCCTCTCTCGGTCAGGAACCACCATCTCTGTCGGAAGGTTTTTAGGCTTGGAAAAGGGTGAGGCTCTCACCTTCTCACTCCTTCTCTCGATCCCCGCTACACTGGGTGCTTTAGCTCTCCTTCTCTTGAAAGCCACCAAGAGCGGACTCCCTCCCTCTGTCCCCTTCAGTTGCTACGCGATCGGCCTCACCACCTCCTTTATCGTCGGCTATTTTTCAATCCACCTCATGAAGCGACTTGTCACTAGTGATAAAATCACACTTTTTGTATGGTACTGTCTCTTTCTAAGTTCGATCCTTTTCGTCTTTTCTGCAGGAGACAATGAGAAAAAAAGCGAAGTTAAAAAAACCGAAATCGAAAACCTCCAAGAAGACTAAGTCCCAAAAGTCAGAACCGCTTCTGCCTGCCGAAATGGCGGTTGAAATCGAAGGCGCTGTGATCATCCTTGCCTCAGTTCTTGCTTTCATTAGCCTCTTTAGCTTTGCATATGGCCACACCTCAACGAATTGGGTCGGTGCCATCGGTTTTAGCATTGGTTGGATCCTTCACAGCACCTTTGGTGTCCTGAGTTATCCTGTCACTCTCTTTTTTGGTTGGATCGGCGCTCTCATGCTCTTCAAGCCCGATCAACCGCTCTCCACCATCAAAAAGCTCTCTTTCGTCGGAATCATTGTTTCCGTCGGAATCCTTCTAAGCCTTGTCGAAGTGGGCTACCCTCAAATCGGTGAAGGACTCAAAGAGCTCTTCTACCCTCTTGAGAAACGGTTTTCCTTCCCCTACCACTTAGGGGGAATTCCGCTCATGTATCTCTACAGCGAGATCCCCACCATCAACCTCGCCAACGTTTTCAACGAAGTGGGCGTGGCTATTCTCTTCTCATTCTTCCTGATTCTTTCTCTCTTCCTCTTCTTCGGCATCTCTTTTCAAGAGGCTTACCTCTGGCTGAAGGATAAGAAGCCAACTTGGAAGTGGCCTGAGCGTCCTCAACTGAAAAAAGCGCCAGTCAAAGCAAAAGAAGAGAAGAGCGAAAGCTTTATGGACTACTTTACAGAGCGTGCCTCTGAAAGCTTAGAGCTAGTGAAGCCGAAGAAAGCTCCAAAGGTCAAGGTGAACATCGCTGCAGAAGCCCCTCCCCCACCTGTCGAGCCGCCCCCTCCTGCACCACCTGAAGAAAAACGCGAGCGTGCCCTCAAAGCCCAAGCGGTATGGAATGGAGATTTCAAAGACTACAAACTTCCTGCGATCCACCAACTGACTGGATCCAAGCAAACCGATCAAAGCCAACTGAAGAAAGAACTCATGGAGCAAGCAAGAGTCTTGGAGGAGACTCTTGCGAGCTTCGGGATCGAAGCGAAGGTGGGAGAGATCCACTGCGGGCCGACGATCACCTCTTTTGAAGTCCATCCGGCTGTCGGTGTTAAAGTTCAAAAGATTAAGGCACTCGAAAATGACATTGCCCTGAACATGCAGGCGGCTTCCATCCGTATCATTGCACCGATCCCTGGTAAAGCAGCGGTCGGTGTCGAGGTTCCTAACCCAGAGCCGCAAGAGGTGAACTTCCGTGACATGATGTCTCACTACAAGAAGAGTCCCAAGAAGTTCCACATCCCTCTTCTCTTAGGAAAAAATGTGAGTGGTGAATGGATCATGAGCGACCTTGCCAAGATGCCACACCTCATCATCGCTGGAGCCACCGGTTCGGGTAAATCGGTCTGCATCAACACCATCGTGATGTCCATCATCCACACGGCTCGTCCCGATGAGATCCAGATGCTGATGGTCGATCCAAAGAAAGTCGAGCTCACCCCCTACAGTAAGCTTCCTCATATGATTGCACCTGTGATCACAGACCCCGCAGAAGCCTATACGGCGATGCAGTGGCTTGTGAAGGAGATGGAGAAGCGGTATGAGATCCTCAACCGCCTCCACTTGAGAAACATTGAAGCCTTCAACAACCGAAAAATTGATGAAGAGAAGGAAGCAGAACTCAATATCGAGGTCCCGAAAAAACTTCCCTACATGGTGGGAATCATCGACGAGCTTGCCGACCTCATGATGGTCTCAACATACGATATCGAGACCCCGATTGCACGGATTGCACAGATGGCCCGTGCGGTAGGAATCCACCTCATCCTCGCAACCCAGCGTCCCTCGCGAGAGGTCATCACCGGATTGATCAAAGCCAACTTCCCTACACGTATCTGCTTTAAAGTCTCATCTGGAATCAACAGTAAGATCGTCCTCGACTCGGGCGGTGGAGAACAGCTTCTTGGAAATGGAGACATGCTCTTCCTTCCTCCAGGCACTTCGAACTTGGAGCGTGTCCAGGGGGTCTTCATCCGCGATGGAGATATCCAAGCGAGTATCGAAAGCATCTCTGCTCAGACGCCACCGAACTACCTCATCCCTTCGTTTAAATCGATCTCAGCCTCCTCCGGTGCGGACCTCTTTGACCCACGCCCCTCTGACAAAGACGCCCTCTACGACCAAGCGCTGGATGTTGTCATCTCAACCGGCAATGCATCAACGACCTTTTTACAGAGAAAGCTCAAAATCGGTTACGCGCGTGCGGCGAGCCTGATGGACCAGCTTGAAGAAAATGGGGTCGTCGGCCCGCAAGAAGGATCTAAAGGGCGGGTTGTCCTTGCTAAAGCTGGAGAGACGGAGTGATCGGATTTTGCCCTTTAGGCTCCGGATCAAAAGGCAACTGCCTCTACCTGGGGACTCCTGAAACCAAAATCTTGATCGACGCCGGACTCTCTGGAAAAGCGATTAAGACCCGTCTCAATGAAATTGGTGTCGAGCTTTCGGACATCGACGCCGTTCTCGTCACCCACGAACACAGTGACCACATCACCGGCCTGAAAGTCCTCTCGTACCGAGAAGGCATCCCAGTCTTTGCCAACAGTGAAACTGCGAAAGGAATCGCGAACACTTTTGGCTCCTTTCCTCCTCTTAAAGTCTTCTGCAGCTCTGAACCGTTCGAATTCCAAGACCTCCTCATCCGCCCCTTCTCCATTCAACACGACGCGCTCGACCCCGTCGCTTTCACGATCACTTTTGGGAAAACGAAATTAGGAATCTGTACCGATCTCGGCTTTGTGACCAATGTGGTAAGGAGCGAACTAGAGGGGTGCCACCTCCTCTATCTTGAAGCCAACCACCAGCCTTCGATGGTGCATGCCTGCCCGCGTTCTCACGTTTATAAAAACCGCGTCCTGAGCCGCTTTGGCCACCTATCGAATGAGGAGTGTGGAAAACTTTTGTCAGAAATCTGGCATCCTGAGCTGCAGCGCGTCTACCTTGCACACCTCTCTTCAGAATGCAACAGCCATGAAACAGCTCAGAGTGTGGTCGAACACCTTCTTTCCGAAAGAGGCCTTCACCTCGACCTTGTCGTCGCCCCACAGGAGACGATCAGTGAGCCTTTTGCTTTTTGTACCGATCCAGAGCCTCGAGAGTCTTCACCCTCCACTCCGCCTCTTCGTGAAGAGCTAGCAGGAGCTGCTTCTTCCACTCACGATCGGTAAGAGCCACGTTAGGGAAGTCGATTTGTACTGCCCTTTCTACTTCATCAATCACCTCCTCAAAAAAGAGGTCATCACTCGGAATCAGCTCATCGATCGAAGCTCCCTCCTCACCTAAAACCACTGCCCCATGTTTATGAAAATGACAGCCGGCAAGTGTGAGCTTCATATAGAGTCTCTCTGCGTCCAGCAGAAACTCTTTATGGCGCTTGCGATCGACATGGCTACGCTTCAATAGGGATGTCACAATCGAAGAGACGGCGCGCCTTTCACCAGGAATGGCGAGACCCAGAATGTAGTCATGACAGCGCTTCTCGACAATCTCTTCGATCATCTCATGCAGCTCCTGATCAGAGAGAGGTAAGCAGGTCCGTAAATGGATAAATCCCTCTTCAAAGAGTTCCTGAAGACGGTCCAACTCTCCAATACGTTTTGAAGTTCCAATCAAGTTGACCAGGGCAAGTGCTCGATCAAAAACGAGATCAGGGTGATAGACGACTTTCGACTCGCGGTGGCTGTTGAAGGCATGCACCGTCTTTTGGAGCAGTTTCGGGTGCTCTTTCTCGACATCCTCTAATTCAGAACGGACACGCCTTTTCATTTGGTCGAAGGGAGAGAGAATGTCTTTGGTTAAGCTCTGGTACTCTTTCGAAAGAAGGCGGAGACGCTCAGCGATCTTGGTGCGCTCATCCAACGGAAGACGGGTGTTATTGGCGTATTCAGTCAGATCATGAAACAATACCTTCAGGTCCCTTTCCAGGGATCGGATGTCGGTGACGGAGTCGCTCCAGCTCAGACCTTCACTCCAACGCTCAGCGTCGCGCACACTCTTCAGCTGATGTTCTGAGATATCATAGAGGAGGACGCCCTCCTCATACATCGAGTCTAAAGAGCCCAGTAGTGACTGAAGCTCCCTCAGACACTCCTCAGCGCGCTCTTTCTCTGTAAACTCTTCCTCTCGGGCATAGGGGCTGTGCATTTTGGACCTCCTCTTTCATTTCTGAAAGGGAGTTAAGCATCAACCATGCCACCCTCTCTCAAAATAGGGAGGTTAGGCTGGATATTCATGTGGTCAGAAAGTGTCCAGGCTAAGCGGGGGAAAAGAAATCCTTGATCTTATCGAGGAAAGAACGGCTTTGGGGAAGGTTTTTGGGGGTCTCGAGCTTTCCGAAAGACTCTAAGAGCTCTTTCTGCTCACTTGAAAGACCTGTAGGCGTTTCAACAAAAATGCGGACAAGTAGATCCCCTTTACCAGAACCATGGACATTGGGAAATCCTTCGCCGCGCACACGGAAAATTTTACCGTTTTGTGTCCCTTCAGGAATCGTGATACGGCAGGTGTGCCCAAGGACAGAAGGCACCTCTTTTTTACAGCCGAGTCCTGCTTCTGGAAAGCTGATCGGCAGATCGAGAAGCACATCATCACCGCTACGCTCAAAGACTTCATGGGGCTCGACTTGGACGAAAACGTATAGGTCTCCGGCTGGAGCACCGCCTGTACCCGCATCTCCATACCCTGCAACTTTAAGACGCATGCCTGTGTCGATTCCCGCAGGGATATGCACCTTGACATGCTGCTTGTCTTTCACCACACCGCGCCCTTTACACGTGTTGCAAGGGTCCATGATTTGTTGGCCTGTACCCCCACAGGTTGCACAGGTCGCCGACATGCTGAAGAAACCGCGCTGCTCAAAGACTTGACCAGAACCACGGCATTTTGGACAGGTTTTAATGCCTTCTGAAGAGGTCGACCCCCTTCCATGACAGGTGTTACAGGAAACATTGTTGGTGATGACGAGCTCTTTGTCACACCCTGTGGCAGCTTCCTTAAAGCTGATCGTCATGTTGACGCGTTTGCTAACTCCGGGTCGGGCTTGAGTACGCCCCCCTCCTCCTCCGCTGGGTCCGCCAGAAAAGAAGGACTCGAAGATGGTGTCACCACCGCCCATGCCGCCAAATGCTCCCATGAAGGTATGGAGGGCTTCTTCCATAGAGGAGAAACCACCTGCTCCGGCACCCGCTCCCATCCCTTCAATACCCGCTTTTCCATAGCGGTCATAGAGCTCACGCTTCTTCTCATCACTGAGGACCTCATAGGCCTCAGAGATCTCTTTAAAGCGCTTCTCCGCTTCAGGATCGCCGGGATTTTTATCGGGATGGTACTTCAGAGCCTTTTTACGGTAAGCTTTCTTAATCTGGTCTGGAGTTGCGTCTCTAGTAACATCGAGTAACTCATAGTATTCAGACATAAAAAAACCTCGCAAATGCGGCTAATATTTAGGTTAGTAAGTAGAAAGGAATGGGGAGCGGTAAAGGCCCTTACCGCTGCCGTTGGTACTTCTTCGCAGCTTTAGACTTCGCGCGCTTCTTGATAGAGGGTTTCAGGTGAAAACGATGTGCTTTAACAGCCTTCATCACACCTTCTTTATCAAGTTTCTTTTTTAGCGCTCTTAGGGCTTTGTCTATCGGCTCACCTGGGCGAATCCGGACTCTAGTCATATTCCTTCCTTTTGGAGTTGTTTATTATCAGGAATAGGATACTCCTTTAGAGGCTAATTCTCAAGAGAAAAAGTCTATTTGGCGAGATCAAACTCAGGATGCCTTTGCTTATAGCGCTCCAACATACTCCTGATGACCCCCGCATCGGGGCGAGCGGCCTCTGTATCCATCATTCTATAAGCAATGAAGGCTAAGCTCCCAGGGTCAGGCTGCTTTAGAGCTGAGAAGTTTCTTCTGGTGAACCGGATCGGACAAGAAGGTCCAAAGAGGCTGTGGATTTTCGGCCCCAAGGGTCCCTCAGGCAGCTCACCCATTTTCTTTAGAGGTTCTTTATCGTTGTCATAAAGAAGGATCGCAGCTCGTCTTAAAAAGTTGAGGGTTTTAGGGTCGAGCTTCTCTCTTTCCAAATTGAACTCTTTCAGAATCAGACCGAGAACCCTGTTATACTCTCCCCGCCTTTGCATAGGGAGAGGGTCGGTACCCTCGATCATCTTCCACATGGTGGAACCGAGAGAATAGAGGTCCGATTTTTTTGGATCGACGCGTCCACCCAGCCCTGCTCTTTCCATCAGAAGGTTTAAGTCAGCATGCAAGCTTTGAAAGAGGACAGAGGTGTCCTGTTGACCCCAACTTAAAAAATCGTGTCCTAAAAGAGAGGCAGCAACGGTTCCTTGACGCCCCATAGCTGTCTTAGACTCATTCTCTAGAAAGATCTGCTGTGCAGAGATACAGCCATGGTGGAAACCGGCTTCGTGGAGGACCTGAAGTGCTAACATCACATCCGAAAAAATCCAAAACTTTTGCGCTTCTGAGAGTTCAGTCGATTCCCAACGTGCAAGAGGACCCATGTCGTAAAATGGAACGACCAGGTGGCGCTGATGAGGAGTTTTATGATGGAGTTGGACATTGGGAAGTCCATTATGCTCTTTTGTTTTAAAGTGCGGTTGCTCATAGGCTAACCCTCCAAGTGCCGTTTTCGCCTTGGAACTCAAATCTCGAACACTCACCAGAAATCGCTCACTAGCGTGATAAGAGGCCCCCATCGTCACAGCTCCATAGTAAGCCTCTCTATACTTTCCATGACCGATGTAATAAAGCTTAGCATCCCCAATTCCTGTTTCAGGATCGACCTGTCCCATATTCACCACAATCGGGGTTCCCTCTTTTGTGATTAAAACAGGGAATCCGAGTCCACTCTCTTCAGCGGAGAGGAAACAGGGTTCATCCACTTTTTTTAACTTTCCATCGCACAGCTTCTGATCAATCCCATTCCATTGATCCAAAGTAAACGGATGTCTATCCCTACACTCCTCAAAATGTTCACTCATGTGCAGTTTGGCTTCGGGACGCTCTTCCTCGTTTGATCGAGCCTCACCCATCCTTTCGCATGTTTTGATGACTTGATCGACACGATTTAGATAGGAGTCTTCCCCAGCAGAAATCGTGGCAATGGTTTGAGCAATTACAGTGTGACTCACGTGGCCTTTGTAAGTCGAATCCCTATAAACGCGTAAACCTTGAATGGAGTAGTCCATCGCTAAATAAAGAGCATTTGAAGCACTCATAAAAGCCGCACGCTCAGTGTCAACCATTCCCGGGTAGTGCGTCTCAGTTTCGGAAAGGACTTGCATCGCCACATGGGCCGTTCGCAACACGCGGAAGAGAAAGTCCTCAAGAGAGGCCCCACTAGCCCAGCGATTCATTCCCTCAGGTAGCCAACCCCACCCATAAGATTGATTTGCCTCATCTTGGCTCGTGACCCAAACGCGTACACTCCGTCCATTGATGGTTCTCTCAGCAAGCTGATGCTTCGGACCAGGCTGTCCATCAGGACCTGGTTGGAACTCACCAATACTCTTAAAATAATCAGCAAACTCCCCTAGTGTCATTCTCTCAGAAGGGTCGACGGGGATTTTCGCAATCTCTGCAGGTGCATTCAGGTATCCATCTCTTAAAGTCGGATCTGATACCACTTGCTGAAAGGTGTTTTTTGCTGGATTCATTTTAAGACTCCCGTCCATTGATCGATGTTCACCATCCCCGCCATCTGCAAAAGGATCAAAAAGATCGCCACAGGCACGAGGTAGCGGATAAAGAAAAACCACACGGTCCAAAGACAACCAAAGATGGAGCCTGTTTGAAACTCTTCTTTCAACATCTCCTTGTCTAGCCTCCACCCTGTGAATAGAGCGGTCATGAGTCCCGTTAAGGGAATGATCCAGACTGCCACCAGCTCGTCAACGGTAGCGAAGTAATTTTTTCCATAGATCGCTTCCCAGTTGGCAAAGAGCAGCCCACTCCAAGAAAGTGCACAAGGAATTCCGAAAAGTAGACAAGCCAGTCCAACAAGGAGGACCGCCTTCTTCCGCGACCATCCGAGGAGATCCATGAAGTTCGCAGCCACCACCTCGACCAAAGGCATAGCCGAAGTCAGTGCAGTAAAGACAAAGAGGGTGAAAAAAGCCACAGAGAAGAATAGGGATCCAGGCAGCCTTGAGAAAAGGAGAGGCAACGCCTTAAAGACCAAACCAGGTCCCGACTCCGGCGGCTGGTCGAAGGTAAAGAGGACGGCAAAAATCGTCGTTGCAGCAAGAGCTGCCACCAAAATGATGGTCGAGCCGACAATGAGCCCTGTTTTAGGGATGTCATCTTCACGGCGCAAGTAACTTCCGTAGGTGATCATAATCCCCTGTCCCAAACTCATAGTGAAAAAGGAGAGGCCCAAGGCTTCTAGCATCCCTGAGGGCTTGAAGCGCTCAGTTGAAAAAGAGAAGAGGAAGTGGATCGCATCGGAGAAGCCCTCTAGAGTCAACGTATAGATACAGAGTCCCACAAGGATGACAAAAAGAGCACTGGTCATGAATTTACTCCAGTACTCGATCCCTTGACGGATTCCCGGATAGACCAACCCGATGGTCAGACCAATAAAAGCCCACTGCCAAAAGAGGGTGATGTCGGGAGAAGTTTGGAGTAAATTAAAAATTTCAATGATATCATTCGAGCTCTTCCCTACATAGAACTGACTGAGGGACATGAAGATATAGTTGAGGCCCCACCCTGCCAGGACACTGTAGTAGGTCATGATGAGAAAAGAGGCCATCGCCCCCATCCACCCCGCGGTTTTCCAAGCCACCGACTCGTTTGAGAGGACACCAAAAGTCCCCACAGCCCCCTTTTGGGCCCGCCGTCCGAGCATCAATTCAGCCATAAAGAGTGGAACGGCGACGAAAAAGGTGCAAAAGACATAGATAAAGACAAAGAGCCCCCCTCCGTTTTGCCCTGTGACGTAAGGGAATTTCCAGAGGGTTCCTAGTCCAATTGCTGATCCTGCGGCAGCTAAGATAAAACCTAACTGCGATCCCCAATGTTCTCGTTGTCTTTGCATGCTTTTCACCGTTAAAAGATTTTTTTGAACAAGAGTATAGAGCATCGCAAGATAATCTCAAAAGAGAAAAACAATTGAAAAAGAGAGCCTTATCTTATATAATACGAGCAACGCGAAACTAATGGAGGTTCATATGTTACAAGTCACAACTTCTAATCCCGTCCAGTTTTCTATTGTACGTGAAGAAGGAGTCGACGACGAAAGCGCGACTGGCCCTAGAACAGCCAAACTTTTTAAAGCAACGACCGATTGTGTTGTTAAACGTGATGGAAACATCCTTAGCGTCCGTATTGATAATGGTAAGACTCGACAATACACCGTCTCTTCTGAAGTGGCTATGTGGGCTCCTCTCATCGCAAAAAAGCTTGGAGAAGGCTTAGAACGACAAAGAGCTCCTGCTAATACGTGGACATATACACGTAAAGATTGGAGTTCCTTCATATGATGCCTTGCCTGGCGAGTTTGGTTCTTGAAGTCACGGTCGTGGGAATCGTCTGTACGGTTTTCCTTGTCCTCTTTGTGGTTGCAGGAGTCCGTCAGGCCCTCAAACGAGGAGAGTAAAATCTCTTCTTTACCCTGGTATAGCGAAGGCTTGCACTTTAAGTGCACCGGCTGCGGAGGCTGCTGTACTGGATCTCCAGGATATACCTGGGTCACCCCCGAAGAAATTGCACAAATGGCCGAACATCTCGGCATCGATCTCGATACCTTTTCAAAAAAGTATGTGAGAAAAGTCGGCAAACGCTATTCTCTGCTCGAAAAAGGAGAGAACTACGATTGCGTCTTTTTAAAAGAGAAGGCGTGTCAGATCTACTCCGTCCGCCCCAAACAGTGCCGTACCTATCCTTTTTGGCCTGAGCTGCTCGAATCAAAAGAGCGCTTCGAAGCCGAGGCAGAGCACTGCGAAGGGATCTCTTCGGAGGGAGACTTGATCTCATTTGAAACGATTGAGAAGTGCAAAAACAGTTAGCCTGGATATTTCATGAGGACTTGTGAAAATGGGACAAAATGCTCGGCAAATTCGACAAAACTCTCTCGAAGGGAAGGGTCTTGCACCCTTTCCGAGAAGGAGTTCTGTTGAAGGGGGCGAAGAAGCATTTTGCGACAGTTTTACGAGTACCCATGAAATGCCCAGGCTAGCAAAACAGACTATCCTCGTGGGCTCCGGTAAAGGCGGCGTAGGGAAATCGACCGTTTCCTTGAACTTGGCCGTTGCCCTCTCTCTTTTGGGTCTCGAAGTGGGCCTCCTCGATGCCGACCTCTACGGACCCTCTCTTCCCTTGATGGCAGGCCTTCGCGAGATGAGCCCTCCTGTCACCCTCGGCAAAGAGGGAGAGGAGATCCTCCTTCCTTTTAGTAAATTCGGCGTCAAGCTGCTTTCGATCGGCTTTTTTCTGGAAGAGGCGCGCTCCGTCCTCTGGAGAGGACCGATGTTGCATGGCATGTTGCAGAAAATGACCCACGGCGTAGAATGGGGTCAGCTTGACGTGGCTCTAGTCGACCTCCCGCCTGGAACAGGGGACGTTCCCCTCTCCCTCAGCAAGCTGATCCAAATTGACGGTGCTGTGGTTGTCACCACACCTCAGTCCGCTGCCCTGGTCGATGTGATCAAGGCGATCCACTCATTTGATCAGCTAGAAATTCCTCTTTTGGGGATTGTAGAGAATATGGCAGGTTTTCGTGCCCCTGAGACAGGTCAAGTCTACTCTCTTTTTGGTAAAGAGGGAGGAAAAAAACTAGCTGGACAACTACAGCTTCCCCTTTTGGGAAGCGTTCCTATCCTAGAAGAGATCTGTGAAGGCGGCGAAGAGGGTCTTCCCGCGGCATTCCACTCCCGTAACCGGGAAGCCGAACAACTCTTTCGATCGATGGGAGAAACCCTCAGGGAGATCATTCATGGGAAAAGCCCTATCTGCACTACCAAAAGAGATTGAAGTCACAGTCAACCAATGGCTAAGCGGCGCCTTCGACGAAGAGACAAAGAGCGCCATCCGTGAAATCAAAGAAACCTCTCCCGAAAAGGTTGTCGATGCCTTTTATAAACGCCTTGAATTTGGAACCGGTGGGATGCGCGGTCTCATGGGCCCTGGCACCAACCGGATGAACAAATACACCGTCCGCGCAGCAGCCCTTGGTCTCGCCCGCTATATTAAAAAGAATAGGATTGCCCATCCCTCCGTCGTCATCTCCTACGACTCCCGCCTCCACTCAAAAGAGTTTGCTTCGGAAGCCGCACGTGTCCTGGCTCAAGAAGGCATCACCGTCCACCTTTTTGAAGAGCTGCGTCCCGTACCCATCGTCTCCTTTGCCGTCCGCCATAAAAAAGCCACCGCCGGAATCATGATCACCGCCTCGCACAACCCTCCCGAGTACAACGGCTTTAAAGTCTATTGGAGCGACGGCTCACAGGTGCTCCCCCCCCACGATAAAGGCATCGTCAGTGAGGTGACGCAAATCGAAAACTTGGACGAAATTGCCCTCGCTCCAGCTGACTCCCCCCTGATTGAATCCCTCGGCAGCGAAATAGACGAAGCCTATCTTGATGCGATCAGCCCCCTTCAGTCGACTCCTGAGGTCAACCTACAAAAAGGAGAAGAGCTCAAGATCGTCTACACTCCCCTCCATGGTGCAGGGGTGACGATGGTTCCCAAAGCGCTTGCCATGTGGGGCTTCATCAACCAGTCGATCGTCCAAGAGCAGAGCGTACCCGATGGGACCTTTCCCACCGTCGTTGCCCCCAACCCTGAAATAGCCTCTACGCTCAAGCTCGGCATTCAGCAGCTTCTTGAGCAGAACGCCGACCTCCTTCTCGCCACCGATGCCGACAGCGACCGTGTTGGCTGCGTGGTCAACCACGCGGGAACCATCCATATCCTCACCGGAAACGAGATCGCTGCCATCTGTGTTGAACACCTTCTCGAACATGCAAAAGTGAATGACAAAATGTGTGTGGTGAAATCGATGGTGACGACAGAACTCCTCCGCGCCATCACCACCTATTGGAAAGTCGACTGTCTCGATGTGCTCACTGGTTTCAAATATATTGGCCAAAAGATGACCAACTGGGAGAAAAGCGGCGAAAAAGAGTTTCTATTTGGATGTGAAGAGTCTTTCGGATATCTCCTTGGCACGTATGCACGCGACAAAGACGCTGTCATTGCCTGTGCGCTCCTTGCTGAAGTCGCACTGAATGCCAAATTGAAAAACGAAACATTGGTCGACTGTCTTCACCACCTCTACAAAAAATACGGTGTCTACCGCTCTCACCTCAAGTCGGTCAATTTTGAAGAGAGCAAAGCGGGACGTGAAGCGATGGAAAAAGCCATGAAACGGTTAAGAGACGCTCCTCCTGCAGAAATTCTCGGATCAAAAATTGTCCGGACCGACGACTTTCTCACTGGGCAACAAAAGAACTTAGAGAGCGGAGAGGTTGCCCCCCTCGACTTCCCCAAATCGAACGTCTTGATCTTCCATCTTGAAGGAGGAATCAAACTCACCATCCGCCCCTCTGGGACAGAACCCAAGATCAAGCTCTATGTCGAAGTCCGTGACGAGAAAGACTCCCCGGTCGACCTCGGCATCGAGCACTGCGACGTGCTTGCGAAAGACTTCCTCGACACCGTCACGAGTCTTCTACAGTAAGACCTGGAGCCCTCTATGGGGCCAGAAAGAAACGGACTGAATCCAGTTATACCTCAAATCCAGGTTGCGTAGCGAGTTTGGAACACGAGAGGGAAAACGAGTGAGTCGATTCCACGTCAAATCCAGTTCTTCCATTAGAGGGGGAATCCTCCCTTTAATGACGCTGATACGGTTCCCTGCCAAGTTTAAGTGAGTCACTTCCGTGAAATACTGAGTCCTCCAGCGTGTCAGCTGATTTCCAAGGAGATTCACATGCGAGAGTGCATGAGGTAAAAAATCACCTACAACGCGAATACGATTGTAACTCAAACTGAGCCGTCTTAACCCCATGGGTAAGTTTTCTGGCACTTTCTGCAAAGCACATTGATCTAGAAGCAGCTCTTCTAGTGACGGAGGAAATCGACCTGAGATCTGACTTAAAGGATTTGCTTGGAGGTCTAATTTTTTTAATGAACGAGGAAGATCTCCCGCCCTGACACTTCTCACTCTACAACCGGGTAAACTGAGTTCAGTCAATGTAGAGGGAAGGCGGCATGGGAGCCTCTCGATATGACATGATGTGATGGAAATTAAATTCACTGGAACCATGGAGAGCTCTAGTGCCTGAGTCACTTCTTTAGGAATCGATCTTACCGGGCTGTAGCGTAAGATCACCGTACGACTCCCCAAAGTTTCAAAGAGCCCTCGAACACACTCCATCTGAGAAGCAAATGGCTGGTTTCTATTAAAAGAAACAAACCGCTCTCCAAAAAGAGTTCTACCAACTTGGTGGTGAAATTCTACAACATCCCCAAAAAGTGCAAACAAAGAAGACTCTCCAATCGAAAATTTGTATTTTCGCTGAAGCTCCACACACCTTGCGAAAGTCACGGGCGAGTGGGCTCTGACTCTATCTCGATTCACTGTTGAGACTTCATTGATACAAACAACGTCAAGCAGATCTCGGTTTCCCACTTGACGAGCGAACCACATCAGCAATTCCCAGCGCTGCGGTGCAAAGAGAGAAGAAGAATACTTATCCATTCGTAGAAATCTAGAGAGGAGCTTCAAGTCATGTCTCTTGATTTCTCCCTCAAAGTTCAGATGGAACTCTACTGTTTTGCCCCCTTTCTTTCTCTTTTGAAAAGCAGTCGACCGGTGCAACACACTTTGACGACAAAAGAAGGTATACGTTGAAGAGGATGACTGAAAAGTGATCATACAAAGGGGATCTTTAACCCCCGAGGCACTTTCTATCCGTTGAATGAATTCAAAAGCACTTGGATGAGTTTCTAAATACATTTCAAACGCGCGAACCACTCGAGGTGATTGTTGAAGGGCTCCTTCCCCTACGAAGAAGAGCTGTCGAACGAGATCAGCTAAAAAAGATTTTCTCAAGTCCTTCGATCCACCTTTCATATGAATCAGATGAATTGAGCTCACTAAGCAACTTGGTTTTATAGAATTCATAAAAACACCTATTACGCGCTCTGAATTATTAAATTTTTTGACCCTTCTTGCAATTCATGAAAAGGATTTCCCTGCAGATCAAGGAATCGCAATCTAGAAAATTTTAACGTCCATTCGGTCATCTGATTCGATGCAAGCGACAAACTCTCTAATGCAGGTGAGAGAGGGCCTTCTACTCGTTCGACTTTGTTGTCTGAAAGATCGAGTCGCAGCACTCCTGGGAAATCGGAGGCGCTCATCACTTGAAGCAGGTTACCTGCCAAGTTGACCGAGTTCAGTGAGCGTGGGAGAGGAGATCTAATTCGACGGATAAAATTCATGGACATGTCGAGCCGGGTCAACGTTCCGGGTAAGCGAGGCACCTCTTCAAAGCAACAACCTGAGACTCGAAGGTCTCTTAAAAAGGGAGGCAGTTGTGGAAGTGAGCGCAGTGGATTCTGAGAAAGATCCAAAATCTTTAATAAGGGCGGAAGTGTAGCTGGCACTCTCTTCAATTTAGCTTTTTTTACCACCAATTCAACAAGAAAAACAGGAAGTGAGTCAGGGAGCTTTTCCAGTCGACAGTTTTCGAACCGCATCACCGTTAGAAAAGGAGGCCACCTCTGCAGGTCTTCCCTAAACGCGACAACCCCACTCCTTTGGAGAGGTGAGAGTTTTTCTCCACCAACCTTTTCAAGAAGCACCATCACTTCTAGTGTGCGCCTCTGAAAGTCTGGAGGAACAGTTCCCTTCGCATGTGAAACCAGCACCTCCTCTACAGGAGATCCGGGTCTTCGCATCTGCACGAGGGGCTCAATCTTTCGCATATAGCTGCGGCCCATCGCCAAGACGGCCTCTTCAGGAATTCTGGGGAAAGAGCGGTTGGAGAGAGTCAAGGATTGACCCTCCATCGTCTTAAATAGAGCCAGCGCTTGGCGCAGTTGCAATTCGAAAGGTCGTTCAGGACGGATCCTGGAATAGCGCTTTCTAAAAAGTTCTGGGCAAACGCTGTTGTAAAAGTCGACGTCGGTGCGATAGATATCGAAGAGTTGCCTCTCAGAAAATCTAAACCCATATTTTTCCTGCAGCTCCTGACAACGCATATAGCTCACAGGGCAAGCACTTGCAAAGAGGGGATCGCGATTGTTTTCCCGTGCCATAAAGAGCTCCAAGAGGTCTTTTAAATCTCGGCTACGTAACCGATCTGCAAGGCAACTGATCGCATACCAGTTCTGTCTTTTAAACCACTCACGACGAAAATCCTGAATGATGAGCAGCTGGGAGCAAACCGCAAGCTCACGACGGTCGAGTTCGCTTTCTAGATTGATGCGGTGTGTGCCCGTCTCATTCTGGTCGATTTCCATACTAGCGACGAGATACGGTGAGTCGAGGAATTGACTCCTTCTAGAAAAGAGATAAAAGTCTCTCCCACCGGATAAAAGTATCACACGCTGACAGGGGTCCCCCACATTCAACACTCGCTCAAAGAGATGAAGGTACTTAAAACAGCGAGGGTGCGTTTGTAGATTCTCCAAGCGCAGATAAGAGAGTACACGTACTGCAAAGGGGTTATCAGGGCGATTCCCTAAGAGCAAGAGAGCCTGAGCGACAGCTTCAACAGCCACCTCATTCCGCGTGATCTCAGCTCCATGCTTTTCAAAATACCGAATCGCTTTCGATAAATTTACAATTGTTATTGAGTTCATAAGCGGTTAATTATACATATAAACACTTAACAATCAATAAATTAAAGATTTATAAAATTGAATTAAAAAGAATCCTTTAGAAATTAAAAAATAGATTGATCAGATTTAGTCACAAACGAAAGTTGTCAGAACTAAGTCAGAATCATCATTGCAGTGGTGAGGTAGATGGCGGTAACACTGATGTCAGCCACCATGAGGACGATCGGGCCAGCAGCGACCGTGGGATCGAGCTTGAGGAGATGGAGAACCAAGGGCACAAGAGCGGCGATGACCGTTGCGATCGCCATCGAGATGATCAAGCTGAGGGAAATGGCGAGGAGGGCCCCATTTCCCCCCTCGAAGAAAGAGAAATAGACAATTCCCACCAAGACAGAGCAGCTGAGTGAGAGGAGCAGGCTGGTTTTTAGCTCCCTCCAGGCTCGGCTTCCCACCTGCGACCACGGGACAGGACCCGCCCTTAACAGACTCATGCTGAGTGTCATCGACTGCATCGCGACCGACTCTCCAAGAGTGAGAACCAGTGGAATAAAGACCGAGACGACAACAACACTCGCAAGAAGGAACTCAAAGTGGCTGGCGATCAGAGCACAGACAATCCCTGCAAAAAGGTTACATAGGAGCCAAGGCATCCGAAGGCGCCACTCCTTACGGCTGGAGATCAGGCTCCCCTGCTCGACGGTCATCCCCACCAGCTGGAAGACATCCTGTGCCATCCGCTCTTCCGCAGTGGGAACTTTATCAAAGACGATCGGCTCATCAAAAGGCACTGAAAAGACGCCCAACAGCATTCCCTCAGAGTCTAAAACAGGTAAAGCCAGTAACTTATACTGGTCCATTTCTTTAAGAGCCTCCTCGACGCTCTCCTCTGCACGGAGCGAGGAGACAGAGCTCGAAGCGATCTCTTTCAATGAGGCATCTGAGCGGGAGAAAAGAAGGTCTCTTGTAGAGACGATCCCCTGAAGCCTTCCCTTGTCATCTACAGTATAGAAGTAGCTGATCGTATTGGGGTCCCCCTCGGCCTGGATCCACTGGAGGAGCTCCCCCACTGTGAGATTTTCGTTAAAAGCGGTATCGGCCGGGCTCAGGTGTTCGGCGACACGCGAGTGCAACTCCTCCCGAGAGAGGCCTTGGCTGAGGTTGAGGCGGTTTCTTGGCTCATTCATGTTCAAATCCGAACTTTACACGATCCCTGAATTTTCTTTAGAAATAAGCGTTTTCCCCCTATAATCTCACACCGAACTGAATCGCTCAGCTCGAAAGAGATTGAGGGATATGAATCGCTCTAGACTCTTTGAGATTTTTTTCGCAGGGGGCTTTTTCGCACGAGCCACATACTGTTCCAGTAGGGGGCGGGCGAAAAAGTCCCATGAGGAAAAAAGATCTAGAGTCTAGAGCGATTCAAAAGGCCGATGTGGCGGAATGGTAGACGCGGCAGATTCAAAATCTGCTCAAGGCAACTTGGTGTGGGTTCGAGTCCCACCGTCGGCAATTTTTCTTTTATGACAAAGTACGATAGAGACAAAATCCGTAATTTTAGCATCATTGCCCATATTGACCATGGGAAGTCGACGATTGCTGACCGCTTGTTGGAGCTGACGAAGACGTTAGCGAAACGGGAGATGCAGGAGCAGGTGTTGGACGACATGGAGCTGGAGCGGGAGCGCGGGATCACGATCAAGGCGCATCCGGTGACGATGTATTACGAAGCGAAGGATGGGGAGACGTATCAGATCAACTTGATCGATACACCTGGCCATGTCGACTTCTCTTATGAGGTTTCTAGGTCTCTTTCGGCGTGTGAGGGAGCGCTTCTGGTAGTCGATGCGGGTCAGGGAGTGCAGGCGCAGACACTGGCCAATGTCCATCTTGCAGTCGACCGCGACCTCGAGCTGATTCCTGTCATCAATAAGATCGATCTCCCGGCAGCGAACGTCGAAGAGGTCAAGTCGCAGATTGAAGAAGCCGTCGGCATCCCTGCAGATGAAGCTGTCCTTGCCTCGGCAAAGCAAGGTGTGGGAATTCCAGAGATTTTAGAGCGTGTCCTGACCGACATCCCTCCGCCTAGCGCCCCGGAAGACGACCTTCTCCGCGCGCTTGTTTTTGACTCCCACTACGACACTTACCGCGGTGTATTGACCTATGTCCGTGTGATGAGTGGCGAGATCAAAAAAGGCGACCTCATCGAGATGATGGCGACGAAAAAGAATTTCGAAGTGCTCGAAGTGGGAGTCTTTGCCCCCAAGCAGAAAGCGACCGAAAGCTTGAAGCCTGGGGAAGTGGGTTACATCATTGCCAACATCAAAAATAGCAGTGATGTGAAGATTGGGGATACGATCACGCATCAAAAACACAAAGCCCCCGAAGCGCTCCCTGGATTCCAGGTGATTAAACCAGTCGTGTTTGCGGGGATTTACCCCGTCGACACCTCTGACTTCGAAGCGCTCCGTGAGGCGCTTTATAAGCTCCAACTGAATGACGCCGCCCTCCATATCGAGCAGGAGTCAAGCCAGTCTCTTGGTTTTGGATTCCGCTGCGGTTTCCTCGGCCTCCTCCATCTGGAGATCATCTTCGAAAGGCTGCAACGCGAGTTTGACTTGAGCGTCATCATGACCGCTCCCTCTGTCATTTACCGAATCACACTCAATGATGGTAAGATCTTAGAGGTGGATAACCCAGTGCACTACCCCGACCCTTCCACCATTGCATGGATCGAAGAGCCGTGGGTGGAAGCGCATGTGATCACACCGAGTGAGTTTTTGGGGAATGTGATGGCTCTTGCGATGGACAAAAGAGGCGACCTCATTAAAACGGAGACGCTCGACACCCACCGCGTGATGCTCACCTACCGCCTTCCCCTCCACGAGATCATCTCTGACTTCAACGACAAGCTCAAATCGATCACCCGCGGCTACGGCTCGTTTGATTATGAGTTTGCCAGCTACGAAGAGAGCGACATCATCAAGCTGGAGATGCGTGTCAACGAAGAGCCTGTCGATGCTTTCTCTTTCCTTGTCCACCGAGAAAAAGCAGAGTCGAAGGGGCGTGCCGTCTGTAAAAAACTCGCTGACGTGATCCCCAAACAGCTCTTTAAAGTTCCCATTCAAGCGGTCATTGGTGGAAAGATTGTGGCTCGAGAAACGATCTCTGCTCTTTCGAAAAATGTCACGGCCAAGTGTTACGGTGGTGATATCACCCGTAAGCGGAAACTTTGGGAAAAGCAGAAGAAGGGTAAAGCCAAAATGAAGGAGATGGGAATCGGAAAAGTCCGTATCCCGCAGGAAGCCTTCGTCAAACTCTTGAAAACGGACTAGTGGATGCCAACGATCTACAAAGAAGAGGCTCTTCAAGAGCTCTCAAAAACCTCCCTACCTAAGCACATCGCGATCATCCCCGATGGGAACAGACGATGGGCAAAGGAACATGGTCAATCCTCTTTTAACGGCCATAAAATGGGAGCCAAAGCCCTTGTCCAAATCGGCTATGCCGCCAAAGAGCTGGGGGTAAAATACCTGACCGTTTACACCTTCTCTACGGAGAACTGGAAACGAGCCGAGAAAGAAGTGGTCTCACTTTTAGGGATGGTCAAAGACCTCATCCAACACTACACCGATGAGCTCATCAGCCAGGGTGTACGCCTCAAAGTCATTGGGGACCGTACCTCCCTTCCAGAAGAGCTGCAAAAACAGATCGAAGTGAGTGAAAAAGCCACCTCCGTCTCCTCCGATCTCACCTTGACTTTGGCTGTAAACTACGGTGCTCGGAGCGAAATCCTCCGTGCCACCTCAAAAATGAGCGAGAAGAGCGAGGAAAACTTCTCCTCAGCACTCGATACAGCTGCTCTTCCCGACCCTGATCTCTTGATTCGTACCGGTGGAGAATACCGACTCAGCAACTTCCTTCTTTGGCAACTTTCTTACACAGAGCTTTACTTCACCAAAACACTCTGGCCTGATTTTTCTCCTAAAGACTTACTCCAAGCTATGGTAGAATACCAAAATCGTGAACAAAGGAGAGGAGAATGACCGCTCTTTCTGAAGACCTACAACGCCTCATCGTCGGCTCTTTTGTCACGGCCGTGATGATTACGCTTTTTATCTTCACCTCTCATCCAGAAGCAGCGCTGACACTTAACTTGATCGCTTCTCTTCTTGCCGTCGGCGCCCTCTACGAAACCTACTCTTTCACTGAAGCTACAGGGGCAAAACCGATGAAGCAGATCGGAGCTCTCTTCTCCTTTCTCTTTTTCCTCTCCCTCTTCCTCACCGACCGTGTCGCACTCTCCCTCTTTCTTCTCTTTCTCTTTTTTTTCTGCTGCTTTGTTTACCAGCTGATCAAAGGAACCAAACCCATCCAAGACCTCTCGACAACCTTCTTTGGCTTTTGCTATATCGTTCTTCCGGCCAGCGCCTTCTTCTTTCTTGAAAACGAAGAGAGCGGATGGGCCTGGGTTGCCTTTACGCTGACTGTCACAAAGCTCAGTGACGTCTTCGCTTACTATGGCGGACGCCTCTTTGGAAAGCACCCCCTAGCCCCTGAAGTGAGTCCTCGAAAAACGATCGAAGGGGCACTATCAGGCCTCCTTTTCGCCCTGATCGGAGCCCTCTTTATCCCCCACTTGATCAATAGCTGGATGGCTCCTTTTGCCCCTTCCTTAGGGATGCGTATCTTCTTGGGACTCAGTATCGGTGTCCTCGCACCCATTGGGGATCTCTCTGAGTCTCTGCTCAAGCGGGACGCCTCTCTCAAAGACAGCAACAGCCTTCCTGGATTAGGAGGGCTCATGGATTTGATCGACTCTCTTGTATTTACTCTTCCTCTTGTGTATTTTACGGTTAAAGGGGCTTCCTTATGATCATTACCATCGACGGTTCTGTAGGAACTGGAAAAAGCACTGTCGCCAAAAAACTCGCGAAAACGCTCGGCTATATCTATTTTGATACTGGTGCGATGTACCGCGCGATCACTTGGGCCATCCAGGAAAAAAAGATCGATATCCACGATGAAGCCGCCCTCGCCGAGTTTCTCAAGACCTTCGAATACGACATTAAAGTGAAAATGGGGGAGAAGTCCTATTTTGTGGGTGAAGAGGATGTCACGCATGCGATCCGCAAGCCTGAAATTTCTGCTGCTGTCTCTGAAGTGGCTGCAGTCCCTCTCGTACGTGAAAGCCTCGTTCCAATTCAAAGAGAGCTCGCCCTCGGCGTCAACGCCATTTTCGAGGGCCGCGACATGGGAACAGTCGTCTTCCCCGACGCAGACCTGAAAATCTTCCTCACGGGTGACGCCAAAGTGCGCGCAGAGCGACGCTTCAAGGAACTCATCCAAAAATTCCCAGAATTGAAGGAGACCTTGACTCTCGACCAAGTCCTCGATCAAATCAACAAGCGTGACGAATATGACTCGACGAGAGAAACGAGTCCCCTAAAACAAGCAGATGATGCCTGTATTATTGACACAACCCCACTCACTCCTGATGAAGTGGTTTACAAAATTCTCGAATACCGAGATACCATCAAGAAAAAGCGTAATTAGATCGCTTTCTTTCTATAATAAAGATAATTATTTAATAATTTATTCAATATTGCAAATTTCCTTTAATCTAGATAATCTAGATGCAATTTTGGAGATGCGGAATAGTGGCTGTTGAAAAGAGTTGGATAGAAGGAGGAACAGACTTACTTCTTCGCCCAGAGACCTGGCTTGTAGAAGACCTGATTCTCTACTCTCCTGACAGAATACCTCAAGTTGAACTTGGAGTCGTCGGGTCCGTTGGTCGATTTCTTGGAAGGCGAGTTGTGGCGCTTCCAATGATGGCCCACCATCTGGTGAGAACGGTGATCACCGTGATGGATTTGGTCTACCGCTTGTTCGCATCCACTGCCTTCTTTTTTCTCGGTTCAACGAGACTGCTTCTTTCACAACTTCCTTTCGAACTCCACACCTCCTTCGACACAGAACATGGAAAACGCTGCTGGGAACATCTCATTGCCTTAAAGAATGACGTGGTGACTGTGGGATCCTACCTCTGTCTTCTTCCCTTAACACTCCTCTACCCCGCAGCCTCCCTGCACGCCCTTCGAAAACTAGGAGTGGTCAAGGAAAGTCACCTAGACACGTTTGAGTTGTTACAACTCATGCATACAACAGCCGTCCTCTCAATGGAAATCCTTCAGCAAGAGACCCTTGATCTCGAGACAGCCGAAGCAGTCAGAAGCCGCCTCCAGACCCTAGAAAACCGTCGTCTCTCAGTCAGCGAGGACGTCGACCATTTTTACAACCATGGGCTCATCTCTCGAGAACAAATCATACAAGTGGACATTAATCTGAATCAAACGGCCGAATACGCTAGAGAAGTGACCACCGTGCTCCAGCGTCTTGCACCGGCCCTCCAGCTCATTGAAACACTCAACGATAAAACGAGCGCCAGATTTATGGACCATTTTCTCAATCCCACTCTTGAAGATCCTTCAGACGCCATTGGGAGACTCATTCATGAGCTACAGCTGATTCGAGAAAATCACCCTAAAGTTCAGAAAGCGATTAAAAAGTTAGAAAATCTAAAACTTGATCTTAAAGTCATACCAGACGGTGAGGTCGTTCGTAGCATTTTTGATGATGACCCCCTCTAAGATATGAGAATAAATAATAAAATGGATATAGGACTCAACTATGAACAGACAATTAGATATAGGCTTTGCTCAATTTCACGAATGGGTGATTGCTGATGGAGTGAAAAACCACTCCTTAGACCACCCACTGACCACCGTAGGCAACTTTTTTCTTCGGCGCTTCGCCAGCTTCCCCACCTCCGCCGTCGCACTCGTTGCTACCGTCCACCGAATCGCTTTAGCCCTCTTCATTCAGCTCAAGACCCTCGTTCACATTTCAAAGGCGATCGGATACCTTGCCCTGAGAACAGTGCCTTTGGTCAATGAAAACAACTGGATCGATGAGCGCTGCTTCTCAAGAGTGAGTGAACTCGAAGCACAGGTCATCAACGAACTCTTTCACGCGCTAGAGGGGACCATTGCTGCTGGGGCTGCTTGGCTCTCTCCCTTCTTCTCGTTTGAAATGCTGCACCATCAGGGCCTTTTTAATTCTAGGGTCCTTACCACTCTTCAAACATTCCGCGAACGCACCGAACGAATCAAAACTCTCGAAAAAAGCCTAAAGGGAAAGGAAGCCGCACCCGATGTATATAAAGAAGCTGGAGAAATTGATCAGTTTATCCAAAGAAATCCTGAGCTTCAAACACTCCTAGCCCATGACATTCTCACACCAAGTCAAGTCAAGGGTACAGCTCGAAAAGCAAAGAGTGTTTGCGAGCATCGTCTACCTCACACCCGCTCTCGATTGGAAGCAGCACTCAGAGAAGAAATGAAGGCCCTCCATCAAAAAGCAAGACAGATCGCCCCAACAGAGGCAGAAAAAGTCGCTCTCATCAATGAATTAAGAGAGGGTTACCTTGCCCTATTTAAGGGAAAAACCTATCAAAAGTTGATGGACTTACAGGTAAGTAAAAAAGATCCCATTATCAAAGAACTTTATCAATTAAGAAAAAAGATCACCTCAAAAATACACGCTTGCCTCGAGGGGCTCAGCCATCCTTTTGACAACGCCCGGTTTGCTCACCGCAATGCTCTCATTGATCCTCGCGTCAGGAATGAAACTCAATTACGGGATGAGTGGATCCAAAAACTTGGAATGGGAGAGAAGCACACAGACCAACTGCAACAAGCGCACACAACCCGTAAAAAATTCAGCGATGCCTATTTCGACTTTCGTGATGCTTACGACACATTAAAAAATATGCTAAAAGAAGTGGATGTGCAAAACAATGTTGACCATGAACGATTAGGCAGAGCACTAACTGCCTGTGAACGTCTACAGGAGAAGATGGAGAGATCTTACCAAGTAATGGTTAATATGCGGGAAACTTGGCAAGAGATTAGTGATTTAAACTCCTCTGAGCACCCAGTCGATTGGAAAGAAGAGATTCAAGAACTCCCTGAACGAGATGAATCTCTCAGAAGCATCTACACCGCCATGGATGCCGCTAGCGGATTCTTACGTGGGGATTTAGAGGAATTTCAGCGTCAGATAGAAGCTCTTAGAGAGAAACATGAAGACACAAAACCCGGAGCCCTCACTAGAGCCATTGGTGCATTCACAGGAATACTCAGCCCGAGTAAAGTCCCCCCACCGACCAATACTGATGAGACTTGAAGAAGCCGCTCTTCGAGTTTTTCAAAGCATAAAAAAAGGCCCCCTATAGGAGGCCTTTTTTTGAGCAATTAAACACTGTATGAGCTGGCGCTGACTTTACCACCGGTTCCTGTCCAGTTCGTATGGAAGAACTTTCCACGCGGCTCATCCACCCGCTCGTAGGTGTGGGCACCGAAGAAGTCGCGCTGCGCTTGTAAGAGATTGGCTGGCAGGCGTGCGGTGCGGTAGCCATCGTAGAAGCTGAGGGCTGTCGAGAAGCAGGGAGTTGGAACTCCAAGCTCTGCCGACTTGACCAGCACGCGGCGTAGAGATTCATGGCAGCGGGTGAGAACATCTTTAAAGAAGGGGTCGAGCATCAAGCTCTGCAGCTCTGGATTCTTGTCGTAAGCCTCTTTAATGTTCCCCAAGAACTTACTGCGGATGATACAGCCCTCTCTCCACATGAGAGCGACCGAGCCATATTGGATATCCCAGTCAAAGTTTTCTGAGGCGTCGTGCATCAGCATGAAGCCTTGCGCGTACGAAATGATTTTCGAGGCGTAAAGGGCTTGGCGGAGATCCTCTAAAAAGGCTTCGCGGTCACCGGTAAACATCGCATCAGGACCTTCCAGCTCTTTAGAAGCCACCACACGCTCCTCTTTTCTAGAGGAGAGGCATCGAGTGAAGACGGCCTCCGTGATCAGGGTGAGCGGCACTCCCATTTCGAGCGCACTCTGTCCTGCCCACTTTCCGGTTCCTTTTTGACCTGCGACATCGAGGATCTTGTCGACGAGAGGGCGACCATCTTTGTCCATGTGGGAGAAGATGTGGCTGGTGATTTCGATCAGATAGCTCGAAAGCTCACCGGCGTTCCACTTCTCGAAGGTGTCATGCAGTTCATCTGCCGTCATCCCTAGCGCCTGGTGCATCATTTGGTATGCCTCACAGATCAGCTGCATATCGCCATACTCAATTCCATTGTGTACCATTTTGACATAGTGGCCAGCTCCATCTTTACCTACCCAGTCACAACAGGGTTCACCGGTATCCGCCTTCGCGGCGATCGCTTGAAGGATCGGCTTGACTTCAGGCCATGCCTCAGGATTTCCACCAGGCATGATCGAAGGACCGTGGCGAGCTCCCTCTTCACCACCTGAAATTCCAGTTCCGACAAAGAGGATTCCTTTTTCTGCAAGTTCATGGGTACGTCGGTTGGTGTCTGTGAAGAGGCTGTTTCCTCCATCAATGATGATATCACCCTTTTCTAGGTGAGGAAGGAGGTGACCTATAAACTCATCGACAGGATCTCCTGCTTTAACCATGAGCATCACTTTACGAGGGCGCTTGAGTTTCGAAATGAACTCTTCAATAGAGTGTGTGCCGATGATGTTCGAACCTTTTGCTGCATTGACAAGGAAGTCATCCACCTTTGAGGTGGTGCGGTTAAACACAGCCACGGTGAAGCCGTGGTCATTCATGTTCATTGCTAGGTTTTGCCCCATTACGGCAAGACCGATCAGTCCAATATCTGCTTCAGCCATCCTACTCTCCTTTTTTTACTAACTTAGATATCTCATGGGCACTCCCAAACGG
>CAZPBC010000015.1:0-41774 GCA_964584775.1 uncultured bacterium
GAGCAAAATTTAAGAATAGTATTTATATTACAGCATAACTTTTAGAGTTAAAATATAAACTTAGGTAAGGTTCTCGATTCTGTTTTCTAAGTCATTGAATAGCTATGTTCCGACATCTTCCTCTTGTATTTAAATGTCATGAGTCAGCGTCATGCGCCTAAGCTGGTGGAGAGTAGGAATTTATCACACTTTTGCGTGTGTTCATAATGGATCCAGGTTAAGATAGACGAAAAAATTTTGAGGAAACCATTTGAGGAGACCATGTCTGATACCCACACACTTGAACATCACCTTCAAGAAAATAGAACTTTCCCGCCTCCCCCCAATCCAGAAGCCCATATTAAGAGTCTGCAGGAGTACGAAACTCTCTACCGGCAATCGATCGATGAACCGGATCGTTTTTGGCTGACACAAGGAGAAAAGATCGACTGGATTAAGGAGCCGCGTCAGGCCCTCAAGTATCATTGGGATTCAAAGAAAGGAGTGGTCGAGCACACCTGTTTTGAAGATGGTACACTCAATGTCTCAGTCAACTGTCTAGACCGTCACCTCCCCACTAAAGGAAATCAACCTGCACTGATTTGGCAAGGAGATGAAGACCAAGAACAACAGGTCTTCACCTTTAGTGAACTGGCTAGCCAAGTGCGCCGCTTTGCAAATGTACTAAAGTCACTGGGAGTTGAAAAAGGCGACCGCGTTAGCATCTACCTTCCCATGGTTCCTGAAGCCATTGTGGTGATGCTTGCTTGTGCTCGGATTGGTGCCATTCACTCTGTTGTTTTTGGTGGCTTTAGTCACGAGGCGCTGAGCCACCGCATTCAGGACTGTACAAGCAAGCTTTTGATCACTGCCAACGTCGGACTACGCGGAGGGAAAAAGATTCCCCTCAAAGAAATTGCAGATAAAGCGGTCAAAGCGTGTGACTGTGTCGAAAATGTCATTGTGCTCAAGCGCACCTCCGACCCTGTCGAAATGGAGTCCGGCCGAGATCGGTGGTTTCATGAGCTGATGGAGTCAGTGAATGACGACTGTCCTCCCGTTGAAATGAATGCAGAAGACCCTCTCTTTATCCTCTACACTTCAGGCTCAACGGGCAAGCCTAAGGGCGTCCTTCATACGCAAGGTGGTTATCTTCTTCACACTCTTTTAACCCATCGCTATATTTTTGATATCCAACCGGAGGACACCTATTGGTGTACAGCTGATGTGGGTTGGATCACTGGACACTCCTATGTAGTGTATGGACCTCTTGCCAACGGAGCAACGACTTTGATCTTTGAAGGGGTTCCGACCTACCCCACACCAGGACGCTCCTGGCAAATCGTCGAAAAGCACCGCGTCACAAAATTTTATACAGCGCCGACGGCGATCCGAGCTCTCATCTCTCATGGTGAAGAGTGGCCTGCCAAGTATGACCTCAGCTCTCTTAAGGTTTTAGGAACGGTTGGTGAGCCGATCAATCCCGAAGCGTGGATGTGGTACTACGAAAATGTGGGAAGAAAAGAGGCTCCGATTGTCGATACGTGGTGGCAAACCGAGACGGGAGGCATCCTCATTTCCCCGCTTCCCTTCTGTCATACCTTAAAGCCTGGATCAGCGTGCCGTCCCTTCTTTGGGGTTGAGCCCGTCATCATCAACGACAAAGGTGAGGAAGCTGGCCCTGACGAGGGAGGATCTCTTTGTATCAAAAAACCGTGGCCAGGGATGATGCGTACCACTTGGGGAGATCATGAGCGGTTCGTCAATACCTACTTCAGCCAATTTGAAAATCTCTACTTTACCGCAGATGGGGCTCGGAAAGACAAAGATGGAGACTACTGGCTGCTCGGACGCATCGACGATGTCGTCAATATCGCAGGACACCGTCTTGGGACAGCCGAGGTGGAAAGTGCCATTGTGGAGCACCCTCAAGTTGCTGAAGCTGCTGTGGTCGCTGTGGAGGATCCCGTTAAAGGACAAGCCCTCGTGGCTTTCACGACGCTCGTTGAAACAGCGGAGCCCACGCTAGAGCTCAAAAAAGAGATCCGTGGTCTTGTCCGAACAGAAATTGGTCCGATTGCTGAGATTAAGTGGATTGTTTTCTCTCCACTGCTTCCAAAAACACGCTCAGGGAAAATCATGCGTCGGATCTTGAGAAAAATTGCAGAAGAAGATGTCGGAAACTTGGGTGATATTTCGACTCTCGCTGATCCAGATCTTATCAAACATCTTCTTCAAGCAAAAAAAGATGCGGAAGAGTTTTAGAACTCTAAAAGAGCGACGGTTTCAATGTGCATTGTCTGAGGAAAAAGGTCGACCGGTTTTGCTTCAATAAAAGACGCTCCACCTTCTTGCAATAAGCGGATGTCTCTTGCAAGGGTTGCAGGATTACAGGAGATATAGACCAGCCGCTTCGGTTTCTGTTCAATAACGGCCTCCAAGACCTCTTTGTCACATCCCTTCCTTGGTGGGTTTAAGAGGATGAGGTCAAAAGGTGCGGATTTTCTCAAAAGCTTCGCGACATCCCCCTGCACGAAAAGGCAGTTTTCAATTTGGTTGCGTTTTGCATTTTCTTTCGCATCTTCAACTGCTTCACTCACATATTCCATTCCAGTGACTTGTTTGCAGTGCGAAGAGGCGATCAAGCTAAATGCTCCAACGCCGCAGTAGGCATCAAGCACTCTGTCGTTTCGTTCTGGCTGGAGGTACTCGAGAGCTTTGAGGTAGAGGTTTTCTCTTTGAAAGACATTCACCTGAAAAAAAGAGGCTGAAGAAATCTTGAACTGGAGGCCGAGAAGCTCTTCCATCAAATGGTCTTTGCCACAAAGTGTACGGAACTCAGTCCCAAGGATGACATTGTCCCCCCGCTGGTTTAAGTTTTCGACGACGCCGACAAGCTGAGGCTCTTCCTCCATCATCTTTTTAGCCAGCTCTTTGAGTGTTTGACTCGCCGGCTTTTCTACAATAAAGGTGAGTAGGACCTTCTCACTTTTTGCTGTTGACTTGATCAAAACGTAGTTGAGCTCAGAAATCTCTCCGAGTGAATGAAGCGCCATCTTCAGTTTTTGAAAAAGCCTCTCACCGACACGGGTGTGTAGCATGCAGGTCTCGATAGGAACAATCTCATGGGAGCGCTTTTTGTAGAGTCCGAGTAGAGTTTTTTTATCAAAATGCGTGGGAAGCTGGATCTTACTGCGGTAGTAAAACTCTTCATGAGAGGCGATTGGTGGGTGAACCAGGGGTTGAGGGATCTCCCCAATGCGCTCTAGGGCATCGGTCACTCGTTTCTTTTTTTGCTCTAGTTGTGCTGGGTAATCGAGATGTTGGAGCTGGCATCCTCCGCAGAGATCAAAATGAGGACAGGGAGCTTCTCTTCGGAAGGGGCTTGAGTTCAAGACTTCTAAGAGAGAACCCTTTAAATAGCTCTTTTTCTCCACCTCTACCTGAGCAAGGATCCGCTCTCCTGGGAGAGCTCCATCGACGAAGATCACCTTCTGGTTGACTCTCCCTACCCCTTCACCTGTCGATGAAAGGTCTACAATATCTACCTCTATCTTTTTCATGACACGTTAACTATAACATAAAAGGACAATTCTCCTTGTGACTAAATGGGTTTTCAAGGGAAGATGAGGCCATGGCAATCCAAAAAATCGATATCTTTGCTCCGCCGCGGAGCCGCTACCAAGCCCTCCACTATATGACCGAGTGCCTCCTTGAGGCATTCCTAGCAAAAGGCATCCAGTGCCGTCTTTATGACAGCCAGTCGGCTGAAGCGCCTGTAGATTTCTTGAACAATTTTCTGAGTGATAAGCCCGATCTCACCCTTTCGTTCAACGGGCTTCTTCCAGACGACCAGGGAATTTTCTTCTGTGATATGGTCGAGGTGCCCCATGTCGCACTGCTTGTCGACTCTCCTCCCCACTTTTTTCCCTTAACTCAAAGCCCGCGCACTCTAATCACGACCATCGACCGCTTCTTTGTGGATTTCTTTCAAGGTTTTGGAGACAAGAAGGCCCTTTTTTGCCCGCATGCCTCCGGAGGAAAGAACCCTCAAGATCCTTCAAGTTCTCATGATTTAGATGTGGTGATGCTCGGAAGTTTTGAGGATCCAGAAAAGATCAGAAAAGAGTGGAAACACCCACAAGATCTTTGTGGGGTGATGGAAGAGACGGCTGCGATGACACTCAAGACATCCGATAAGAGTTTTGTCGAGTGCTTTACCCTCTGTCTAAACAAGCTCGTTGGACTGGGAAAAGTGGACGTTTCCTCTCTCAATTTTGCAGAGATTCTCATCGATATTGAAGATTATGTCCGTGCTATCGATCGTCAAAAGCTCATCCAATCCTTAGCAGGATTGAAAGTGGATGTCTTTGGAGAAGGTGACTGGAAATCCCTGGCTCAAGAGGGACTCACTGTCCATCCCGCTGTGAACTTCAAAGAGGGCCTTGAAATCATGGGACGTGCAAAAGTGGTCTTGAACAGCACAGCTCACATTAAAAATGGAAGCCATGAGCGGTTCTTTGAAGCTTTTGTGCAGGGAGCCCTGCCTCTTTCCTCACCGAACCTCTATCTTCAGGAACGTTTCCAGGACTGCGCGCCCTTTTATCAAAACTCGGAAGCGAAAGAGCAGGTACTCGAAATTCTTACGAACGAGCCAGAAAGGGTAAAAATGGTCACTCAAGGTCAAGAAAGAGTCCTTAAAGAGGACCTTTGGTCAAACAGAGCGCAGATTCTTCTTGATCAACTCCCCCCCCTTCTTGCTAAACTATTTTAGCATGAGCTCATCATCAAAAGTCATTGGGATCATTCCCGCACGATACGAAAGCAGCCGCTTTCCAGGTAAACCCCTCTTTCTCATCGCCGGAAAGAGCCTCCTCCAACGCACCTACGAAAATGCTGAGAAAAGTGGGGCTTTCGATAGCCTACTCATTGCAACCGATGACCCCCGCATTGAAGAGCAAGCCCGTGCCTTCGGTGCTGATGTGGTCATGACATCTAAAGAGTGTCCCAATGGGACTCAGCGCCTTGTGGAGGCTCTCGAGCAGCGTCCCTCTCACGATGATGACATTATCCTAAATGTCCAGGGCGATATCCCTACATTTGAGAAAGAGGTGATTGATGCCGTGGTTGCCAACCTCCGCGACCATCCCTTGGAGGTGATGTCGACTGCAGCCACAGCCATCACTTCAGAGGAAGAGGCGAACTCTCCTTCCGTGGTGAAGTGTGTTCTCTCGAAAAGTGGTCATGCGCTTTACTTCAGCCGTGCCCGCATCCCTTATGTACAACAGACTGAATGCCCTCTCTATCATCACTTAGGAATTTACGGCTTTCGCAAGCATTTTTTGCTTCACTATGCTAGACTCGCTTCGACTCCACTTCAACAAGCAGAAGATCTGGAGCAGCTCAAGGTTCTTGAACAGGGATACTCGATCCGAGTTGCTGTTGTCGAGAGTCAGAGTTTTGGAATTGATACCCCTGATGATGCAAAAAAGCTTGAGGAAGCCCTGCAATGAAATATCTCTTCTTTACCGGTGGAGTCTGTTCTTCTTTGGGAAAAGGACTCACCGCCGCCTCCATTGGCCTTCTCCTTGAAAAACGCGGTCTTAAAGTCTCCCTACTCAAACTTGATCCCTACCTGAATGTCGATCCCGGAACAATGAACCCTTTTGAGCACGGTGAAGTCTATGTGACTGATGATGGGGCTGAAACGGATCTTGACCTAGGTCACTATTACCGCTTTACTCATGCTCCTCTCTCAAGGGCCTCCAATGCTACATCTGGCCAAATTTACAATAGCGTGATCCGCCGTGAAAGACGGGGCGACTATCTCGGGAGCACCGTCCAAGTGATTCCTCATATCACCGATGAAATCAAAGAACGGATCGTCGCTGCAGCGGAACAAGATAAGGAAGCGGATATCACCCTTGTAGAGATCGGTGGAACGGCGGGGGACATTGAGTCTCTTCCCTTTTTAGAAGCGATCCGTCAGTTTCAGGGAGAGAACCCCGACGACTGCATGAGCATCCATCTAACTTATGTCCCTTATCTCAAAGCTGCTGGAGAACTCAAAACAAAGCCCACACAGCAGTCGGTGCAAATCCTACGAGGGATTGGAATTTTTCCTCAGATGATTCTCTGTCGTTCCGAAAATCCCCTACCCAAAGAGGTGAAAGGAAAAATCGCGCTCTTTTGTAATGTACCGAAAGAAGCGGTGATTGAAGAGGTGGATGTCCAAACGACGGTCTATGAAGTTCCTCTGAAACTCCATGAACAAGGAGTCGATCAGGTGATCATCGATCGATTAAATCTCTCCGCAGGACCTCTGGAACTGGATGATTGGAACAGCATGCTCACCCACTTTGCCACGGCAAAGAAAGAGGTGACGATTGCCCTTGTTGGAAAATATGTGAATCACAAAGACGCATACAAATCTGTTTTCGAGTCACTCCTTCACGCCTCTCTCGCTTCAGATTCGAAACTCGTTTTAAAAAGCATTGAAGCGGATAAGATCGAAGATGAGTCCATTCTTGAAGGAGTCGATGGTATTTTGATTCCAGGAGGCTACGGTTCACGTGGCTTTGAAGGTAAAATCCTTGCTGCGCGCTATGCAAGGGAAAACGGAATTCCCTATCTCGGGATTTGCTATGGAATGCAGGTCATGGCTGTCGAGTTTGCCCGGCACGTCCTCGGCCTAAAAGAAGCCAGCTCAACCGAGGTCGATCCCGAAACGGCCCACCCAATCATCTCTCTCATTGCAGAGCAAAAAGGGGTTGAAGAGATGGGCGGATCGATGCGTCTCGGGGCTTATCCTTGCCAGCTCACAGAGGGATCTAAGGCGCACCAAGCATACGGAGAAACCCGTATTTCAGAGCGTCACCGTCACCGCTGGGAGTTCAACAACCTTTATCAGCAAAAACTCGCGGAAAAAGGCCTTCACGTCACTGGAGTCTTTGTGGAGGAAAACCTCGTCGAAATCCTCGAGGTGCAAGAGCACCCATGGATGGTGGGCGTCCAGTACCACCCTGAGTTTAAGTCTCGCCCAACAGAGCCTCACCCCCTCTTCCGCGACTTCATCCGCGCTAGCCTTCAGCAGAAGGTCGCTCATGTCTAAGGGAAGACTTGTCGGCATCGATTTTGGCGCAGCTCGAATTGGAGTTGCCGTCTCCGACGAAATGAAAATGATCGCATCGCCCTGGAAAGTTGTCCCCTCCGACAAGAAGCTGAAAGTGGCTGCTCAAAATACAGTCCAAGCTCTTAAGGAGATTGAATCGGAAAAAGGCTCTACGATTGAACAGGTCATTGTGGGTATGCCCCTCAAAATGAACGGTCAAATTGGTTTGCAGGCGGACGATGTGAAAGAGTATGTCGAGGAGCTGAAGGCTCTCACGACAATTCCCGTGAAACTCTGGGATGAGCGTTTAACGACCGTCCAAGCGGAGAGGATGCTCCGTGAAGCGTCCATGTCGCGAAAAAAACGCTCGAAAGTGGTCGACACCGTCGCCGCAACGATCATTCTTCAAAGCTATTTAGATTTTGCAGGAGGATTATGAAATTCTGGGTGATGAAATGTGAACCAGATGTCTATTCAATCGATGACTTGAAAAAGGACAAGGTGACCCCATGGGAAGGGGTAAGAAACTACCAAGCTAGGAATTTTATGCGAGATGAGATGAAGGTGGGTGACTACGCCTTCTTTTACCACTCAAACGCCACTCCACCAGGTGTTGCAGGGGTCTGCCAAGTGAGCAAAACAAACGTCGTGGATCACACAGCCCTAGATCCTGAAAGTCCCTACTTTGACCCCCGTTCAACTCAAGATAATCCGCGTTGGATGATGGTAGAGGTGAGATTCGTGGAGAAATTTCCTGAGATCCTTCCCCTCTCCGAATTGAAGGAGATGGCTGCACTTCGAGAGATGCCCCTTTTACAGAAAGGGAACCGCCTCTCGATTACGCCTATGACAAAGACACAGTTCAGGGCGATCTTAAAACAAGCTCAAGCAAAATTATCTATCTAGATCAAGTCCTAACTGGAAGTTTATCAAAGTTGAAGTCGACATCACTCAATTGCCCTAGGGCCTCATCCAAACTGAGCCGTTGATCAGGATCAGGATGCATTAAGTTGTAGGCAATTTTCTCAACATCCGTTGTACAAATCCCCGCTAGATTTTCATATTGATCAGGATACGCCTCTGGATTGACGATGCGGCGGTCTCTTTCTCTACCAAATTCCTGATAACTATTGGATAACCATGGTGGAACCTCTTTAGGCACTTTGTCATCTGTTGAGGGATTGGGTTGATGTGTCAATCCCCAGAGGATAATTCCCATGGCAAACTGATCATCCGCTTGAGTTCTAGGCTGATCTCTCCAATTTTGAAGATCGGGTGACCAAAACTCCGGTGTACCTACATAGGGGTTGTCAGTATTTCCTTCTGGGACCGCATAGCCTAAATCGTTCATCCCAATTCCATAGTGTCCCTCATCATCCTCTTCAAGCAAAAAATTATCAAGACCAATGTCTTGGTGTTTTAATCCATCTCCATGGAGATGATGGACTTTTGAGAAAAGTCCCATCACGATCTCTTTACGTTGCTCAGGTCTTAGTTCATTCCACTTCTCTGTTTTTCTACCTATTTCTGTCATATCACCGTGATTGCCGAATTTGGTGTACTGGATGGTCATCTCCCCTTCTCCACTTTTGCGGGTTGTGCGGACAAATCCAAGTCCAGAGCCGTATTGTTTTTGTAACTCAGCTTCTTGAACTCCTGCCTCGGCATCTCCTTTAACACGCCCAGACGCTTCAAGCGTCATGTTGTCATAGTCGAGCACTTTTCGGACAACCTTCATCCCTCCGGCTCCAAGCGAAGTTTTCTGATTTTTTAGATAGACTTCCTTTTCTTCTGGAAGTAGTTTATATAACTGATAAAGAGTCTCTTCTGCCTCAGCAATTTCTTCCGGATCTGTAAGTGACTCTAGATAGGCCGTTTGAACTCGAATGCCCTCGGCAATTTCATTAGGAACTTTATAGTCTTTAAGTGTTTTCACCTCTACCATCGTCCTCAACTTCCCCCCATCATTAAAAAGAGCGATCGATCGAGGGGGTTTGCCATCATCACTGCGGTGGATATAGGCGCCGTTCGGATTGTCAGGGTCCATTGCTTTTTGAATATGGGGAGCCATCGCCTCCTTATCATGAAGAAAATCGACCAACTGGGAGACCTCTTCACCTGTCATCATCTCTCCGACAACGTTTGAAACGGTCTCCATTTGATGAATCTTCGGTGGTGTCGAGGGTTCAGGAGTTCCGACTTCTCCAGATTCCTCTCCTGAAGAGGTCCTAAGAACCCCCGCAGCCACATCTCCTGTCGGATCGTCAGTTGAAGAGCCAACACTCCACTGACGCTCTGCTAATGCCGAAGAATCACCCGACTCCTGGCTTAGAACTTCTTCAGGATCTCCAACGGCTTTTTGAACCTTTTCTGCTTCTGGGGAAAGTTCTTCAACCTCTCCTCCATCTCCCGCAGAACCCGGTTTGATTGAGAATTGATCTCGATCGCTTCCTCTTGGCCCTTCCATAAGCTGCTCCTTATTTTTAATTAAGAAATAAGCAAATGGCGTGCCAAAGGGGTAAAAATCTTACAATATCAGCATCGCGTCGCCGTAAGAGTAAAAACGGAATTTCTCTTGGATGGCATATTGGTAAGCGGACTTGATGAGATCTTCTCCTCCAAAGGTGCAGCTGAGGACAAAGAGAGAAGACTCAGGGAGGTGAAAATTGGTTAGAAGGTGTTTTGTGAACTGAAAGGTGAAACCGGGGTAGATGTAAATAGAGGTTGAACCATGTCCTGGAGAGCGGGTCGTCTCAAGCGTCCGTAGCGTAGTGGTTCCAACGACAATCTGTCTACCAGCATGCGAATGAAGAGCCTTAGAGGTCGCCTCTTCGATAAAGAAGTGCTCTTCATGCATCTTGTGCTCGCGGATATCATCGACTTGCATCGGTTTGAAAGTTCCCCACCCCACATGGAGTGTGATCGACTGGATATCTACCCCCTTCTTACGGATCTCAGAGAGGAGTGCATCACTGAAGTGGAGTCCTGCGGTCGGTGCTGCGACAGCTCCTGGCTTCGATGCGAGACGGGTTTGGTACCGTTCCTTGTCCTCTTCAGTACTGGCGCGCTCCATGTAGTGAGGAAGAGGAACCTCTCCTACTCTATCGAGGACCTCATAAAAACTCCCCTCATGAGAAAAGCGAAGTAGACGGATCCCTTCTGGTTTCTCTTCGACGACTGTTGCCTTGAGCAGGTCCCCAAAATCGAGTGTTGTTCCCATCTTTATCTTTCTAGCGGGCTTCGTGAGAGCGCTCCAGATCCCCTCTTCCACTTCACGGAGGAGCAGGACTTCGACTTTCCCTCCCGTTTCTCGCTTCCCTAGTAAACGTGCGGGGATCACTTTGGTATTATTGAAAATGAGCTGATCATCGTTTGATAAGAGTCCAGGAAATTCTCGGAAAGGAATTTCATAAAAGCGCTCTTTATCTCTTTCGACAACAAGCAAACGCGAATCTGCACGGTCTTTTAGAGGTGATTTTGCAATCAGCTCATGGGGCAAATCAAAAGAGTAGTGGCTTTTTCGGTAGGTCATAGGAAGAAACCCTTGTGAGCAGGTGGGCTCACAAGGGTTTATTGAGTCTTATCTAGCGGAATGGTCAGAGTAGTCTGAGACGCGTACCTCAGCAACCTGTCCTTCCTTCTTTTCTTTAGAGATTGTCATGGCAATGGTTGCCTCTGGAAACGTTTTCGAGAGGATTTTTGCCGCATTAATCCCCTGTCTTGAGAGGACCTCAATGTCATCTAGAGTGATTTTGTTCACAGGTTGCTCCACATGGTCGTTGAGTCCTGTCACGAGCGCCACAGGGAAGGGAGTCACGACTCCTTCGTAGAGTCCTGTTTTCGAAAGAACAATGTGACGTGTGCTGTTCAAAGCTTTTGCGATCATGGGGTCAATGGCTTCGTTTGGAAGGCCGTAGTAGCCGACGTCACGTGCGCGAACATGCCAGTAGGGATTTTCTGCGTTCATCGAACGGTAGAAAGCGTCTGTTCTTTCTGCAATCGCCGCAGCCGCTACCCCCTCTTCTGAGACACGGCGGCCAATGCGGCGCGGAAGGACAGAAGTGAGGTAATCTTCGAGCTCGATTTCGTTGACAATGCTGATCGACCCACCGACGTCGTAGATATAGATTTTTCCACGGTACTCGTTACCGTTAATGTTCGTGACGATATCTGGAGAATCGGGAATGATTTCAAACTGATAGTAACCAGGAAACTCCTCACCCCATTTGAGTCCGAGCGGCATCGGCTCAACGCGGTTGTCACGACCCGTAAAGCGTGTCGCGATACGGCGGTTTTTATGTGGATCATAAAGGTTATAAGAACCCTTCACTTCGACATTCGCAAAGGGGATGTCGTGGGCGAGTAGAACTTTGATGGTGGGGGTTTCAACCGCTTCCTCAGCTACAAAAACGCTTTTGAGGTTATCCCACACTCCCGCCTCTACTGCAGAGAAAGCACTGAGAAGGGCACAAATGAGAAAAGGGATTCTGGAAATCATGAATCAGCTCCTTTGACGATAAATTTATCTAAATGTTGGTGAGCCAGGTGTGTCGCAATGCGCCCACGTGGCGTCCTTTTTATAAATCCGATATTAATGAGGTAAGGTTCTACCACATCCTCAATCGTGGAGGGCTCCTCACCGACTGCGACTGAAAGCGTGCTCACTCCCACAGGACCTCCCCCATAGTGGTCAATCACTGTTTTAAGGAGCTTGATATCAAGTTCGTCAAGTCCTTGATGATCAATAGCAAGCATCTCAAGTGCCGCATGTGCAGTCGCTGCATCTATCGGGCTTCTTTCTTTAATCTGAGCAAAGTCTCTCACCCATCGTAGGAGGTGGTTGACGATCCTGGGTGTTCCCCGTGCTCTTTTCGCAATCTCTAGAGCGCCTTCGGGAGTCACGTCGACATTTAAAAGTCTTGCGGTTCTTCTAGCTATGAGAGCCAAATGCTCGGCAGAATAATACTCTAAACGACAAGAAAAAGCAAAGCGAGATCGTAGTGGACCCGTTAAAAGCCCTGAGCGCGTTGTCGCTCCCGCCAGAGTGAACTGATTGAGTTTCATTTGGACAGAACGGGCATTGGGTCCGCTATCGAGAACGAGGTCGAGAGAAAAGTCCTCCATCGCCGGGTAGAGATACTCCTCAATCGTGCGGCTCAGCTGATGGATCTCATCGATGAAGAGGATATCCCCTTCTTGAAGCTGGGTGAGGATTCCTGCCAGATCCCCCGGCTTCTCAATCGCTGGGCCAGATGTGACGACGACCTGTGTGCCCATGGCCTTGCCTAGGATATTGGCAAGGGTCGTTTTCCCAAGTCCAGGAGGGCCAGTAAAGAGGCAGTGGCCGAGAGGCTCTCTCCTCTGCTTAGCAGCGTGGATCAGGATTTCAAGGCGCTCGCGCAGGCTATCTTGTCCCACAAACTCGTCCAGGGCCTGCGGGCGTAGAGGAAGTTCATAAGTTTCATCCTCTTCACAAAAAGTCGACTGTGTAATGCTTTTTGTCACTTAAGCAAAAACTCCGAGTGCACTCAAAAATACGATCAGAATGAGTAGGGGTGAGAGAATTTTAATGCTGAAGCTAAAGTAGCTGTCAAATAAGGAACTCTCAGCCCACTTTTTAGGAACTCCTCTCTTTAACTCCACGAGGCCGAGTTGGATTTTCCATTTCCAGCCAACGAGGAGGACAGCAGCGAGGCCCCCTAGTGGGATCAATATATCGGAACAGAGAAAAGCCATCAACTCGAAGGGAGTCATTTCAAAAAGACGCGCCTCACGCAGCAAGCTAGAGGAAAGTGCCGCTGGAATTCCAGCTAGCAATACGGCGACAAACACAAGAGAAGAAGCCGTTTTTCTACGGAAGTGAAACCGGTCGATTAGATAGGCAATTGAGGGCTCCATCGCGGAGATTTGAGAGGTCAATGCAGCGAAGAAAACAAGGAGGAAAAAGGCAACAGAGACGAAGTATCCCCCGGGAACTTGGCTAAAAGCCAGGGGAAGGGTTTTAAACAAAAGGGAGGGCCCTTCATCTGGTTGGATTCCGGCTGCAAAGGCAATCGAAAAGATCGCGACTGCTGAAAAAAGAGAGACAAACGTGTCCATAAAGGTGACAGGAATACAGGCAGAGAGAAGGTTCTCTTCCTTTTCTAGGTAACTCCCATACGTCACCATCGTCCCCTGCCCTAAACTCAACGTAAAAAAGGACTGTCCGAGGGCAATCAAAAACATCAGGGGTGTGATTTCTGACCACTTGATTTTGAAAAGAAATTGGAGTCCTTCTGTTCCTCCAGGCAAGGTGATCCCGCGAAAAATCAGAGCTAGCAAAACCAGGTAAAGAAGAGGCATGATCACCTTGTTCCAGCGCTCGATCCCCCTTTTCACACCTGAAGTCAGCACTCCAAAACAGACAAGCAGAAAAAGGGCGTGAAACCCGACACCCCAATAGGGGTTGGAGAGGAGTGCTTCATGGCGAAGAGCGGCTTCGGATGCTACCGCGACATTGGAAAGGTTCCCCTTGATCGCCTCAACCAGATACCCCAAGATCCAAGCCGCGATCGCACTATAGAAGGCGCTAACGAGAAAACCCGTCAGAACCGTCACCTTTCCCATGAAGCCCCAGAGTCGACTCTGTGTCAGCTGAAAGAAGGCGCCAGGAGGGCCGAGTTTTGCAGTCCTTCCAATCAAGACTTCTGCGATGAAGACGGGAAAACCGACCAGAAAGAGAGAAATCAGATAGACCGCGACAAAGGCCGCTCCTCCCTCGGTGCCGACGAGGTAGGGAAAACGCCAGATATTGGCAAGTCCCACTGCAGACCCTGCAGCAGCGAAGACAAACCCCAGTTTTGATCCCCAGACCGCTCTTTTCATAGTAAAAATTCCTTGAATTGTCACATATTCTAATATAGTGGCGATATTTCTGAAAGATCAAAGCGTTTTCATTAACTTTTAATACGATCTTAATGTAAAATTTAATAATGAATGGTCAAATAAGGATGATGATTTAGTCCTAATTAGAAGGAGGATCTATGTCAGTTGATGGAGTTACCGCTCAAAAAGCGAGTCGAGCAATTCGAGTCCAAGGTGGGCGTGGCATGGAACACTTGCATCACGTGATTGTCACCGAAAAGCTCTCCAGCGTCGAGAAGCAGCAACAAGATGAATACCAAATCCTGTTTGAAAGGCAGAAGCGCATTGAGTTTCTAGGTCGCGTCCGGCAGCTTTTTAACAACCCCGCCTATGTCAATGATGTCGATGGATCGATCGACCTCACCAACTCTCCCGAAAGAGAGGGGCTGGTAGCTGAAGCGGAGGCGATGATGGAGGAGGCTGAGGAGCTACGCGAAGCTGCTAACCTACTTCAAGAACAGATTGATGCCCTCAAGGAGATCGATGCCCGCGATGGGACCGACCACTCAAGCGACATCAAAGCCCTTGAAGAGCGAAGAGACGCGCTGAATGGCCTCGCTGATGAAATCGAAGATACTGTCAATGCAACCCACCTTCTGGATGGAACGACAAAATACTCTCGTGAGCAGCGCCATCAAGTCAAAGACAATATGGAAACGCAGAGTGGCTCACTCAAAAATTTGAACACTTACCAGCACACCAAGGTACAGCGCCTTCAGTCAGAGTTGATGGAGATTTTGAACCTGATTAAGTCCATGATGTCTCGCATTCACGACACAAAAGTTTCTACAGCCCGAGGAATCAGAGGTTAACGATGCCAAGAGTTGAAACAGCAAATCACACCTCTTTGGATCCGGCTGAAGCGGCAGTGCAACCTGTCGGCCGCACCGAGAGGGTGAAAGCCAAAGCTGAGGCTCCGATCACCTATTTAGAAGGGACCAACTTGGAGCGTGTCTATGAAACCCTCGTTCCCCTATCCGGCTCTGAAAAAGAGCGTGCCCGTGCGGAAGCTGCGGCGCGCTATCTCGTCGACAAATTTGTCGAGGTGGGGACCGCAAAGTATGATGATAACTTTCGCTTTGAGGTTTGGTGTAACAAGTTTTCTAAGATGTGGTTTGCTCTTCTCGAAAAAGATCAAGAGCAGTTCGGTCAAGCAGTGAAAGATCTTGATGCAGAAAGCCGAAAGATGGGCGAACAACGCGATCGTGAGTACAAAAAGATCCTCGATCACATGAACCGAAACAAATGGTGGGATCTGTTAGCTCTTGCTGGTGTGGCGCTCGGAGGCGCAGCTGCAGCTGTCTCTATAGGCACAGGCGTGGGTGCGGTCGTGATTGGAGTGGCTACCGTGGCACTTGTGATTCTCAGTGCTGACTCGATTCTGGGTGACAAAGGCAAGGAGTGGATTGCATCTATAGGAGCGGATGGCGATACGGTAAAAATTAAAGAGCGGATGGGGTACCTGAAAACAGCCGCGACCTTTGCGATCCTTGGCGCCACCCTCATCAATATTGTTGCAGCAGGAACGACGATTCCTGCAAATGCATGGGGACTTTTACAAAAAGGAGCTGCCTTCATCGGAGGAGGCGCCCAACTCGGCTCCGCAGTGGACCGCATTCAGAACGAATTCCACGAAAAAGAGCGGACACGTTGGGATCTAGAAATTAAAAATAACCAACATCAAATGTCGGTGCTGAATGGTTTGATTGAAGAAGCCATGGGCCATATCCAGCAGTACCGTACTTGGAGGAGCAAGGCCATGGAGGCCCACCACCAAGCGATCGTTGGACTTGTGAAGTAATCTTAGGAGAAGTTTTATGGCTGTCACAAAAGCTGATGAGAAAAAACCCGTAGCTCTAGAGGGAGATCTTCCCCTCTTTCAGCAAAAGGGTCAGTATGCTCCCCTTTCGACGCTCGACAAAAAAGTCGATGAAATGATGATCCAGTGGCTTGCAATCTATGCTGAGCTCTTCGCGCGAGAAAGTGAACAGGCTCACCACCGCTGGGCTAAATCCGACACACGGAAAAAAATGACAGAGTCGATTGATGCAACAACAGGCTCTTGGGGCTTTAAGCTGAAGTCAGTCATGGAAATCGGAGCTGCGATCGCTTTTGCAGCGGCGGGTCTGGGTAAAGCCGGAAAAACAGCCTCAACGCTCGGAAAAGCCCTCCAGTCTATGGGAGGAGTTCCAGGAGCCGTCCATGAGCGCCATAAAAATGAAGCACAGCTCGAACACCGCTTTGTCCAAGCAGAGAGAGATGATGTGGCGGGACGTGTGAGAGAGGCTCAGCAACGGATGCAAGAACTCCTTCGTCAGCTCGACCGCTTTGCAGATGACCGAAAAAGCCTTGCTCGCGGGAACTAATTTTTCTCTTCTAGATAGACCGTCGCCTCGCCCCAGGGAAAAGCGACGGTTTTTTCTTTCAAAATTTTGTAACTCCCCTCTTGATCGTACTCTGAGAGAGCAAAGCTGACAGTTAAAAAGCGCGACCCGCCTGGAAGAGATTCAAACCGTTTCAGGAGCTGATTAATCTCTTGGTCGGTGAGCGTGATAAGATAGAGATAGTAGAGTGCTTTTTCCGTAAATTTTTCGTGGAGAATCTGTGCTTCTCTAAACTCTAGATCGGAAATCTTTAAAAGGTTTTGCACCCACTGAGCTCTTTCAACAAAGAGAGGAAGGTTATCGAGACCCAGGACATGGGCTTCTCGGATCAGGCGAAACCAGAAGGCGACTTTCCCGCGCCCACAACCCAGGTCGACGACCTTTTCTCCTTCTTGACAACCTGCTAAAGTGGCTAGCTCCTCGAGGGCTGCATAAGGCGTCTCCCCGTAGGGCTCACGACGTTTCTTTCTCAAGATGCGAAAGGGCGTTTGAAAAAAATAGAGGAGAAAAAGCAAAAGCGCTGAGAGGAGGAGTTTGGGACGATGAAGATGACGCAGTAGATAGAAGAAGTCATAAAAGAGATAGAGGCGGGCGCGTAAAGCCAGCGTCAATGCATGATGGTCCATGAGATCCCCCACGCGGTGAGAATAAAAATCCACGCGCTCATGACATCATTGAAAGCCGTCACAATGGGTCCTGCTGCTACAGCGGGGTCAAATCCCATTTTTTCAAAGGCAAAGGGCGCTGTACTTCCAAGTGTCGTAGAGGCAACACACGCACCGAAGATCCCAAAGCAAACGGTCATCGAAATTGCGAGTGGAGGAGAGACTTTGAGGAGTGTAGGATCGAGAAGTTGAAAGCCCATGGAATTGATGAGATAGACGACCCCACCGGAAAGAAGACCGAAGACCAGTCCAATCATTAAGCCTACTGAGACCTCACGCATGATGGCATGGGACCGCGTTTTATAGGTCAACTCCCCCGTCGACATACTCCTGACAAGCAGGGTACTACACTGGATACCAACGTTGCCCGAGAGCCCTGCAATTAAGGGAACAAAAAGCGGAACGAAGATGAACCACTCTCGGCCTGCGAAAAGTCCCAAACTGGTGGCGTTGATGAGTCCTGCAAAGAGCGTGACAACGAGCCAAGGGGCACGCCAGAAGAAACGTCTTAAGGTCGATTCATGCTCATCGAAATCCTCGGCGGTACCGGCGATGCTTGCAATCGTGTCATCCATCATGTCTTTCATCGCTTCGACAGCCGCTTCGAAAGAGATCACTCCAATCAGTTGGTGGTACTCATCGATCACAGGCAGAGAGGAGAGTTCGTAACGTTCCATGATATCGACGACTTCATCGCGGCTCGTATCGATAGAAACCATGTGGTAGACCGGTTGCATCACTTGTCGGATTGGAAGATCAGGAGGATTGATAATGAGATTGCGTTCAGGCACGAAACCGACGAGCTCGTCATAGTCATTCAACACGTAAATCATCCCAGAAATATTGACCCCTGGCATCGAACGGACTTTTGCAGCCACATCAGCGATGGTGGTATTCATATGGAAAGCAAAATACTCATCGGACATCAGCCGCGCAGCACTGTCTCGATCGTGCTTTTGGAGCTCTTTGAGCTTTTCCCTGGTCCTTGGAGCGAGCTTCTCGAAGATGCGCTTGTAGCGTCGATCAGAGAGGTCATCCACCATCCAAACAAGTTCATTGGGGGGAACGGCGGTCATCAGTTCCACAATGCGCTTGTCTGTCATATGGCGGAAGAGCAGCGTGCGGGTACCGCTCGAAGCATGGGTCAGGAAGATAATCTTCGCTTCTTCGTCCGGAAGGTTGTCGAAGAGGACCAGGCGTGCCTGGGAAGGAAGCCTGGTCGCAGCATAAGCTAAGTCAATCGGATCGTGCTCGTCAGCAATCTTAGCCACTTCATGGAGCATCACCTGTAGGGTCTGCTCATGAAAAGCACTTTCGAGCTTCTCGTTGAGGAGATCGTCCAGCTGACCCGTACGCATTTCCAGCGGCGAACCACTATGCACTTTCGGAATCAACACATCCACGTTATGTCGGTGATCATCAACAGCCATGCCTGGATTTTAAGGGTTTGAGGGGTAAATGTCTACTCAGATAACCGGCTGACAAACTGCTGGAAAACGGGCGTGTTTTTGAGTTCTCTGAGCCACTCGTCGTGGACCAGGTCTTCAATGGGTGGAAGGGCCCCTAGCTGATGGGCTCTTTCGAAGAAGCTGACCGCTAGATCAAAGTGGTTTAGCCAGGAATGAAGACATCCTAAAAAGTAAAGCGCCAGTGGATTACCAAGAGCAGCAGACTGCGTCAATTTCTCCTCAGCCTCTTTCACCAGCTTATCGCAGGCGTGGGCGTGCGCCGGGTCGTGAATGGTCTCTGCAAGGTGCATGAGGGAGATCCCCCACTCCAAGTAGACAGCATCGTCTTCTGGATCCTCCTCTGCCAACTCTTCAAAAAGATCGATCGAGCGGTGGAAACACTCGACCTCACCGACCGCCTGTCCGAGGTGATTGAATGTCACGGCGAGCTGAAACTTCGCAGGCAGGTGGCTCGGGTCGATCACCAATGCCTGGGAGAGCGCACGGATCGACTTTTCGTAATTTTTTTCGTCTTCGGCAAAGTCACCTAAGATGTCTAAAGCGGTTCCCCAGTTAAAAAACCAGTCAGCGCTAAGTAGTGATCCCCCGGGATGCAAGTGAAAGAGGCGGATCGCGTGCTCAAACTTCTCCGAAGCCATTTCGATCCACTCCACCTCTGAAGTGATCTCCCCCATTTTCATCAAAACAACTCCCCACTCGTTCCAAAACTGAGGAGACATTTCGACTTCAAACTCCGTGACACGGGAGTAATATTGTAGGGCTTTGTCGAGAAATTCTGCAGAATCTGTCAAGCGTCCCATTAAATGGTAGCTGAGAGCCAAACCATGCCAGAGGTCGGGGTTCATGCGGTCAAGAGAGAGACCAAAGCTAAACTTTTCCACAGCCTTTTCGAGATGCTCACACTCTTCGAAGTAACGGCCCAGCTCAATGTTCACACGGCCCACAACCAACCAGTGCTCGGGATTTTCAGGTTCCAATTCAATCACACGGTGGATCATGAGCTCCGCCCACTTGAGGTAGTCGAGACGCTCGAGCATCGTACCGAGGATCATCTGTGCCTCTGCCCAGCGGCTGAGAATGGTAGGAGAGTCGTGCTTGATGGCATTGGCTTTTAGAAATTTATCCAAAGAGGCTTCGATGAGCTTTTGGCTTGACTTAGCTTTTCCTGTTTCAAAAAGAAGAAAAGCCCACTTAAACCAAAGCGTGTGGTCTTCGTCGTTGAGGTTGACTGCCTGCTCAAAGGCTTTGTGAGAAGAGTAAAAGTAGCGCTCCTCCCCTTTCAGTTCCCATAACTTCTCGTCAGTACAAGCTAAATTGAACCAACCTTCGTATAGGGTGGGTTCTGCATCGACCACTTTTTGGTAAAGAGAGGAGGCGTGTTCAAAGTAGTCGACCCGGTCTACAAGACAAGCAAGATCCACAAGCACGTTCCCATAGTCGTTCCAGAAAGTCGCGCCCGAAAGCTCGAGCTCGTCAGCACGGGAGTAGTGCTGGCAGACTTTCACGAAATCTGCAGCCTCACCTGATGAGCGAGCAATATAGTGCCAGCAAAGCCCCCAATACCAGAAAAGGTGCGGCTCAGGCTGTTTGATAAAATCGGGTAGATGACTGGCCTTTTCATAAAGCTTGTCAGCTCTTTGAAAGTAGCTTCCATCTTCGTTTTGAAGACCGATCTCAACAAGGGTGTTGGCGTAAATGGTCAGAGCGGGAAGGTACCCTGGCTCTTTTTGAAGGATTTTTTCGCAAATTTCACAGGCGATCGGAAGGTTCTCCAGTTCGGTGCTCTGAGTCGCGTAGGCAACGGCTTGGCGTAAAAGAAGGTCGCGGTCATCGGGAAGCAGTTGATTCGCTCGGTCAAAAGAGACAAGAGGACCAGGAAAGCCACTTTCCAGCTCTTTCTCACCTTGCATAATAAACATTTTTGCAAGGGTCTCTCGATCATCTTTGGAGAGAGAGTCCCACGACTTTGGATCTGAGTGGGGAATCAGTAAATCAAAATTTTGACTTGTAACAAGTTTGTGGTAAGTCTCTTGTATCGGCTGTCGTGTCATAGGAACCTTCTTGTAACCTTAAGGCACACAGTATCTATGGTAGAGATTTTTGACAACTGAACGAAATGCGCCTACCCCATAAGCTCTTGATTATAAGTAGCAAACCCGTAAAAGTCAACGAGCTACGTAGGGCTAAAGTTTGCTTGTAAAGCCTCTGATCTGCTACTCTTCCTCAAAAAAAATGGTTTTTTGAAATGGATAAGCGCACTCTTTATTTTATCGTAGCAATGTCACTCACCCTCTTCGGGGTCAACACCTTCTTTGCCTATATGGATCAAGGGCGGATGGCCGAATGGAAGAAGAAAGAGGAGGCGAAGCAAAAACAGAAGGATGCTGAGCTCAAGAGCCTGATCCAAGAAAAGAGTGTCTCTCTTTCAGCGATCCCACTTGTCGACGTGGAGAGTAGAAAGGTCCTCGCTCTTGACGGCTTCCTTTTCTCGATTCAAGAGAAGGACTCACTTCCTGAGACACTCAATCACAACCAGACGACTTATACACTTGTATCGAAGAAGAGTGAGAAAGGAGACCTCGTTGCTTGGAAAGCAAACCAAGCCGGGACAGCTCCCCTCAAACGCCTACCCCCAGTCGGAACCTTCGAACTGCAGCTCGTCTCTCTAGATCAAGATTCGAGTGTCGTTTTTGCTGAATACCGCAGCGGAATCGCAGAGATTCCTGCGTTTAAATTTGAGTCACCCAAAAGTGCCCACTACCTGGCTCTCTACCGCCAAGGAAACAGCTGGGAAGTTGTCGGAGTCTACCATGCGAAAGACAATTTTTTTGCGAATTTGAGCCAATTTCCCGACCTCAGCCCACTAATCCAAGCAAAAGAAGAGGTTGCTGACTACAAAGAAGCTGCGGGAGAAGAGAACTTTTACGTTCTGGAAAATAGCTTCCAACAGCTGGTCTTTTCCACAAAAGGCGGCTCCCTCGCTGAGATCAACCTCCCCTTTAAATCCGAGACCAACCAACTCAGTGTGGTCCGTGAGGTACAGAGTGACCGGGATATTTTAAAAGATAACCCACAGAATGCTTACTTCCCTTCTGGAGGTTTTTATACGATCAACGAAAAGGGAGAAAAAGTTCACCGGGATATGGGAACTCTTGGCGGCTATTACCCCCTCCTTCGACGAAGCCTCATTGAGAAACCTCCCTATGAAACGATTGTCGTCCCTCCCAATTTCTACGGGGCGAACATCATCTCATCTAAATATGATGAAGTCGCCAGTCTGAACTACAACGTCACGAAATTCACCAAAGATGAAATTGTGTTTGAGGCAAAGCAGCCCCACCGCCGCATCGTGAAACGTTTCCGCCTCCCGAATGAGTCGGAAAAGGCACCTTACGTGATCGATCTCAACATTGAAGTGGAAGGAGATGCTAGAAACCTCTACCTGACAAGTGCGATCCCAGAAGTCGAGTGGATCAACGGAGCCATCGCACCTGCTATCAAAAGCCGTATGACACGCCAAGGAGGGAAAGTCACTGTCGAGTCCATCTCACTCCCCTCTCCGGACTATAGAAGCAGCCAACCCCTTGATTGGGTGACCAACTCAAACGGGTTTTTTGGAGTGATTCTCGATCCTCTCTTCACTCATGAGGTCGGCTTTAAAGCGAAGAAAGTCGCTGGAGACGTGGTTCCCTCAAGACTCTTGGTCATTGATCAGGAGTGGGAGCGTTTCAAAGCGAGCAAACTTCCTGGTTACGGGGTGTTGCTTCCTCTCAATAAAGAGGGTGGGAAAATGCACTACCGTATCTTTGCTGGTCCCTTTTCAACTCCGATCCTACGCCAAGTGGATGCCACATTCTCTGATCCGGAAACAGGCTACAATCCTGATTACATTTCTAGCCAATCGAGCCACGGCTGGTTTACCTTTATCTCTGAACCCTTCTCTAAATTTTTGATGATCCTGATGCGGTTCTTCCATAGCCTCACAGGATCTTGGGGATTCTCGATCATTCTTCTGACTTTAGCACTGCGCGTGATGATCTACCCACTCACACAGTGGTCCTTCAAGTCGATGAAGAAAATGCAGGAGGTGGGCCCTCAAATTAAGAAGATCCAAGAGAAGTACAAGAGCGATCCCAAAAAGATGAACTTGGAGATGGCCGCACTCTATCGAGAAAAGGGAGTCAACCCTGTGTCTGGGTGTCTTCCTTTCCTGATCCAACTCCCCTTCCTTTTCGGAATGTTTGACCTCCTTAAGACCACCTTTGAGTTGCGAGGAGCCCCCTTCATCCCCGGCTGGATCAATGACCTTTCGGCACCAGACATTGTCTTCAGTTGGAACTACCCCATTTTCTTTATTGGCACAGAGTTCCACCTGCTACCGATCTTGACAGCCCTTGTGATGCTTCTACAGATCCGCTTCACACAAGCAAAGAAAGATCCGAGTGAAATGACGGAACAAGAACGCTCACAACGCTCGATGACCTCCTTAATTAGCCTGACTTTCGCCTTTTTATTCTATAATGCCCCTTCAGGCCTCTGTATCTACTGGATCTTTTCAACGCTCTTTGGACTCGTCCAACAGCGTTGGACAAATGCCTCAGCAGACCCAAAACCTGTTGCTGCTGAAGTAGTTCCAGTTGAGGTGAGTAAAAAAGAGAAGCGGAAGAAGAAGAAATAACCGTGTGGGAAACCCTGTTCACGGCTCTTTTTTGATTGCATTTTCTAGGGCTTTTTTAGCAAAATGTCCCCATGCGCGCCTGGGATACTTTTGTAAATAAACTGACCTTATCATTAGGTCAATCAGTTGTCGACAAGTGGCTCACTCCTTTGAAGGTTGTCAAGTTTGACGCGGGAAACCTCTATCTTGAAGCTGAAACGGAATTTCAGATCAGCTGGTTTGAGGAGCATGTGCGAAAGCTCGCTGAAGCTGAACTAGTCAATAACAACTTCCGCAAAATCAAAGTCCACCTCGGCCTCCCTGGACAATCGACTCCCCCTAGAGGCAGGCGCCGCTTCTACCGCAATAAGAAAAAAGCGGCTGAAGAGAAGGCCCCCTCCCCTTTTCATTTGATCTTCGATGGCCTCGACCACGAGATGACTTTTGAAAGCTACCATGAAACAGCTCCCAATGAGCTGGCTCACAAACTCCTTAAAGAGGTTGTCGCCTATGAGAAGGTGGGTAAAAAAGATCCCAAGGGCTTTAATCCTATCTACCTTCACGGACTAAGCGGATCAGGAAAAACCCATTTATTGATGGCAACAGCCGCGGCGCTTCAGGCTCATGGTGTGAATGCAATGTATGTGCGCGCGGAAACCTTCACAAACCATGTCGTCCACGCCATCCGCTCTGCTGAAATGAGCTCCTTTAGAAAAACGTATCGAAAAGCCGACGTCCTTTTGATTGACGACGCCGATGAATTTTCGAGAAAAGGGGCCACACAAGAAGAGCTTTTCCATACGTTCAACACCCTTCACCTTGAAAACAAGCAGATCGTCATCGCAGGAGCCCATGCACCGAAAGACCTCCAATTTGTGGAGCCTCGTTTGATGAGTCGATTTGAGTGGGGAATTGTCCTACCACTCCTTCCCCCAGCAGGAAAAGATCTAGAAGCCATCCTCGAGATGAAGCTCGAGAGCTACAACATCCAGTTAAACAAAAAAGCCAAAGAGTTTTTCCTCACCCATTTTGGCACCGGACCAGGCTCATTAACAAAAGCCCTTTCTGCACTCGCACTCCGTCTCCATATGGAGAAACGGACTCACGCCAGCGACCAACTCACCCCTAAAGCGCTTGAAGAGTTACTGAAGGATGTGATGGAAGAGGAGAAGAAGCTCCAAGTCACAACCGATAAAATCTTGTGGACTGTCGCAGAGACTTACGGTATTACCACACAAGATATCGTGGGTAAATCTCAGACGAGAGACTCAAGCCTTCCTAGGCAACTCTCCATGTATCTCTGCCGAACGAAACTCAAGATGCCTTTTATCAAAATTGGAGACCTCTTTTCTCGAGACCACTCCACCGTCATGACTTCTGTGAAAAAAATCGATAAGCAGGTGAAGACAGGAAACCAAGAATTGATCTCAACCCTCAACTCGATCACCCACAAACTCCACTCTTAAACCACCTTCAGCTGAACCGTCTCGTGTTGTCCTAGGAGGTAATGGGCTGTGCAGCCTACTGTGAAGATAGCAGCAATAAGTGCAAGGGTTGGGAGAACTAGGGCCGCCATCTCGGCCGCTGTCATCCCCACTCCCCAAGCAACAATGCCCCCGGCACTAAAATGCGAAAAAGTGGCATGTGCGACGTGAAAACTTTCAAGACCTTTCACCGAGGGCTCTCCATTGACAAGCTTGTGAGCACCTAGTGAATGAAATATGGGTCGAGTGATCTCCATGATGATGCGGGCGACGGCTGCATATGCAGCAAGGACTAAGGCAGCCTGCCCAGCAGCAGAGTGGGTATAAAGGGCCGCACTCGCTGCTCCAGCAGCAGCATAGATCCCCCCGTCTCTCATCGCGCTCCAGGTCGTGGATGTAATCTTATGCATCATGGACTACACCTCATTTTTTTAGGAGTAATCACCAATTCTTCCTCTATTTGAAAAGAGATGTCTTGCAAAGGGAAAAGAGCGTGGATCGGACTCCATCTCTTCTACTTGTGCAGCAATCCCTATTGTCGTATCTCTCAGCGTATGAAGAAGGGTGACTTGTTTTGCAGATCTCCACTGAATGGCAATGCTCATTGCAAAGTCCACTACACGTGTTGCAGCCCAAATAAGAATCACTTTTTGAAGTGTAATTCCAGAGAGAACAGCGACAGAAGCAGTCATTGAGAGAGCGACAGTCTGAAAAAGAAAATCTTTCAGAACCCCATACTGGCAAAATTTATGATAAAAGCTTCTAAACACACTTTTAGCAACCATTTCGATGGTGTTTGCAATGATAGCATGGGTTGCCATCAATCCAGCACCCACTCCTAACTCAAGGCCTAAACCTGCACCAATTGAAACCATTTCGCCATAACCGGCCGAGAAAACCGTATCTGCACTGGCTCTAACAATATCGCTTTGTATTTCAGACATTTCAACTCCTTTAATGTTCAATCTAACAAAATCATAAGAAGGGACTCGAATTAAAACAATCATAAAAAAATCCTAGTACAGATTAAATCCCTACTAGGATAAAAAATTCTGATTTCAGCTTGAGCTTATGTATACCTCAGGACAAGAGTTTCAGCCATGTAAGACAAATTTTTTTGTGTCACAGCCAGCTCCAACCCTTTCGTGGCGATCCATAATAGAGCCACCTTCGGAACACTCACTGAGAAAAGGAGAGATGCTGTGATAGAAGTGATGACAACAGCTGAAATATCTGAAACTAATTGCACCTGTGATTCTAGGTCATAACTGTTAAGTTTAAGAACTTGGTAGGCAATGGCTTCGATCGCACGAGAAAGAGCTGCACACGCCGCTATCAAATAAGCCCCACCTAAAACAGACACTCCAAAGATGTTCTTCCCAAGTTCTTGGCTAGCAAAAACGGCTCCTGCTCCTAGAGGTGCAGTGACTGCAGCTGTCAATATCCCTTCTGCTAAGGGTCGTTTAATCTCCATCTAGTCTACTCCTTTCTATAGATTCAGAATTATATTGAACTTTGGCACAACTTTCAAAAAATAAACAACCACAAAAAAAACCTAGCAAAGAGTTGAACTCCCTACTAGGCTTAGCTAACAAAAAAGCATTGAAATCTTAGATATGCTTAAGGACAAGTCTTTCGACGATCGTGTCCAAATGCGTTGCAGTAACTACGATGCCCACAAACCTACTCGCTAGCCATAAAAGAGCGACTTTTTGAGCCGACACAGAAAAAAGAGCAGCAGCAGATACAGCTGTAATGGCCACTGCAGCAATATCTGCAAGTAATTTTACTGTTGTAGCCTCAGTTTCACTTGTTGAACTAAAAACCTTATAGGCTACAGCCTCGATTGCGCGTGATATCACTGCATATGCAGCCATGATCCCAGCACCATAAGCGATAGACATACCAAAGATGTTTTTACCAAGTTCTTGACCAGCAAAAACAGCTCCAGCACCTAGGGTTCCGTTTACAACAGCCTGCCCAGCTCCGGCAGCTAATTCATGTTTCACTTCCATTAAAAAAACCTCCTGTTAAGTAGCTATTATGTTGCCACATTCTTACACAATTTTCATAAATTAAGCAATCTAAAGAAGAACTTATGGAATCGTATAAATAAACCCCTAACCTCTTTGATCCTGAGTTCTTTTACCACTTCTCAAAATTTTTTAGAGAGGTGATAACTCTTTCCTAAAATATTGAAAATGTATATGATCTCGATTTACCACGGAGTATAGCGCAGCTTGGCTAGCGCGACTGGTTTGGGACCAGTAGGTCGGGGGTTCAAATCCCTCTACTCCGAAAAAAACGCTCCGGGACCCCTCGGGGCGTTTTGATTTTTAGCGTTTTGACTTATAAGGAGAAACCGGATGCTCGCTGTTTTCACGTGGAACCCCTCCCCTGACGCTTTTACCCTGCCCTTCATTGAACACCCTGTCCGCTGGTATGGGCTCTTCTTTGCTGCAGGCTTTGCAGTGACCTATTTTTTAATGATCTACATGCTCCAATGCGAGCTCAAGGAAAGCCATCCTAAGCAAGCACCCGAAATTTCCCGAAGATTGGTCGATCGCCTCCTTTGGTACGTGCTGATTGGAACGGTTGTGGGAGCACGTCTGGGCCATATTCTTTTTTATGACTTCGACTACTTCGTCCTGCACCCCATAGAAATCTTCAAAGTTTGGCATGGTGGACTCGCAAGCCATGGCGGTGCAGTGGGCATTTTGATTGCACTCGGCCTCTTTTATCAGAAATCAAAGAAGGAGTTGCCTGGATCCTCCTTTTTAAATTTTATGGATCTTTTTGTCGTTCAGGTGCCTTTAGTGGGTGCCTTCATCCGTCTGGGGAACTTTGTTAACCAGGAGATCGTAGGGACCCCTGCAGATCTTCCTTGGAGTGTTCTCTTTGTCAACCCAGCGGATCCGGTGGCTAGCGTCCCCCGCCACCCTGTTCAGCTCTATGAAGCCTTTGCCTACCTGTTAACCTTTTTTCTGCTCTATACGCTCTGGAAACGAGGGTGGAGCAAGCGTCCAGGGCTCCTTTCAGGGCTCTCTCTGACGCTTATCTTCTCTAGCCGCTTTTTCCTAGAGTTTTACAAAGTCTCTCAATCTAACGTAGCTATTGCCTCTCATCTCGATATGGGGCAAATTCTCAGCCTCCCTTTTATAATAGCTGGGTTATGCCTAATAGTTAAATCAATTAAGAATTAAACTACTTTTATTAATAAAATCTTTATTATATAATAAAGTTATATTAATAATGATTTGATTTATATAAGTAGGTGTAGCTATGGGAGAATTCGACTTTGGCCTAGCTAAGGTCTCGGGATTCAGCTTAGCAGAGAAAGCTCTTGAGACAGGAAGAGTCACTGCTTCTCAGATTCTGGATGTGGTCGAAGTTTTAGCTCCAGTCGGTCACCTCTATCATCTCTATGACGCTTTAAGGGATGCGACCTCAAGAACAAGAAGCTCTCTCTCCGGAAGAGTCACTAAAGTCCCCCCCACCTCCTCGATGAAGGTGAATCGACAAAGCCTTCCCATTATGGGTGGGCGACAGCGCTCCGGATCAGCCATTTGTAGAGACATCCATCTTCTCAGCCAACACCAGCTAGCTTCGGATTCAGAAGAACCAGAGGTTCCTGAATTGGAGACATCACTCATAGGCACCCTGGATGAATCAAGTTGCCTGGTCGATGAATATCATGATCAAAATGGTCAGGTATATGCTCGCGAGCAGGTCGATCGTTCTCCTAGTAAGTTCCAAATGCACGCCATTTTAAAAATGAAATGTCAAAGATTGGAAGAGGCGGTCCGCAAAGAACCCGATAATCATGAACTGAAAAAAGAGCTTGCAGAAGTCCATAAGCGCTTTGAGGTGCTTGACAAACAAATTCAGTCAATCAAAACATACCGTCTTTGGGTCGATAGTGAACTGATCAGCGAAAAAGAAATTCGAGCCTGGGCGCGCGACTTTGACCCAGCAGAGATTGAAGCTAAAATTGAAGAACTAGAGGCTCTACCTCAACCTCGTACCTTTGAACTCATTCAGATCCTATCCGAGCTCCGCGAGGTAGCTAAGAATCCTGCTCTTTTAAGGGAGATCTCCACATCACGAGGACGAGATTGGGAAGGGTCTGAAGACCTCCGGCTTTTTTCGGTCGAGATGGGATTAGACGCTGTTGAAACGGGTCGTGCGAATACCCTGGTCAATGGACGCATGCACACACTCCGGAGTGCCGATGGAGAGATCCAGGCCAACCTCTTTCGATTGGGAACCCTTGCCGATGGTGCTTCCTTCTTTTCTCTGGATGACCTGAATGAGTGTCTTGAAGATCCCACAAAGCTAGATGAGCAGCTAGAGGTTCTTTCCAAACTTCTTGAGGGATCAAAAGGGCAGCAGAAAAATGCCATTCTACGCGCGCAAGCACAACTGATACAGGCAAAAGAAGATCCTGCATACTTAGAGGATTTGATCCGAGCAAAAAAATCCCGTCTCGAAGAGAGTTCCCTGCAGTTCTTAATGGCGCAGCTCGAAGCAAGAGCTCAACAAGCGAAAGAGGGTTCTGGGCCAAAATTGGATCCTTCTCAATCCTTAGCGATGGTAGACCTTCGGCTTCTGGATTTAAAAAAAGATGAAGTTCATGTCTCAGGAGTGCGTCAAAATGAACACAACTGGGTTCGAGATCACCGTCGTGCTCTGGAGATGCTCAACGGAAAACATTTAGTCGTTGATCCGACTGCAACCGCGCCCTATATCGACGGAAACAAAGTCTGCATTCCCCCAATGCAAGGCTTCCTTGAAGAAGGTGCCGTTATTCCCCTTGAAGTGTACCAGTTTGTTCATAGTCCAGTCCGTCGTCGAGAAAATACTGAGGCCTACCACGCGCTCAACCAACCTGAAGTTCAGAGGCTCGAACGCTGTCGAAGAGGAGCACTTGCGATAGGAGCCCCTCAAAAATTTGTGGGTGAGGACAGGCAAGACTTTGATGTCGATCTAGCAACGAGCACCCTTCAACACTTTGTTGTCGCAGCGCGTTCAGATCCCAACCTCTTTGTTTCGAATGGGTGTGCATACGGGAATGATCGTACTGGAATGATGGATGGCATCGTGATGCAACGAGAAAGACACGCTTATGCTGAAAAAAAGGGAATTCAACGAAAAAAATCAGAGGATGACCTTTTTTCGAAAGAGCGCGTCGCAGCAAGAGTGATCCTTCAAAATAAAGGACATTCAATTGTTAAAATTGCCCCTCACCGCTTGCTCGCAGAAGGCGACACGATTTCAACCAGAGGAAGGGTTTCGCAGATCGCGCAACAAGTTGTCGGTTTACTCCGTGGCCAACTCGGATCTCAGGCCGTTGCACCCAAACGTGTCCGCCATCTAACCCCCGAGCAGTTCCAAGAAGTTCGAGAAAAGGCGACAGGCTTCCTCAGCGACGGTAAAATGAAATCTCTGAGAGCTTATCTCGAATTTGAAATGGAAGCAATGAGCAGATCTCAGCGGAAAGAATTGGGTTCTGTGATCTATCATAGTGCTGAAGACTCCGATCAATTTGGAGAAGTCTCAAAAATTGTGGAAGAGGTCCTAAGCTACTCACTTCCTGCAGAAATCCGCGCTGCAGGAAGCCGTACACTCCTGCTCGCAGAACAACTTTCTGGAACCGTTCCAGGCAGCTCCTTTAATCATGAGCAGCTACTCCAGACACTGATACGGTTGAAACCAGAAAACAAACTTGCAATTGACCAAGACGGGAGATTGATTCAAGTTCCAAGGGTAGGTTCCAAGTTTGGACGCGTCGGACAAACCTCCCATGAAACCTTAAGCCTGGTGATCCACGATGCGATTCTTTTTCTTCAAAGTGATGAACTATCTAGTGAAGATAAATTACGGCTGATCGACGCTGTAAACACGCTCTTGTCGAATAGCTGGGCTCAAGAGGTTGCCGAAAAGTATCCAACAGTTGCGCAGGAGATGAGTGTCCTTGCAGGAAGCATACAAGTGGAACAAGAGGAAATTTCCCTGAAACACGGAGAAATCCAAGAGCTTCTCACCCCTCTTACCTTAGAAGCAGAAGAGTTAGGTAGAGAGTTTGTTCAAAAACGCGAATGTGTTCTTGAGCGTCTTGGAGAAAGCCCCGTCCCAGATGAGCTCGAGCGTGGAATTCAAAGTTGGGAAGAGATCGATGCACTGGGTCTATTCCTCTCTGAATGGGCCGTCTTTACTGATGAAGAAAGACTAGAAGGAGTTTTGCTCGGTGCCATGAAGGCGCAGCCAGACGAAGATAGCCAACTTGAGTTAATGAGTAAGATTGTGACCTATCCAGATATTCCCCTCAGAGTCAAAATGAATCTGATCCGCCAGTCGAATGAGACGCTCCATGACTCTATGATTCATATTCTTTCTGAAGCACCCATACAATCAAGAAAAGATTTCAGTGAGACGCCAGGCTCTCGAAGTCTTAACACACTCCTCCACGCCACAAGAGAATCGTATAGCCCAGAACAAGTACAGGTTGTCGGAAAAGCTCTCGGACAGGCATTTTTGCATGCCTTTGCTGCGGGTTCTAGTCATGGGCACGTCGAAAGTACCTCGTCATTGAGTCAATTTCAAAAAAACGCCCAGATTTGGATCCCTCACTATGTCCTAACAGGGAATGTCCCAGTCGGCCCTTTTTCTCAGCAAGAAGACTTGAGCTTAGTAGAACGTCAAGCACGCTTAAACTTTCTCATTGCTGTGGCTGAAGAACGCGTTTTGGAAGACGACCACCTAACAGCAGGGATTCTCTACAGAGCAATCACTCCACTACTGGAAAAGCTCCCACCGTCTGGTGAAGCAAAAAAGCAACTGGACAACTTAGAGTACCTTCTTGAAGAACCACCTGAAGCACTCATTGCCCCCGATATGGAGCGTTTTAGAGAAGGGCTTCGAGAGACTTCAATCCTTTCAGATGGCAGTTTCTTCATGCTCGATATGGCACAAAAAGTTCCTCTGATTTCCGCACATCAGCGCCTTTGCAGGGAATATGAGGCACAACGGCAAGAACCTCTCTGCTATAAAGACTTGAGCCAGCTGACTCACTTAACTCAAATTCCTGGGCTAGGAAGCCGACTTGAGCAGGCTATTCAGCATGCAGATGACGCAGATGAGTCTCTTCTAAAACAAGCATTATCGCCTTGATTTTATCTCTAAATCTGTCTATATTTGAGGTTTAAAACCAAAAACGTAGATAGACTGATGGCAAAACTCATTTTTGAAAATACTGGAGAGGAACAAGACCTTCCAGATGGCGGCAAAATTGCTGAGCTCTGTGAAGAGGCTGGAGTCCCCTTTGCCTGCACCGAAGGTGTCTGCGGCACCTGTGTTGTGGAGATTGTCGATGGAGGAGAAAACCTTTCCAACCCCACTCAAGAAGAAGACGATTTCTTAGGTCCTTGCACAGATACGGAGCGTCTCGCTTGCCAATGCTTTATCCGTCAGGGTGAAGTGAAAATTCGCTATTAATTCGTAGGATTTTTTATGACCGACACCACAAAAGAAAAAATTGAGAGAACGATGACGATCGATTCGATCCTTGCTCTCTTTCCCTTCAAAGCGCAAAAGCTTGCTCAAGAGATCACCGGCGCTGGTCTTCACTGCATTGGCTGCCATGCTGCGACATGGGAGACGCTTGAAGCGGGAATGTACGGCCATGGAAAAACGGATGAAGAAATTGACCGTCTCGTTTCTCGCCTCAACGCTCTTTTGGATGAGCCCATCGTCTCTGATACCATCACAATCACTCCGCGCGCTGCGAAGAAGTACCTCCAAATCCTCCAAGATGAAGAGAAGCTCGGCTGGGGAATCCGCTTTGCTGAGAAGATGGCTGGCTGCAGCGGCTTTGAGTACACGCTAGACTATTCAGAGAAAGCACTTCCAGAAGACACAGTCTTTGTCTCCGAAGGAATTGAAATTCATGTTGAGAAGGCGCTTGTCGACCGCTTGATTGGCTCGGAGATCGACTATGTGGATGGACTTCAAGGTTCAGGGTTCAAAATTTCGAACCCCAACGTCCGCACTTCATGTGGTTGCGGTTCTAGTCACAGCTATTAACCCCTCTCAGCTAACTGTGTAAAGGCTCTCCTATCGCTGCGAGAGCTGCCTCCTTGATCACTTCTGAAAGTGTCGGATGCGCATGAGATGCCATCGCGAGCTCTTTCACACTCATCCCCTCCTCCATAGCCAAGACTCCCTCACCAATCATCTCTCCAGCATGAGAAGCGAGTAGATGGACTCCTAACAAGCGTCCTGTGACATGGTCACCGATCACCTTGGCAAAACCCTCGACCTCTCCTTGACAGCGAGCGCGTGAGTTACCACGTAGTTGCGCAACTCCTTTGATGAGTTGGAAACCTGCTTCTTTAGCTTCTTCCTCAGAGAGACCCACCGAAGCGATTTCTGGATAGGTATAGACCACCGTCGGAATGGCCGTGTAGTTGACACGAGCGCGTCCTCCAGCGAGCGCTTCCACAACCGCCAAGGCTTCATCAGACGCTTTATGCGCGAGTGCGGGACCGTCCACAACATCTCCTATCGCATAAATATGCTTCTCAGCAGTTTGGAAATGGGAATCAATCTCTATGTGTCCGGTTGAAGTCAGTTGAACTTTTGTTTTCTCAAGGTTCAGGCCTTTAGTCTGAGCCCTTCGCCCTACAGAAACTAAAACGTGCGATGCAGAGAGCGGTTCCTTCTCTCCCTTAAGAAAAAGCTCGACTTGATCTCCACTCTTTTCAGAGCGTTCTACCAGTGTCGAGGTGCGGATATCAAAACCCTTTCCCTTTAAAATTTTCGTAAAAGACTTAGAAAGGTCAGAATCCATTGTTGGGAGGAGTCGATCGAGCATCTCCACAATGACCACTTCACTGCCCAATCTTTGGTAGACGGATGCGAGCTCTAAACCAATCACCCCTCCTCCGACAACAGCCAACTTTTCAGGAACTTTTGAAAGGGCTAAAGCTCCAGTCGAAGAGAGGATCCTCTCTTCATCAAAAGGGAGAATAGGGAGTTCTATTGAAGTCGAGCCTGTCGCAATGAGTATGGTTTCAGCCTCGACGGTCTCTGAGCCAACTTGTAAATGATGGGGATCGATAAAACTCGCGGTTCCTTGAAGAACGGTCACCTCGTTCTTCTTCATCAAAAAGGAAACTCCCTTACCGAGGGTTTCAACGACTTCGCCCTTTTTGTTCATCATTTTTTCGAAGTCGTAGCGTGCCCCATCGCACTCAATACCAAACTCAGACGCTCCCTCATTCATCTCTTCATACCGGTGAGAAGCGTAAAGAAGGGTTTTAGAAGGAATGCATCCCACATTTAAGCACGTGCCCCCGAGGTGAGAATGCTTTTCAATGAGAGCGACTCGCATCCCCTTCTTCGCAGCAGCAAGAGCCGCCACATATCCCCCAGGTCCAGATCCAATCACCGCTAAATCAAACACAATCAAATCTCCAATAGTAGATGGTAGGGATCCTCAAGAGCATTTTTAAGATGAACAAGGAATGTCACAGCCTCTTTTCCATCGACAAGGCGATGGTCATAACTCAGCGCCAGATACATCATAGGCCGTATCACCACTGCGTCATCCACGACAACCGCACGCTTTTGAATCTTATGCATTCCAAGAATCGCGCTTTGTGGCGGATTTAAGATGGGAGTCGAAAGGAGAGAACCAAAAACTCCTCCATTCGTGATCGTGAACGTTCCTCCTTGAAGGTCCTCCACAGTGAGTCTACCCGTACGAGCTTGTTCAGCGAGGTGAGCAATCTCCAACTCGATCTCTGCGAGATTGAGCTCTTCGCAGTTCCTTACCACAGGGACAACAAGCCCTCGATCCGTTGAGACAGCGATGCTGATGTCATCGCTTTTTGAAATGAGGATCTCATCTCCCTCTAAAATGCTCTTGATTTCAGGTACCAGATGGAGCGCATGGACGACTGCCTTCACAAAGAAGGACATGAATCCCAACTTCACTCCATAGCGTTTTTGAAATGCCTCTTGATGCTCTTTTCTCGCTTGAATGACATTAGACATGTCCGCCTCATTAAAGGTCGTTAACATGGCCGTTTCATTTTTTACTTCCACCAGGCGCTTTGCGATCACCTTACGGAGCTTAGTCATTTTTTTTCTTTCTTGAATCGGTTCCTTTCTAGGTCGTTCTGCAGGAGGAGGAGTTTTTAAAGGAGGTGTGCTCTTCTTTAACTCTTCCACACCGACCCGGATCGCTTCACCATGCTTCACTTCACGCTTAGCCTCCTGCTTCGCTTCAGGAGTGGGCTCTTCTTTGACTTTTGGAGGTGGGGGTGTTTTCTCCTTTTCCTCAGGTGCTGCTTTTGGTGCTTCATCTGGAGCCTCTCCGGGTTGGATCTCACCGATCTCCTGGCCGATTTCAACCTCATCACCTACAGCAACGGTCAATGTGAGGATTCCGTCAGCAGGAGCGTAGAGCACTTGGTTCACTTTGTCCGTCTCTAACTCGAGAATTTCCTCGTCGACCTTCACGTAAGAGCCGCTTTCTTTCAAAAGAGTGGCCACGGTTGCAGAGGTGACGGACTCTCCCATCTCGGGAACTCGGATTGGATCACTCATTTTGTTTCCTTTTCAAGATTGAAAAAAACCGTTTTCACAATCGCCTGATGCTCCTCTTTGTGCAGTCTAAAAGAACCGGTTGCTGGCGATGAGCAGCGTTCACGTCCAATGTAAGAAAGCTCCATCCCTTCAGGCAATAACTTTTGCAATTTGTGCCGAATAAAGCCCCAAGCTCCCATGTTGCTGGGTTCCTCTTGCACCCAAATCCATTCGTCGGCTTGGGTGTACTGCTTCAGTTTCGTTTGGAGCATCTGCATAGATAGTGGGTAAATCTGCTCTAGACGAACGATCGCTACTTCTTTTGTTCCACACTCTTCCCGCTCCTTGATCAGATCGTAGTAGATTTTTCCTGTACAGATGACGAGGCGTTTCGCTTGAAGAAACTCCCCTTCATCGCTCAAAATCTCCTGAAAGTGGCCTTCAGTCAAATCTTTTACAGAGCTCACGCAGGCGGGATGACGGAGCAATCCTTTTGGAGTAAAGACAATCAAAGGCTTGGAAATCGGCTTGATCATATGCCGACGGAGTAAGTGGAAAAGCTGTGCAGGCGTCGTCGGATTCACAACAAAGAGGTTCTCATCCCCTGACAGAGAGAGGAAACGCTCCATCCTCGCTGATGAATGCTCAGGGCCCTGCCCTTCAAAACCGTGAGGCAAGAAAAGAACCAGGTTTGCCTTCTGCCCCCATTTTTGCTCAGCCGTCGCCATGTACTGATCGATGATGATCTGTGCCCCGTTGCAAAAGTCCCCAAACTGCGCTTCCCAAATCACCAATGCCGTTTTATAGCCTACAGAATATCCATATTCAAAACCGAGAACGGCAAACTCAGAAAGAGGAGAGTTGTAAATCTCAAAGTGCCCTTGTCCCTCTTCTAAATGCTGGAGAGGAAAGTAAGGAGTATCTTCTGTTTGGTCAACCCAGACAGCATGCCGGTGAGAAAAGGTCCCGCGTCTGCAATCCTGCCCTGAGATGCGGACGTCTCTTTTCTCATGGAGAAGCGTTGCATACGCAAGTAACTCTGCCATCCCCCAATCCAGTGGAGGCGCTTCATCTAGGACCATTTTCTCTCTTGTTTCAATGAGGCTTTGGAGCTTCGGATGAATATGGAAATCATCTGGGATAGAAGAGAGCTTTTTGGCTAACTCTTTCAAGGTTGTTGCATCGACTGCAGTCTGGACAGGTTCAAACACCTCTGGTGGAGGAACGCGTTTTTCTAAAAGGACGGGAAGAGGTTTTGGGGGCAGCTCACGCACTGCTTTCAACTCTTGCCTTAGTGCTCGCTTGAACTCTTCTTCATACTCTTTTGCGAGAATCTTCTCCATCACCCCTTCATGCTTCAACTGCTCAGTGTAGATCTCACGTATCGACCTCTTTTTGCGGATGATGTGATACTCGAGGGGTTGCGTGTAAGCGGGTTCATCGGACTCATTGTGTCCATACTTTCGATAGCAGTTCATATTGATGAAGACATCGATATGAAAATGACAGCGGATTTCCGTTGCCAGAGTAGCTACAGCGATACAGGCCTCTGGATCCTCTGCATTCACATGAAAGACAGGAGCATTGAAGGCTTTCGCAATGTCTGTGCAGTATTCGGTAGAGCTGTAATCTTCAGGAATCGTTGTAAAACCGATTTGGTTGTTGATGACGAGGTGGACGGTTCCTCCTACATTGTACCCTTCCAACTGACTAAACTGGAGGGTTTCGTAGATCACACCTTGTCCTGAAAGGGCGGCATCTCCATGGATGAGCACAGGAACGACTTTTTTCTGTCCATCTTGTCCATCTTTTTGCATTTGTACAGCACGTACCCGACCCATCAAAACCGGTCCAACAGATTCTAAGTGGCTCGGGTTGGGAGCAAGAGCCACGCGGAGCATCTTGCCATTGACCATGACATCTGCAGTGAAGCCCTTGTGGTACTTCACATCTCCGCTCCCCTCAAAAGAATCAGGGATGTAGTGGTGTTCAAACTCTGCAAAGAGATCGGTATAGCTTTTGTTAAGAATGTTGCTTAAGACGTTGAGTCGCCCTCGATGGGCCATTCCGATCAAGACTTCCTGAGCTCCGTGCTGGCTAGCTGTAAAGAGAACTCGGTGCAGCAAAGGAATGAGGGTTTCCCCTCCCTCTAGAGAAAAGCGCTTTTGCCCGACATATTTCGTCTGCAAAAACCACTCAAAGTGAGTGGCTCGGTTCAATGCCTGTAAAATCTCCTCTTTTTCGCCGATCTTCAGCTGGACTCCGAAGGCAGAAGGTTCGATTTTCTTCTGGATCCACTCAATCAGCTCAGGGTGGTCACATTCCATATACTGCACACCGACCCTTGAACAGTAGGTTTTCTGCAGAAGTTCGACGATTTCTGAGAGCGGGAGAGTCTCCGAGGTGGAGAATTCAAACGTAGGAAACGGTTCACTCAGATCCGCTGATGAGAGCCCATGAGCCTCTAAGGTCAGCTCTTGAGGAAGCTCCTCTAGAGGAAGCCGAACAGGTTGTGTTTTAGCAAGTTTATGTCCATAGGTGCGGTAGGCGTTGATCAACGAGAGAACATGACAAGCCCGTGCATTCTCATCCGAAGCGGTTGACCGGGAAGGGGTTCCTGCTGTGCTGGGGAGTTTTTGAAAGAGAGCCCTCCAACTTTCTTCAACAGAGGTAGGATCTTCCTCAAACTGCCGGTACTTTTCCTCAAACAGCTCACGGCTCATCGATCCTGCAAGTAGGGCTTCGTCTATCTTCATAATTGCTTTGTAGTTCAAAAAGTGTTAAAAATGAAGGACATTTTCATGCTTTTGCACCCACACTGTTTTTCCGCATGTAACTATGAACCAACTCGTTAGAATATTCACTCTCTGTTCCCTTCTCCTTTTGGGATGTCAACAATCCCCTCCTCCTCCTGCGGAAAGGCTGCAAGAGCTGCTCTCTCACCCTGTAAAGAGAGGCTCTCATGTGGTCCGCTACCCCCTCTTTTTAGCCAAAATTCCACCACACTGGAAAAGAGTTGAACTTTACGAAAGATCTTCTAATATAGACACAAAAGAGCCGATTGCTGAATTTATTCTTAGCGACAACCTAAGACTGAAGGTCCACCACTTTCCTATCATGAAACAGATGAGTCACATTCCCCCTAGAGCTCAAGTCGAACGCTGGAAAAAGCAGCTGAGTCATCGACAAGAGCTGGTGACGCATGAAGAGAATGTCTCTTGGGGAGGTTTTTTTGGACTCCACCTCACCGCCTCGTACGAAGAAGCAGGTGAAGAGCAGACGCTTCAGGCGTGGGCTCTACAACTCGATTCAGAGCTCGAATCTGCATTGATTCCCCGCACCCAAGAAGAAGAGAGTTATTACTCTCAAATGGCTGGTGACTTCACTGTAAAAATTGTCGGCCCGACGAGTGAAGTCGAACAGCTTGATCAGGAGATCAGCTCGTTTGCTCACTCGATCCATCTAATCCAAGAACTTCCAGAGGCACTTTAATGAAAAAAACCATTCGATTTTTAGGTAGCATCTACTTCGCCATTTTTCTAATCGTTTTAGCAGCTCTCTATGTTGTCGCTGGAACGTTTGTCGAGTCGTTGTCCCGCTCTCACCTCTATGCTAAAGAGACCTTCTACACCCACCCATTTTTTCTAGCGCTCCTTTCGTTGTTCTTTGTGAATATCCTCCTCTCAGCCCTCAACCGCTGGCCTTTTAAATTGGCCCACATCCCTTTTCTTCTCACCCACTTAGGGTTGTTACTCGTGATCTTAGGCCTTTTTGCCAAGACGTTAACGGGTGCTTCTGGGGTTCTGGTTCTTAAAGAGGGAACCTCTTCTGATGAGATTCTCCAACCCACTCAAAAAGCGGTTCACGTCGTCGATCGAGAGGGAAACCGCTGGCAGCTTCCTTCAAAGAAAGGCGCCACTCTTGAAGAAGAAGATTTCAGAGTCGAACTCGTCGACTCTTTCCCCCACCACGAAGTCAAGCACCTCACCTGGATCAAAGGGGGACAGCTTCAACTTCTCGGTTTGGATCCCTTACCTCTTCAAGAGAAGACACAAGTCAAACTAGAGGGTGTCAGTCCTGAAAAGTGGCAAATTGCATCTGAGCGCACCGATCAAATGGAAGAGCTCTTGGAGTCTATCGCTCTTGCTGGCCTTGAAGTCATGATCACAGACAGGCGGACAGGAAATAGAGTCGTTCAAAAGCCCCTCTCCGATTTTACAGAAGAAGAGCTCACCGTCCATTTCCCTTCAGACAACAAGGCCACACCGAATCTGACCTTCCACTTTAAAAATAATGATGTTGTGATCCCCTTATCTGGACCTCGAGCTTTAATCAACCATCCCCAAAAGCGGGTTTTTCAGGATTTTGGACTGGCGATCGACCTAAAACGCACCCCAACACTTTGGTTTATCGAAGACCAGTCGAGAAAAACTCAGTACGCACTGGTGCTCGGCCCTCACGGACAGCTAAGAGTGGTTCCCTATCCTGAAAATCAATTAAGTCAGATCGTCGTTTACGACGAGGGATTTGGCGGTGTGCACGCTGAACTGACGATTAACGATGATGATCTGTTCAGTCGTGAAGAGAAAGAGGCACTGGTTAGCAACTTACTAAAAAGTAGCACAGCGAATGCCATCTTGGGAGACAAAAAGCAGCTTCCCTTTGCACTTTTCCAAACACCAAACGACTTTGAGCAGGCCTATAGCCACCTCAGAAAAGAGGGAATCCTGAAGAGTGAACAACTCAATCTAGAAAAACCACTACAATGGAACTACCTCGATCAACGCACACAAAGAGCCCTTTACTGGGCACATTTTTTACGTCGCGACTTTCAAGAGCAGCTCGACAAAGGGGTTCCCCTCGATGAGCTCATGAATCGCCCTCCATGGAGGCAGCTACTCGTCGAGAAGTCTGATCTCACCTCTGGTGAGATGACAAACCGCCTGTTCCAGGTCGCTGACAAAGCTCCTGAAGGCGTCGCCATGGATGCCCTCGATGAGGCTGACCAAAAGGAAATGGCACTCGACTACCTCTCGCTCTTTGACATCCAAGAACCTCTTTACCATGCCCTCGAATCCCGCTGGGATGAACCAAAACAAACCTTGGAAACTCCCCTGGCAGTCGTTTATACCACCCTTCCTCAAGAACGCGCGTTCGAAGACAATCTCGAGCTTGCAGTGGTCTCTTTTCAAGAAGGAAATAACGAAGCGGAGCAAGTCGCCCTGGGACAAGTTGCTGGGCAGAGCAGCTCTAAAGGACTCAAGAGAGTTTCGAGAGATGGAGGTTACCTTCTGAGTCTCGAAACAAAAGCACTTCCGATCCCTTACCGTTTAAAGCTGCAAGAAGTGACAGTCACAGCCTATCCCGGATTTAAAAATCCGCGTAACTACGAAGCGATCGCTCAGCTGACAGACCAAAGAACAGGGGAAAGTGAAGAAATTGCACTGAGCATGAACCAAGTCTATGAAACTTGGGATGGCTTTCGTTTTTATCTCTCCTCAATGACACCTCAAGAGTACCAGGGATCAAAGACCGCCTCGATCATTGTGAATCACGATCCCGCGAAGTACTACCTCACCTATCCAGGGGCTATCCTCTTAGCCTTAGGGGTGGTGTTGCTTCTTTTCTTCAATCCCTATGATTGGAACACTCCTTTTTCTAAGAAGAGAGGCGGATGACTGAGCGCTTTACCAACCACTTAAAGGGGGAAAAATCCCCCTACCTCCTCCAGCACGTACACAACCCTGTGGACTGGTATCCTTGGGGTGAAGAGGCGTTTGAGCTCGCACGCAGCCTAGACAAACCGATCTTTTTATCTATTGGCTACGCAACATGCCACTGGTGTCATGTGATGGAGAGAGAGTCTTTTGAAGACGAGGAAATCGCTCATGAGATGAACGATCTCTTTGTCTGCATCAAAGTCGACCGTGAAGAGCTCCCACAAGTAGATAGTATCTATATGGAGTTCGCACAGATGATCATGCCAAACCCTCCCGGTTGGCCCCTCAATGTCATCCTTACTCCCCGCTTAGAACCCTTTTTCGCTGTGACCTACGTCCCCCCAAAGGATCTTCCAGGAATCATGGGAATGAAAAGTTTGATGGGCCGTATCCGTGAACTATGGGAAAGCGAAGAACGGTACCGCATCCACAATCAAGCACATGCGATGGTGGAGGCACTCAGTGGAAGTAAGCGGACAAGTGGCGAAGAGATGCCCTTCCCAGAGCTCCTCGAAGAAGGGCTGGAAAGCATAATAGCAATCAGTGATCCCATTCATGGGGGAACTCGTGGAGCACCTAAATTTCCGATGGCTTTTCACCAGCTCTACCTACTCCAGCGCTCCCTCGCATCCCAAGACAGCCGAGCCCTCTTCATGGTAGAAAAAACGTTAGAGGGTATGGCACGTGGCGGAATTTACGATCACATCGGTGGGGGCTTTTGCCGCTATAGCGTCGACGAAGGTTGGCTCGTCCCTCATTTTGAAAAGATGCTTTACGACAACGCTCAACTTTTAGAGCTCTATGCGAAAGCC
>CAZPBC010000016.1:0-40951 GCA_964584775.1 uncultured bacterium
AGCTTGGAAACGTCTGAGAGACTATTTCCATCTTCATCACGAAAGTCAAAGGTCGTAGCAACGGGAAGAGGTTCGGAGATTCCAGTACTTTCAATGAGAAGGTAATCAAACTTCCCTTCAGCAGCTAAATCCCGCACCTGCATTAAGAGGTCTTCACGGAGTGTGCAACAAATACAGCCATTACTCATTTCAACAAGCTTTTCTTCTGTCCGAGAGAGGTTACCACCGCCCCGCTCAACCAAATCGGCATCAATGTTGACTTCACTCATATCATTGACAATCACCGCAACTTTGCGCCCTTCACGGTTGTTGAGGATATGATTCAAAAGGGTTGTTTTCCCCGCACCTAGGAACCCTGATAAAACTGTAACTGGAAGCTTTTTTTCCAAAACGGCCATGATTTCTCACTCCTTTCTTGATCCATTTGGTGTTATATTGTAACATTTATAATCCTAGCGCAGTAAATGTTCAAGAGGTAAAGTTAACTCACTGTCCAAACGAACTGTTAAGGGCATGAGAGATAATGATATGACTCACTGCAAGAAGATCCTAGAACAGGCAAAACTGTTCTGCCTTGAAAAGAACGAGCGGCTAACAAAGCCAAGATTAGAAGTTCTTAAAATTATTGCCTCAAGTTCCAGGCCCATAGGAGCCTATGAAATACTAGAAAAACTGGGGAAAGTCATTGAAGATCCAAAGCCCCCGACCGCCTACCGCGCGATCAAGTTCTGGGAGCAAAGTCGATTTATTCACCGAATCGAAAGCCTCAGTGCTTATGTCGCCTGCCACGCCGGCCATCGACACAAAGGGGGACAGTTCATGATCTGTGACGACTGTGGAGTGGTCATTGAAACTCATATCTGTGAGCTACCAAAACCACTAAAGAATCACGCCGTAAAAAATACCTTTATGCCCTCCAGCTGGAATGTCGAAATTCACGGTCTGTGCCATCAATGCCAACCTGCGTAAAAGGCGTTCGCTTCCCGCTCGCCAAAGCCCTCCGGGTGGCTCCGGATCAAACCCTCTTTTTCGGGTTCTCATCCCTCTTATTTATTTTTTTTAGTTCTCAAATTTGGGCATTCGCTCGGGCGGGCAGTGCTAACGCACGGCCGCCTCGGGCGAATTCTCAAATTTGTTGCTAAAAAACGGAGGAGGAGGGATTGACTCGCTCGCTTCCCGCTCGTCTCGCCCTCCGGGTGGCTCGGCAAAGCCGAGCCATCGTCCTCCGCCTTCGCTCCGGATCAAACCCTCTTTTTCGGGTTCTCATCCCTCTTATTTAATTTTTTTAGTTCTCAAATTTGGGCATTCGCTCGGGCGGGCAGTGCTAACGCACGGCCGCCTCGGGCGAATTCTCAAATTTGTTGCTAAAAAACGGAGGAGGAGGGATTCGAACCCTCGGTACGGTTATAGCCGCACACACGCTTTCCAAGCGTGCTCCTTAAGCCACTCGGACACTCCTCCTTAAGGAAAGGCCATAAGAGTACTTGAATTTTGGGTAATTTTCAACCGGAATCCCCCTTGTTAGAGAGCTTTCCAGGCGTGCTCCTAGGGAATTGACTAACAAAGCTCTTCCAAGAAATTTTTAGAGATTTATCGCTGTGCCGCCGATTGCAGAGCGAAGCAAACTTACTTGCTAGTTTACTAAGCTCGATATCGTGGCCCAGTAGAGAAAGATGAAAAATTTTGAGTGAGAGGTTGCTGGGAGGTTCTGCATAGGAATTGACCTGCAAAAGGATAGAATCTACTCTCGCTCGTCAATAAGAATCCCCATATCAACGAGGATCTTCTCAATCACGAGCGGAGTGGGAGTTGCGAGGGGATCATCTATCGGGTCAGCAGTGAAGAGTCCTTCCCACCAATTTTCATTTCCTGGTTGTATGAGCCCTTTATCATTGCAGTAGTCTAGGACATCCCCTGTCGTTAAAGGTCTAACCTCTTCATTTCTTTTCACACGCTCACTAATGTGAGTGACTAGATCCTCACGTGATACATCATATTTCCCAGCAAGACGTTGCAACTCTACCTCTGCTTCTTTTTTTTGTACCTCGATACGGTCTTTTTGACTCCGCAGGGTTTTCACCATGCGTTCGATATTCACTTGTTGCTGACCTTCTGCTTTCGCTGCACGCTCACTCATTGTCTCGATTTGAGCGTCTAAACCAGCGGCATCTTTTCCGAGGGTATTAAAAGCCTTTTCCACACAACTTAGATCATTTCGCAGCTCACGATCTTCCCGTGTTTCGACTGCACCCTCGACCCAATTGGTGATCCATTTTGGAGTAACCTGTTCGTAGTAAGCTTCAGCCACGACAGCTCGGTTTTTCTTAAACGGATCTCCTCCTACTCTCGCAAAATCATCGACAAAACCTTCTACTGCTTGACTCAATCCTAAGGTCTCTGCGAGAGCCAGTCTATAGGGTGCAACCAGGTGCACATTTTGAGAATGTCTACCGACTGAGCCAACAATCGCTGAAGTGAATGCTTGATTCTTTTTTTGCGCAACAATGATTCGAATAGGAGAAGCGATCCCAGCCTCTTGTTGGAGATCCATTAGTGAGTAGGCCACCGCATTCAGCGCCTCAAGCTGACCAGTAGAGCAGACAAGCATTCCTCCCAATAGTTGAGAAAAAAGCAGTGTTCTCTTTGAAATATCCTTTTCCTCTTCAATTTTTTGAACAATAAAGCTGGTTATCTCCTTTGCTTTTTCAGAATATTCCTTCTTAAGCGCGATTTCAGGTCTTATATCCGACTCTCTTAAAGGGATTTCGTAGAGAGTTTTTATCCAACCATCCGCCCTTGGGATAACGACACGTTTCAGCAACTCTTGATTCGTCACATTTGGGAATTCTCGAGTATCTCCTGTCACTACTTCATATGAAATGTAGTTTGGCTTAGTGGGGTCTATTGTTTCCATCGAACGAAATATTTTAATAAAAGCCTCAAACAATTCACTAGAACTCATCACCGTTTCACCAGAAATTTTAGGAAGTTGAATTTTAGCCAGCTCCCCACGATTCACACGAAAAGGACTTCTGTCTAACGCTGTCTCGACATCTCTCATACGCACCGTAATGTCGTTTTGTGCAAAAAATTGGAAACTCACTGCTGGATTCTCTACTTCTCTTAGGCGAAAAATCTGCTCTTCTGAAAGATCCGTATCAAGTAAACGAATCTGCCGAACTTGCCCATCATATTTTAAACCCAATTCAGCGAATCCTTTAGGCACTGAGGATAGTCTTGGACATTGAAACAGCTCGACGTCACCTCCAACATCCATCCCTTCTGGAAGCATCTTCAATTTAGGACTGTTAACTATTTTGATATCTTGTCCAACAATGAGGTCATCAGCCAATGCCGTTATACCATCACAAGAAAGAGACTGTAAACTCCCATTCACACTGACTCTTTTACCTATGGTCTGTAACATGGGGTTGCGTAAAATAATTAAATCCTTTCCTATTTGAAGCTCTTCAGCAAGAGTTTTTATGTTCGAGCATTCAATAACAAATAGGTTGCCGTCTACACGGAGATTCTTGAAAAGAGTTTCTAAATTGGAGTCTTTTTCAATATGTAGATTCCCTTCAACGTGGAGTTGATTTGGAAATGCCTTCGAAATTGTACCAGCTGGAATAACAAGATCACCTTTTACAACAACTGTGTGAAACCCAAAACTTTTCTCACTTTGGAGTACTCCCATAAACTCTTCAGGACTCAAAGTAAGGATAGAGATAACTTCTCCTCCTAAAGATAAACCTTCTGGCAATGCTCCTAAATGGACACAGTCTGAAAGATCTAGGTTTCCATCAACCCAAAGCATTTCAGGAAGTGCCTCTAAACTTGTACACCCTTTCAGAATCAAGTTTTTATATACATCTAAACCTTCCGGCAACTCCTTTAAACTGGTACAGCCAGAGAGATCTAGGCTTCCTCCTACAGTAAGCCTTTTACGAATCGCTTTTAGGCTAGTGCAGTCTTTAGCAGTGAGGTCTCCTTCCACAAATACATCTTCTAGCACTTCTTTTAGGCTGGTACAGCCAGAGAGATCTAGATTTCCTCTTACAACCAACTTTCTAGGAAGCGCCTCTAAGCTTGTACAACCTATGAGATTTAAGCTTCCTTTCACAGTTAAACCCTGTGGCAACTCCTTTAGGCTTGTACAGCCAGAGAGGTCTAGGTTTCCATCTACTAAGACGTTATCCGGAAATGCCTTCAGACTCGAGTCACCTATAATCGACAGGTCGCCTTTTACTACAACTTTTTCATCTCCAAAATCTTTATCATTCTGAAGAATCTCCATGAACTCTTTAGGGCTCAACTCTTTCCGTAGGCTGGTGCAGCCAGAGAGGTCTATGTTTCCTTCTACAACAAGTCCTTTAGGAAGGAACTCTAAGCTAGTACAGCCTGCAAGAATAAGATCTCCTTTCACAGTTAAACCTTCCGGCAACTCCTTTAAGCTGGTACAACCAGTGAGATCTAGATTTCCATCTACAACAAGTCCTTTAGGAAGGAACTCTAAGCTAGTACAGCCGATGAGATCTAGATTTCCTTTCACATGTAAAACTTCTCGCAACCTCGATAATTTTGTACAACCCCCAAGTATCAAGTCACCTTCTATGACGCGAAGACCTTCGACGAAGAGTAAGCGATGATTATTAGGGAGGAATATACCCCCTCCCACTTCTAAGCCAGACGGGAATATACCTATACTACTTTGATGGAAACTTAGTGTTTTTCCCACAGAGAGATTATCTGGTAAAAAATCTAAACTTGGACAACCTGAGATAACTAGATTTTCTCTTACACGAAGACCACTTGGAAGCCTTTTTAGGCTTGTACACTTTCCAAGGATAATACTTCCTCCTACTTGGAGATTCTTTGGAAGAGCCGTTAGATTTTCACAATCTTTCAGTACTAAGTCTCCATCCACTCGAAAATCGTCTGGAAGGGACTCTAAACTAGTACAACCAGAGAGAACTAGATGTCCTTTCACATAAAGACCAGATGGAAGCATTTTTAGATTTGTACCGTCTTCGATAAGAATATTTCCCTCGACATGGAGACCGTCTGAAAGGGACTCTAAACTTCTACAATCTTTGAGATATATATTTTCTCCCCCCTTAAGCTCCTTTGAAAGAGTTTTTAGATGAGTACAGCCTCTAGAGTACAAATCTCCCTTTAAATCAAGCTTATCTGAAATGGTTGTCAAGTTTTCACAATCTGCTACACTAATACCTTCTCCAACTTTTATATTTTTCGACAACCTTTCCACATTCTGACATCTTTCAAAACGAAGATTTCCTCCCACCTCGAGCTCTTTACACGGAATTCTTAGCTGAGGGCAGTCAGAGATAGAAACATCTCCACTCACGACTAAGTGATCTGACAGTTGCGTTAATTTTTCATTCTTGCTAATCATCATGGACCCTTCCACCTCGAGATGATCAGGAAGGGTTTTTAACTCGCCACACTCCAAGATATCTAGCCTCTTCGCCACATGTAAATTGTCTGGAAGTTTTGTGAGTTTTTCACACTTTATAATGGTCAGCTCACCCTCCACCCTTAGGTTCTTTGGAAAAGCCTCAATCCCCTCTTCGCTAGATCCTTTCCCACCATAAATAAATACGTCACCCTCGACAACAACCTCTTGATCTCCAAAATCTCTTCGCTCTATAAGCGCTTCAATAAACTCATCTGGGTTTAAGCGGATAGAGCCACGACCGACTTCCCCTTCTGCGACTCTTCCCGGGTCTAGCGCTCCAGCAGAACTTGCTGAATCCTCTTCAACCATCTCTACCGGAAGTTTAGCGTCAGACTCTCGAACTGGTCGTCCCGCTAGCTCCCCTTCTCCTACTAGCTCTAAATCATCATCATTATCTGAGTCATACCTTGGGATCTCTTCTGGGCGACGAACTGGCATAAAACCCCCTACTTTCATTGATCTAGAACCAAGATCTATGCAAGACGCATGCCAAGAAGGCCATTTTCTCCTTGTCGGTGAGCACTTAGGGAGTGGATTGTGATTAAGACGAATGGCGACGAAGGAGCCCACGCTTCGGGGCGAAGAGGGCACTTAGAAGCGAAAAGAGAGCAATCAGCGTGACGACGAGACCTCCTGTTGAGTAGGGAGTGCCCAGGGTGGTCAAGAGGTGACGGGAGAGAGCGACTCCCGAGAGGGAAGCAAGCAGACCGATCCCAACACTGAGCAGAAGAAGCGGTTTGAGTCGATCGACGAAGAGACGAGCAATAAAGGGTGGGCCAACGATGAGAGCGATCACCATCAAGACTCCCACAGCACGAAAAGCACCTACGGCTGTGATCGAAACCTCTGTCATCATTAGGTAGTTGTAGAATAGAGTAGAGAAGCCGAGGATAGAGGCAAAAGCGGGATCAAAGGTTGTGATCTTGAACTCTTTGAAGAAAAGGGTGATCAGGACGAGATTCAAAATAAAGATCCAGAAGGCGAGCTTCAGATCCGAAAGCTGAAGACCATCGACATTTCCCATGACAATTGCAGTTCCAATATGGGTGTTTTTTGTCAGTAGGGTGAGCAAGATCACTCCTGCGGCAAAGAGCGTTGTGAAGACCAACCCGATGCTCGCATCCTCTTGTAAGCGGACATAGCGCGCGAGGAGTTCAACGAGAAAAGCCGTCCCCACCCCAGTGAAGACAGAAGCCACGAACATCGAGCGGACCGGGAGCAGCCCCGTCTGCATCACCTCCTCCCCTGCAAAGAGATAAACCCCGACAATTCCGATGAGGATGGTATGCGAGAAGGCGTTCGCTAGCATCACCTCTTTTCGAAGGTAGAGGAAGGTTCCCACCATTGCTGCAGAGGCAGAGATGAAGATTAAGACAAGGAGTTGGATTTCATCGCTGGCAAGGGATTCAAGCGTGAGGCTTCCTGTAAAAAGACGCTTAAAGAAGAGTCCGATCACCTCAATGAAATTCAGGTTGGTGTAAGGGTTATAGTAGCTCGTCAAAGGAGGTCTCCTGAGGGAATCGGTTGATGGTGAGGATCCAACTTTGGGTTGTGGAGGAGTGTATTCAGCTGGCGTTCTACATCGGGAGTGAGGATATGTTCAATTTCAGCGGCGCTACAATGGACACGCTCTTTTCCGATACCGAGGTATTCTACCAAGTAGAGTTCCCACAGGCGGTGGAGACGGACGATATGTTTCGCTCTTTTTGTTCCATCACTCGTGAGTTTATACTCGCCATGACCGAGAGGCTTGACCCACCCCTCTCTTTTCAGAAGCCGCATCACTCGGAAAATCTGCCGGTGCGTTCCAAAGTCGATCAAGTCGGAAGTTTTGACCGTCCCTCCTTTTTTCCATATCGCTTTCAAGCAGTTTTCCTCTCTCCTTTTCGTTCGAAACTTAAAGGAGCGTATCGCCCGGGTCACGAGACCCGTCGTTGGAGAAAAGGCAAAACAGAGAAGTGAAATTCCCCCAGACACCAGAACGATCATCGGTCCAGCAGGAATGCTCGGCTTCTCCTCTGGAAAGAGGGCATAAAGGGTGTAGCTCAGCTCTAAAGAGAGGATCGTTCCGATCAAAGCAGCGAGTGCTCCCAGAAGAGAGGCGATGAGAAGCATCTGTTTAAAAGATTGAGTGAGTGCACGCGCGGAAGCGGCAGGAGCGATGAGCATGGCTGAGACAAGCACGACACCCACTGAACGGATGCCAATGATGATCGCTCCTACGGTCAAAAAAGCGACAATTCCATTCAAAAGAGAGGTTTTCATCCCAATGGTATCAGCAAACTGCGGATCCATCGTGAGAGTAAGCAGCTCTTTATAGAAGAGAAAGACTGTCAGAGCGACAACCAATAGAAGCACAGCATAAATCAAGATATGCTCATCGGTCATGGTCGCCGTTTGTCCGTAGAGGTAGAGCTGCCCTTGCCGATAGAGCGTTGTATGGGTGAACTGCATCCGACTCGCAATTGTGACACCGATCCCAAAAAAGAGCGCTAAGACCAGACCCAGCGAAGCGTCAGCGGGAACGCGCAGGCGTTTTTGTAAAACGCGGATACAGAAAAGAGCAAAGAGAGAAGTGACACCGGCAAAGAGGAGGACGAAGACCGACATGAAAGAGCTTTCACTCGAAATGAAGAGCGAGCTAAACAAGAGCCCAAGTCCAACACCGGGGTAGGTCGCGTGTGAAAGAGACTCCCCAAGAAGGGACTCTTTTCGAAGAAAAACAAGGACTCCAATGAGGGCTGTGGTGAGGCAAATCAGCATCGATGCGATCGTTGGAGCACGGAGGAGAGGATCCGTGAAGTAGTGCATCATGAGCGAAACCCTGCTTCCTTTTTTCTCGATTTTTCGTAGGAACGCTCAAAGAGAGCAACCGACTTTCCATAGGTTCGACTGACATTCTCCTCAGAAAAGATCTCTTTCGTCAGACCCGATGCCACGAGTCGCATATTGAGAAGGAGTGTCCAGTCAAAACGCTCCTGGACAGTGCTCAGGTCGTGGTGAACAAGGACAAGGGTTTTTCCTTTCTTCTTCAAGTCGTTAAGAAACTGCGTCAACACTTCCTCAGTTGCGTGATCCACACCCTGGAAGGGCTCATCCATGAGATAGATGTCCGCCTCCTGCAAGAGAGCACGTGCCAAAAAAGCCCTCTGCTGTTGTCCGCCCGAGAGTTCTCCAATTTGACGTCCTTTACAGGCGGAAAGGCCCAATGCATCAATATAGTGGTCAGCAGCCTCGTAGTCTGCTTTTTTAGGAAAACGAAATAGCCCCAGCTGTCCAAAACGCCCCATGAGAACCAGCTCTCGTACAGTGATCGGGAAATCCCAGTCGACAGAGCTTCTTTGTGGAATGTAGGCCACGCGCTCTCTCATCTCTTCAAAAGGTTTTCCATTAAAAAGGATCGTTCCAGATGTCGGCTTGATTAAACCCACGGTCGACCTCAAGAGAGTGCTTTTGCCTGCCCCATTGGGACCGACAATCGCAGCCGTGCATCCGCAGGGAATCTCAAAATCGATCTCCCACAGAACAGGCGTACGATCAAAAAAAACACTGAGGTGGCTAACGCTCAGTGCGGCAGGCTGTTGGGTTTGTGTGTTGAAGGTTTCTTGTAATGGTTTGGACATTGTGTTTCATCATTCCTTGATAGGTTTCTGCACCGCTCCCTGGGCTTCCCATAGCATCCCCGTAAAGAGGGCTGTCAGCGATTGTCACTTCTAAGCCATTCTCACTTGCCGCATTGACCAACTTTTTAATCGAGTCTTGGCTGATGTTCGACTCAGGGAAGAGAACCGTGATTTCATTATTCAGAAGATGGCTCAAAATTTCTTGGATATGACTCAAGCTAATCTGACTTTCAGGTGCAAGCCCTTCCGGTGCCTTAAAACGCTTTCTCCACTCAGCCTCGGTCTCTCCCCGATCAGCTAGGTAAGTGCGAGCAAAATAGTTGAAGGCGTCGTGGCTGGTGACTAGGTAGCGTAGACAAGGGTGCAGCTGCTCCATCTCTGACTTCATCCATTGATGAAGACCCATCAGCTCCTGCTTCGTCGCAGCCTCACGCTGATGGAAACTCCCCCGTGTCTTTTTCTCTAACGACTCGCGGACAACAGGAACCGCCTCTGCCCATAGAGAGACATCCATCCAAAGGTGAGGATCGACTTGTCCTTGGTCGTAGAGAATCCGTTCCGGGTGTCTTTTTTGAATCTCGTCGCCAAGCGCGACAGCATTGGGGCTATTTTTTAGAGCACCGTGGATGCTAGGACCATGCTCCAGACCCAATCCGTTATAAAAAATGAGGTCCGCAAAACGGATCTTTTCATCATCTCCTTTAACCAGCTGGTAGCTGTGCGGATCTAGCTCTCCACGAATGAGGACCAGCACATCGACCTGATCACCTCCAACCCGCTTCACTAGATCTCCGATGATCTCTGTCGTCGCCAGCACTTTGACTTTAGCACTCGGCTGAAACCAGCTTTTAGAGGCCAAATCTTCCGAAGATTGACAACCTGTCAGTAGTAGTGAGCATAGAATGGTATTGAGTAATCTGCGCATGACGGAAGAGAGTATACTACGAATCCGAGCCAAAGTGGTACAAAAAATCATACCCATAGATGCCATTAGAGCACCCTTTTGTGAAAAAAACCTTGAGACCGTAGCGCCCCACACTGACGATTTTCACGGCACGGACATCTTCAATCGGCTCTTTTTTCTCTTCACTACAGGAGGCACAACCACAGGACGCCTGAAGATCAGGGAGAAAATAACTCTGTACTTTTCCATCATTCCAAACGATTTCAAAGGTCTGTGGACCTGTCTGGTGGATGTTTTGGATCGCTAGGGCTTGAAGGGCTACTTCCATATCAGTTCAAAGCTCTCTAAGTTTTGCCCCTTTCCCTCTTGGATCAAGGAGAGTTGACTGAGTGTTTGATCAAGGACCTCTTCAAAAGCACGACGACAGTCTTCTCCCTCCTCACTCTCAAAGAGGGATTCAGAACGGTCAAGAGACTGTGAAAGCAGAGGCTCTAAAGGAATCTCTCCCAAGAAAGGCTCTCCACACTCAGCAGCGAGTTTTCTTCCCCCTCCCTGTCCAAAGGGGTGGTGCTTCTCTTGAGAGCCTGGAGGAAGATAGTAACTCATATTTTCCACGACACCAGCAATGGGAACCCGAAGCTGCCTGAAGGCATCCATCGCTTTTTTTACATCTAAGAGTGCCACCTCCTGTGGAGTAGTCACCAAGAGTGCGGCAGTGATAGGCGCTTTTTGACAAAGAGTGAGCTGGATATCACCCGTCCCAGGAGGAAGATCTAAGATCAAGAAATCGACATCACTCCAATCTGCCTGCTGGAGAAACTGGGTAATCACCCCGTTCGCGATCGGAGCTCGAACAACCGCTGCTGAATCCTCATTTCGAAAATGGGCAAGAGAAAGAAATCGGATGCCCTCAGCATATGCAGGAACAATTTGATCCCCTCGACGCATTGGTAAACGCTCCTCTTTCAGCATCTTTTTTAAGGAGGGTCCATAGAGATCCGCATCGAGAAGACCCACTCGTATCCCTCTGGATTTCAGAAGTCTAGCCAGTGAGACAGCCACTGTCGATTTACCGACTCCCCCCTTTCCTGCCGCAACCGCTAGAAGCGTTTTGGGGGCACTCTTTTTTTCATCGTACATTTGTAAAGACATGGTTTAACTATAGGCATTATAGCGCAAACTTTCAAGCACCTGTTAAAAGGTTAATTTTTGTTGCGAAAAATGATCTAATTATTTAAATTCCTTTTAATTAATATCGAGAAGGTCAATTTTTTGGCACTCTCGTGAATTCTGAAGAAACTGTATGACTGTCTTATTTTCATTACTACCACATTGAAAATAAGTCGTTTACAAAGTTAAAGGTAGGTTTGAATGAGTGAAAAAAATAAAGTGGCAGCTGAATTAAAGAGCGCCATCGAAAAAGCCGTTAAAAAAGTGGGCGCATCGAAAGAAAATGAACTTTGCCGTTATATCGCAGTGGACGCTGGTGGATACATTCACCACTTCACATTCCGTAAGATGAAAGGCGAAAACCCCAAATGGCTTCTCGAGCAGATTAAGCGCTTTATTCTAGATCCCGCTAAGCCAAGAACTGTGACTCCTAAACCAAGAGCTCCTCGCGGTTCAAGAAAGCGTCGTGACCAGCTCCACTTCACAAAACATGACATTGAGCGCATCCTCCACATGGCTCGCCTAGCTGGGGATAAAGAGATGGTCCGTAAGCTCACTCAAAAAGATATTAAGCAAATCAAGCGAGAGCTCATCAACTCGATCAAAGCAGGCCGCATTGAGGCTGACCTTTGGAACTCGTACGTTGAAGCAATGACAAACCAGAATGCTCAAAACGAAGCGATCGCTTCAGCACTCGCTGTTCAAAACTAAGTTTTCAACATTGTCATAAAAAAGGCTAAGAAAGTCGATTCCTTAGCCTTTTTTATCTTTCTAAGTCCCTCCTTAACAGTCCCCTCTATCAAACCTCTAAGAAAATGGTTTGACTTGTATAACATATATGGATATACGTATGTATATATATAAAACCCAAAGAAGGAGGCATTTTCATGGACTATTATGAACCACCAAAAATTGAGCATGTGCAGTACATCGCTGTAAACGAAGTAAAGCAAGAAAATAGCCTTGAGAGGATGAGAGACAGTGTGAGGAGTGCTTATGGCACTGTCGCTGAGTCCAACGATCAAGGCAAAAGTTGCGGGAATTCGAGAAGTTGTTGCGGAGTCTCTGCAAAACCCGACCACTCCTACTCAAACGAGCTGGGATATAGCCAAGAAGAGCTTGAAAGTGTGCCTGAGGGAAGCAATATGGGACTCGGTTGCGGAAACCCACTCACCATGGCCCACCTGAAGCAAGGAGATTCCGTTCTAGATCTCGGAGCAGGCGGAGGCTTAGATGTGTTCCTCGCAGCCAAAAAAGTCGGACCGCGCGGAAAGGTTTTCGGAGTGGACATGACACCCGAGATGATCAGTAAATCCAGAGCCAATGCAAAGAAAAGCGGATTTGACAACGTTGAGTTTCTCCTAGGAGAGATTGAGCATTTACCTCTTCCAGACAACTCCATCAACACCGTTATCTCAAACTGCGTTGTCAATTTATCGACAAATAAAGAGGCTGTATTCAGGGAGTCCTTTCGTGTTTTGAAAAAAGGTGGTCGCTTGGCTATTTCAGACGTGATTGCTTACAAACCTCTGCCCAAAGAAATGGTAGAGAATGAGGAGCTTTACTGTAATTGCATCTCAGGTGCGATCACTGCTGAGGAGATAAAAAATCTATTGTCCAAGGCTGGATTTACTGATATCGTCATTCAAGCTGAGCGAAACAGTCGAACCTTTATTAAAGACTGGGTACCTGGTACCGACTCAGAAAATTATGTCGTTTCAGCTAAAATTATCGCCGTCAAGGGAGAGGCTAGTTAAAGCACCTTCTGAGTTAAAGGCATTTATCGATACAAAATGATAGAACCAGACGAACTTTTTTTACTCTTATCTGACAAAACGCGGTTACGATGCCTAGTACTCCTTCACTTAGAAAAAGAACTCTGTGTCTGTGAAATCAGCCATACCTTAGAGAGCATCCAGCCTAAGATCTCAAGGCACTTGTCAATTTTACGCAAGTCAAGACTGGTTCAAGATGAGAGACGTGGAAAGTGGGTCTATTACAAGATCAATGCAGACTTAGATAAGAAGACAAAGGCGCTTTTAACAACCATCTTAAATAGTTTAAAGGGCAGCGAACCTTTCTCTTTAGACTACGAAAAACTCTTAGAATTTCGAAAGAGTGATTCTTGTGGAACATAAAAAAACCCGCTTGGTAAACCAAGCGGGTTTTTACAGCTCGTCTGTTTAAAGCAATTAGTTAGTTGCTGTAGCAGGCTTTGCTGTCACTGTTGCAGGCTCCTTCTCAGGCTGCGCCTCAGTTGTCAGTTCACCGAACTGCTTACCGAGTGAGCGTGCCGCTGCAAACCATCCGACCATGATAAGCAGAAGAAGTCCACCAATGTATGGTGTGATCAGGCTCAGCTGACCAAACATCAGGAGAAGACCTTGCTGTGCAAGGGATCCACCCGACTTTCCAAGACGAGCACCTACAACGTCAACAGCCGCTTTACCCTTAACCTTTTGTTCTTGGTCAAGAGGGATATAGGCCATCTCTTTTGTTGGATCAAAGAGCGAGTACTTCGCAGACTTACTCATGATGTTTTGGATCATACCGAACATCACCGCCATGAAGAGAGGTGTCGTTCCCATCGCTGCAACAAATCCGCCTAGGCTATCTTTAAAGATGATGAACGCAAAGAAGGCAGCTCCAGTCGCTAGAAGTAGCGTCGGAGTTGATAGTGCCGCAAATGTCCATCCAAATCGACGGATGATGTTGCTACCTCCGAAGAGCATCATCACGATGGTGACAGCTCCTAGGATGGTTGAGTACATACCCATAAATGCGTTGTAGTCGTTTGCACTTGGGTACTGCATTTTCAGCTGAGACTTCCATGTCACTTCAACGAGGTTGATAGAGACACCGTAAGCCATTACGATTGCCGCAAGGCAAAGGATGTACTTCGAAGAGAGAAGGTACTTAAAGCTATCGACCATTGACATCTTTGGCTTCTCTTTTTTCTTCTTCACTTCATCAGGGTTGTAGAAACGTGGGTCAGTCAGGACGTTCTTGTGGATCCAAGAGTAGATCAGCATTGTTGCAATTCCTGCAAAGACAACCAAGGCCATCAGATAGTTTAGAGTCACTCCCCAAGCTTCCGCGTCGGTTGCGTACATGCTGCGGATGTTAGAGAAGTACATAATCGTCGGTCCAGAGAAGAGAAGAGCCACGTTAGCACCCAGTCCGAAAAGGGTGTAGAAACGCTTCGCTTCTGTCACACGAGTGATATCGTTCGCAAATCCCCAGAAAAGAAGGGAAAGAACAGCACTACCCCAAAGCTCTGATAGGACATAGAACAGAGAGTAGGTCCAGTTTCTATAACACGCTACGAGTCCGCCAAGTCCCTTAGGCAGGAAAGACGCGAGAGCATCTGCTGAAGTCGTGGGGTGTAGAGAATCGATATTTGGGTAGATCACCAATGCAAACAGTCCGAAAAAGACCAAGAATGGTGTAATCGTTGTGTAAAACAACTTTGTCTTACTTAGAATGTTGGACAGCTTAGAATAGACCAACATAAAGAGAATCGCCGCCGGGACAACTCCCCATACTTTTAGGAAGGGAATCACTTCCGCTCCGCCGCCAGTCACCACTAGGGTGTCTTTCGTATCACGCAAGATCGTATAGTTGAACGAGATGAAGAAAAGCATGAAGAACATTGGGAGGATCTTCTTGATCTCGTGTGCGTGAATCGGCCAGAGAAAGGAGCGAATCTTTCCAAACTCACTGGGTTGACTCATATTGAACCTCTAAAGGGTTTGTATCTCCTAGCTCAAAATAACTTTACCTTGAATAAGGAGAGGTTGTTTATTATTTTGTTTTAAATCGAATTTAAAACAGTAATCTGTCAATTTAGAACTTAAATTATACAATAAAATGGGAATTTTTTGCAAGAAAATTAAGGCCGTGTTAAGGCCCTCAGTCCTGAAATTGAGCGCAAAATCATAGCAGATAGAGACAATTTTGACGAGCCCTGAAAAAGTAAGGCTCTACTACCCTTCTTCTGAGGGCTACAGGTGAGCCCGACTCTGGACAAATCTAGGGGGCTCTGGTAGTATTTCGTGACTCAATATCAACACATCCCTGGGGATTTCATGAGAGCTTGTAAAAATGGGACAAAATGCTCGGCGAATTCAACAGATCTCAATTGAAGGGAAGGGTCTCCTGCACCCTTTCCGAGAGAGAAATCTGTTGAAGGTGACGTAAAGCATTTTGTGACAGTTTTGCGAGTGATCATGAAGTTCACAGGGCTTATATAGGATACGGACCCCCTTCTTATGGAAAAGCAAAAAAAATGGCAGCTTTGGCTGATCTCTCTTGTACTTCTCGTCACCCTCTATAACATCCTCCCCACTCTCTTTTGGTATTCGAAGCCGCTCAAAAGCGAAATCGATCAGAAGGAGGCTCAGCAGGTCGCAACACACATCTCTGAGCGTGTGAATGGACTCCAGCAGGAATCCATCGACTGGCTTAGCTCTTTTACAGACCATTTGGGTGTGCATGCGAGCTCGATTCAGCAGAATCCTAAAACAGACCGGATCATCGATGTCGACTTCAAATCGCAAAAAGATGCAGAACGCTTTGCCAAGTTCATCACTGCTGCGGGAAATCTCATTCCCTTTGTTCCAGCGCAACTACGCACGAGTGAAAATCCTCTCGCTGCGATCTCGACACAGGATGGTCTTTACCGTGTAGCGGTCCAAAGAAATCTCTCCTTCAAACTAGATCCAAACGAAGAAGGGCTCTTTCTCTTTTCTAAGAAAATTGAAGAGGATGGGCAAATCAGTCCTTTCTACAAAAAACTCATCTACGGACGGCTTGAAGAGCTCATGGAATCCCTCGCTGGAAAAAGTGCGGCTGGGGCCAGTGTCCTTTCCATCACTGAAAATCCTACCGACAGTGCTTTAGATGATCTCGTTCTGCAGGTCGCAAGCGAAATCAAATCATGGAATAAGCTAGGTCTAAAGACTCCTCTCGGTCAACGCCTTGCTGCATCACTCACTCAGTTTGATGGCAAGAACAAAGCCGATACACTAAAAGAACTTCAAGCACGGATGGCTTCTCTTCAAGAGTCGCTGGCTAAACAAGAAAAGGAAGGAAAAGCAAAGCTTTCTAAAGCCGAAGCGGATGGAGATCTCGTGAACTTGGACGAGCAGAGTGCGCTTGAACTCCTCACTGGACAAATTGCCACTCTCAAAGAAGCTAAAGAGATCTTGAGCAATAACCAGAGTCTTTTTGCGAAAGGCAAAGATCCCCTCACCCCTGCACAAGCGGAAGTTCTACTTGAAGAGAGTGAAAAGGAGCTCAAAAAGACGGACTACGTTCAGATGATTCGCATCGCCGGGTATAACCCCTTCATTGAAAAGGTGGCTGTCGACTGGAGCGATGATATCGTCACATTGATCCCTTACCAAGATGTCACCGACCTCAAAAGCGCAAGGTCAACAGAAGTTCAGGCCATTGCAGCTGAACAAGTCAACAGAGCCCTTTTTAACAGCATGGCTCGCGTCGGTCGTTTTGCGGATGAAACCGTTCAGCCAAAGGGTGACCACTTTACGATTCAGCTCAACAGCTTAACCAACTCAAAGAGCCTTCTCGCTTTAGATCTCGGTTTTGTTGCAAACAAGGAGGCTGAAAAATTGGCAACACTCCTGAAAACGGAGTGGCAACCGAGCGACGCAGACCTCTCTGCAAAAAACTTTCCTATCCGCTCTTACAGCGACTACTTAGCTGAATCTAAAAAAGAGCAGCGACTTGGCCTCGTTATCCTCGCTCCCTCGGCATTGAAAGAGGCTCCTGAAGGATTCAACAACAGCTCGATCTACATCATTGCTAAGGGTTTAAACCCGATCATCGAAAAATGGCGCGACCAACCTGAAGCAGAGGGAAGTAAGCGGCTTGTCCAGGACCTAGAGAGCCTAAAAAACCTCCTCGCTAGCCAAGGCTTCATCAGCTATCCCGCAAAAACATTTAAGTTTGCACCCGAGTTTGATGATGACTTCATTTTCGAAGAGCGCGGCTACTACGACGACCTTCTGGCAGCAACGCGCGAAAACTTTGTTGTCAAAGGCAGCAAAAAATATGCCACTCTCGAATTCACCGATGTGGAACAGCGCATCTTGACAAGGAATAAGATCGAAGACAAAGTCCAAGAAGATCTCGTCAAGTGGCAAGAAGAGTACAATGCAGCTTCTGTTGATCAGAACCCTGTCAAAAGGCTTCTCATCCCACCTCCTTCTGAAAGTCCCTATCTCGCCAACTTCGCACTCACGGCAAGAAAATACTTCCGCGGTGACGAACGCAAGATCTTGCGTTGGGGACTCGATCTTTCCGGTGGTAAAACCGTTCGAATCGGCCTCCGTGACGAAGCAGGTAAAGCCGTCACCAACCCCGACGACCTGAATCAAGCGGTCAACGAACTCTACACTCGAATCAACAAGATGGGTGTGTCAGAGAGAACGATTCGTATCGAGGGTGAAAATGTGATTCTGGACTTCCCTGGCTCACAAGCTTTTTCAGCCAATGAGTTGATCAAAGCCTCAGCGATGTACTTCCACATCGTGAATGAAAAGTTTGGCCCCTTCAACAAAGAGCTTGCAGCTCAGTCAAACGAGTTCTTACAAGAGGTCTGGAATGAAGCGGTAGTGACCAACCGCACAGATCCAGAAAGCATCAATGAGATCGCCTGGAGACACCTCGGTGGCGACCCAGAAAACCCAGGTGTGATCACTCCAAAAAGTGAGCTTGCTCAAACGCTTTACAAAAACGGCCTACGCCTTGCCAACCCGTACAAGGTCGAAAGAACCGGTATGTTCGATGACACGCTATCAATGGTCGCAAAACAGAGAGGCGATAGCCCTTCCGATTGGAGAGGTGCTTACAACCCATTGATGTTTACCTTCAACAACTACGCTCTCGAAGGATCGAGCTTAACCGATATCCGCGCAAGCTACGACCCTTCTCGCGGGAACATGCTTCTCTTTGCTGTCAAAAGCTCCTACGACAAGAAGAAGGGAGAGTTCTACTCTTCTCCTCAGCAAGACCTCTATGCTTGGACGTCGCAGTTTGCCGAAGACCGCATTGCTGGAACACCTAAAGAGAACTATTCAAGAGGTGGATGGAGAATGGCTGTGATCCTCAACGGGGAAGTCGTCTCCTATCCTGCACTTGGTGAGGCGCTCTCCTCCAACGCGTCGATCCACGGAAACTTCACTCCCCGTGAGATTAACGAATTGGTGGCTGACCTAAAGGCAGGGTCGCTCAGCTTCACACCGAAGATCCTATCGGAACAAAACGTCTCCCCTGAGCTCGGTAAAGAAGAACGCGGACGGGGTATCCTCGCCTCCGTTGTCGCGATCCTTCTTGTCGTGGGACTCATGGTGACAGTTTACCGTTTTGCTGGGGTCGTCGCCTCGATCGCTGTTATCATCAACCTCTTGATCATGTGGGGCGTCCTACAAAGTATCGGAGCTGCACTTACCCTACCAGGGATTGCAGGTCTTGTCTTGACCATTGGTATGGCAGTCGATGCAAACGTGCTTGTTTTCGAGCGTGTGCGTGAAGAATTTGCGATTTCTGGCCGTATAGCTTCTGCTTTGCAGGCTGGTTATCGAAAAGCTTTCTCAGCGATTGTAGACTCTAACCTCACCACTTTGATGGTCGCGATCATCCTCCTTCAGTTTGATTCCGGACCCATCAAGTCGTTTGCTGTCATGATCATTATCGGTATCCTCTCTTCGATGTTCACCGGACTCTTCATGACCCGCTACTTCTTCGCTGGTTGGGCACAGAGAAAGTCTAGCAAGGGCCTCACGATGATGAAGCTCTTTAATAAGACGAATTTTGACTTCTTGAAGTACACCAAACCCGCTGTCGTCATTACGATTTTGATCATCGGTTTTGGAACCGCCTTCTTAATCACCGAGCGGAACACCATCTTTGGAATGGACTTCACGGGTGGATACTCACTCACCCTCGATCTCGAGGAGAACCCAGATGAAAACCTGCGTCTTGCAGCGTCAGACGCCCTCGCTAAAGCCGGTGCAAAGACAGGAGATGTAGAGATCCGTGAGCTCAGCCGTCCCAACCAGCTGCGTATTCAGTTGGGGATGAGCATGGAGGAGAGTGGACACCCCTTCCACGGCATGGCGGTGGAAGTTCCTGGGGACCACCTCTATCCTTACGAGAACAACCCACGTATCACTTGGGTCGTCGACTCCCTAAAAGCGGAAGGACTGAATGTATCGAACCTCAGCCTCCTGTCGCTCGACAAGAACTGGTCGGCAATGAGTGGACAGCTCTCGGACACGATGCGCAACAACGCTCTCCTTGCTCTTGGAGTGGCGATGCTGGGTGTGCTGATCTACATCACCTTCCGCTTTGAGTTTAAATATGCGGTCGGTGCGCTCTTCGGATTGATCCACGACGTTTGGATCACACTGGGTATTGTCGCCCTACTCCACCTCCTCGGTGTTCCTGTAGAGCTTAACCTCCAAGCCGTCGGTGCCCTGATGACCATCATTGGATACTCGCTCAATGACACGATCATTGTCTTTGACCGTATCCGTGAAGAGATCGGACTCCACCGCAAGCTTTCGATCGAAGAAGTCGTGAATCTTTCCCTCAATGCGACCCTCAACCGTACTGTGATGACTTCGGGAACCACACTGCTTGTGCTCTTCTCGCTTGTCTTCCTCGGTGGGGCCAGCCTCTTCAGCTTCTCGCTGATCATGGCAATTGGGGTACTGATCGGAACCTTCTCTTCGCTCTACATCGCTTCTCCAGTCATGCTCTTTGTGCATTACCGTGAGAAGGCTAGGCTGAAAACAAGTAAGCCCTAAGAACTAACTCCTTAAGAATCGGGGGTTTTATAACCTCCGATTCTTTTTTAGACGTTTTGCTATAATCCGCTTAAGAGCCCCGGAGCCCGCATGCCGATCAATTCAGCACAGCACCACGAAGAGCCTGTTTGGGTGATGCCCAAAAAGAACCTGAAGTGGAAAGAGAGTATCGTTAAAGAGTTCAAGCTCCATCCTGTCATGGCTCAAATTTTGGTCTCAAGAGGATTCAAAACTTTTGAAGAGATCCACCACTTTCTTTACTCCAAGCTTCCTGACCTTCACGACCCTTTCCTTTTCACCCATATCAAGGAAGCCTCACGTCGCATTCTCAAAGCGCGTGAAAACAAGGAAAAAGTCCTCATCTACGGTGACAACGATGTCGATGGGATGACGGGAACTGCCCTGCTCACCGAATTCTTCCAGCTCCTTGGAATGGATGTCATTTACTTTGTCGCAAGCCCAAGCAGCCAAAAGAAAACAACGATCTTAGAAGCTCTCCCCAAGGCTCTCGAAGAGGGAGTCAAAGTGCTAGTGACCGTAGACGTGGGTGTGACAGCCCACAAAGAGATCGCAGCCTTCACCAAGGAGGGCATCGACACCATCGTCACCGACCACCACGAACCTTCTGAAATCCTTCCTAAATGCACGGCGATCCTCAATCCAAAACTGCATGACAACACCTATCCCGACCGCCACCTGACCGGCGTGGGAGTCGCCTTCAAGCTCGCCCATGCCATCACAAACCTCGTCACGAACACCAAAGATGCCCCACAAAAGCGCATTGATCTAAAAAAAGCGCTCGACCTCGTTGCCCTCGGAACCATTTCAGACATGGGAGCTCTGCATGGAGAAAACCGCATTCTCGTTCGCTATGGACTGATGCAGATCAAAAAGGGCAAAAGACTCGGCATCAATCAGCTGATGAAAATCGCTGAGGTGGACCCGAATTACTTGAGCACCTTCCTTGTCGCTTCAAGAATCGGCCCCCCACTCAATAGCCTCGGCCGCATCGCTAACCCGAACGATGGAGTCAAACTCCTCATCACACGCAATACGGCGCAGGCAGAACAACTCGCTGAACAAATTGGGATGAACAACGTCGAAAGACAGCGCATCGAGCGTATGATGACCGAAGATATCGACACCATTTTAAAGAAGCAGCCTGCCATCTTGAACGAAAAGGCGATTGTCCTCACCTCATCCAAGTGGCACCCCGGAATTATCCCGATCATTTCAACCCGTCTTTCAAAAGCCTACACTCGCCCTATTGTCATCATCGCCACCAACGAGAAGTATGGAAAAGGATCCTTGAGGTCCATTCCAGAGTTTCCGCTCCTTCCTGCACTCAAAGAGTGCGCTGACCTCTTAGAAAACTTTGGAGGCCACGACTATGCTGCAGGACTGACGATCCATGAAAAAAATATTCCTGAGTTCACAAAACGTTTCATCGAAATTGCTAACAAGCAGTTAGGCGACCAAGACGTGAAAAATAAAATCCATGTCGATGGAGAGGTTGACTTCAAAGACCTCACCTACGACTGCCTTGAATCGATTCGTCTGCTGGAGCCTTATGGAAACGAAAATCCCCCACCGATTTTTTGCACAGAAGCCTCACAAGCTTGGCCGCCAAAAGCCATTGGAAAAATGAACGACAAAGCACACTTAAAGCTCTACCTTGAACAAGAGGACCGCGTGCTAGAAGGAATCGCTCTCAACCGTGCCTCAGACAGCACCATGCTCCGTAAAAAAGATCTCAAACTCCGTGTCGCTTTCACGCCGCAGTTCGATACGTTTCAACATCAATCTTTCCTACAGCTGTTGATCCGCGACTTCAAAATTTCTTCAGAAACAAAATCAAAGAGCTCTTCAAAAAAGAGTTAAGCTGGCTAGCCTAGATAAAAAAAAACGCACTTTGGTCAAAAGTGCGCTTTTCCCTTACAAATTTTTATGTAAGTGTTATGCAGTCTCGCTGCTTGCTCCTTGGTTCTCGCGGAAACGATTGATGTCGTCGATATGGATCACCCAAGCAGAACCTTTGCGGTGAGCTTGAAGACGTCCAACACGAGTGGAGTAGTAAATCTTTTGTACAGGCACGCCAAGCATCTCAGCAGCTTGCTTCACTGAATAATAACCTTTGTTATTATCAAAAAGAAGCTCACCTTCGTAAGTCGACTTTGCCCGTGAATACTTTTGATTGCGGTAAGCTGCAAGGTCGTTCACGTGGATGGTCCATCTTGAAGTCTCTTTGCTAGCTTTTAGTTTATTTAACTTAATCGCCACGTAGATCGCCTGTCTTGTGACGTTGTTAATTTCTGCAGCCTCGGTGATGGAGACATACTCTTTCTCCTGCACCGGACTCTTGTTTTCTTCTTGAAACATTGAGCTCATATTATTTCTCCTTATAGTTCTAAAATTACTTAAACCTGTCGCGCACACTCTGAGCTTTGCAATTTATTGCGTTCCCGTTTATCGTGCGCTTTTTATGCTTTGAAAGAATTATTATTTCATACAAATCAATTGAACGCAAGTGTTTTTACAAAATGTTTAATTTTCTTTTAGGTGTATTTATTAAGGTATAATTAAGTTCTTTAAACAAATTTTACATTAGACATGACCGAGAAAATTCCTCCTGCTGTTTTATCCGTTCTGAACAATGACAGCGGCAAATTAAAAAAAATTCTTCATAAAAATGAGTCAATTTTTGAACAAAATTCAGAAGGCTTTCACGCCGTGGATTTTGCGAAATTATTAAGAAAAAATAAATGTTTACACCTTTTACAACCTCAAAACCCCAGAACGTTCCTGTTTCAGGACAGAGGTAAGAAAACTCTGGAGGTGCTATCTCAGGAAGAGATAGAAGAGCGGTTTCAGTTCAGTTATTGGCCTTGGCCCTGCTTCCCCAGCTACTCCGTTTTCAAAACAGTTTTACGAGAATTCCCTCTCTCATTGAGGATCCCTTTCATCTCCGAAGAAGGCCGAGGGGCCTACTCTCGCTACCAAGAGCAAATTGAAGGAGGAAAAATCGCTCAGGTCTCGATCAGATATATAGGCGAAGAGAAGGGATATGGGCTTTTTGCAGAGCAGGAGCTCGCTCCAGGTGAGTGGGTCGGCCTCTACGCAGGGAGGGTACGGCAGTTCTTCCGCCGCCATCCAGACCTCAACAGCTACTGTTTCCGCTACCCGACCCGACTCTTCTCGCTCCGCTACTTCCTCATCGACTCCCTCTTTGTCGGGAATGAGCTCCGCTTTGCCAACCACTCCGACGTCCCGACAATGGAGCCGATTGCCTGCCTCCACCACCATCTGATGTACCTCGGTTTCATTGCTAAAAAGAAGGTCAAAAAGGGGGAAGAGCTCACCTTCGACTACGGAAAGGATTTCTGGAGAACTCGAACGAAAAATTAACTTAAAACACTCATCTTCAACATATTAAAAAATATGTTCCCTTTCTGTTACGATACGGAAAGAAAGGAGGTGTGTCATGCTTACACTATTTCTTGCGAAATTTTTTGGACTTTACTTTATGATCATGGGAATTTTCATGCTCACACGGAAAGAAACCATGGCGTCCGTCAAGGAAGCGATTAAAGCCAACCCTGCCCTTCTGATGATCACAGGCGTGCTCCAGCTCATGATTGGACTCATTTTAGTGATTACCCACTCGATCTTTGCCTTCAGCCTCACGATTTTGATCACCCTGATCGGATACCTTTGCCTGTTCGGAGGAATCATGCGGATCTTTTTCCCTGGAAAGGTGATTGAGTTCATGGAGAGGAGCTTTTCAGGGAAAAGTATGGATGGTTGGGGCATCGGACTGATCGTTGTCGGAGTCATCCTGCTATTTTATGGATTTGTTTAGGAATAGGGCTGTCACTTCAACAACATGATTCAGACTCTTCTTCAGCCTTTTGTGAACTTTTTTCACACGTTCCAAAGAGCCCTTGTCGGTTTCTTCAAAGATCGCCTAAGCCTCTTTGCTTCGGCGATCACTTTTTATACTCTACTGGCAATCATCCCTAGCGTAGCAATTATCCTAGGAATTGCCCAAGGGTTCGGTCTCGATACAGCCGTCAAAGAAGCGATCCAGACACAGTTTGAGTCTTATGCCCTCGTCGGGCAAAAACTCCTTGAGTTTGCTGAGCGGTCGCTCAAAGAAGTGCGAGGAGATTTGATAGCTGGAGTAGGGGTTGTCATCCTACTTTGGACCGTGCTCAAACTCCTCCGTAGTATCGAAGAGGCGTTCGATTTTATCTTCCGCATCCAAGAAAAGCGCTCCTTCGGCCACCGTCTTCTCCACTTTGTCGCGATTGCATGGACGGCACCTTTTCTATTGATCGTCGGCTATAGTGTCGTGCTCTTTATCATCGCCAAGGTGATGCAACTTGTGAAACAAATGCCTGTCATCGGAATCCATCCCCATCTCTTCGATGCACTCCTTCACCTCTTCCCCCTAGCCCTGACCATCCTAACCCTGTTTCTCCTCTATATCTGGATGCCAAGTCGTAAGATCGGGTGGAAAGAGGCCTTTTATGGAAGTGTCGTGGGCAGTGTGTTGCTTCACCTCTTTCAGTTTTTTTATATCTACCTTCAGGTAGGGGTCACAAGATACGGTGCCATCTACGGAAGTTTAGCCGCCTTTCCCCTCTTTATCATCTGGCTCCAGATCAGCTGGATGATTGTCCTCTTTGGGGCTGAGTTTGCTTTCCACCAACTCGAGATCCGCTCCCCTTTTAAACCCTTCTCTCAAGAGAGTCCTTACTACCAAAAAATCACCTGGATTGCCCTTCTCCAGCTTGTCGACATCCGCTTTAAAGAGGGACGAGGGTTCTATCGACCGAAAGATCTAGCGAGAGAGCTCAATCTTTCTCTCCCCAGCTTTTATGAAGCTCTCAACCCACTTCTCGACAAAGAGCTTGTTTTAGAGAAAGACAACCTCATCCTGCCGGGGCGAGATATTCAGCAAATCTCTCCTGAAGAGCTCATTGCAATACTCGAAGGGAAAAACACCCTTCCTTCAAAAGGCCTCTCCCTTGCACAGACGCAAGCGAATCAACACCTCCACAGCCTAAAATAGAATTGCATTTGACTTTTTCTACTTTAAAACTAGAAACTTGGAGCCATGCAAGCAGAGTCCCTCTCCCACGAAGTCCTTCAATTAGACGAGCTTCAACAAAAACTCACCAAAGGTGTAGCTGGAGTGGGTGTCCTCTCTGCACTCGGGTACAGCGTCACAGGAGGAAAACTCCTTCTCGTTGGAGTTGTTCAAACGATTGTGACCGTCGCCAGCAGCATCCTCACCCACTACGCAGTCAAATTCCAACTTGTTGGAAGCCATTACAGCTTTGTTGCCGTCCATACAGTGGCCTCTCTACTCACAGGAGTGGTGACGTCCCTCTTCTACCTCACTTTAATAGCAGCGCCTCTTCATCCCTATAGCGTGATCATGTGTACCTTACTCTTTTCAGCACCAAGCATCATTGCAGGACTTTGCCTTTTTGGGATCACCGTCTATCGAGAGTCAAAAAAAACAACACCCCCTCTTCCAGACACAGGACCTTCGATCAGAACAAAGCCCCGCCCGGCTCCCCCCGACTGTGTAGGCACACCAGGCAAAGCTCAGACGAAAATATACATCCACTTGAAGGCGTCAGGCAGACAAGCAATTCCCTGCAGCCTAGAAGGCTTTTCCAAGCTCCTCTCTCACAAATCCGAAATGCATCGAGAAGAGTTTGCGAGGCACGACCAAAGACTACGAGCTCAAATCGAGAGAATCATGATGCAAACAGGGAGTCCTAACTATAAAAAAGTTCTGAGGCTATTTACTTTTTTTGCACGCGAAAATAACCTCGATGCTGGGAAGTATGAGACTATCATGAAACTGATCGAAGAGTGGGACAAAGGTGATAGAAAGCAGTTAAAAGGAAAAATCTTGGGTCAAATTGGACGCATCACACGCTCTGATCAACGAAAAGGCGCAGATCCCAATCAAGATTTCTTCAAGACGATGAATGAAGCACTTCAAGAGGGAGTCAATGAGCGTTCTTAAACCCGACATGAAAAGCATTGTCGAATATCAAGAGACCTTTCGCGTCATCGACGCCATCGGAGCTACCACTTTCTCCGCTTGCGGATATCTCTTCACGACCACACCAATCTCAGCTCTTTTTGCAGCAACTCCTTTCATTGTGAAGGCAGTCGAAAGACTTTTAATCCTGAACATGGTCGAATCAGAAAAGATTCGAGAAAGAAAATACTTTCTTATCTCTTCTATCACCATCAACCTCCTCATTTCAACCATCGCAGCCGTCGCTGTCCTCACGTTTGCTGGAGTCGCCGTCACTGCCTACCATCTTTCCCTTTTTGTCCTCGCCAACTCTCTTCCTGGAGCCATCGATACCCTCTTTTGCCTCTGTCACACCTTCTCTGATAGAGACTTCACATCGAACAAGACCCCTCCAAGGACTATTGACCAGCTAGAAGCTGTTTTTAGGAAACTTCTCGCTCTCACAGAAGAGACCCTTAAAAGAGAAAAGTCAAGAATGTCGAGAATCGAAGCCATTAAAGATGCCATTCAACAATACCGATCTTCTACAAGCGAAACACTCAGAAGACAGGCAGCTCATCATATCAGAGAGATCGCAAGAGGTCTCTTTTCAAAAGAGCATGCAGCAGGAAAGGGCTATACAGATACTCAGAAAGAGGAGCTTGCAAAGTTATACCCTGATTTTTTAAAACTTGCCGTTCTACTTTAACCTGAATCGTTCAGACTCTCGTTTATGCACTCTGTCCCATTACTCCACCATTCATTTTTCCCACACTCAGATGAATCGGAACGCTACTCTCGTGCAGGACTGATTGCACAGTACGGAATGGGAGCCGTGGCTGTCTGCATCCTCAACCCTGTACAAGCCCTCTTTGCAAATCTCCCTCTCATCCACCGCCTCGCTGTCCAAGGCCTCTTTAACAAACTCCTCGAGCTACGTCCCATTCATACTCCAAGGATGCGCTTTTTTACCCAGATCGCTCTCCACGCAGCGGTCACCCTGATCTCCTCGATTGCCTTTACCTCGCTGCTTCAGCTCCCTATGACAGCGATGACATTTCTTTTCCTCTACCCTATTCTCTTCTCCACTACAGGTCACGCCCTACTGACAAGAAACTCCTCCTATCGAGAACGGGGCCCTAACCCCTCATGGATCGCCTTTCTTGAAGAGAGCTGCTCGTTTTTCCAGGGAAAGGAGAGCAGCCGCAACTTGAATCACCTCTCTCCCTCTCTTCGGAAAATTAGAGAAGTCCAAAACCGCCTCTTTCCACAACTTCTTTGCCTCACTTCACTCCTCCTCTACACCACCTACACCGTCACGCTTTCTATCCCAGCTGCACTGACGGTAGCACTGCCTTTGATCTCGCTCGTGGCCACAAACGCAATTTTAGGAACCCTGGTGGAACTCGGCTACATTGAGCGTCGCTTGACCTACGTTCTTCTGAAAATGGCAACAGTGGCTTTTCTATTCCCTTTCTCCGCTGCCTTTTTTGGCAGTGTGGGCCTCCCCATCGGCTTCAGAACAGCCCTCCTCACCGACGCCTTCTTCGTCGCCAACACGATCTACGAAGTCAAATCGTCATTAATATAATATTAACATTCCTATTGTAAGATACTTACATGATGGAGATCACACCTACTCAGATCGAAAATATCGACCGCTGGCAGCGCGGGTTCTCCCCCTGCCTCATTGTCACACTCATCACAGGCGGGAGCCTTACCCTGCTCAATCCTGCCCTTGGGCTTCCAACCATGCTCGCCTGCTTAACCAAAGCGGCTAGCGCGCGCTATTCCAACAACGAACTCTTACAGGGAAGAATCGAAAGCCTCCATGACTTTTTTGCAGATGAGGCTGTGATGTCGACCGTCGTTGCGACCGTCTGTGCTGTCGCTACCCTTCTTCTCTTCGGAACACCGATCACTCTCACAGGTGTCCTCATCTGGACAGCGTTCTATACCCTGCCCTCTATCTTCGAAGCAGGCCTCTGTGCAGTCATGCATTCATCTAAACTAGATGGGTTTAGAAGTCGAATTGCAAACAACTTATCATGACTCCGTCGCTTTCGTGAAATCTCCATAGAAGTAAAAGAACTCTTGCTTTTTCAAAAAAAGGGTTGGATAATGCCTCCATGCGTTTTTTCTGGAAAAGAGTTTTACTTCCTCTCATAAAAGTCAGTGCATTCTTCGTGCTCTACTATTATGGAGGAGCTTATCTACTTAAACAACACGTTTGGCCTGCTCTGAATAAGCTGCCAAGCGATGTGCGCATTGGCCTCCATCCTTTTTTCGAACTCGATATGGGAAGGATCGTCGACCGCCTCTTCCAGTTTATCTGGACATTGATCCTCTTCTTTGGTTTCACGCTCTTTGTCAATAAGAAGCCACTAAAGAAGAACATCCTTTTCCAGCCGCAATACAAGCTACGCACCTTTTTAAAGGGAGCTGTTTTTGGATCCATCATGGTGGGAATCCTCATCCTTCTCTCCATTGCCACAGACACGGTTCTGATCAAGGCGATCCACCTCTATCCCGATGACATTATCGAGACCCTCGCTCTTTACATCTTTTTGATTGCCTTGACCGTGATTGCAGAGGAGTTAGCACTCCGTGGATATATTCTTGAAACCCTGAGAGAAAGCTGGGGGACGCAGTGGGCTGTTTGGGCCTCCTCTCTCTTCTTTGGCCTCTCCTATATGGGTGACTCTTACTACTACGCCTACACCGCCTTTGTTGCAGGCCTTTTACTCGGTTACTGCTATGTTTGGTATGGCATCTACTATACGATTGGCTGGCACCTCATGTGGAGCCTCATCGAATCGGTCTTCTACAGTGGAAAGATCGTCAAATACATTGTCCGTAATCCCTTTTTGATTGGAGACAAAACCATCTCCCCCGATCAGGAAGGGTTCCTTGTTCTCCCCATCCTACTGATTGGTCTTGCGCTGCTCCTAGCCATTCACAAGACAGAGTGGAGACTCAGGTAGCTCCTGTCCACTCTTGCATGAGATCTTGATTCACCAGGTTGCCACCACAAAGAATCACAACGATCGATTGATAGTTATCAAGGTAAGGAGCCTTTTCATAAAGGGGCGCGAGTGCCGCACCACAGGCAGGCTCAACGAGAAGACGCTCTTCCTCTGCAAACGTCACGAGGCTCTGAAGTGTGCTCGCATCCGTCACCGTCACTGGATGGATCGGGCGTTTCTTTGCCCACTCAAGCGCTTGTGGCGTCACGCTCTTCGAAGCGAGTGAACTGGCCACCGTATCGAGCTCTTTGAGGACGACCGGCTCCCCTTGCTCCATCGATGCATAAAAGGACGCAGCCCCTTCTGTTTCGACGGCCACAATCTCACTCTTCCAGGAGAGGCGGTCACACCCCTCTGCAACTCCACAGAGAAGTCCACCACCCCCAACAGAAAGGAGAATCGCATCGGGTTCGGGAATTTTCTCTTGAATTTCATTCATCAGAGTGGAGTGACCTTCCCAAATTTTTGGATGGTTAAAGGGAGAGACAAAGCCATAAGTGGGATCGCTCAGCAGTTCTGCAGCGTACTCTTGACTCTTGTTCCAATTCTCTCCATGAACAATCACCTCCGCACCTTCACTCTCGATCTTTTTCTTCATAAAGTCTGGAGTGCTTTTGGGGATCACAACCTTTGCTTTCATCAACAGCTTTCTAGCTGCAAACGCCGCAGCAAGTCCCGCATTCCCCCCCGAAGCCGCAATGATCCCCTTTTTCCCTTCTTGATGGTAGAAACGGACGAGCTCGCCGATCCCCCGGTTTTTGAAAGAGCCAGAAGGCTGGAGCATCTCCATCTTGAGATACACCTCTTTGCCAAGGGCACGGCTCAACGAGCGCGCTCGGAGAAGGGGGGTTTTTAAATAGAGTTTGTTGGACATTGCTTTTTAAACGGCCTGTCTCAAAACGACCACTGGGTCGAGTCGAGCGGCTACAAGCGCAGGATAGAGCCCCGAGACAATTCCGACAAGCAGAGCGGTCACCTGGGAGAGAAAAAGAGAGCTCAGGGTGATCACCGTCTTCCAGCCGAGACTCCACTCAATCCCGAGAGAAAGCATCACACCAAAGATCAGGCCCAAAAGAGCGCCACCTAGGGAGATCAGGACCGCCTCGAGCAAAAATTGCCCCCAAATCTCACGCTCCGTCGCTCCGATAGCGCGCCTGACACCAATCTCCCGCATCCGCTCAAAGACGCTAGCAAGCATCGCATTGACTATCCCGATCCCCCCAACGAGAAGAGAGATGGCAGCAACCGAAGCAAGAAGGGCGTTGAAGCGCGAATGTGTCGCCGCCTTTTGCCTCATGAGTTCCTTAGGGATGATGAGCTCGATTCCCTGGAGCTGAGGATGGTTTCTCTCGACGATCTCCTTCACCAATAAGGCCATCACAGAGATCGCTTCAGGATCCTTGACATGCACGACAATTTCGCTGAGGCCAGGCTGATTTTCAAAAAACTCCATCGACAGCGGAAAAAGAAGAGAGTCGTCGATCGAGTGCGTCGAAAGAGGGCTCGGGTCCCTATCGCTTTTTTCACCCAGCTGACCCACAATGAGAAAATCGTGACCCATGAGACGAAGAGAGGATCCCACGACACTTTTTAACCCAAGCCGTCGAGCACTTTCACTTCCCAAAACGACCACACGCTCTTTTTTTTGTACATCATGGTCCGAGAGAGGACGTCCTCGAAAAAGAGAGAGGTCGTAGATCGAAAAGAAGGAACGCGTCACACCGAGAAGGGTGGCGGGATTCTCCTCGACCACTTCAGTGAGACGTGAAACGGGCGCCACCACCACTTCCTCACCCAAGAGAGCCTGAAGTTGCTCTGCATCCTCCAAGGAGAGTGTAGGAAGGCGCGACTCCTTTCCACTCGAATCCACCTTTCGAATGAGGATATTCTGGATCCCCAGGTGTTCAATCTCTTGAAGGCTCGCGACCTTTGCCCCTGTTCCAATCGCCATCATCGCAATGAACGCCGCGACCCCAAAGAGAATCCCCAGTGTAGAGAGGAGGGTCCTAAAGCGGTGGACCTGCAGCGACTTCCAACACTCTTTCAAACGCCTCATACCACGAGATCTCCATCTTTGAGTGCAAGACGCCGCTCTGAGAGCCGTGCAACGGCTTCATCATGGGTCACGATCACAAGGGTCGTCCCTTGTTTAGAAAGTTGATCAAAAAGGCGGAGAATCGATCGACCCGTCTCTTGGTCAAGGTTACCAGTCGGTTCATCCGCAAAGAGAATCGAAGGAGAGCCGACAATCGCTCTGGCAATACTCCCCCGCTGCAGCTCTCCGCCTGAAAGCTCGCTTGGGAGGTGATCTTTGCGGTGTAGGATGCCTACCTGATCCAGGGCCTCTTCAGCTGCGATCAAAGCGGACCCTTTTCCTTTGCGGTACCCTTCTGCTAAGAGGACATTCTCAAGAACTGTGAGCTGAGGAATGAGGTTAAACGACTGAAAAACAAAACCCACCTTCTCACCTCGAATGTGCGAACGCGCTTCGTCACTCAGCTGGGAGGTCTCCTCTCCTTCAAAAAAGACACTTCCTTCACTCGGGGCATCTAAAAGCCCCATCAGGTGCATCAGTGTCGACTTTCCTGAACCCGAGGGACCGACAAGAGAGACCCACTCGCCTTGATGGATAGAGAGTGAGAGCCCTTTTACGGCTGCGACATCGCCGCTTTTCATCGCATACTTTTTCGTCACCTTTTCAAGACGCACCACCTCACGGGGGGAGTAGTCGAACGAAGTCATTCTCTTCGAGCCCCTCTTTTACTTCGACCCACTCCCATGAACTTGCACCAAGGACGAGAGGCTGTTCCACCACCTGCTCCTCTTCGATTTTGAAAACAAAAGGGCTGTCGTTCTTGTAAAAGATCGCATGAACGGGAAGGGTGAGTTGGTCTTTGACTTTGGATGAGTGGATCACCACGCGCGCCGTCATTCCTGGGCGGAGGCGCTCGTCTGTTTCTTTTAAAAGCAGTTTGACGTCAAAATATTTCTCATCGCTCGACTTGCGGAAGTCGGACTGTGCTAAGACACCGATGCCCACAACTTCAGCGCTGAGTGTTAATGTGGGGTAAGCATCCATTTGAATCGAGGCGCGCTGTCCTTTTGCGATTTTATGTAGATCGACCTCACGGACTTTCGTCTTGATGATCATCTCTTGAAGGTCCGGAAGATCGATCAGTGGTTGATTTTTTAGGACGATGTCACCGACGCGGGGACGCCGCTTTTCCCCTTGACGGTACTCCTCACGAAGCACCACCATTCCATCCGTCGGCGCGCGGATCTGGCTCTTTTGTAGCTCCAGCTCTGCGTCTGCTAAAAGAGCCCCCAGATACTCCAGTGCCATCTCAGACTGGTAGAGCTGCTCTTCGGCTTTCGCAATGCGGTACGCAGAAGACTTGAGAGTCTCTTCATATTTCACTTCTGCCTTTTTCACACTGACGAGTGCTCTCTTCTCTAGCATCGGTGAGATGTGGTCGACATAGGAGCTATGCTGAATGGAAGCAGATTCAAAGTTCTCCTTTTCCTCATCAACACGCTTCTCAGCAAGACGACGCTCCCCCGGAGAAAGGAGCCCCTCTTCCTCCAAAAGAGCCAACTCTTCCTGAAAGACCGCGACGTCGTGGTATTTTTTCTCCGCTTTGGAGAGGTTGGTTTCAAGCTTTGAAAGCTCGAGTGGCATATCCCCCGCCAGCACCTTCTCTTTCTCAATCTCAGAAGAGCGCAGCTCCAAGAGGGCCGCTTTCTCCTCTTGCGCTGTTTGATGCTTCTCCCACTCCAGTACCGCATGAAGGGTTTCAAAGTGCGCCTCTTCCTCCATCACCTTCGCCTTCACTTCCACCACTTTTTGCTCAAAAGGGCTTGGATCAAGGCGCACGAGCAGGTCCCCCTTTTTGACGCTCTTTCCATCAGGAAGAATTTCGATGATCTTTCCAAGATCTCCTTTCACCTCTGAAGCGATGGTCGTCGAGCGTCTCGCTTCAAGTGTGCCTACCGTTCGGACGTCCACATCAAACGATCCTCTCTCCACAGAGACAGTGAGGACCTGCTTCGCCTCTGTTTTTTCAGAGAGGGTCAACCAAATCGCTCCTAAACCTAGAACGACAAGAAGAATTGTTAACTTAAAAAAGCGCTTCATCATCTACCATCAGTCCCATTGCAGCCAGAAGCCGGTACTCAGCAATGATATAATCAATCATCGATGTCAGCATTTCGACCTCTTTTTTTCGTATTGTCCCTTCAGGACGGAGAAGATCTAAGCTGTCGATCATCCCGTGGTTAAATTTCAACTCAGCGAGCTTAAAGCTCATCTTTGCAGCAGCGATCTGCTCCTCGGCGATATCGATACTCTTCAAAGCCTTTTCCAAAGCAAGGATTTCACGCTTCACTTCTGAGACAACCGTGTCTCGTACTAGATCGACCTCGCGGCTCGCTGAAGAGACGGCCAATTCGCTCTGTTTGGAGGCAATCTCGTTCTGAGCATAGTCTCCATATCCATTCGATGTGAGTCCGATTCCCCACGCAGTGCCTTTACAACACTTGATCATTGAAGTTCGAAAGCTCTCATCACACTCAGAATTGACATAGTTCAAAACAAAGTTCAGATCGGGGAGGAGTCCCTGCTTGGCCACACGGCAAAGACGGAGCGACTCTTTGTAACGGTCGAGCGCTTGGAAAATCTCAAGGCGCCTCGAAAGAGCGAGCTGGACTGCCTCCTCAGGATCAATGTCTGACCGATGAATTTCTAACGGTGCCTCAACGACAATTTCTGTATCAAAAGGAACCACGATGAGCATCTTCAACTGGTTTTCCGCCTCCTGCAAACGCTCGTTCGCGCGGACAAACTCCTCCTGGGCATTTTTTAGCTCAATTTCTGCCTTTAGGACATCCGACGCTTCCGCTAAACCGATCTTCTCTTTCGCGATATTTGCACAGTAGATCTGCTGAAGGCGCTTCTCCGCAGCATCAAGCGTCTTGAGCAACGCCTCCCCCTTCACCACATCGTAGAAGGCTTGGATGGTTTTAAGAATCACTCCCACCTGTGTAATATAGTAGCTTCTCACACTCGATCGGTGCTGATATCTCGAAGCCTCCAGCTTGGCTCCATTCATGGTCGGTCCCCAGCCACGAAGAATCGGCTGAGTCAAACGAGCGTTGATATCGGTACACCACTTATCACGAGTCGCATAGACGCGCGGGGCGATATTCACACTGAGCCCATCATAAAACTTCTGACTGAAGGAGACCCCACCTCCATATTTGTAACCCGTTCCCTCAAGCTCTCCACCACCGTAACCGGTGTCAAAAATAGGAGTCAGCTTAGGGAGAAACTCTTTATACGCACTCTGGGCCGAGAGGCTGGTCGTCTCCACTTGCGCCTGTGAATTCATGATTGTGCGGTTGCATTCGACAGCGCGGCCAATCGCCTCCTCAAGGGTGAAATGGATGGCTTCCTGCTCAGCGAAGAGAGGTGAAAAAAAGAGAATAATTAAAAAACAACTTACCCATCTCGTCATGGCGTAAATTTTAACGGAAATCATAAAGGCTGTGAAGGGATATAGTTGAATAATTGACAGGATTCAAAAATTCGATTAGAATTGGCATAACTAAACTCTGCCGTGCATACCAAAACCCCGAAGAAGTCCATTGTGGAGGTTTTAAGGAAGGTTTTAAGTGTTTGACGAAGAGTTTTTTGAGAGCTTTGCTCAAATAACTAAAACCAAGGAAACCTAATAAATAATTTATTCAGGTTTTCACTACTAGGAGACGACTAATGGCTCAAAACGGAACAGTAAAATGGTTCAACGCAACCAAAGGTTATGGATTCGTTCAACCAGAAGATGGTGGAAAAGACGTTTTTGTCCACATCACTGCTCTACAAGCATCTGGAATTAAAAACCTTCCTGATGGTGCACGAGTGACTTTTGATCTTGAAGAGAACAACGGTAGAGTTTCTGCTGTGAATCTTCAACTTCTCGAGACTGTTTAAGAACGATTCAGTTCGAAAATTTTAAAAGCAGAAGCCTTTAGCTTCTGCTTTTTTTTATTCTAATTCTTCTTGAGGAATCGGTGGAGGGATCAATACACGGCTGATGACATCGACCATCCCTTCATGACCACCAATGTTGAATTCGATGTTCGGGAGGACCACTTGAGCGTCGTTCACCATGAGACGCCCCTGCTTATCCTTGACGATAACGTCACCACCCTGCAGCGTTTTATAAGTCTTCTCTTCCGTGGTGAGAGTCAGGTCATGCTCACCGAGAAGGACGTGGTACATCATGATCCGCTTCAGACGCTTCGCATTCTCTGGCTTTTGAAGATCTTCTAAAAAGCGCGGAGCAAGACCATTTAGCTCTTTAAAAGCTTCGTTCGTTGGGATCAGGATCGTCAGTTTTCCTTGACCTTGGATCTGTTGATCCATCCCGGCCGCATCCCAAAGCTTGAGAAAGACGGCGTATTTTCCTTCGGATGTCTTTTTATCTTCCGCCTGAAGCGAGAAGGTCGCAGCAAGACAAAGTACGACTGTAAGGGCAAAAGTTTTCATACTCATTTTCATAGCATACCTGCGGTTTTTCGAAGAAGATGATCCTGACTAACAAGATAAAGAAAAGATCTAAGTAATTTATAATCAAATTGATCTGAAAACCAAATTCCCCATTGAAGGACCGCCTGCTCGACAAACATCTCATAGCCATAGACGACTTTCAACCCTCTCGCTTCTGCTGCCTTCACCAGCTCACTTTCAAGAGGACGGATATTGGTCTCTAAAACGGTTGTACCAGACCTCAACTGTTCGACTGCCACTGGCATCGAAAGAGGTGTGCAGTTCACCAAAATCTCGTAATCATCCAGGCTTTCCAGAGGCGCCGCCTCTACCCCGAGTTCATCAGCGATCTTTTCCGCACGGGAAAGAGTCCGGTTATAGACCGTCACCTTGGCTCCAACAAGCTTCAAACGGTAAGCGATCGCGCGCGCAGCGCCTCCCGCACCGAGAAGAGCGACCTTTTTTCCCTCTAGATCGGTCTTCTGCAGAAGCGCCTGGGACGCTCCAGCCCCGTCGCTGTTGGATCCATACCACTCACTTCCTTTCCTATAGAGAGTGTTGACTGCACCGATCTTTTTTGCCTCAGGTGAAAGATCTGTCAAGTAGGAGAGAACTGCTACTTTGAGCGGCATCGTGACACTGAGCCCGACAATACCGAGTTGCTCGGCTTGTTGAAAGAAAAGAGGCAGCTCCTCTTCCTCGAGCTCAAATTTTACGTAGACGGCATCGTAACCAAACTCATCAAACGCGCTGTTGTGCGCGAGGTCTCCAATACTCTTACAAAGAGGGGTCCCAATGAGTCCAAAGAGACGTGTCTCTTCACTGATTTCGCTAAAACTAGAGCAAACATTCATCTCCTGTGCCGTCAGCTGTCCGGGTGCTGTGCGGTGTTCTGGAGAGGGAGCAGCGTAACTAAAGGGAGATCCAAACTTCACCGTTAAAAGGCGTACTGGACGCCCCCTTTCTCCCATCGCAATCGAAATGACTTTCTTAGGATGCTTCTTCTGAAAGCAGAGAAGCTCTAAAGCCTCTGTGGTTTTCTGGACCGTCGGACAGAGCTTGATCAAGTCAATCGCCTCACCCTTTAAGCCCTGGTACAACTCCTCGAGACAGGTGGGAAACGATTCACTGCTGTGCCATGAACGGATCGTTTGAGTGGAGGGAGAGGTTTGACGGATCTTTTGAAAGAGGTCGATCGAAAAATGGTGGTCAAGGTCCACGTACGCGGGCTGCAACTCTAAAAGTTCCTTAAAATAAGAAGGAACCACTTCCCTAAACGTCATGACAATCGGCTTTGAACAAGCATCGACAAGGGTGGAAATTTCTGTAAAGTTACAGTCGCGGAGAAGATCGATTCTCAGTTCAAAAAGTTCGGAGTCGGGCTCTCCGAGGGCCACTTGCTTTAGAGCAAGAGCAAGGCTAGGCCCGCTGATAACTGTGCAAAGCATGGCAGAGCCACTCCAAGGTTTTTTTCAAGGACTCTTCGCTCACTGCCACGCACCACTGCCCTTCACAGTCCAGAGGATGGCCCAAACTAGAGAGCATGACAACTCTCGGAACCGAGCCTTTGCATTTTTTATCCATCATCATCACCTGAAAAAGCTTCTCTGAGGTGATATGCGATGGAAGAGCCAGCTCGGGGTGGTTCATGGTCAACACCTGCTGCAAACGTTCAAAACTGATCCGGTCAAGATACCCCTGTTCAATCGCAATATGGGCCTCCGCCATCATACCAAGAGCGACCGCCTCACCGTGGGTTGTCGAAAAATGGGTCACCTTCTCGATGGCGTGACCGATCGTATGGCCAAAATTCAAAAGACGCCTCTTGCCCATCTCTTTCTCATCTTCCCGGGTGATCTGCTGCTTGATACGGCAGCTTCTTTCAATCACATCAATCAAAACATCGGACTGCAGAGCGTGGATCCGGTCGAGCTTCTCTTCGAAAATTTTAAAGTACCCGACATCAGCCACCGCACCGTGTTTGATCATCTCCACAACACCATTACGGATCTCTTTCAAAGGAAGCGTGTTCAATAGAGAAGTGTCGATCAAGATCATCTCTGGGTGGTAGATCGTTCCGACCAAATTCTTTCCGAAGGGAGTGTTGACGCTCGTCTTCCCACCAATAGCCGCATCGGCCATCGCAAGGAGCGTCGTGGGACAACTGATGAAAGGAACACCACGACAAAAAGTGGAGGCGATGAAGCCGGCGATATCTAAAGTGACCCCTCCTCCGAGGGCTAAAATCATCGTCTCACGGTTGAACCCTGCTTGAAAAAGCTCATCTTCAATCCGTTCTTTCGTCTGACGCGTTTTACTCAACTCTCCCGCAGGGAAAGTGAAGCTCACCAAGTCGATCTCCTCAGCATGGAGCAGACGCTCCAGCTTTTTCCCATAAAGATCCATCACCCGGTCGTCGGCGATCAGGGCAATGCGCCGCTCGGATTGTTGGATCAACTCTTTTAACTCTTTACCAAAGAGAATTTTTTCACCCAGTTGAATGGGAGCGCTCATAATCGACTACACCTCTTCATTAAATAGGCATCCGCAAAAACTAAAGCGACCATCGCTTCGACCACCACGACGCCGCGGATCGCAACACAAGGGTCATGGCGAGAACCTTCTGGCAGACTGTAACAGATCTCTTCTTTTTCTAGAGTCACTGTTTTTTGACTTTTCTGAATACTGGAAGGAGGCTTGAAGGCGACACGTCCTGTGACGACCTCACCCGTTGTGATTCCCCCTAAGAGCCCGCCCGCATCGTTTTTCTTAAAAACAGCTTTTCCGTCTCTCATCTCCATGGGGTCGTTGTGGTCCGATCCCCTCATCTGGCTCGCTTGAAAACCCGATCCGAGCTCCACACCCTTTACTGCAGGAATGGAAAAGAGTGCCGAACCGAGCTTTGCCTGGATCTTTTCATAGATCGGATCGCCAAGACCTGCCTCTGCTCCTTGAACTTGAAATTCAACGACACCGCCTAAAGAGTCGCCCTCGTCAGAAGCGCGCTGCAGCTGCTGCACCATCGCCGCACGCGCCGTCCCATCGGGACAAAAGAAATCGGCATTTCTCTCCTGAAAAGCGGCCTGCGTCTCCACCTTTGCAACCACCTCTCCCACCTGCTTGAGATAGGCTGTGACGTCGGTTCCATAGTGTTTGAGGAGCTTTTTCGCAACCGCTGCTGCAGCGACCCGGCCGACCGTCTCACGGGCAGAGGCGCGGCCACCCCCCCGGAAATCGAAGGCACCGTACTTTTCCATATAAGTGTAGGTCGCGTGACCTGGACGGACCACTTCTTCTTGGTATTTGGAAGAGTCTGCATCCTTGTTGCGGATGAGAATCGAAATCGGATGACCGGTCGTCTTTCCTCGAAAAACTCCTGAAAGGATTTCGGGTTGATCGGGTTCACGGCGAGGTGAAGTCCAAGCCTGTACCCCAGGAGCACGGCGCCTCAGCTCAGCACAAATTTCCTCTTGGCTGATCTCGACACCGGCAGGACAGCCATCGAGGACCACTCCCATCGCTGGACCATGGGACTCTCCCCAGGTGGTGATTTTAAAATGGGTTCCGAAAGAGTTGCTTGCCAAGTTGTACGATCTCCTCTTTTGCGTGCGGTCCCTGTGGGACGACAAAGTCAGCCACCTCAGCATACGCGGGAGCCCGCTCTTTCGCAAGCTTTAGAAAAGAGCCCTTCGGATCTTCTGCGGAAAGGTAGGAGGGAAGCGCTCCTCGCTGCATCACCCGCTCGTACGCCACCTCAGGATCTTCTGTCAGATGCACCACCACACCCAGCTGCTTCACAAGATCTGGATGTCTAAACGAGCCTCCTCCCAAAGAAACCACGGATGGCGCCTCCTCAAAGAGCTCTTCCAAAACCGCCTTTTCCATTTTGAGAAAATAGGGCATGCCCTTTGTCACTGCGATCTCAAAACAGGTCTTCTTGACCTTCGCTTCCAGCCGGTAATCGGTATCGACCCAAGGTTTTTTGAGTGTAAAAGCCACCTCTTGACCAATAGTCGTCTTCCCGACACCTGGAAGCCCCAGGATCAACAGGTGACGATCTCTGCCCCGAGCCTCTGAAAGGTCTCTGCGAAGTGGGGAAAGGTCTTCTTCACGCATTCTATCTCCTCAATCTCTGTGGTTCCACTCGCAGCAAGTCCCGCCACGGTCAACGCCATCGCCATCCGGTGATCCAAGTAGGAAGAGAGGCGACACCCCGAAAGCGCTCCTCCCTCAATTTCTAAAAAATCCTCTCCTTCACGGACAATGGCTCCCATCTTTCGTAAAGACTCTGCACACGCTCGGAGGCGATCGCACTCTTTTTCTCTCGCGCTCCTGGCATTGTAAAGACGGGACGTCCCCTCACTACACGCAGCCATCACCGCCAACACCGGCAAAGCATCGATCATCGAGTCAAGATCGACCTCGACCGCTTTCAGTTTGGAAACGTGCAATTGCAAGGAACTCTCGTTTCTAGTCAGTTTTGCTCCCATTTTTTCGACAACATCAAAGAAAGCTTTATCCCCCTGAGGATCTTCCCAATCGATGTTTTCAATGGTCAACTCCGACTGAGTTAAAAGGGCCGCAGCCGCTGGAAAGGCCGCACTGCTAAAGTCACCAGGAACGGTATACTGAAAACCAGGCACCGACGCTCCTCCCTTCACACGGTAGACACTGTACCCATCACGCTCAACTTCGACAGAAAACCGCTTGAGCCACTTCAGCGTCAGATCAACCCACGGAAGCTCTCCAGGATCTCCCACCTGAATCACCCTCTCACCAGGAGAAAAAGCAGAAGCAATCAGGAGCGAAGAGACGGGCTGAGAGTCGCGCCCTTCAATCTGAACAGTGCCAGGAAGCAAAGGCCCTTGAATCCTGAGAGGAGCATACCCCTCTCTCCCTAGATAGGTGACCTCTACCCCTAGCTGGCGGAGCCCCTCGACCAGATCCACCACAGGACGCTTCTCTTCAAGCGAAGCATCACCCACGATCTCGACAGGAAAATCCCTTGTAGCCACGAGTGCCGCGAGAAAGCGGAGCTGGATCCCTGACTCCCCCACATGCAGCGGCTCTTCCGGGACTTTCCATTTTCCCCCAACACCAAAAAGAGTCAGCTTTTCACCCTCCCTCTTCCACTCCACACCGAGCAACCGGGCCGTTCTTAACAGACAGTTGGTATCAGGAGAGTCGAGGGCATGAAACACCTCGACCTCCCCCTCTGAAAGGAGAGCGAAAAGAAGCGCTCGCATCGTCTGGGATTTAGAGGTGGGAACGCGGACCGTTCCAGAAAGTTTTGAGGGACGCACTTGCAGCATCCCTCATTTGTACCCT
>CAZPBC010000017.1:0-38846 GCA_964584775.1 uncultured bacterium
AACCCAATAAATTGCATATTGGTTCGCAACGTAAGCCCCTCTGTCGTTGATCGTGACAAGCGCACTCACGCTTTCTCTAAAGTCTTTCTCTTGAGCGAGAAGACAGCACTCGGTCTTTTTAGCCAAAGGCACCATCCGATCATAGGTCGGCAAAACTGTCGGGTAGCCTCGTTCAAAACGGAAAAGCCCTTCATTTTTATACTCTAGCTGGGTTTGTACTGTGAGATTGACCCACTCATCGGTGTCTTTTAAACCAAGGCGCTTCCAAAAACGGTTTCTCTTAGAAAGCGGCAGCTTAAAAGTTTCTCCTTCAAAAGGAGGAGCGCCCATCACCACAATCTTCTTCCCCTCGTCCGAGAGGCGATTCAACCATAGGAGCAGTCCCTTGGCCACTTTTGGATCCTCAAATTTCCATTCGTAAGACCAAACCAGCACCCCAAGAACATCCTCCACCTCATTGACATTGGGTAAAGGCTGGTTGACATCAACATAGTGGACTTTGAGTCCCAAGTGGTTCAGAGGCATCTCAGCTGCTTTGTGAACAATCGTGGCACTCACATCTTTATTAAAATTGGAATCGTAGAGAGCCAAAATCTTACGTGGAATCTCTTTCTCTTCTGCTAGCAGAAGCAACGGAAGACAAGCGAAAATCAAGAATAGTTTCTTCATTCAGACTCTCCTAAAGATGTCAGTCTCATTTTCATCGCCTCCCCGCGGTTGAGAGGGATAGAAAAATGAATTTGATGATTTTTAGATTGTGTGAGTAGAGGCTTCGCATCTCCGAGCTGGATCTCATACGATCCCTCTTCCGGAACATTCCAATGCATCGAAAGATCGGAATAACCATCAACCTGGAACTCTGCTTGCTTGCCCTCTTGTTTCAAGTGAGAGACCTTCCAACTGCTCCCAATGAGATAGTAGAGATCCTCCCGTTCAGCACGCGTCAAGTAGGTGGAGTTTTTCAATTTAAATCGGGGTTTTTCAACAGCTGGGTCGAAGAAGATGTATAGGCTTCCCTGTGTATGACATTGCCCGATGACCCCTGTCGACTCTGCAAAGTCAATCACCTTTTCTGACGCCTTATCAAACCGCACTGTCTGCAAATTCCCTCGGTTCTCAACGCTCCAGATGTCTCCCTCTTCACGAAAGACTTTCGCTTCAAAAAAGGCCTCCACGATTTCACAGAACTCTTTCGCGTGAATCGGGATCGTTTCTTGAGTTTTGATGTAGGCGAGGTTTTGCTTCAGGGCCTCAAGACCGGGGTGCTTTTCTGCAGAGTAAACATGGTAGTAAAGGTTGATCGGCTTCACGCGGATGGGAACTTCTGTGTTTTTCAATGTTTCAGGAAGCATATTGAAGGCATGAAAATTGTCTCTCCAATAGTCTGTATAGGTATTCTCATTACTATTTGAAGAGTAGACCTGCAAATATTTCCCTACCTGCCGGCCGAGGGGCTTCACCCAAGAGTAGGAGTTGAATTTGTTGTCGAAACGGGTGTCCCCTCCGTTGAGATTCGGTATCCCCGCCGCGTCCACCTTCTCCATCGCTGCTAAAAAGGGACGACAATCTCCGCTCCACTGGTAGAGGTCTACTTTTTTTCGATAGTTCACCAACTTGTTTGTGAGATCGATGGCCCCCTCCACCTCCAGCGAAAGGTCGAACGGTTTGAGTGCAAAGGCTCTCGGAACGGTATATTCATCACTAAAGGTTTTAATGCCTTTAGGATCGTAACCCGAGACCTCCTCTTCGACCTCGACAACATCGACTCCACCTAAGCGCACCTTCATCCAGGCAACGATACCTCCACCTACCCAAGAACCTTTCGGATAGAGGTGGACATAGGGCAACTCATCGCGTGGAGAGTAGTCTTTGAAAAAGGCCCATTCAAAGGGGTGGGTAAACGTATGCGTTGCGAGCTCAACATAAGGGAGCTCAATCATCTTATTGAGTGTTTCTATTCCCTCCTCTCTGCCATACCAATCCACATCGATATCAGCACCGATCGGGGCAATCGTCACAGGGAGGTTTGGGTAGCCTTTAAAAATCTCCTCATGGAGAACCGTGACGGAAAGCGCTTTTTCTTTACGGTACTCATAAATTTGACTGATGCTGTTCCACCCATCTCCATCGACATGGGAGTAGTAGATACGCCGTCCAGCAAGGGTGGTGGTGTCCAGGCGAGGAAGACCTTTTAATGCGAAAGCTTTTTCGAAAAAGAGAAACGGGTTGATATACCAGTTTCTGTACGAGCGCCCCTTTTCATACAGCCAGTAGACGGCATACTCATTTGCCACATAGGCGCCATTCTCATTGAAACTGATCAAACAGGCTTCCGTTTGCCTATCTGATCCTTTTCGAGCGGTTAAGCAGCACTCTACCCCTTTGTCGATGGGAACCATCCGCTGAAAGGAAGGTAAAAACGGAGGGTACTTCCTTTCAAAATTCAAGAGATCTGGACAATTAAAGTGCAGCTGGGTGGTGAAGGTTTTTGTGTCCCACTCACCCGTATCTTTGAGACCCAAATGCCGCCAGAACTGGTTGAGAAGGTGGTTATCGATTTTAAAATAGGGACTGTCGAAGGGTTGAGAGCCCATCATGACAAAGCGCTTATCCGCTTTGATGGTTTTAATCGCCCAGTAAAGAAACTTCTCGACGGTCGCCTTCTCTTTAATATCCCACTGGTAAACCCAAACCAATACCCCAGCGATGTCGGGATCCTCTCCAATGTCTGGCAACTCCCCATGGATGTCGACATACTTCAGCTTCAGACCAAGATGGTTCAACGGCATTTCAGCAGCTTGATGGATGATCGACTCAGCTATCTCAGGAGTGGCCTGGCTATCGTAGATAGCAATCACTGTCCGCGGAAGGGGAACTTCAGCAAAGCTCAGGGCGAATAGAGAAAGGCATAGGACAAAAAACTTTCCATTCATTTAGGAAATTATTCCGATTTTACCTCGGGTCTTGGGTAGATACGGTCCAGTTCGATCGTTGAAACATAGGGAGAGATCCCCTGTTTAGAGAGGGTCTCATAAATCGTTTCGACGACCGAGGTGTCTTTAGGGTACCAATAATCCAGCGAATAGAGCTGAAGCGTAGGATGGTTACTACGGATCCCTTCTAGAATATCCAACTGCTCCTGCGTTCCTTTTTTCGTCCTCAATGTCGGTTTTTTCGCTTTGAAGTCGTAGGTTGTCATGACATCTTCTGCCATCAGCATGGTGATCTCATCGCTGAGCTCGGAAAAGAGGTAGTATCCACGGTTGACCATGATCGGCATCTTCGGGTAATGCATGCGGATCGCTTGGATGAGGTCTGCAGCAGCCTTTTTCATCCCTTTATACTTTTCAGGGTTGGACTCTTCGAGCAGTTCAGCGTTATCCATCGTGTCAATCATGATGCCATCAAAACGCTGGAGGAGGACATTTGGAATAATCTCTTCAATCACCCGCTTGGTCCAGAGGGGGCTTCTAAAGTCGACCATGAAGCTTCCAGGCCAGTTTTCGTTCTCCTGTAGGAGGATTCCATCATCTCTAACTTCCTTAAAGTAAGAACGATAGTCTTCGACTTCTCCAAGACTGATATAGCCAAGTAAGGTTTTTCCAGGCTTTTTAATCGGCCGAATGGGGGGGTGGTCATCAGAGTCTAAGATAATAAGTTCAAAGGGGTTAAACTCTGTAGGAGCCGGGTCTCCGCTATAGATCACGACCCAGGGAACGATTTTATCCTCTCCCTGGAGAGAGGCGGTGAAGGTCAGCAGGCCGAGGAGTAGGAGTAGAAGTGCTTTCATGAATCCTTATATAGGTCCTAGGGTCGCCCGTGTAAATAAAAAATTCATTGTTTGACCCAAATTCAACATCGGATCGAAAATGGGAGCATGTCAGGACCCCTTGATTTCCTTTCTACGCCCTCTCCCCTCTATGGAGCCCCCTCCCCGCTGCCCATGGGAATCTCCCAAGCGGTTTCGGGGTTCATGTGGCTCCATGAGATCTGGCGCTGGAAGGGAGACTGGGCGCGGATCCGTGAAAGCTCGGGCAACACCTATGCCTTTTTTGCAGGATTCACCGTTTCCCAGCTCGGTGCGGGGAAGTCCCTCCCTGTAGAGACCATCGCACGAATTGCGTTTGCTGCTGACACCCAGATCAAAGCAAAACGGCAGCTCGACAAAGTCCGTACCGTCTGGAGCCAGTTTGCCTCAGCTCTCCTCTTCCGCGACTCTCTGCCCCTCCATAGAATTGAGCCCTTTCAAGAGCATGAGCGCGTCTGGCGTCCCCTCACCTCTCTCCTCTTTGACCCTGTCACCGAACGGTCGGTCGAACGTTTTTTTCAGTCATTGAAGCTGCGGATCCATCGGATCTTTGTCTTTGCGATGCAGTTCCTCTATGAAGTCTTCATCCTCAGCCACTACTGCCTCCTTCTTCAGGAAGCCCTCTGTGGATCAGAGGCGAGTAAAGCCTATGCAGTTCAGCGGATGTTCCTTAACTGGGGTGACCTCCTCGAAGAACTCTCTGAAAACCGCCCCTACTTGACCGAAAGACTCCTCGCTATGAGGGACGGAATCCACGATTACTTGGGACTCGAGGTCGATGAACTCATCCACGCTTGTGAAGTCGCTCTAGACGCTGGAGAGGTGGCTCATAGTCTCCTGCAATCGCAGCTCGTACAGGACGCCAAGGAGGGACTGGATTCTCTTGTTGGCAAAGCAAAAGAGGCTGCAGGGGATGTCCTCTCAATTATCATGCCTCACATGAAACCTGCTCTTCCTCCTGCCTTTGGACAGATTCAAAATGGTGTAGACTTCGGAGAGAGGACCTTTGAGGGACGCATCGCTCAACAGCTAGAAGATAGAGCACAAAGGCCCCTTCTACCAGGACCACGCCAAGTACGGATGATTACAGTCTAGCTCTTTATCTAAACTCCTCACCTCACTATACTGTCTTATCCAGAATGAGGAGAAATGATGCTTTCAAACGAGTTAAGAAAAAAGTTTTTAGACTATTTCAAACGGAATGGACACACCGTCCACCCCTCTTCCCCTGTCGTTCCTCATGAGGACCCCACTCTCCTCTTCACCAATGCTGGGATGAACCAGTTTAAAGATGTCTTTCTTGGTCAGGAGAAACGCGACTTCACCCGTGCTGCTACAAGCCAGAAGTGCGTCAGAGTTGGTGGAAAGCACAATGACCTCGAGAATGTCGGTCACACGCGTCGCCACCTCACTTTCTTTGAGATGATCGGAAACTTTTCCTTTGGCGACTACTTTAAAGAAGAGGCTATCCGCTATGCTTGGGAAGTCTCGACGGAGGTCTTCCAACTTGACCCGAACCGGATCTGGATCAGTGTTTTCGAAACCGACGATGAAGCCTTCGAACTTTGGACGAAACACCTTCCTGCCGATCGCATCGTCCGCCTCGGAGAGAAGGACAACTACTGGTCGATGGGAGATACCGGCCCTTGCGGTCCCTGCTCAGAGCTGCTTTACGACCGCGGTGTCGACTTCGGCGACTGCATCAACCCCTACGAAGATGTCACAGGCGAACGCTTCTTGGAATTCTGGAACCTCGTTTTCATGCAGTTCAACCGCGAATCCACTGGAGCGAAGAAGCCTCTCCCCAATCCCTCAATAGATACCGGAGCAGGGCTGGAGCGTGTCGTCTCCCTCGCACTCGACGTGGAGAACGTCTTTGAAACTGACATCTTAAGAAGCCTCATTGAGAAAGTCGAAGAGGTCTCAGGAAAACGCTACAACCCCGCCAACCATGAAGAAGCCTCGTGCTTCCGTGTCATCGCAGACCATCTCCGCTGCCTCTCATTTGCCATTGCAGATGGAGCCCAGCCCAGCAACATCGAACGCGGTTACGTTCTGAGAAAAGTCCTACGACGCGCGGTCCGTTACGGAAAGAACATCGGATTTAACACTCCCTTCTTAGCGAAAGTCCTCCCACGCCTTGTCGAAACGATGGGTGAAGCCTTCCCCGAGCTCAAGTCTAGCCAGCAGCGCATCGAAGAGATTCTCACCCTCGAAGAGGAGAGCTTTTTCCGGACTTTGAAACGCGGTGGGAACCTGCTCAACCAAACGATCGAGCGCGCCCGCGAGCACGGAAACCATATCAGCGGTGCCGATGCGTTCAAACTGAAAGACACCTACGGACTCCCCATTGAAGAGATCACCCTTCTTGCGAAAGATGCCGGCCTCGATGTGGAGCTGGTCGCTTTTGAAGAGGAAGAAGAGCGTGCACGTGAACGCTCCAAGCGCTCCCACAAAAAAACTGAGCAGCTTGCTGAAACCAATCTTTTTGAAAGCTATCTCGATACACACAGCGCAACCCATTTTCTCGGATACTCAGAAAGCTCCCTCTCCTCCACCATCCAAGCAATCGTGGTCGATGGAGAGTACGTCGATGAGCTGAAAGAAGGTGTCGAAGGGGGAATCCTACTCGACCGCACTCCTTTCTATGCAGAGATGGGAGGACAGGTCGGAGATACGGGAACACTCAGTGGTAAACAAAATCTCTTTGATGTCACCAATACCATTTCACCCTTCAAAGGAGTCACACTCCACCTCGGAAAATGCGCAAGAGGAGACATTAAAGTCGGAGACACCCTCACCGCTTCGATCGACCGTCACCGCCGCGCAAAAATCGCCTGCAACCACACCGCGACCCACATCATGCACTGGGCACTCTTCAGTGTACTTGGAGAGCATGTCCGTCAGGCAGGTTCGGTGGTCGACCCAGAACGCCTCCGTTTTGACTTTAGCCACCACAAAGCGCTGACAAAACAAGAGATCCGCGAAATCGAAGATCTCGTCAATGGCAAAATCCGCGAAAATGCTCAAGTCAGCACGTACGAAATCCCCTACGACGAAGCCTCTAAAGACACCGATATCAAACAGTTCTTTGGAGACAAGTATGGGAGCGTCGTCCGTGTGGTAGACGCAGAATTTTGTAAAGAGCTGTGTGGGGGAACCCATGTCCGTCGTACAGGTGACATCGGCTACTTCCGCATTGCAGAAGAGCGCAGTATCGCCGCTGGTGTTCGCCGGATTGTCGCCCTTTCCGGTAAAGAGGCCGAAGCCTTTTCAACAAAAAGCGAAGAGGAGCTCGAATCCTTTGCTGAGACCCTCAAAACGACACGCGAAAAGCTCCCCATCCGCCTCGAAAAACTCCTCGAGGAGCATGCTGAACTTCAAAAGCGTCTCAAAGCAAGTGAACAGCGAGAGAGAAGCGCTCTCGTCAAACAGCTGATCCACCAAAAGGAGAGCCTCAATGGACTTGAGTTCATCGGTGCGATCATCGAAATCTCTCCTAAAGAGCTCCGCGCCCTTGCCGAAGAGATCTCCTCCCAACTCCCCTCCGCCGCTGTCGTCCTCTCAGCAAAAGACGATGCGAAGTGCCACGTTCTTGTCCGTCTAAATGAGTCTCTCAATAGCGAGGGACACGATGCGCGCGAGCTCATCAAAGAGATCTCTCCCATCATTGAAGGGGGCGGTGGTGGTAAGCCGATTATGGCTCAAGCAGGGGGAAAAGCCTTAGACAAACAGCAAGAAGCTGTCGACCAGATTAAGCTCCTTTTACGTGATAGAAAAACTTCTTGAAAGTGAAGAACTCAAACGTTTCCGTGACGCCGTTGTCAACGGAGACGACCTCGTTTTCGAAGGACTTTGGGACGCCCCCAAAGCGCTCCTAAGTGTTGCGGCATCCCAACTGACAGGAAAACACCTGGTCATCCTCACCGGACGCACTCAAGAGGAGGCGACCCTCTATCACGACTTAAAGCACTTCTCCGACCGCCCCATTATCGACTTTCCCGCTTGGGAAACCCTTCCCTCAGAGCGCGTTCCCCCCAGCCCAGACATCGTCGGAGAGCGCTACAAGACACTTGACCAGCTGCTCTCCCACGACCAGCCCATCGTCATCATCACCTCCCTTCAAGCCACCCTGCAAAAACTCATCGAACCGAGTGAGTTTAAAGCACTCCACCTGCAGATCCGAAAAGGGGATGAAGTCGGCTTTGAACTCCTCATCGAACAGCTGCAAGCCATGGGCTATGAAAGACGTCCCGTTGCTTCGGACAAAGGAGAAATCGCTGTCCGTGGAAACATCATCGATCTCTTTCCCGTCTCCTCACCTGATCCTTTCCGCATCGAATTTTGGGGAGACACCGTGGAGTCAATCCGCATCTACGACCCGATCGGACAAAAGTCCGTCCGCTTAGTCGAAACCTTTTCCATCCACCCTGCAAAAGAACTCGAACTGTTAGAAAAAGCCCCGAAACTTGCGACCCTCCTCGACTACCTCGGACAAGAGGCGATCCTTGTCTTTGACGACGTCCTAGCGCTCGAAGACCGCTACGCACAGCTCACAGGGATGCAACATAAAAACCCTCACTTTTTACAAATCAACGAACTGCTCGAGCAGATGGAAAAGCAGCAGAAGTTTTTCTGGTCTGAAACGAGCCTCCGCGAGTTGTCGCCTGTGAAAACGGTGAAAGAGCAGTCGCAGTTTGAACTTTTCCAGCAGGACTTCACTGCAAAAATCTTACCCAACCCTTTCATGCGGGTCTCGAGCTACCTCCGCCCAGAAAATGCAGGCGGCTCCCTCTCCGAAGAAGAGGTCATCGACGCCGTGCGCGACCCCTACCGAAAGCAGGAATCTTGGGTCATCCTCGCGACTTCCGAATCTGAACGCAAGGCAGTGACAGAGAAGGTGAACCACTCCCAGGTGGATCTACACATAGAAAACGGATATCTCTCGAGCGGCTTCGTTCTTCCTAAATCGCAAGTCATCCTTCTTCCGATGACAGAGATTACCCATCGGATGAAAATCCGTCGTCAAAAACAGCGTAGCACCTACCACACGCCTCCCTCCGAAACCTACGAGCTCAACCCCGGCGACCTGGTCGTCCACCTCCAACAAGGTTTGGGTCGCTTTATCGGAATGGAGCGTCGCCCCGACATCCATGGACATGAAGCGGAATTTTTCCTTTTAGAATACGCGAATGGGTCAAAGCTCTTTGTTCCTATGAGCCAAGCGCATCTCATCACAAAATACATCGGATCCTCTGAAGAGACGCCAAAACTCCATGAGATGGGGTCAAGCAAATGGAAACGCGCGAAAGAAAAAACTCAAGCTGCCATCACCGCCTACGCCAAAGAGTTGATCGACCTCTATGCGAAACGTTCGATTGCGAAGGGTTTCGCCTACGAGACGGACAGCGATGACCTCCTCGCTTTTGAAGACGAGTTCCCCTTTGAAGAGACCGGGGACCAACTCCGCGCCATCGAACTCGTTAAGAAAGATATGACCTCCGATAAGGTGATGGACCGCCTCGTCTGTGGAGATGTAGGTTACGGAAAAACCGAAGTGGCGATGCGTGCGGCCGTCAAAGCCGTCCTAGACGGAGGTAAGCAGGTTGCACTCCTCGTCCCCACCACCGTCCTTGCCATGCAACACTTCGAAAACTTCGTCGATCGCATGAGAGATTTCCCCATCCGTATCGGCGTGCTCTCCCGCTTTGTGAAACCTAAAGAGATTAAAAAAACGGTGGAAGGTGCGGCGAATGGATCTATTGACATCATCGTGGGCACTCACCGCATCATCAGCAAAGATATCGAATTTAAAAATCTCGGCCTGGTCATCATTGATGAAGAGCAGCGTTTTGGTGTCAAAGCGAAGGAGCACCTAAAAAAAGCGAAAGCAGGCGTCGACTGCCTCACCCTTTCAGCCACTCCCATCCCCCGCACCCTCTACCTCTCCTTAATGGGGGCGCGCGACCTCTCCGTGATCAACACCCCACCACAAGACAGAGTTCCCATTAAAACCGTCATCGCTGAAATGAATGAAGAGCTCATCCAGTCAGCGATCAAACGTGAACTGGCTCGAGACGGACAGTGCTTTGTCATCCACAACCGTGTGGAGACGATCTTTGACCTAGCCGCGACCATTAAAAAGCAGGTTCCCGAAGCACGGGTCATCGTCGGCCACGGACAGATGACACCCGATGAAATCGACAAAGTCTTTCACCAGTTTAAAACAGGTGAGGCGGACGTCCTGGTCGCGACCACGATCGTCGAAAATGGGATCGATATCCCCAACGCCAACACCATTCTCATCGACCGATCTGACCGCTTTGGTCTCGCAGAGCTCTATCAGCTGCGGGGCCGTGTCGGACGTTGGAACCGCCGCGCCTACTGCTACTTCCTCGTTCCGAAGCTCTCGACCCTCCCAGAAATCAGCCGCAAACGTCTCGCGGCCCTCGCCGAAACCTCTGGATATGGAGGTGGGATGAAAGTCGCCCTCCGTGACCTAGAGATCCGCGGAGCCGGTAACGTCCTAGGAGAAGAGCAGTCTGGACAGGTGGAAACGATCGGATTCCACCAATACTGCAAATGGCTAAAACGTGCCGTCAACGCTCTTAAAGGGGGCCAAAAACCGACCTTCGCCGATGTCAAGGTCGAATGCAAGATGGATGCGCGCATCCCCGCTGACTATATCGAAGAGGTGAGCCTCCGCATGGAGTTCTACCAGCGTTTTGGAGAAGCCGTCACGGTCGAAGAAGTCGAAGAGATCCAGAAAGAGCTCGTGGACCGCTTCGGTCCCGCTCCAGAACCTGTCGACTGGCTTGTCAGCCTCTCTAAAATCAAAACAGTCGCCTCCAACAAAGGTTTTAGCAAAGTCGAAATCGGAATCAAGACGGTGACTCTTGAGAAGGTCATCAACAAAAAGCCCTCCTCCTGGAAAACTCTTTTCCAAGCTCCTGAAGAATGCAAAGCCTGGGAAGAGGCCCTCCTCCAACTCCTTGAACTGACTCCTTGAAGGCAAAAAAACTGCCCTCCTTTTCTAAAGAGAGAACCCAAGTTGTCCTAGATTTTCTCATTCACTCAAGGAAGGTAGTTCCACTCTTACTTCGATTTTCTAAACGAATGAAAGAGTCTGTGGAACAGCCCCTTTTTTCTCTTTTTGGGGGTATGCAGGGTTTCTGACCAGCCATTCACCTCGTGCATCTCGACACCCACTATTCCTTTGCCTGTCTCGACCGGCTCTTTAATGAGAGGGGCATCTTCGGGATAATCCTTGTACTTCTTCGGCCACATGGTAGAGAGAAAACCTCCGTTCTAGTATACTATTGGATAACCAAATTTTAAATTTAAAGGATCTTTATGGCTCAAGCAAGCACAAATGAAATTAGACCCGGATTTAAAGTCGAAATCGAGGGGCAGCCCTATGCTGTTGTCGGTAACGAGTTTGTCAAACCAGGTAAAGGCCAGGCCTTCAACCGGATCCGCATCAAGCACCTCATCACAGGGCGGGTTGTGGAGAAGACCTACAAGTCGGGTGAGAAGCTTGAACTTGCGGATGTTCAAGAGACCGAGATGCGTCTTCTTTACACAGAGCAGGATGGAGCCGTCTTCATGTGCGATGACACCTTCGAGCAACACACCATGTCCTTTGATCAGATCGGTGATAACGCGAAGTGGTTGAAGGAAGACATCCTCTACAGTATGGTGTTTTATAATGGACAACCGGTGACGGTAGAGCCTCCGACCTTTATGGAACTCAAAGTGACTGAGACCGATCCTGGGGTGCGTGGAGATACCGCTTCTGGACGTGTCCTCAAGCCCGCGAAACTCGAAACGGGTGCGCAAATCCAGATCCCTATCTTTATCGACCAGGAAGAGGTGATCAAAGTAGACACCCGCACCGCCGAGTATGTTAGCCGCGTCTAAAGTCGACATTCTCAAAGACCGAGCGGCGATACTCCGCCGCTCCCGTGAATTCTTTCATCAACGTTCCATCCTAGAAGTCGACACTCCCCTCCTCTCTCCCCTTGCTTCTGTCGATGAGCACATTGACCTCATCTCTCTTGAGCCAGAGCAGGGTCATACCTCCTACCTCGTCTCCTCCCCTGAGTATGCAATGAAGCGCCTCCTTGCCGAAGGAATCGGCGACTGCTACCAGCTCTCACACGTCTTCCGTAAAGGAGAGTCGGGCGCTAACCACCGCCCGGAATTCACCCTCACGGAATGGTACCGTCTCGCAGTCTCCTTTGACGCGATGATCCGTGAGACCTTGGACTACATGGAACTCTTTGTGGGAAAGAAACCAGTTGAAGAGATCACCTACCTCGAAGCGTTTCAAAAGTACCTCCAGATCGACCTGCGTCAAGAGAGCTATGAAACTCTTAAAAAGCGTGTCGATGAAAGGCTGGTTGAAAACATCAACGACTGCCTTGAACTCTTGGTTTCACAGGAGATCGAACCGCGTTTTCGTCCTGAATGTTTCACCGTTCTCACTCACTACCCCGCCACACAGGCCGCTCTCGCAAACACCCTGCGCCTTGACAACTATGAAGTTGCCCTCCGCTTTGAAATCTATCACGGAGGACTAGAGCTCTGTAACGGTTACGACGAGTTGATCGACGCTGCAGAGCAGAAAAGACGCCTTGAGGAAGCGAATCGCCAACGGATCTCAAGAGGAAAAGAGCCTCTCCCTATCGATACCGACTTCTTAGAAGCTCTTGAAAAGGGTGTCCCTGCTTGCTGTGGAGTCGCTGTCGGCTTCGACCGCCTCATGATGTTACGCCATCAAAGCGAAGAGATCGGCAAAATCTTGCCTTATTGAAATCAGGCTGCGATGAGTTCAGCTTGAGGGGTGAATTCACCGCGCATCTTACGGACAGCGAAAACCCAGAAGAGAATGGCGATGATGACACAAGGGGCGAGGAAGCCTCCGATATTGAGAACGGAGCCGACACCTGCAATCTCGATCAGAGCGGCTTGAATCCAAGAAGATCCTGATTTACCAAACCGCGAAGCCACCATATCCACCGCCGCTTTCCCCTTCACTTTTTCATCCTCAGAGAGAGGGATGTAAGCCATCTCCTTTGTCGGATCGAAGAGGCTATACTTCATCGATTTGCAGCAGATGTTGTGCACTGCACCGACGAGCACAGCGACATAAAGAAGTTCTGGAGTGAACCCTCCTTCATTATATCCCATGTAGTAGAGAGTGAAGAAGAAGAGGCTGGTCAGTCCTAAAACCAACGGAGTGGAGAGGCTGGCGGCATACCAGCCAAATTTTCTCATCAGGTTTCCTCCCACAAAGAGAGAGAGAAGCAGTGCTAGACAGCCGGTCGAGAAAGAGACGACTCCCATAAAGGCTTGGTAGTCCACCGATTTAGGAAACTGTAGCTTCAGTGTCGCCTTCCAGATCACCTCCACCATATTCACTGCCAAGCTATATCCAATCACCATCATCGCAATATAGACAAGTGAAGAGGAGGAGAAAAGTTCAACCAGGCTTTTAATGAGAGAGGTGCTTTTCTTTTTCTTTTTCTCGACTGTCTTCTGTTGATCCACATCGACAATCTTCTCGTTGACCCAGTAATAGAGTAGAGCAATCAGAATGCCTGTCACAGCCACGGCCGACATCATCCATTTAATGGTGAGCTCATAATTGCCCCCATTCAACCAGTGTGATGCGCTCCAGATCAGCGGTCCTGCTGCAATCACGCCAGCGTTACTTCCAATCGCAAAAAGCGTGTAGAAACGCGATGCCTCACCGACGGAACAGACCTGGTTTGCAAAACCCCAAAAGAGGACGAGGATCACCACCCCACCCCAGAGTTCTGCCATCACAAAGAAGAGTGAGTTAAACCACCATCGGTAGATGGCGACCCAGTGCTGATGGTCTGCACCCATCCAGTTCACCAGTGCGTCAGAGCTCGCGGTGGGAGAAAGCAGTTCTCTAAGAGGATAGAGAACAAATCCAAAAATCGTAAAAAAAAAGATAAACAGGGTAAGAAAGGTGTAAAAGAGTCTTTTCTTGGAAAGCAAGTTACTCAGCTTACTGTAGAGGAGCATCGCGAGGCAGGCAAAAACAATGACCACTCCTCCTTTCAATAAAGGAATTGCTTCAGCACCGGAACCTTTTGAGGTGACGATTAAAGTATCTTTTGTCGCATGAAGGATCGTATAGACGAAGGAAACAAGAAATTTAATCAGAAGAAGAGGGATAAATTTGCGGTGTTCTGAGCGATGAATCGGCCAAAGCCTCGTTCTCCATTTACTGAAGGAGGTTGAAGATTCACTAGAGATGTCCATCGTACCTTGCATCCTAGGACCATATTGTACTAGAGATTACTTTTCTTGACAATCTTTATCGTTTATTAACATTAGTAACTTATGCTAATTTGAAAATAATTGGAGTTAATTTAATGAATAATATTGAAACCCCCTATTCAAATTTTCATTTTCAAGATTTTAACCCACTCATCGAAGTCGTTGGACCTGTTAGAGCAGGTATCGACGGTGTCGTTCAGCTCAACCCACGCCGAATCACTCAAGGGAAAGATGGAGGCTCTGTAGAAAAAGGAACCCATCACCGCGTCTACCAGTACACTCCGGAGACGGGGGCCGCCTACCGTCACCTGGGCGAGCTCGAGGGCCGTATTCAAGCCTTTGGCCTCCTACTGACACTTCCCCTGAGAGTCATCGCCAAAGTGGCTGAAAGTCTCCTAAAGACCGTCACACTCCATGCCCTCTGGACAAGGACAGACGAACCTCTGCAGAACCGTTTTTCAGTCCTCGCTCAGGACTGTGCCAACATCCCCTTCACCCTCATTGCAGCACCCTTCCTCTCGCTCGCAATCCTTTATACCCTGCTTGCTGCGACACGTGGTCGTATCTTCTATGCAGCCATCTCACGCCTCGCGCTTGGCACTGAAGACCACTGTGTGACCCCTCCTGCCTTCAAGGCTTATAAAATTGACTGATTTATGCGATTTGAATAACTTGATCTTAACCTATCGGAAAACTCGCATCGATAAATGCATTTAGCCTCTTATGAAAAGTCAGCAAGCGATATACAGTAGAGTTGTGTTTTAACAAGTGATTCACATCCAAACAGGAGATTAAAATGGATCCCATAGAAACCCCGGTTACCTCACTAAGCTTCATCGATTTTGTTCCTTACCAGCCCCTTAATTTGATGGCTGCGCATGGAAACAAAGCAAAAACGGTCGACGTGACAGAGTCCAACATTTTTTGTGGAGCAAATGGTAAATTTCGTGACAAAAAAACAGAGTTACCTGTTTATCACTTAAATGGATACAACTGTTTTCGCTACCTTGATAATAGAACAGCACGAAAACAGGCTTTTGAACAGCTCTACTTACTTCCATACAATGCAGCACTAGAGATATTTGCGAGTGCAAAAAACGCCATCACGTTCAGTGCCTTTCGAGGGGAAGATGAAACCCAGTCTCTTAGCAAAAAAGCCGTGAACTGGTTACTTGATTGTGTAGAAATTCCAAAGACTCTTATTGCTGCGTGCTTAATGGAGGTCGCGATGTTTATGACATTGATTGCAACGAATCGTGGAAGGATTCTCTGCTCTGCCATTTCCAGACTTTTCTTTGGTGCGAGTCAAACACTGACTCCAGACTCTTTCAAGGCCTATCAACTAGAAGCAAGAGCCCAAGCAGCTGCCACAGTAAAGCTTCCTACACTAGCCCCCAGTCGTCCTCTCCACAATAGGAAAGCGACGGCCGGCTGAGAAGGCTTTGTCGGAAACGCGTAAGCCAGGAGCGGCTTGACGCCTCTTGTATTCACTTTGATGGATGCGGTGGATCAACTCTTTCACCAAAGTTTCTGAGTACCCGTGCCGCTCCACGATCTCTTTCACAGAAAGATGACCTACAATGTAATCCTCAAGGACATTGTCGATGATCGTGTAGTCGGGAAGTGTGTCGCTGTCGAGCTGGTTTTCACGCAGCTCTGCACTCGGCGGCTTGTCGATGATCGCTTGAGGGATGATCTCTTTGTCTCGGTTGATCCAACGCGCGAGTTGATAGACCTGCTGCTTCGTGATGTCGCTGATGACGGCAAGCCCTCCTACCATATCTCCATAGAGCGTTGCGTAACCCATCGCCAGTTCACTTTTATTTCCCGTACTGAGGACTAAACTTCCGAACTTGTTTGAGAAGGCCATTAGCAGCAGACCTCGTAGGCGTGCTTGCATGTTTTCCTCTGTCACATCAGGGGAGAGCCCTTCGAAGTAAGGAGCTGTCGTTTCAAGAGCGGTGTTAAAAAGCGGTTCGATGGAGATCAAATCATGAGGGAGCTCCAAGTTTTCAACCAGTTCGTAAGAGTCGTGAATCGACCCTTCAGAAGAGTAACGAGAGGGCATGAGCAGCGCGTGGACATGGTCACTTCCCAAAGCTTCCTTTGCAAGGACCGCAACCACCGCAGAATCGATTCCCCCTGAAAGACCCACGAGGGCTTTTTTAAACCCTTGTTTTTGAAAGTAGTCACGAAGGCCCAGGATCAAAGCATCGTGCAGCTTTTCCATCGGATCTTTTTGAGTTGGGTGGACTGTTTCTGTCGAAGAGAGTTCAAAGAGCGCACCCTCTTCTTCAAAGGGAGCAAGCTCGAGGAGCAGCTCTCCTTTTTCATTCACCACGAGGCTACGCCCGTCAAAAATCAGACTGTCGTTTCCCCCCACCTGATTGCAGACGATCACAGGACACCCTGCTGTTTTCGCGGCAGTTGTCGCGACGTTCATACGACGGTGGAATTTCCCTAAACTAAAAGGCGAAGCAGAGAGGTTCACCAGCAGGTCGACATCTTTGATTTCCAAAACGGGATCAACGCCGTAATCGGTCTCAAAGACTTCGCTTGCATGGGGCCAGATGTCTTCGCAGATGGTCACAGCGACCCGTTTTCCAGCGATTTCCCACACCTTCGCCTCTTTTCCTTCTGCAAAGTAGCGCTTCTCAGTGAAGACGTCGTAAGTCGGAAGGAGCCTTTTATGGTAGCTGTCGACAATCCTCCCCTCTTGAATCAAAACAGCGCTATTGTAGAGCGGCTTCTCCTCATTGGAAGGCTGAACCAAGCCTAAGATCACGGAAATGCCATGGACCTCACGAACGATGGAGTCGAGGGCAGCTGCGCTTTTTTCGACGAAGGCAGGAAGGAGGAGCAAATCTTCAGCAGGATAACCGAGTAGCGCCTGCTCAGGAAAGAGCACCAGGTCAGCGCCCTGCTCCTTCGCAGCACGGATCGAACGGAGAATCTTTTGAGAGTTGCCCTCAAAATCCCCTACCGTAGGGTTGATTTGAGCAATAAAAATGGATTTCATTTAGCTTCCGAAGTCATCGAGAACTATATTCTCTCTCGGAACGCCGTAATCGTCAAGTAACTTCATGACAGATGAGTTGTGAAGAGGTGGTCCACAGACATAGTAAAGACACTCTTCAGGCTCATCCATTTGGTTCAGCTGTCCATCACGGAACGCTTGGTAAAGGAAGCGGGTTTTGATGGGATCATCCTTCGGCCAGCCAGCAGCGATATCTTCTTCGGTCGGCTCTGATAGGACGAGGTTGTAAGTAAAGTTCTCATGCTCACGGTCGAGCTCTTCATACTCATCCTGGTAGATATTCTCTTTGAGTGAACGAGCTCCATACCACATCGTCACTTTTCTCTTAGTGTCTTCGGTCTTGAAGAGGTGCATGATGTGGCTGCGTCCAAAAGATGAACCCGCACCCCCGATCAGGAAGATCAGCTCTCGGTCATCTTCTTTCATGAACGATTCACCGTAGGGGCCTGAAAGACGGACCGTATCCCCCGGCTTCAAGGAAAAGGTATACGAAGAGCAGATTCCCCAGGGGATGTTCTCTACCAGTTCCCCTTTCACAAAGGGTGGGGAGGCAATCCGGATGTTAAACAGCAGTTTGTTCTTCTCTGCAGGGTAAGAGGCGAAAGAGTAGGCACGGATGATCTCTTCTGGCATCTTTGAAAAATCGATGGTGCGATCAAAAAGACCAAATTTCTCCCAGTCTTCATAGTACTGTTCGTCCATCGTCTCTTTCCAGTCATTGGTATTCGTTTTGAACTTCGGGACGTGAAATTGCATGTAACCACCTGAACGGTAGTCGATCACATCGTCCACTTCGACGATGAGCTCTTTAATGAAGGTGGCAACGTTATCGTTACTCACGACCTTTGCTTTGACTTCAGAAACAGAAAGCAGCTCTTCAGGAATATGGAGACCGATATTCGATTTCAACTTGCTTTGGCAAGAGAGGCGCCACCCCTCTTTGAGCTCTTTTTTCGAGAAGGTGTCAATATCTGTTTGGAGAGGGATACCCGCACCATCCGTGTATTGAACTCGACACTGTTTACAAGTCGCTTTTCCCCCGCAGGGAGAAGGAACCGGAATCCCATTCTGTGTCAGAACATTGAGGACTGTCGATCCAGCACGGTGCTTGATAGAGAGCTCGGGGTCGTGGTTGATATCGATTTCACACTCTTCGTCACTAACCAGCTTGGCTCGAGTGAAGAGGATCATAGATGCGAGCCCCACACCCACAAAAACGAAAGCGGCAATCGAGTAGAAAATCAACTTCAAGTCGAGTAGCAGAGGCATCTCAGCCAGAAAGAGATAGGCGGTATTCATTCGGTTTCTCCAAACTAGATTATACTCTTTTTTATACATCAAAAAGTGATTAGACACAAGCTTGACCAAGAACCCATCGAGATGGTATCTTTTATAAATGAAAAATTCACAACTCATTTAAAGGCAGAAAGATATGACTAAAGGACAACTTGAAATTCACAGCGAAAATATCCTCCCCATCATCAAGAAATGGCTCTATTCTGAAAAAGAGATCTTTGTCAGAGAGCTCATTTCCAACTCCTGCGATGCCATCCAAAAGTTAAAACTCCTTCAAAATGAAGAAGTTACAGACTCATTTCAGATTGACGTGACGATCGACAAGGAGAAGGGAACTCTCACCTTCTCCGATAATGGCATCGGCATGACCGACGAGGAGGTCACCAAGTACATTGCCCAGATTGCCTTTTCAGGAGCCGAAGATTTCATCCAGCAGTATGAAAAGACGAGCGATAAAGAGACCTTTATTGGCCATTTCGGCTTAGGATTCTACTCCTCTTATATGGTAGCAGACACAGTAGAGATCGAGACCCTCTCCTACAAAAAAGAGGCGGATCCCGTGCGTTGGGTTTGCGACGGCGGGACCGAGTACACCCTGGAAAAAGGAAGCCGTCAGGAGCGAGGAACTTCGATCATTCTCCATATCTCTGAAGAGAGCAAGGAGCTCCTTGAAGAACCCCACCTGAAAAAAATCCTACTCACCTACTGCGAGTACCTCCCCTATCCGATCACCTTCAACGGGACCCGTATCAATGAAAAAGAACCTCTCTGGGTGAAGCCCGCCCATGAATTGAAGAAAGAGGATTATATCGAGTTCTACCGACACCTCTATCCGATGCAAGAGGACCCCATTTTTTGGGTGCATCTCACTGTTGACTACCCCTTCCACCTCAAGGGAATCCTCTACTTTCCCAAAATGGGTCCCGAATACCGCAAACCTGAAAGCTCCATTAAACTCTTTTGCAACCGCGTGTTTGTTTCGGATAACTGCAAAGACATCCTCCCAGAATTCTTGCTACCCCTAAAGGGAATTCTCGACAGTCCAGATATCCCCCTCAACGTCTCAAGAAGCTACCTTCAGGTTGACCGAACCGTGCGTCAGCTATCCACCCACATCACGAAGAAAGTCGCCGATGCGCTCGTTCAGCTCAAAAAAACGGACAAAGAGTTCTTCTTCTCCCACTACAAAGAGCTGTCGCTCATCCTGAAGATTGGTTCGATTGAAAACGATAAGTTCTACGACCGGATTAAAGAGTGCCTCCTGATGGAAAAGTTGGATGGAGGCTGGATGAGTGCGAAAGAGTATCTAGACGAAGTGGGAAGCAAAACCGATGGAAAGATCTACTACTGTAGCGCGCCTCCTGCAACAGCCATCCGAAAAGCCTTTGAGGAAAAAGAGATTCCCATCCTACTCCTCACACACGCTATCGACACCTATCTCCTAGGCCGGATTGAAGCGAAAGAAGAGGGCATCACTTTTGCCCGCGTCGACTCTGAAGTCTCCAGTGTCCTCCACGACGAATCACGAGAGAAGACCATCGTCGATGAGAGTGGGCAAACAGAGGCAGGGAAGATGGCAAACAGCTTCGGCGACCTTCTAGAAAACAAGGAGATCCAGGTCGAAGCCAAGAGCCTCCAGTCAGACTCCCTTCCAGCTCTCATCACTCTCGATGAAAATGAGCGCCGCGTGAGGGAGTACATGCGTCTCAACTCTGGGGGAAGTCTCGACCTTCCCAACCGAAAAACGCTGGTTCTCAACTCGAACAGCCCGCTTGTGCAGGCGGTCCTCTCCATCAAAGAGAAAGACCCCGCTCTCGCAAAAGAGCTCGCTGAGGAGATTGTCGAGCTCACCTTGATGAAACAGAGTGAGCTTGCCTTTGAAAGCCTAGCGCCTTTTGCTGAGAGAACGAGCCAGCTGCTTGAAAAACTTCTCCAATTCCAGCAGGATCCTTCATGAAGGCAGCTGAAGTGAGCGATACGCGCTTCTTGGCAGGCTTATTTATTCAATCTTAACCGAAGTTTGATAGAATTGAGACGTATGCATTTAGTACCCCTTCTCGTCACCCTTTTAACCCTCTTTACTGGTTGGGACCTCTCGTCCTCTTCAGCAGATCCCATCGTCTACCTCTCTTGGCAAGACTCTCCCACCACGACGATGGTTGTATCTTGGATCACTCCAGAGGGAATGAGCTCGGATGTGGTGCAGTATCGTTCAGTTGAGAATGAGCAGTGGCTCGATGAGGCGGGTACCCACCGCCCCTTGCCTGAAGGGCGAGACGACCTCACGATCCACCAAGTGAAACTATCTGGACTCCTCCCCGAGACCGAATATGAATTCACCCTTCCCCATTCAAAGGAAGTTTTTCGCTTCAAAACCCTTCCAGAAGAGATCCATAGGCCCTTGAATTTTGTCGTCGGAGGAGACCTCTACCACGATTTCAGCGAAATCCTCAGAGAGACGATGAAACAAGCGAGTCGGAAAGATCCCGATTTTGCAGTCCTTGGTGGAGACCTCACTTATGCGACACACAAATATGGTCGCTATCCTGAGGACTCCAAGAGATGGATCACTTTCCTTCGCCTTTGGCAAGAAGAGATGGTCACTTCAGACGGACGGATGATCCCGATTATTTCTGCGATCGGAAATGAAGAGACGGTCTGGCGTTATAATCAAACTCCTGAAGAGGCACCCTACTTTTATGCACTGTTTCGTGAAGAAGGCGCTAAATATGGATACCAGCTCTTCGACATCGGCAGCGATCTCACAATATGGCTGCTCGATACAGGCCATACAGCCCCCATTACAGGTGAGCAGACAGAGTGGCTTCAAAAAACACTTCAAGAGCGTGAAGATCGCCGTCATAAGATTGCTGTCTACCATGTTCCCGCTTATCCAAGCTACCGCCCTGTCGACTACAAATACTCCGTCAAGATACGTAAGAACTGGGTTCCCCTCTTCGATCAGTATGGTCTCCATGTCGCCTTTGAACATCACGACCACGACTACAAACGGACAAAGCTTCTCAAAAACAACCAGGTCGACTCGAACGGCACACTCTATCTCGGAGATGGGGGTTTTGGAGTGGCTGTTCCAAGAAAACCTGTCGCTCCTGAAGAACGCTGGTATCTAGCAAAAACAGCGTCAAAGCGCCACTTCTACCTCAACACCATTTACCCCAACGGAAAACGCCACTACCAGGCAATCGATGGTCATGGCGTTCTCTTCGACGAGTTCTGGGACAAACGTTCCGCAGACTTCCTTCCAGCTTATTTAGGAGAGTAGAGTTAGCCTGGATATTCATGAGATTTTGTGACAGTTTTACGAGAGCTCATGTAATTTCCAGGTTAGTCCTCTGACTTTCCTGATTCGTCGGGGATGACATCTGAAATTGCGGCTTTCAGAACTTCAATCTTGGATCCATCGACCATTTTTAGAACAACGCTATTCTCTTCGATCTTGTCGAGAATTCCAATAATCCCCACAGCCACAACCTTGTCTCCTTTCTTGAGGGAGTTGCGCTGCGCTTCTAGAGCTTTGCGGCGTTTTTGTTCAGGACGCCATAGGATAAAGTAGAGGAAAAAGAATCCGACAATGATCAAGACGAGTCCTTGATAGCTGCTGAGATCACTCGGAGGTGCTGAGCCTTCTTCAGCGAATAGAGACCCGGTAAGCAGTGTTAGAGGTAGAGAGAATTTCCAAAATTGCATCTGACTTTCCTTTGTTCAAAAATGACCAGTTAAGTTTTGATTTTCCTCTTTCCGAGGAATTTTTAACCAGAATAAATTCAGGATAAATTATCGAGGATAAATTGAGTGGACTCGCTCTCGAAACTCCAAGAAGCGGTCTTCATCGATAGCTTGTCTCATTTTTGCCATCAGATCGAGGTAGAAAGCGAGGTTCTGCATTGTGACGAGGGTGAGACCGGTGATCTCATCGACATTGAGTAGGTGGCGGATATAGGCTTTGGAGAACTTGGAGGCGTAGCAGTCGAGCTCATCGTCTAAAGGCGAGAAGTCCTCCCGATAGCGACCCGCTTTGATATTGATTTTTCCCTGCCAAGTGTAGGCCGTTCCGTTCCGCGCGTTTCTTGAGGGCATCACGCAGTCAAACATATCAATGCCATGATAGACTGCTTCAACGAGGTCCGCTGGAGTCCCCACTCCCATCAGGTAGCGTGCTTTCTCCTCAGGGAGATGTGGTGTGACCTTCGAGACAACCTCTAGACCCAACTCCATCGGTTCACCCACAGAAACCCCGCCGACAGCGTAACCGTCAAAATCCATTGCCCTCAGTGTTTCGGCCGATTTCTGACGCAGGTCTTCATACATCCCCCCCTGAACAATGCCAAAGAGCAGCTGATCAGACTGTAGCGAAAAGGCGCGGCAGGCCTCCGCCCAGCAGTGGGTACGCTTTAAAGACTCCTCCACTTCAAGACGGGTCGCTGGATAACCCACGCACTCGTCAAACGCCATGACAATGTCCGACCCGAGGATCTTTTGAATTTCCATACTCTCCTTGGGACCAAGGAAGAGGGTCTGGCCGTCGATATGGGATTGAAACGTCACCCCCTCGTCAGTCATCTTCCTCAGCTTCGTCAAAGAGAAGACTTGAAACCCTCCGGAATCTGTCAAAATCGGCAGATCCCAGCCAATAAACTGATGTAGGCCTCCTGCTTTTTGTATCACATCCATCCCAGGACGTAGGAAGAGGTGGTAGGTGTTCCCTAGGATGATCTGCGCTCCAATCTCATGGAGGTGTCGTTCTGTGAGAGTCTTTACCGCTCCGCGAGTCCCTACCGGCATGAAAATGGGCGTTTCAATTGGACCATGAGCCGTTGTCAAGGTTCCCCGGCGGGCGCGGCAATTTAAGTCTGTTTTGTGTAGTGTAAAACTCATCTATCTCTCTCGTTTGAATCCTTCCAGAAAAGCACTTGTCACTGCCTCTTTAAAACCACGATATTCTCTACATGGGCGGTTTTTGGAAATTGATCGAGGGGCTGTACAGCATCCACACGGTAACCAAAACTTTGGAGCTTTTGAATGTCCTCTTTTTGGGAAAAGGGATTGCAAGCAATATAGAGGAGTTTAGGAACATTGATCTCACCAAGGAGTTCGATGACTTCATCCCCCAGTCCAACGCGTGGAGGATCCACCATAATGAGGCTGGGCCGCACCTCCTGCTTTCTTTCTTTCAACACCTCAGCCACATCACGAGGGAGGAACTCGACATTTTCAATCCCTGAACACTCTGCGTTCTTCCTAGCATCATAAACAGCCTCTCGGACGATCTCGACACCAACAACTTGCTTAGCATAGGTCGACGCAGCGAGCGCCAGAGTCCCTGTCCCCGAGTAGAGGTCAAAGACGAGTTCCTCACTCTGGACTTCAGCGAGCTCAAGAGCTCTCGAATAGAGCACTTCTGCCATCTCTGTATTGGGCTGAAAAAAAGAGGAAGGACTGATAAAGAGCCGAAGAGGGGCATCTCGACCTTCAAGTTGAAGCTCTTCGCGTATGGTTTCCTCTCCAGCCAGGTGGATGTCATAAAGTTGTGTTGGTTTGCCTTTCATCATTTGATGAATCCGCAAAAAGAGAGAAAGCTTTTCAGGTGCACCGTAGGAGACAACCGCTTCCCTAAAACTCTCAATTTGTGCTTTGGTCAGCGCGTAATCCGGGTTGCCAGAAACTGTGAGGACGACCATCTTATCGCCTGTTTTTCGACTTTCACGGACCATCAAAGCCCGCAAGCTGCCCTCATTGACATGGAAGTTGTAGCTCTCAAGCCCCGACTCTTTCCACCAGCCACGGAGGACCTCAAGAAGACCATTGGTCCACGAGGAGGTCAGATGGCACTCTCCTAAGTTCTCGACGCGCCCTCGACCTTGAAAACGGATGAGGCCTAGATAGCGATTTCCTGATTTATCAGTATGGAAGGAGAACTCCATTTTATTTCTCCAGTTCCATTCACTTTTAGAAGGGAGGATTGGGTAAAAACGGCTATTTTCATCGACGACATCCGAAAGAGCTTTTCGAACGAGAGATTCTTTCCATTTCGCCTCTTCCTGATAGTTGAGGTGCTGCAGTCGGCACCCCCCACAAACCCCAAAATGGGCGCAACGCGGTGTCACCCTGAGAGGTGAGGGAGAGAGGACCTCTTGCAGCCTTGATTGGTAACGGCCTGACTTTTTACCCTGAAGCTGTACGGATACTTGATCACCAGGTGCAGTGAAGGCTGTAGCCACTTCCCAAGTGATTCCAGCAGGGTGAGCATAACTCCCCACTCCTAAACCCTTTTTATCAAGAGAAGAGATCTGGAGATCAATGATTTTTCCACGATGACGTCGAGACATATCGTAAAAGAGTACCAGAAACTTAGACAAAAAAAAAGGGAGACTTAGAGTCTCCCTTTCTAGAAATCAGAAAAAATCTGCTCTAATTAGCGTGAAGCACGTCGCACAGGAAGTTTCGCTGTGGGGCGACGTAGAGACATTGCTTTAGAAGAAGCAGAAACTCTCTTAGAAGATCTTCTCTTAGGAGCAGCTTTACGCTTAGTTGCAGTCTTCTTAGCAGCTGTTTTTCTCTTTGGAGCAGCTTTGCGCTTGGTTGTTGTTTTCTTAGCAGCTGTTTTTCTCTTTGGAGCAGCTTTACGCTTGGTTGTTGTTTTCTTAGCAACTTTGCGCTTGGTTGTTGTCTTTTTCTTAGCAGCTGTTTTTCTCTTTGGAGCAGCTTTACGCTTCGCTGTTGTCTTCTTAGCAACTTTGCGCTTAGTTGTTGTCTTCTTCTTAGCAGCTGTTTTTCTCTTTGGAGCAGCTTTACGCTTAGTTGTTGTCTTCTTAGCAACTTTGCGCTTGGTTGTTGTCTTCTTCTTAGCAGCTGTTTTTCTCTTTGGAGCAGCTTTACGCTTCGTTGTGGTCTTCTTAGCAACTTTGCGCTTAGTTGTTGTCTTCTTCATAGCAGCTGTTTTTCTCTTTGGAGCTGCTTTACGCTTAGTTGTGGTCTTCTTAGCAACTTTGCGCTTCGTTGTAGTCTTCTTCTTAGCAGCTGTTTTTCTCTTTGGAGCAGCTTTACGCTTCGTTGTGGTCTTCTTAGCAGCTGTTTTTCTCTTAGCTGTTGTCTTTTTAGCAGCTGTTTTTCTTTTTGGAGCTGCTTTGCGCTTCGTTGTTGTTTTCTTTGCAACAGTCTTTTTCTTAGCTGTTGTCTTCTTAGCAGCCGTTTTTCTCTTTGGAGCTGCTTTCTTAGCTGCAGGCTTACGCTTAGGAGCAGCTTTTCTCTTAGCAGTAGTTTTTTTCATTGTTTTCTTCCTTGCTAGTGCTTTTTTCTTTGGAGCTGCTATAGAGCTTGCTCCAGTTTGTCCAAGATCTTCCGAGATCTGATCGTGCGATTCCTCCGCGATCTGATCGAGTGATTCCTCTGCAGTATTGAGAACCTCTGATTCCGTCATTTCCAGTCTCCTAAAAGTTTTGTGTTGTTGCTAGTTTTCACTTAACAGAAATCTGCAGCACATTTCTAGTGATTTTTTTACCTTAACGCTTTTTTCTAATTAACGTCATGTGCAAAAGGTAAATTTTGAATCTTTTTTCACTAGGGCCGTCACATTAAGTCAAAGGGAGGGTCACTTTTTTCGTCTCTACTTACCCTTTTTTTCTGTGATCAGCTATCTTTAGTGCAAGCACTTTTTCAAACTTTTTCGATTTTTTTTCGAAATGAATCAGCGCTCGTGAACCACCCCAATTTTGACTGTTTTCAGATGGCTTAACATGCGATATTTTCGATCTCAACAGCTCCTTCTTCTCACATTAGCACCTCTGATATTCCACCCCATTCATGTCGAGTCAGCAACATGGATTAAGAACTCTAAATCATTTAAAAAGAATGATAAAGACCTCTTTTTTCAAGCGAAAAAACGCGAAGAAAATGGCCAATTTTCGGAGGCTATTTTGCTTTATGAGCAGCTGCTCAAAGATCCCGAACAAGAAGCGCTCGTCAATAAATGCAGTGTCGCAAAGCTCTATCTCCTTCTCAATCGTTTTGAAGAAGCCTCCTCCATTTTAAAGGGTGCAGAGGGTGTTGAAAGTCGATACCTCTTAGCCCTCTGCTACCTTCAGCAAAATAGATTGTCGGCCGCAAAAGAATTGCTGGAGTCTTGTGTCGATCAACTCCCTCAATTACTGCAAAAGTCCTCTCTTTTGCAGCTGATCGAGATGGCAGCCCTTTCAAAGGACTGGAAGAGCGTAGAGGACTATCTTTCCACCCTCAAGTCCTCGAGCCATCACGAATGGAACCAACGAGTCGAACTTCTGAAGGCCTACTACCAACTCAAGCAAGGAAAAGAACTATCCACACCATTACCCGAGCAAGTGGCCGACTCACAAAGAGGCTTCCTATTCATTATCAAAGGCTTAGAACTTGTGCAAAAGGAACAACTCGAAGACGCGGAGCCACTTTTCATGCAGGTCTGGGCTTCAGAAAAAGACCCCTATATTGAAACAGAATCTCTTGCTTACCAATCACTTGCGCACATTCATCTCTTTTTGGCCGTCGATCCTGAAAAAGAAAAAGGCAAGCAACTCAGCCACCTTCTCACTGCTCAAGAACTCCTACAACAAGACCCTCACCCTTCTCTTGTGACTAAGTGCCACTTACACATCACCCAGTGGAGAGTCGTAGGGGACGCGGACTCCCTTCACGAGGCTCAGAAGACCCTCTCTCAACTGTCCTCCCCTTTAGACCTCTCTTTTATTCTTAAATTACTGAATAAAAATGAAATAGGAAAATTTTTCACCGAGAGAAAGCAGCTCCAATCTACCGTTCTTGCGCCGGTAGCGCTTTCCTTTCTTGAAAAAGCAGACGCGGGAGGGTCTAAGAAAGACTTAGAAATGGCTCTTTATCTCATCGAGCAGCTTCTTGCACTGGATCTCCCTACAGAAGAGAGAGTCCCTTTGCTGTTTTCTCATATAAAGGGGCTCTACATTGATGGCTCAAGAAGGGCGCTCGAAAAAACGTACTCAGACTTGGAAGCGCTCTCCTCCCTCGGAGCCACTCAAGAGAGTGACTACTACCGCGGCCTCACCCTGACCAAGCAAGCCGCTTTGGCCAACAATCCCCAGCTGCTGAACCGCGCAAGAAAGTTTCTAAAAAAAGCATCGGCTCCTCAAAACCTCATCGCGGCAAAAGCACTGTTTGCTCTTGCAAGCAATGAAATGAGTCTTGAAAACACAGAAAGTGCGAAAAAGTACTTCGTTGAAGCCGCAGAGTGCTTTGGCCCCCACCCTCTAGGAGCAGAGGCTCTCTATTTTGCCGCTGTCACCTCTAAAAAGGGGGGGCAAGAAGTGGCAGAAATCCAAGAAACACTCAAGCACCGCTTCCCCAAAAGCCGTTACAATGCCGATCTCCTCTTATTAGACCTTCCTCATGAGAGGCTCATCTTGGCAGATAAGAGTGCAACACTGACCCTCCAAAAGATCTCAACACACTTCTCCCACACCCCCGCAGCCGTCGAGGCGAACTTTCTACTGGGCCTCAACAGTAAAAAGAGCCACCGCAGCACGACAGGCGCCTTACTCGCACCGAAAGACGAACAGGGCGCGCTAAACTTCTTTGAAAGAGCCTATAGCAATTACCTTAATTTAGAGAGAGCCTCTTTCTCAAGCGCAGATGAACAGCAATGGCTCGCCTCCTTAGCTCTCTCCGCAAAGATGGAGAAGGCAAAGCTCCTTATGGACATTGCTGAGCAGTCCAACCCCGTGAAAAAAGAGTTCTATCTTCGACGGGCTGGAGATACGCTCGTCTCCCTACAAAACGCCCTCCAAAAAGAACTCCTTCTCCTATTAGATAGAGAAGCCCCCCTCCTTGAAATCAATCAGCTTCTGGGATCCGTCCAGGTCAAACTCGGTAAAGAGGCTCTCGCAGAGAGTTACTTCACTCGTGCCCTCGAACACGCCAAAGCATGCCATATGACTAGAAGTCCCCTGCTCAGCAAAAGCCTCTTTGAACTGGCAAAACTGCAATTCAACCAAAAACATCCCAATCACGCTCTATCTTTGTTAAATCAGGCGAAGGAAGCGCTTCCTATCGGCCAAGGCTACCAGGAGCTTCTTTTGGTGATGTGGATGACAGAAGCCGACTGGCAACTCAAGATGAAAGAGCCCTCGAAGGCTCTCATCCTCCTCTCCAATGCCATCAACGAAGACATTGCAAGCCCTTTACGACTCAAAGCGATGTACTTAAGAGGTCGACTTTACCAGGAAGAGGGGCAAGATGACCTAGCCTACAGACAATTTAAAACACTCAGTCGCTTCAGTGGCGACTATGCTAACCTCGCAAAGGAGAAAGTCCGTGAATATGAACATGCTCGCCTCCTTCCTTGAGCTCATCCACGCTGTGAAATTCAACAGTATTCTCATCTTATTACTTCTCTGCTCGTTCGTAGCCATTGCTCTCTTCATTGAGAGACTCATGACTCTTAGCCAAGCGGAAACCGATTCCAATGAACTGCTGATCCGTATCCGCTCCTCTATGAATGAAGGGAGTCTAGCCGAAGCTGTCGATGTCTGCGAAGTGACCCGAGGACCCATCGCCGCGATCGTTAGAGTGGGGCTTTTACGAGCTCACCACACTCAGAGCGAAATCGAAAAGTCGATGCAGATCGCAGCAAAGCTAGAAATCGCAAAACTAGAAAAAAACACGCGTGCGCTCTCTCTCGTCGCCCGGATTGCACCGCTGATTGGTCTCCTGGGAACAGTCCTTGGCTTCATCCAAGCCTTCGGAGAGATGCGGCTCAGCGGCCTAGTTGACATCTCAACAACACAAATTGGTGAAGCGATGGAGTATGCACTCATCACGACAGCCTTCGGTCTCGTGGTCGCGATTCCCTCCATCCTCGCCTACAACTACCTCGTGAGCCGTATTGAATCATTTGTCTTAGAAATGGAGACCACCTCTTCCGAGGTCGTTGAACTCCTCACTAGAAAGGATATTCTCGGGTGAAATTCGAAACCAAACTCAAACACTCCTTCACATTAGTCGACCTCACACCTCTTGTCGATGTGGTTTTCTTGATGCTGATCTTTTTCGTCATCACCTCAAGTATTCTCCCCCTGAAGTCCCTCACTATCCACTCTCCTGAGCTTCCGATTGAAACCCCCGCCCAAACCACTCAGGTGGTCGTGGTCATGGATGATTCCCATGTCATCTACCTCGGTCAACGCCGCTCGATTATCGACTTAACCACTGCTAAAGAAGAGGTGTTAGGTGAAATCCACAAACTTCAAGAGCGTCACCCTGGGATAGAACCGACGATCGTTTTACATGTCGACGAACGGGTCCACTATGGCTCTTTTCTAAAACTCTTTACTGCGCTGCAAGAATGTAGCCCACATATCCGACTCGTCTATGAAACCGCAGCTTGAAAAAATCCGCCTCCTACGTCGCCCCTCGTTCTTTTCCAAAAGAGTCCAGCTTGCCCTCTTTGCCGCCTTTGCTCTCCACTTGCTTTTCTTCAGCCTCTTCCGTGTGAGGCTTCCTCAATCGACAGCAGAGGAGATGGCTCAAAGAGTCGCTGAGGTTTCAGTAATCGTGAAGAAAAAAGTAGAGCCCCTTGAACCCCGCTCTGGCCGCCCCCCTTTAGTACCCGAGCTCTGCCTAGGCCTCGATGAGCCTCTTCGAAATCACAAGACCCTTCCCTTAAAGATGACCATTCATCGTCCCCTCTTGCCCCCAGAAGAACCCGACAAAAACCCCGAAACGCTCTTTAACCTACAAGGCGAACTCGTTCATCTAGAGCTCGAAGAGAAGGCCTTTCCTCTCTCTACCCCTCTCGATTTTCCGACCCAGGTCCAGCTCCTCGTCAACCAAGAAACAGGGCAGATCATTTGGGCCGACTCTCAAGAGCTCAGTGATCAAACCCTACTTGAGATCGCGCGTGGACTCCGCTTCAAAAAGAGTCAAGAAAAGGGATGGCTCTTCGGAACATTGGAGCTCCTCCCATGATTGAACTCTCCCCCGTCACAGCGATGACAGCCTACCTCACCCTTCTCCTTTTACTCATCACTGCAGTTTGGCTCTACTCTATATTGAAGCGTCAAAAGAAAAGCCTAGATATCACAGACGAAGAACTCACGACCTGCGAGTACTGCCAGATCGTCTACCTCTCCAAAAAGTTCAAGCGCTACACACACTGCCCTCAGTGCAAATCAATGAATGATAAAAAAAGCCTGGATAGATCATGAAAATGCATAGATCATCAAAATTCCAGGTTAATTTGGATTCAGGGTCTTTGCATGGATCTTACTAATGAAACGAGGGAGAGTTTCTATCAACTCCTCAGCCCGACGATCCCAGGTGAAATTTGAACGGATGACCTCTCGCGTTGCTTCCAAATCAGAGATACGTTTCTCCTCATCTTCTAAAAGAGCTGCAACTTGACCTGGAGCTTTCTCCCACTCCCTAAAGTTGTAAAAACGCACACCCGCCTCTTCACCAAACTGCTCTTTAGCAAACACGTTGGTGCTCGCTAGGACGCTTGATCCAAGTGCAGGAGCCGTAAGAAACCGCTCATGGGAACCATTTTTGAAAAAAGGAGTGCTGTTGAGACTGACCCGGCTGTTTCTGAGTATATGGTAGGATTCTGTAAAAGAAACCCCCTCGTGCACAGTGACGTGGTCCATCTTACGCGTATAGTAGTTCCAATCATTCAAACTTTGCCCTTCGACCCAAAAAAGGGATCCAAAGATATCAATCCGGAAGTCCTTCAATGCTTCAAGGAGTTTGAGGCGATCGTATCCACGGAGGTAGTAGTCCACATACGTCGCGACAGTTTGAAAGTCCACTAGCTGTGGGTCGAGTCCTGACTTCTCCCAAACTTTCACGACAGACTCTAGAAAGGATTGGCCCTGTTCACAGAGAGTCATTTGTATCGATTCCTCAATCACCTGGCAAACAGCCTTAGGATACTGTTTTTCCCAAGCCACTTGGACGCTTTCATGGTCATAGCAGCTACCGATGAGTGTCACCTCATATTCCCTATCGCGGCTGAGAGGCTCATCCAAAAGCTCTTTTTCTATGGCATGAGGAAAGAAAAAGTGGTTTTCAAAACCCGCTCTTTCTAGAAGAGCTTGGTCAGCTAAATCCACATAGGAAAGGATAGAGTAGGGGCTTTTAATTAAGTTCAGGTAGTAGATCATCGGATCGAGGAGGAGTGAGACGTGCGGAGTTTTAAACTGGTCCCACAAGAACCTTCCGTCCGGCAAGGGTAATATCGTGTGAAATGAAAGAGTCAGAGTGGGGTCAAACTGGTATAGAGTTTGCAGATGCTCTTTCGTCATGACCCCTTCAGGTATATCAAAAATTTTGACCTCTACCTCTCGGCGCCTTAAAGCCTCTGAGAGCCGCTCTGTGAACGCCCGCTTAGAGCTATATAGATTCTCAAAAACAAAAAAAGCGATTTTCTCGATCATAATTTAATAGTAGTAATAACTTATTTTTACACCAAACAACTTTCTTGAAAATTATCACACCCTTCACAATAATTTAGTTCAAAGCATGATTACAACATACCCTCAACAGTTTAGCTCCCTTTCTGGGGCCGCCATGAAGTGGATTGCTGAAGCAGAGCGACTCAACCCCGCCTCGTCTCAGCCGACAGTCTACTTTTCGACTTTCGAAGAGGCTCATGCAGCTTTACTGAGAACTGACAAACCTCGTAGTCATGTTCCACGCTCCTGGAACGACTGCATTTTCCGTACTCCTATTGCCTTTGTTGCCCGGCTTGTCAGTGCGATCTTCATCGCAACGGTACTAGCTCCCACAGGAGCTGTTGCTGGTGTCTTGACAGCCCTCATCCGTATGGGCCATATCTTTGCGCACACCATCTACTGTGCAATCACAGGCCAAGATGGAAATGAAGAGTGGAAAAACCATCAAGTCTATCTCTCGATTCTAAACCTTAAGGAGAGCTGGACAGACATCATGGTCTTCCTCTCCTCCGTGACCTTCTTTTTCACCTACATCCACCCGTTTGCCATCCACTATGCGTTTGAGCCCTCCCTTGTCACAGCCAAATACCTTCCTGAAGAATCAGCACTCGGTTTTCTTGCTAGCATCTCTTTAAAAGACAATCAGGGATACTACATCCACTCTTCTGCTCCTCCGCTCACGATCAAACTCGAAGAAGAGACTCTCTCTGAAGAACTCTTGAACACCCTCAATCAGATAGGTGAAAAGCTCCCGGGACTTTGGAAATCTCCACTCACCGAAGAAAACTGCAAGACCACCACGGATTTAGCCTATGTTCTCATCGATGGAGTCAATCGCCTACAGAGAGGTCTCATTCCATTCTCTGAAGAAGCCATTGACTTCTCCCCACTTCCTGCCTGCTCTCGAGAGAATGAAGAGACTGTCATTCAAACTCTTTTAAATGCACTACACCCTCTATCAAAGAGAGACAATCCAACGCAAAAAAAGAAGAGAATAGAAAAAACGACGGAAATTGCTTCAGGTATTCTTTTCCAAGAGAGACAACAAGCAGAACGCATGAGTAGGATCAACAAACAGTATAAAGCGGTCCTGGACTGTCATTCTAGATATGCCAAGCGATGGCATTTCTTAGGAATGGGTCTTGCCTCTTTAATCAAGTTAGGAGTTTAAAATGATTAGCCATGTCACTACCACTCCCCTATCAACCTGCTGCTTCCAGATACTCGCATCGAACTCATTATTTAACCTCCCTCAAACTCCTGTTACTCGAGCTTTCGAAGAACAGGAGCAAGCCTACCAAATGTTAGGAGAGCTCCAGCCCGATCGGATCTCCAAAGCCCTCTACTATCTCTCCTATGCTGCTCAATCTGCCATGCGTCTTGCCGCAGCCCTCTTCATTACCATAGTCGTTGCTCCCATTGGAATTGGCTTCCACCTGACTTTCCTCTCTATACGTGCAATACAGGCCGCAAAAGCAGCCATCGAAAAGGGCCGAGAAAACCAAGGGTACCAAGAGAAAATCAAACAGTTTCAGGGACACCTTCACGGACTCTCCATTGACATGCTTGCCACTATCAGTGGAATGTTAGGGTTAAGCCTCTACTTCAACCCGATTGCTCTTGATTTCACCTTCCGCCCAGTGACCACCACGACTGCTCTACTCTCCACCGAAAAAGGGTTCCAGTATCTTGTCTCCTCAACACTCAGGGAAGTCTTTGGAGCTCAACTGGCTCCAGAAAAAGTCCTCTACCAAGACCGAAAGAGTCTGCACAGATCTTTGTCAAACTCTAGAAGGCAACTGGCACATTGCTGGAAAACGACCGAGCTGAAGAGTGCTATAAACACCATCACCAGTGAATTCCCCTCTAGTTTTGAGGGCTTCTCCCCCCTATCGAAAGTGGGAGACCGAAGTGACCAAGAGGTCATCGAAACACATCAATATATAGACCGTGTTCTTCAAGTTTTAGAAAGAGAAGAGAGAGATCTTTCTAGAGTACAAATCTGCGTGCGAGCCGCTTGCAATAAAGAAAATGGAATCAATAGCTTTCTCGAAGAAATCGCCGGGTACTCTCAAGAGAAAGAGGGGAAAACGCTTCAAACGGTCCGATCACGCTTTGAAGAGATCCGCGCTAAACATCGCAACGCACAAGCTAAGCTACAGCTCGCAGAACAACTTCATCAAGAAGCGGGAAGGCGAACTCTCCTTTATTACGGACTCTCTACACTCCCCTTTACAATCGTCATGGTATAATTTTGGAACTTAAGAATACATCTTTCGTGGGCTACGGGCTCACTACTCTAGCTAATGTCTCCCTGATCAACTCTCCACAAGTTGAGGAAAAGGGCTCGGTTGAGAACCTCTCCACTCTTCATGAGCATATTCACACTTACTCCCTGGCAAAAAAACACCCTATCAACTACCGAAGTCTGTCTGTACCCTTGCAGGTCACAGTCCGCCTCGTTTGCGCCGTTGCAGCCACATTCTTCTTAGGCCTCGCGGGCCTCTGCTTTCATACTCCTCTTCTGGTTTATCGCTTTGCACAAAAAACACGAGACCAATCCCCTGACACACAAGTCGCGTTCGATAGAACCTTTAAAGCTTGGGCGTCCGACCTCATCTCCGTGGTGAGTGCTCTAACCATCGTCAACCCGATCGCGTGGCACTTTGCTTTCTACCCCACTATCGCTAGCACCCAATTCCTTCCTGAAGAGCACGCTCTTAAAACCGCTTACAAAATGAAAGTGCGAGATCTATTTGGACTTCACATCGCTCCCCCCACCTCATCGACTCCCTGTGAACGTGCGATCAAGAGCCTCCCAGACAATCGTTTTGATGAAAGCAGTTTCTACAACACAGGCCCACTTAAAAAAGCCCTCACAGCCCTCAGCCTCTACTCAAGCCAGCTCATCCCAGAAATGAGCTCAACTGAAGACGATAAGACGGAAAAAAAGTGGAAAGAAACGATGGCTCTTTTAAAAGAAATCATTGAAAACCTCCGCAACCAACGCAGTAGCACTGGCCATGGTCTTCTGGGTTCTGTTAGTGACAGTATTGTCGAGTCTGAGATTTCAGCGATCCTACAGCAGTACAAAGAAGACCTCCAAGCCCACCAGCTCTATCGTGAGATTGCTGAATGTTTTCTCGAATGTGCAAGGCTAAGCTCAACCGTAGAGCGATCCCAGCTCGATGCACTCCTTAAGGAAATCCGTACTCAAAAAAAGATCGCTGCACGCCAAGCAGAAGTCGCTAGAACCTTAGAAAAAGTTCGAGATCTATCTGAAAACCCGCTACACTCTCTCATTTGGCCATTTATTTAGGAGAGAAAGTGCCATCGGTTGAACCACAGTCGTTTTCTGCACAAGCCATTTTTACCATAGCAGGAACCCCCTTCTTCAACACCCCTCTTCATGAGGAGGTGACAGAAGAAAACAGTTATAAAGAGATCAAAAAAACGCTAGGAAGTCGTGAGATCAAGCCCGTTGACGCGATGATTCACAGTACAGCAATCCAATTTGTGGCTCGATTGATTGCTGCGATTGCGATCACGATCTTCGTGGCTCCTATTGGAATGGTTTACCACCTAGGGCGTGCCTCCTGGCACCTCACACTTTATACTGTAGATCGTCTCTTTCACAAAATTCCCCACTCAAAGACAAAGAGTCATTACAAAAAATTCCAAGCACACTTTGCAGCAGGGATGATGGACACTCTAGCCTCTGTCAACGCCGCTACAGGGATCTTTTTCTTGTTCAACCCCCTCGCAATCCACTTTGCATGGGATCCTAATAAAGTCGGTGCGTTCCTCCTACCCGGCCGCGCAGCCGTCGCTGCCTCCATTCACCTTGAGCTGAAGTCTCAGTTTGGAATCCAGATCAACGCCGATAAAATCCGCATGGACACGCAAAGCCTAGCAAAAGATGCCTCAACACGTCGGCCCTTCTTGAACACGCAGGATCTTATTGAAGCTCTCCAGGAGCTTGATAAGATCTTTGACGGACTTCCCGAAGTCCCAGCTACCTCAAAAACTAGAGAGATGAAACCCTTTTTTAAGGCCTTGAACCAGCTGCTGGAATATCTTGAAACAGTTAGGGTCCGAGACAGAAAAGACAAAGGGAGTGCAATACATGTAAACATCCGTGATGAAAAGTGTGCAGCTTGTTATGGAACCTTCTTTGAAGCCTTCAAAAACGCCCTCGTAACAGGGGAGGTAGAAGGGGCCCGCAGAGAACTTGAACACCTCGAAGAGAGCTATCAAAATGCCTCCGCCCTCGTGCAAATCTCTACTTCAGTCCAAAAGACTCTCGAAAGTGAGGCAAAGCTGTACTATCTCTTGGCTCCTGCTGTCTTGACGGGAAAGGTTTTCTAATGGGACATCCAACCTCCTTTACAGCCCTGGCTCTAACGAATCTCGCCTCTAACTCACTCCACAACTTTCCAACCTATTATAGCGATTCTACCACTGTCGATAGCTTGAGTGAAGCACTCACACACGCAGGGCAACACCCTCCCAAAAAATACCGTATGCACATCCGGTCAATGACTCAAGCGCCTCAGATGGTGATCCGTGTCGCTGAATCTCTCTTCATCACAACGGTCCTTGCCCCCTTAGGAATCTTAACCCACCTCCTTGTAGTCAGCTGCCGGGTCGTCAAAATGGCCCTCCTCATCCTTTCCCAGGGAAGAGCCTCCCCTGCTGCTCTACATGAGAAACGCCTCATCCAAGCCCACTGTAGAGCCGCCGCCATAGACTTCATCTCCATCATCAGTACCCTCTCTATCGCCCTCCACTTTGGACTCGACCCTCACACCGCTGCATTGCAGTTCCATGAGAAGCGGTTCGTACGCCCCCTTTCGATCCAACTGGAGTTGAAAAAGTACTTCGGCCTCCACATCCCCCATGGAGCCCCCATCCCAGCTGCAGACTGGACTGAGCTGGAAGAGCTTCAGCAAGAAAAACCAAAGCACTTTCAAATGATGAAGCTGTTGAAACAAAGGATCTTAACAAACTCACCTCAGCTCAATGTACTGCATACTCCCTCAACAAGGCCTACCCCAAAAGTCGAAGATGAATACGCTTACCACGAAGTGTTGCTCTTCCTTGAAAAAGTGGTGAAGCAGATCGAGCAAGGAGGAGGCGATACCCCCCTTCCCAAGGTGAACTCCCGAACAGGACACCTCAGCGACACCACTCGAGGCTCCCTCTACAACGGCTTCTTTAAAGAACTTTACTTGGCCCTCTCCTCGACCTCACCTGAAACACACGCCGCAGCCCTAAGAGAGGCACTCACTCGTCTCTCGAACCGCTCGCAACTGGTCTTTTTGGCCGACCTTGTCCACTCACATGTGCTTCAAGCAGAGTCATTTCAAGAGTCTGTTTGGACCGGTGCCTTCTTAGCTCCCTACACCTACGTCAAACAACTGCTTGCTTGAGAATGACCTGAAGACAAAAAAATTCTTTAACCTTAATACTAAGGGTTGTAGGATAATGCCTTTCCCATGTTAGAGTAAGAAAAAAAAAGGATGATGACCATGACAACAGAACCAATCTCTTCCCTTTCGGGTAAAGCACTAGAATACCTTATTAACCAGCCCCAATGCCAGTCTCCAACATGTGAGACAATGCATAGCGCCAAAGATCTCGATGAAGCTGCAACCATTGCCGCTCGTCCAGGCTTCGAAGCTAAAAAAATCACCTACGGATGGAAGTCTTTTGGCCCTCATCTGAAAACTGTCGCTAGAGCCGTTGCTGCCCTCGCACTCTCTCTTTTCGCAGGTTTTGCTGGAACCCTCTTCCATTTTGCGCTCTCACTGAAAGAGGTTGCTTCGCTTGGGTACACCGTGATTAAAAATGGAACGAACGATGCTGAAACCCTCGCTGCAAAGGCAAAGCTAACAAACCGCGTCTTCGTCTTCGTCCAAGACGCTGCTGCTTTCCTAGGAGCTCCTCTAGTTGCTCTGCACTTTGCTTACGACGCAAAAACCACTACAGAGTATTTCCTCGATCCAGAAAAGCTTCAAAGCTTCCGCTGGATCCAACACATGAGAAATGAGTATGGAATCGTTCCAGCTTCTGCAGACGCCCTTCCTAAAGTGAGCGAAGAGCTGCTCAATACGAAACCCCTCCTCGCTGCCATCCAAGAGCTCAAAAATGTCACTTACAACAATGGACAAAGACTTTTACAAGGTTTCCCACGCCCCCCAGCACCTGGCGCGGAGCAGACGTATAAGGATCTGAATGAAACCTTGGATAGCTTAGATGCCCTTAATAAGAGACTTATGGAAGCGGGCAACCTCGACGAGAATACTGAAGCAGGCATGTTACGTACGATAACAGACAAAGCAGGAGTCACAGCAGCTAAAGACCCAGCCTGGAAGCAGCCATTATTGGATTTCGCACGCATGGAAGACACTATCACAGGTACATACGCAGAGATCTTCAAAAAGCTTTTGGAAGCACTAAAAGTCACTACTGACAACTCAGAAGATGTTGATGGCAAGCCTGGAAAAATCATTAAGCAAGAGAAAGAACTTAGAGCTGCAATTGAAAGGATACGGACCCTCCTAAACTCTCACGAGGCAATGAAGGATGCTCTCACCAAAGTCGCAGACGAAGAAGTCTCCTATAAAACGCTTGGCATCTACGCAGCGGGTGGTCTTCTATATACCCCTTGGCTTGTCTAACAAAAGCCGACCTCTAAGTAAAAAAACTCTCGCCCACAAAGCGAGAGTTTTTTTTGCCCTAATATAGATCTATTCAGACAAAAAAAGTGGTTGTATTCAGTCATCGAGCTCAATTGCAACAAACTGTTATGAGAAAAAAAGTGGTCCTATTGCGAGAGAGGATTGCTCGAGATTTTGAGGAATTTTCGTTAAAAACGGAGCAATCGCTTTGAAGGGAATAGTCAAGGGCTATTTCCGAG
>CAZPBC010000018.1:0-11865 GCA_964584775.1 uncultured bacterium
CCAAAGACAATAGTTCACTTTCTGATCTAAGGGTATAAAGAGCCTGTGATCTACAAGTCAGTCTTGGTTGCTGGCGTTTCGTGAATCTGCAGCTCCGTGACCTCATGAACAATACAGGGCCGTCTCTCTCCTACGGCGGTCCATTCTCTTGATTTATAGAACTTTTTTCTTCGATAATAAAGAAAATTTTATCAGTTTAATATTCTATCTATTTTTATTGTGAAAAATTTCGAACTCCTGTTTTAATAGAAAGTAATTTCTAAAATCAAATTTAATTTGAATGCAACAAGGAGTTTTTATGGGCGCGCCCTTAAATGCAAGAATTGAAACATTTAAACAAGTTCACTCACTCGAGTTGCAGTGTGTTCAAACAGCTGTTGAAGTGGGAACGCCTGAGGCTCTACTTGATGGTGTCGGATATCTGGTTCAACTGGAAAGGTGGTGGAAAGTTGAAGTCATGGATCAGGCAGGAGAAGACGAGGAAGCAAAAAAAGTAGAGGAGGTTGCCTTACAGACACTTCTTCCAGATGGACTCGAAGAAGCTGCAATAGCTATTTGGAGAGAGCGTGTTGAACATCTTTCTGACTTGTGTTCACTAGGTGGTCAAGAACTTGGGAGTTCTTTTGATATGATGATATTGGGAGCTGAGCGTTTGTATTGCCGCATATGTCCTGAAGCGACTCCTTCTAGCTCTAGTACTTTCAATGAGGTCTTTGCGAGAGTAGTTGCGTCTCAAGACAAAACTCCTGAAAATCTGTGGCAGTATTTCCTAGAGATTCACCCAGGGACTTTTCAAAAAATGAAGGAAGGGTTCTCTTCACAAGACCGTCACCAAATCCTGCATAGTCTTGCACTTCGAAAAAATTTAGTTGAGTCATGGCACGGTTTTATAGACGCTTTATTTAAATTCGGGCAAAGGAGGAATGCGGAAAATCCACTCTTTAAGATGGAGTGTAGAAGTGTTTTTGATAGAAAATTTCCTAAATACTGGGATCTAGCTTTAGCCGAGTGGCGTGGGCACATGCAAGAACTTGAGAACCTTGTTCAAGAGGCAGAATCACAATATCAGGCTCTGCTGAGGGTCGATTCTCCAAGCGATTCACCAAGTTCTGCATATGGGATGAAGCAAGAACAAGGATTGGATCTTTCAAGGCAGCAAGCGTATGGTTCATGGCAGTTGAAAAAAGAACTACTTGAACGTCTTCAGCTTCTAGCAGTAGACCAGCTGTCTGAAGACTTCAAAGCGAGGCATCTAGGTTTGTTAAGAGAGATTGAGACTCTCTATGAAGAAGGGACTCAAGAGTCTCTTCTCGATAGTTTAGCAAAAGTACAACTGTTAACGATGATTTGGCTCCAAGAAGTGGAGTTAAGGACAGGTTCTCAGCCCTTTTCCAGCGAGGAGAGGAATGCTTCTCTTTCTCGGCTTTTGCCGAGTGGATTGAAAGCTGCTGCTACTTCAGCCTGGTCCGATGAAGATACACTTAAAGCAATTTATTATCAGACTTTGAGAGAGTTCGTAAGGGCTCCAGACGCTTCTTTAATCTGTAAGCTTGCTGCATTGTCGATCTTAGTAATTGATAAGGTTTTGCCCGTTCGGGAGAATCATGGGGTTACATGGAAAGTCACTTCACCGGATGGAAACCAAACACACTATCTTGTGCCGGTATCGGGAGGTGGACCTTCTTGGTTACGAGAGTCAAACTCTCTTCTAGTTGCGTTCAAGCATGCACAGCGACTCATACTGACCTTTGATCCAGGAGCTTTTAATTTGCCGGATGAGTGGGAGGCCTTATTTAACTCCATGCTGTTAACGGGATCTCCGGTTGAAAGAGCTGCAATTGCCCGTGCGAAAGAACTCAACCTTCCTATCCAGCATATGAGTGAGCGTTGGCTGGATTCCAGAGTATTTCAAACAGCGGGTGCAGGCATTCGATTGGCACTGCAGGGATTGGGCATTTCTCCTGACACACCGGAAATTCCAGAAGACATTCTTAGGCCTCTCATCACTAGTTTAAAGTCACCTCACCAGACAAATGATAGGCTAATCCAGTTTGGGCAAGCATCTATTTCACTACTTGAAACTTTGAATGGAGTGTTGCCTGCTCAATTGATGGGAATCCTAAATGAGTTTCCCCAGACCAGAGAGATGATGACTCCATTGAGGGAGAACGTTTACTCCTTTTTTACTTCGGATGAGATCCCGACCGATGAAACTTGCCTATTTCTTGTGAGTGAAGCGGCCTGTTTTTGTGAAAATGGCTTGATCGCTCAACTATACAGAGATGGATATAAAATTGAAAAAATCACACAAGCAATGGTAGCTCAGGATTCGGTTGAGTAGGGTGAGTTGCTGTTAATCTCTCTCTGATGGATTTCTTATGAATTTAATTTAAAAAATTAGTTTATATATGACTGATTCGTTAAAAAGTAATGCTATATATAAAAATAATTTGAAATCAGGTATAATAAGGGGGTAGTTATGTGGAATAGGCTATGGAATCTTCATATACCCATAAGGCTGAAAGGCTTATATCTAGATTAGATGCTTTTGAACGGAATCCTGAAGAGTTCATGTTGGTGGACTCGCTCGTTGCAGAGGCGAAGCGACGTCTCAGGCGTGGAGCAAAGCATCAATCAAGGGAGGCTCAGGCGGTTTCTAACCGTCTCTGCCAGCGTCAGCTGGCCCTCATTTACCGCTTAGAAATGGATGAAGAGTTAGAGGGGCTCTACGACCTTCACGAGTTGAAGGAAGAGCTGCTCGACTTTTTAGGAGAGTGGATCGCGGCTTATCCTGGGTTTAACCGTGACAACTTTGATCCTCAGCCCAGTTTGAAGGTTGATCATGTGGTGGACAACTATCCTGCTTTTGCAGATTTATTGATCCGAGATAAGGCGATTCGGATCCGTTTTTTTAAATGGGCCGTACGCGACTCCAACCAGGTCGATCCTTTTGTTCTTTTTCCAAGCCTTGTCGAAGATCTGGTCCGTTCAAACTTGTCACAAAGGACAGGTTTCTACAAGGGGCGGCACCTCGTGATCCACCGCGACCGTAATTATGACCAGAATCTCATTTGTTGGTTGGGTCTTCCTTTTCAAGGGAAAGAGGTGAACATTGCCAAAAAAGAAGAGAAGGTCGTTCTCTCAGATCAGCAGACGCGGACCGTAGAGGAGGTTTTCAAAGTTTTTGAGAATAAGAGGCACACTCCGGGTGATGTCGAATTTTTGGAAGAGGGAATCATCTACTTTCCTTCTTATGAGTCTTGGAAGGTGTTTGATTTAGAGGATCCTGAGTTTTATAAAAAGGGACCGATCCTAGAGCGTTTGAGTGTGGATGAGGTCCAAACCCGCTACGGAAAGACTACTCCTGGGTTGGATCTCGTTCGAAAAGAGGTCTCAGTGAATGATTTGATAGAACGGGGAGAGCATCTATTCTTTGAGCACCCCTACTCTCTTCTTAACCTCGTTGAAGTGATCGAAGATCGCGGCGAGACGAAAGTTGTGAAGATGCGAGAAAGGATTCCTGTCGACGGAGAAAATGATCTCATGGTGATCCGTGCGACATCGGAAAGACCGATGAGCCTGTTAAGGACGCACGCCTTTTCTGATACCTATATGGGGATGGGGGACCACTATCTCCACTTTAACGATGGAAAATACCCTCAGCGCTATCCAGAGAGTACCATCCGGTTGTTGCTCGACTTTGTGCGAACGGTGATTGCAGCGTTGCAGATCTATGATGATAACCTCTGGTTTAACCACCGCAACCATGTCGGCGAGTGTTTTGGTCTCACCCCTGGAGAAGGAAGGGTTTTGATGGAGATCAAGCGTTTCTTGCTCACTTTAGCCCGTGACGATAAGTTGGGTTTTGAGTTTCAGGCGGAAGGGTGTGCGAAGATGCAGCAGGTCGACGTCTTTAAGCTTTTGGTTTTACTCCAGAATGAATCCGAGGAAGAGTTAGAAAAGCTCGAGAAAAAAGTGCGCAATCTTCTTTATTCGAAAGAACTTGAGCAGTTTGATGTGGAGACCATGCCGAACTTTTTCAAAACGACCCTCTATAAGGTGAGTCCAGAGGGGTTTCTCGGTGCGCTCTACTCCTTTATTAAACTCTTCCCGATGAAGGTGCAGCCCACACTCGTGACGATCTCCTATTTGTTCTTTGGAGCGTGGAAGGGGATGAAAGTCCGTCTTGGGGAGAGAGATGTAGACCTCACCCACCTCAACTCGATCTGTTGGTATGATCCTCACAACCCCTATGGCCATAGCCTCTACCACCCCGCTTTCTTGCATGAGCAACAAAAAGAGGTGGGGATAACACTCCTCGAGCGAAAGCTCCACCACCTCGAAAACGACGAACGGATCTACACCCGTTTACTTAAACTTCCAGAGACATCAAAAAAAGCTGCTTAATTTTTCTTAAGTTACCTAATATAAGTAAATTGTATTATTTTGGTGAAGTCTATATCTAACTCAAAAATTTCAAAACAGTTGAATAAAAAGCATGAACAAATCGATAAATTATCAGGTTGTGCTTGAAGTAAAATTGGATATCAATATAGATTTTCACTCATGTTAAAGCGTATTCTCGTTACTGGAGCGAGAGGCCTTATCGGTACCGAGGTCTCTCGCTTGCTTTCTTCTCGTCATTGTCATGTGACTCAGGTCGATAGGAATTTTGATCTTTGCCATCCTGGTAAGGTGGATACTCGTAACCATGAATTGATGCATTCCCTTGTACAAGAAGTGGATGGTGTGATTCATTTAGCAGCCATCTCACGTGTTGTGTGGGGTGAGCAGGATCCAAAACAGTGTTGGGAAGTGAATGTCGATGCGACAAAAAATATTGTTGAGGCAGCACTTGAAAGTGCTCGTCGCCCTTGGGTTGTTTTTGCAAGCAGCCGTGAAGTGTATGGCCAACAGCAGATCTTGCCCGTTGTAGAGGATGCCCCTTTTGGCGCTATGAATGTTTATGCTAAGTCGAAGGTTGCAGGAGAAGAAATTATTCAGGAAGCTACTCAAAAAGGTTTGGTTTCTTCTATCGTCCGATTTTCAAACGTTTTTGGAAGCCCGTATGATCATATCGATCGTGTGATCCCTGCCTTTTGTCGTGCAGCTTTACGAAATACCCCGCTTAGGATCGACGGCTTTAACCATGTTTTTGATTTCACCTACCACAAAGATGTTTGTGAAGGAGTGCTCGAAGTCGTTCGACAGCTCGAGAATAATTCCTCGTCTCTTCCCCCCATCCATTTTACCACAGGAAGGGGGTTAACTTTGTCAGAGGCGGCTACCCTCATTTGTGAGCTTGCTAATAGCAATTCATCTGTTGAAGAAGGGGTGCCTCGCTCTTTTGATGTGGCAAAATTTGTCGGTGACAACGCACGAGCATTTGAGTTGCTCCGTTGGAGGCCTAAAACCTCTTTTGAAGAGGGCGTCAAATCACTCTTAAATCTTCTTAAGAAGGAAATAGAATTTGAAAATTCTCAAAGTCATTCACGGTTATCCTCCACGCTATAACGCAGGTTCAGAGGTTTACTCTCAAACACTTTGTCAAGCTCTTGCTAATCGACACGAGGTGCAAGTCTTTACGAGAGAAGAAGACCTTCTTAAGCCTGAGTATATGTATCATACAGAGCTTGATGAGAGTGATCCTCGCATTTTACTCCATGTGGTGAATTCTTGCCGATCCAGACTTCAAGAGCGATATAGACACACATTGATCGATCAGCGATTTGTACAGGTGTTAGACAGCTTTCAGCCTGATATTGTCCATGTCGGCCACTTAAATCATCTTTCCACGTCTCTTTTGAATGAAGCAACTTCTCGATCTATCCCTCTCGTTTTTACACTGCATGACTACTGGTTAATGTGCCCAAGAGGACAGTTCATTCAGAGAAACTCAAAAGAACCTTGTGGGTTGTGTAGCGGACAGTCGAATGAAAAATGTGCTAAGCAATGCTATTCTTGTCGGTATTCGGGTGCAGAAGATGAAGTTGATTTAGACCGCTCCTTTCAAGAAAAGTGGATTGGTCGTCGGATGAATCACATTCGTGAGTTGGTCACATCTATTGATCGTTTTATTGCCCCATCTCGCTATTTAATGGATCGGTTTATTCGCGACTTTGGGCTTCCAAAGGAAAAAACCCTCTATCTTGACTATGGTTTTGACCTCGAGAGACTGAAAGGTCGAAAGCGTAGGAGTTCAGAGCCCTTAACCTTTGGGTATATAGGAACACACATTCAGTCGAAAGGAATTCAGGACTTAATACAAGCTTTTGGAATGTGTAAGGGAGAAGCACAGTTAAAGATATGGGGGCGTGAAAGAGAAGAGACCAAGGTCTTGAAGAGACATATTGAAACGTTTCCTGTAGATGTGCAGAAACGTATTTCTTGGATGGGAGAGTACGAAAATCCTAAGATTGTTTCTGATGTCTTCAATCATGTTGACATGATTGTGGTTCCTTCAGTATGGGTGGAAAATTCGCCGCTGGTGATTCATGAGTCACTGCAAGTGGGTGTTCCCGTGTTGACGGCTGATGCTGGTGGGATGAAAGAGTATGTTCATCACGATGTCAATGGTTTACTCTTTAAACATCGTGATGTTAGAGAGCTGTGCGCAAATATCCAACGCGTCATTGATGATCCTTCGCTCTTGGATAAGCTAAGTCAAAAAAGATACTTACAATCTGACACTGGCGATGTCATCTCTGTAGATGAGCATGTGCAAGCTGTAGAAGAAGTCTATCATGACCTACTGAAAGGTGTAGAGGGTTCGACAAAACCCGGTCCATGGCGTATTACTTTTGACACGAACCCAGATCATTGTAATTATTCGTGTGTGATGTGTGAGGGTTTTTCACCTTACAGCCAAGTGAAAAAAGAGAGAGTTGCTGCTGGAATAAAGCCTAGGGTGATGCCGATTGATCTCATCAGAAAGATCATGGCAGAATCAAAGGGTACGCCACTGCGAGAAATCATTCCTTCTACAATGGGTGAGCCACTGCTTTATAGACAGTTTGATGAAATTATTAAACTTTGTCACGAATATCAAGTGAAGTTGAATTTAACAACGAACGGTTCATTTCCAATAAAAGGTGTTGAAAAATGGGCAGAGATGATTGTTCCGGTAGGCTCAGATGTGAAAATTTCTTGGAATGGAGCGACGAAAGAGACTCACGAGAAAATTATGAGAGGCTCTAAGTGGGAGCTCGTTACGGATAATTTGGAGACGTTTATTCGTATTCGAGATGCTCATGCAAGAGAAGGAGAGAACTACTGTAGCGTGACTCTACAGCTCACGTTCCTCGAATCTACAGTACATGAACTTGCAGACATTGTTCAATTAGGCATTCAGTACGGAGTGGATAGGATTAAAGGGCACCATTTGTGGGCTCATTTTGATGAGATTAAGGGAGAGTCAATGCGAAGAAGTAAAAATTCCATTCTTAGATGGAATCATGCTGTTGCCCAGGCGATTGCTGTAGCTGACTCTTCACCCCTTCCCAATGGAAAAAAAATTCGGCTTGAGAACATTTATCCACTGGATCCGAATCAGCAAGCTGATGTCGCTCCGGGAGGTCCGTGTCCCTTTTTAGGTAAAGAGGCTTGGATCAATACAGAAGGCAAGTTTAGCCCCTGCTGCGCACCGGATAAGCTAAGAGAGAAGTTAGGATATTTTGGGAATGTCTCTGAGACAACCTTAGGGGATATTTGGACTAGTGAAAATTACCAACAATTGAGGAAAAACTATCTACAAGAGTCGCTTTGCAAAGGGTGTAATATGAGGAAGAAACTTCATGTGGAAACAGTCTGAAGTTAGTCAATGTAAGACCTATCATTGTATAAAGGGTGCACCACTATATAAACCTCGGTTTTCATTTGTCCAAAAATTTCACGAGCCAGGATTGGCGCCAGTGGTTGATCAATCAGGGGCATATCATATTTGTCTACATGGAGATGCTGCATATAAACCACGATTTTTGAAGACGTATGGATTTTATTGTAACCGCGCCGCAGTTTTAGATGAGACCGGTGCGTACCATATCACTCCGATTGGTGAAGCAGCATACACAGAACGGTATGCTTGGTGTGGGAACTACCAGTCTGATATGTCTGTCGTGAAAAATAGTAAGAGTGAATACTACCATATTCATCTTGATGGAAAACGGTTGTATGCCAATTGCTATCAGTACGTCGGAGATTTTCGAGATGGTTATGCTGTTGTATTTGAAGGTGCCAAGCAGGCGACTCATATCAATCGAAAGGGTGAGAAGCTGCATGGGTACTTTTTTGAAGATCTAGATGTTTACCACAAAGGCTACGCGCGTGCAAAAGATCATCGAGGATGGTTTCATATCGATATGAGTGGACGCCCTATCTACTCAGAGCGCTTCGCTCAAGTCGAACCGTTTTACAATGACGTAGCGCTTGTCGAAAAGTTTGATGAAGCCAAAGTAACTATTAATGTGTCTGGTGAGGTCATAGCGACAGTCACTCCTGCAGTTGAGAATCCTCTGCATGCTTTGTCAGCAGAGATGGTGAGTTTTTGGAAGTGTGAAACCTTGTTTTCTGCTTCTGAGCTAGGAGTTTTTTCACACCTACCCGGTACAGTTGAAAAGATTACGGAACAGACAGCTATGCCCGCTGAAAAGGCATTTAGGCTAATGCGAGCGTTATGGGAGTTAGATCTTGTTCATCCGGTGGATAAAGAGTGGCATCTCAATTCGAAGGGTGAGCTTCTTCTTTCGCCTTGGGTGGAGTCCGCGGCAAGAATGTGGAGAACTGTTCAGAGGCAGTGTTGGTGTGAGCTTTCAGAGGCACTTCAAAATCCCTTAGAAAAACATTTTCCGACATTTAAAGAGCTAGAAGAAGATACTTCGAAAAGAGAGGTGTATTTGGAAGCTCTGGATGGATACGCAATTGAAGAGTTAAAAGACACTTACCTAAATCTTGACGAGTGTCGTTCTCTTGCTGTGACGGGACGTGCTTCACTTCCTATTATATCATCCATGGAAAGAATGTATCCAGATATAAAAATAGAATTCTTCGCTCCGAAACTTGTATCTCCTAAGAGTCGGAAATCGACCGAAATCGTTAACTACTTAAAAGAATGGCCTGTGGTTGCTGATGCTTTGTTAATGACAAAATTCTTGCACTATTGGCCTGATGCAGAAGTAAGAGAAATTCTAAAAAGGGCAAAAGAATCAGCGAAGAAAAAACTGTTTCTCATAGAGTTTACTTTGTCGAATAGTAGTCCGGGTGGAAGTCTTCTAGATCTAAATATGTTAGTAGAGTCTGGAGGGAAGGAGAGAACACAAGATCAGATTCTAAACTTACTTGAAAGCGTGGATTTAAAGCTTTATGCAAAAAAACGAGTGGGATGGGGATACACTCTTTATGAGGTTCATCTCTAGTGGTCGATCAATATCAAAAGCAGGGTTACGATATCCTAAGACATCTCTGCACTTCCCCTCAGGTTAAAGAGCTTCGAGCATCTATCCAAGAGGCAATTTGTCTATGTTGTGAAGAGCTAAATATTTCTGAGGAAGAGTATCTCAGTGTTGCAACGCGATGGGTGGATCCTTCTCCACTGACTCGGAAAATAGTGCCCTATTTAGTTCCCCAAATAAAGCGCTTCTTAGAAGAGTATTTTGGGTGTAAAGTCGTCAATAAGAAGATGAATGTGATTTGTAAAACGAAGTACTCTGCTGGGGCAGTTCCATGTCACCAAGACATAGCTTACTCTCCAGACGACCCCTATGAGTTTACGGTTTGGATGCCGGTAAATGATGTGAGTGTTGAATCAGGAGTTTTACAGATTTTGCCAAAAAGTCACCTTGACCCGATAGAGCCTGCGGTCGATTTTTGGCAGGTGGATTTTGTCGATTCCATGCGGGAATCTGAACGTTGGCAGTCTGATCACTTGAGTTTTCCCTTGGAAGCGGGGGATGCAGTTCTCTTTGACTCCCGTATTTGGCATGGGAGTGCCCCGAGTCTTCTGCCATCAGACCGTTTTGCAATCGTTTCAAGATGGTCTAGAGAAGGTTGGGTGAACAGAACGAGAATTCCCCAAAAAAGAGAGTCTTTTTTTGGTATGTGGACTGCAGGGAGTGTGACTGAAGAAAAGCTTAAAAGCTTTGTCGCTGCTGAGCTGTCCTATAATCAGCTGGTAGAAAGAGCAATTGAGATCTTAGAGGTTGATGGTTTTGGGGGAGATGTAGATAAAGCGATTGAGTCTTTAAAAGATCTACGCACTCTAAATGACGCTGCAGAAAAACATAATGGTGGAGATGCTCAAGGTGTTATCTACAAACATGTTTGGAACTCTTTTTTGAGGTGTTTAGATTGAGTGTATTGAAGTTTATATTTCCATTTATTCGATTGCAAAAAGCATCGCTCGTGTGCATGTCAGCACTGTGCATTTTTTGGTCAATGAAAGAAGCCTTGTTCCCATACTATGTGAAGAGGATGATAGATGTGCTTTCGAAGAATTCAGCTGGGGACTTGACCGGAATAATGTATCCAGCTGCAACTCTTGTTTTCTTGTGGTTTCTGATGGAATGTGCAATGCGAGCTTCAGCGCTTATTCAGAGAAAGTTTTTTCCAAAGCTGCGGACTGATATTCGGAAAAAGGCCCTTGAATGGGTGTCTGATCAACCCACAAGTTTTTTTGAAGCTGAATTGAGTGGAAATATTGGATCACGACTCTCTATGCTACCGCTTTCTTGCGAAAAAATTGTTGAGATTAATTCATTGCATATTGTGTCCATAGGTTGCGCATATGGAATAAGCTTGTTTTTGTTTTTTTCAGTTCATTGGTCATTTTTTCTTTGTGCTTTACTATGGTGTATATGTTATTTTTTAATTCTTTTCAGCTATGTCAAGCGGGTGAATCACTCACAAGATGCACATAGTAGTTCTCTTGCAAAACTTAATGGGAAACTAATGGATGTAATAGCAAACATATCGAGCGTGCGTCTGTTTTCTCAAGTAGATGCAGAGCTAGAAAATTTAAATACAGACTTTCAGGAGGAGGTTGACACTTCTAAAAGGGCTTGCTCATATTTAGAAAGAATGAAAGCTCTCCATTCAATCCTTTCTATATTTTTTCTTGCCTTCATGATCGTGCTGCTAGCGGTTGGATGGAGACAGCATTTTGTGAGTTTAGGGGACTTCATGCTAATCCCTATGTTGACATTTAGCATATTAAGCATGATTTGGTGGCTGGGGGGTGAAGTATCAACGCTTTTGAGAGAGCTAAGATCTGTTCGAACGACGCTCGACTATTTAACTCCGAAAACAAGGGAAAAAGAGACAAAGAAAGAGCTCTCAATATCTAAGGGAGAGATTGATTTTAAATCAATTTCCTTTGGATATACTAAAGATAATGTTCAATTTGAAGATTTTAAATTGAAAATCCATCCTAAAGAGATGGTAGGCCTTGTCGGCCCTACAGGAGCAGGAAAATCAACACTCACTAAGCTTCTTTTGAGGCTTTATCCACTTAAAGGTGGCGTGATTGAGATTGATGGCTTTGATATTTCATCGATGAGTTCTACATCACTGTATAATCATATTTCTGTCATACCTCAAGACCCAATACTCTTTAATCGATCCATCAACGACAATATTGCTTATGGAAACCCTTATTTGGATCCGGAAAGTCTGATTCGTGCTTCTAAACTCGCTCATTGTGCTGAATTTATTGAGGCGCTGCCTAATCAGTATCAAACTCTTGTTGGTGAGAATGGAGTGAAATTGTCCTCAGGACAGAGGCAACGTATCGCAATCGCTCGAGCTTTCGTAAAAAATGCTCCAATCCTAATTGTGGATGAAGCAACGTCATCATTGGATGCAATCACAGAGCGA
>CAZPBC010000018.1:11875-38498 GCA_964584775.1 uncultured bacterium
AGTATAGAAAATTTGCGTGGAGGGAAAACAACAATTATCATTGCACACCGGCTAATGACATTAAAAAATGTAGATCGGATCCTTGTTTTGGATAGAGGTCGAATTGTTGAAGAAGGTTCCTTTGATTTTTTAACGAAGTCGAACGGTCTCTTTTCAAGAATGATGCATTCAAATCAATTTATTTAAATCTTTCAATTTAGAGATTATATTAACGAATCTTTAAGCATTCCCAAGATAGTCAATGAGCATCTTTGCGCAGTTTTGCATGCCATCACGGTGGATGATCTCAAATCCATGAGTGTTTTTTGTGGGGATGCAAAGGAGCGCTGCTTTTCCTGTTTGTCCATGACGCTTTGCAAGGGAGGCATCTGAGCCGTATCCACTCCAGATAGCTCGTTGAGGTTTCAGTTTCAGCTTCTTTCCTGAAGCCTCGAGGGCATCGGCTGTTTTCTTATGGTACACGGTGAAGGTGTCTTGGTAGACAACGATGGGTGAGCCTGTTAACTCGGTTTGGTACTCTTCAGCGACGGGTCCAACATCGATCGCAATCGAGGTGTGTCCTGGAAGTGTCCGCGCAGCAAAAGAGGCGCCATGCGCTCCAATTTCCTCTTCGGTGGTGAGTGCTAGGTAGACGTCGTATTTGGGTTTTCTCTTTTTTAGACCCTTAAGCGTTGCAATTCCAATGGCAATAGCGGCGCGATTGTCCATGAAGTAGCCGGCGTAGCACGCTCCTACCTCCTCAAGCTCTCTTCTAGAGGGAGCGATCACGACACGCGTTCCTGGGTGAACTCCGGCTTTTTCTAACTCTTTCTCACTCTTTCCTGTGAAGACGTGCATGTCTTGCCAGCGGAGCGACTTGTCCTCTCCACGCGGCATGGAGCGCCAGCGTGTGGAGGTCTCTTCTGAAGTGTGTATCGAAGGAGCGGAGACGATTCCTGGTAATGATTTCTTATCTCCTAAAATTTCGACAGGGCCCTGGCCGAGATCAAAAGGATAAATGCCCCCTAAGGGGTCGAGACGAAGCGATCCATCTTCATTGATCCGTTTAACAATCAGGGACAGCTCATCCATATGGGTCATCAGATGGATTGCTTTCTCAGGATCTTTTGATTTTCCTTTGATACAGGCAATGAGATTTCCTGAATCATCTTCAAAAAGGGTGTCAGCGGTTCCTTTTAAGTGCTTCTTGCAGACCTTTGCAACGGCCTCTTCTTGTCCGCTGGGACCTGGAGCTAGAATGAGCTCTTGTAATAGCTTCTTGAGTTGTGATCGATCCATGATTCTCCTAAAAATACAAAGGACCCCACGGACACGGGATGCGGCGTGGGGTATTAAACGAAAGTAAACTCTTACTTTTTAAAGGTCCAACCTAAAATGAGGCCGACACCCACACCTTGGATGAACGAGCCGATGAACCATAGCACAGCAAGGAGTACAGAAATGGGAAGGTAGTTGTAAGTCATTGCTGCGATCGTTCCGAGTAGGAGACCGATCAGTACCCCAAACTCTAGCCCGCTTTTTTTGTAGTGTGCATAGAGTAGCGTGAACACGAAAGCGAGGACGACATAAAAGAGAATGGCTAAGGGAAAGAGAGCCTGCATTTCCGCTTCAGAGCGCCAAAGCGTTTCGAATTGAGCGTAAATGTCGGAAAGTAAAATTCCGTGAAAGACAAAGTCATAAGCAAAGATGAAAACAAAGATGGCAATAATAGATAGATGTAGTTCTTCATAGGTTCCTCCATGGTTAAAACAAATAATTTAAACTTTATAAAAATTTATCTCAACATAGAAGTTAGGCTGACGAAAAGCTTTACGAATTTGGAGCTTTTCTATAAATTTCTTAGGAAAGTGTCCTGGATTTAACCCAAAAGGGGCAGATTTATATGGCTTACATTGCATCACCTACGATGAATCTAATCTCTTGCTCATTAGTTACTTGTAATCCTGAGGAAGAGCATCTAGCCTTTTACGATCTATACGACATTATCTTCGAGTACAACGAAAGGATTGAAAATGATCCTGTTTTTGCTCGCGGGAAGCAGCTCTTAAGTTTACGCCGGCCTGTCTTTAGAGGAGATCAAACAGTGATCGCTCCCATGTCCAAAGAAGAAGTGATTGAGTGGAAGAGTATAAAGAGCGCCTCAATATCTAAGGGAGAGGGAGACTTTAAAGAATTCAAAGAAGAAAAAGATTTTTCTTCGGTGATGGCCGATAAATTCAAAAAAGACTTTTCTACTCCTGATGGGTTAATTAGTGGAATGCCGATAGCATTAGGTATCAAGAGGTTATCGCAAGTTGTTAAAGAGTTAGGATGGAGAGGAGCGATTTATTATAAATTAGGAAAGTCAGGAAATTTGAATGTCATACTCAAAGGAAATCAAAAGTTGAGATCCATTTTGACGGGGACAAAATATGGAAACCAACACCCTAAGATGCTGAAATTTGGGTTGTCAAAAGTGAGTTACGCAAAAGCTTTTAAAGGAACATTCGTTGTTGGCTTGGCCTTTTATGGTCTAGCAAAAGCGGTGGAGGGAGTAGAAATGTTTCTTACAGATGGTGAGCTTAAAGCGAGCTACTTTTCAGAAATCCCGATGGATGTGGTGAAGATAGCCGTTAGTGGAATAATTGGAACAGGTGTGCTCATTGGCGCAACAGCAATAGGGCTTCCCGTAGCAGCTGGAATAGGGGCTGCGCTTGTTCTAGGGTACCTCGCTGAGGGTGCTATAGAATATTTTGATGAAAAAACGGGATTTTCAAAGACACTTAAGGCTGCAACCCAACAACTTGTAGAAAATATGGAAAAGGAGTGGAATGAAGCACGTAAAAAATTACATAATTCAGTGCGACGCTCTGTTGAAGATGCGGTGGAAGCTGCCAAAAGAGCTCTTCTTCGTGAACTAAAATCTAGACTTAGAGAACTCCTTCCTTTTGAAAATGTGCTACTAGATATTAAGCCGATGCGCCTAAATCGTCCCGTAGCACATAGAAGCCCTCTTGCGGGTCTTGAACATCACCCTCAGCTAGGTCATCAAAAAACGATGCAGATTCAACACTGCTTTTCATACACGAGAGCTATAACCGTTTAATGATTCACAAATTAGTACATATTTTGGGGATAGTCACCTATGTTTCAGTGATTTGCTACATAGGGTATAGGGTTATGATTTTTGGGATGGATAAGGTTGGGGATCTTATCCAAAATTCTAAGGTCTTTCGTGTGATGTTTTTTTCAGCGATCACACTTCTGCTACTTCTCTGCGGTTTATTTCAGTTGTCCGACTACCTCAATGGGGAAAAGGTCAACTTCATGAGAAGCTTTCCTGTGACTTTAGGTGGGGCTGGATTGGCCCTTTATCTTACTATTTGTGCTTACAGGCAGCCTATCAACGAAAAGTAAACTTTCAGTCCTGAGCTCTCTTTTTTGTCGATGTGGGTTGTGAGGTGATTACAGCTGGGTTTGCGTGTATTAAATCACATGCTTAGAGATGACGCTGAGGATTTTGGTCATCGGGAGGGGGTCTTTGGAGCCGAAGACTTGGGCGAGCTTGTCGTCGGGAACGATCTTCTTTTTATCGTTGGGGTCTTGGAGGCCCTCTTTTTTGATGTAATCCCAGACTTTTTTGAGAGCTTCGGGGCGTGTCATTTCGTCCGCGCCGGTGATAGTCGCTAGCTCTTTGGAGAGTTTGACGGGCTTCTGTTCGACCTTTTTACGCGGCTTCTTCTTGGCGGTCGATTTTTTGGAGGTGGCCCCTTTCTTTTTGCCGCGTGTCTTTTTCTCGTAAGGGGTACGGGGGTGGTTCGGGTATTTGGATTCGAGGTCTTCGAGTTCGTTGACGATGACGTTACACTCAGGGAAGGTGGAGCAGGAGTAGAAGACTTTACCAAAGCGAGAGCGTCGGGGGGTGACTTTTCCAGGGCAGTCGATCGCAGGACAGGCGGGAAGGTCTTTTTCTGCGATGACCTTTTCCCCTTTTAGAGGAATTTGGACGATGCCGCGGCAGTCGGGGTAGGTGGAGCAGCCGAGGAAGGCGCCATATCTTCCGTGGCGGACTTTCATCTCTTTGCCACACTTCGGGCAGGGCTGGTCCCAATCGAAATCATCGGCGTATTTCTCTTTCGAGAATTCGAGCTCTTCGATGGCGGCAGTGTAGTCGCAGTCGGGGTAGCGGGTGCATCCGTAGAAGTATTTGGTTTTGAACCAGATCTTTTGAAGCTGACCCTCTTTACATTTCGGGCAGGTGATGTCGGTTGTGATACGAGGAACAACGGCCTCTTCGATCGCTTTTTCAACGATCGGATCGAATTCATTCCAAAACTCTTGGAGGAGGTCGTGCCAGTCTTTTTTATCTTCCGCGACCATCTCAAGGGTGTCTTCCATATTGGCCGTGAAGCTGATGTCCATGATGATGCCGAAGTGGTCTTCGAGCATTTTGGCAACGATCCCACCGAGCTCTGTGGGTTTGAGGCGTCCTTCCGTCTTCACCGTGTACTCACGGTTCTGGATCTTATTCATGATTGCGGTATAGGTCGACGGGCGGCCGATTCCCTGTTTCTCCAACTCTTTGATGAGAGAAGCTTCTGAGAATCGTGGAGGAGGTCTGGTGAAGGCTTGCTCTGAGAAGAACTCATGGAGGTTGAGTTTATCTCCCTCTTCGATCGCAGGAAGGAGAGACTCTTCATCGGTCGGGTCGGTGTCGTCTTCTTTCTCGCGGTAGGCGGCGAGGTAACCTTTGAACTTGAGTTGGGATCCCGTTGCACGGAGCATCAGGCCGCTGTTCTCAGAGATATCGACAGTGAGGGTGTCGTAGATAGCGGGGAGCATCTGCGAGGCGATGAAGCGTTTCCAGACGAGCTGGTAGAGGTTGTACTGCTCTTTGGTCAAGAACTCTTTGATCAACTCAGGGTGGTGTGCGAGGTTGGTTGGACGGATGGCTTCGTGAGCGTCTTGGGAGTTCTTCTTCGAGGAGTACATCTTTGGCTTCTCTGGAAGGTAGTCGTTTCCAAACGTCTTATGGATGTACTTACGCGCATCGTTGAGAGCACCGCCTTCCACACGGAAAGAGTCGGTTCTCATATAGGTGATCAGACCCTCTGTTCCCTCTTTCCCCATATCGAGACCTTCGTAGAGCTGCTGAGCGATGGTCATTGTCCTTGAAGAGGAGTAACCGTAGTGGCGGCTGGCTTCCTGTTGGAGGGTGGAGGTGATAAAAGGAGGTTGAGCGTTGCGCTTTTTCTCTTTCTTCTCGACCTTTTCTACTGTGAAATCGCCTTTCTTGATCCGCTCGACGATGCTGTCAGCTTCTTCTTTGTTGCGGACGAAGTAGGTCTTTTTCGCTTTCTCTTTCCCTGGCTCCTTGTCGACACGTTGTTCGTCGACAGAGTAGAGGAGGGCTTTGAAGGTGCGCTTTTCACTCTCCTTAGAGAGAAGAGCGGAGATGTTCCAGAATTCAACGGGCTTAAAGGCTTCAATTTCGCGCTCGCGGTCGACGACGAGTTTGAGTGCAGCCGACTGGACGCGTCCGGCAGAGACCGAGCGGGTCCGTCCTCTTTGGAGGCGACGGTTGAGGATGGGGGAGATCTTGTATCCGACAATCCGGTCCAGGAGGCGGCGTGCCTGCTGAGCGTTGACGAGGGCGTCGTTGATTTCACGTGGGTTCGCTAGAGCGCGGGTCACCTCTCCCTTGGTGATGGAGTTGAATGAGACACGTTTGTAGGGGGTCTCTTTCGGGAGGATCTGGGTGATATGCCAAGCAATCGCCTCTCCTTCACGGTCGGGGTCAGGCGAGAGGTAGACAATAGACGCTTTTTTAGCCGCCTTTTTCAGGTTGGCTATGACCTTCTCCTTGTCCTCCATCGTCGTGTAGATGGGCTCAAACCGGTTCTCAATGTCGATTCCAAAATCTTTTTTTGGCAGGTCGCGGATATGACCGACCGAGGACTCGATATCATACTCATTCCCAAGGAATTTTTTGAGAGTCTTGATCTTGGCGGGGGACTCGACGATGATGAGTGGTTTCTTTTTAGACATAGATAGCCACTATATATATAGGATATCTGCATTGATTGCCATTGAAAAAAAAGGGCGGTGGTCAAAGACCACCGCCAGCTTAGTTCGTTTTTTCTTTCGACTTAGAAAGAAATTGTTAGAGAACCTTTTACTTGAATGAGGCTCTCCTCTTCTTTCGCTTTTGGAGTAGAAGGGGCGGGAGAGGGACTCTCCGTTTCCTTTTCCATCAACTCTAACTCCTCAAAAGCGAGTGAGTTATCTTGATGACTCAACGTCAAATTTCTCCAGCTACCAAAAGTCAGGTAGCGTTTGTCAAGAAGCGCAATAGCGGTTGTCTTTCTCCGCTCCAGTTCAGTTTCATACCTCCATATTCAACTGAGTGGACGGAGCTAACAACGGAAGTTGTTCAAGCCTTTAACTCCTAACTGAGCGATCTCAGCAGGAGTTTTTCAGTGCTTGCATAACTATAAAAGTCAGGCTTCAACATCTAACGCTGTTGACTTCTTTATATTTCCATCTCACTCGTCAGTCCGAGTGAGTCCAATTTCAAATCAAAAATTCAAATTTTCCAAATTCCTAAAGCGGTTGCGGCTTGTCGCGAGAGTAAGACCCATGTCACCTCCTTTTTTCGCTTTATTCGTCCGCGGTCGTTAGGACAACTTTTTGTGGGTCTATCACTTCAACCCACATCCATCGAATTGGAGTCAGTTTACTCCTTTTCAATTTTTTAGTCTTTAGACTGGATATTTGTTCAATTTCACGAGCATTTCGTCCCCATTTCGAGGGGCTCTCATGAAATATCCAGTCTAGCAGATTATGTAGCACTTTGGTTACAATTTGTTCAACCTTAGATTCTTGTAGAAACGAATAAAGAGCCAACCTTGAATCCCTTTTCCTCGAACGCACTATGGAGTTTTAAGTCTCTCAGTAGAATAGATTTAAGAGTGGTTTTTGCGATTTTACTGCTGATGATTGTCAGCCTTCTCGTCGTGGCATCGGGAGCGGCGCCGAGGGGGGCACTGGCCCTCAAGGAGATCCTGCTAGAGCCCTATGTCAAGAAACAGGTGGAGTTTTTCGCCCTATCTTTTGTCATCTTCCTCTTTTTTGCCGGGTTTGATTACCACAAACTCCGAGAGTGGACATGGATCCTCTACCTTTTGATGATTGCGGCACTCGTCGGGCTTTTTTTCATGGGAACCATTGCCCGCGTCCATCGCTGGTACCGCATACCGCTCATCGGAATGTCTTTTCAACCCTCTGAGTATGCGAAACTTGTGGTTGTTCTTGCCTTGAGTTGGTTTTTGGAAAGGCGGAAGGAGAGAGCGGGAGAATTTTCAACGGCGCTCATTGCCTTGGTGATTGTTGGCATCCCCTTTTTACTGATCTTAAAGCAGCCTGATCTTGGTTCAGCCATGGTGCTCTATCCAATTGTGTTAGTGATGTTCTATTTTGGAGGGGTTCACCCCTTTTTGGTAAAGGCGATGACCTGGTTGGGAGCTCTGTTGCTGGCCGTAGTGGCTCTCTTTTTCTTAGAGGTGGTGCCTCACGAGGAGTTCCGTCCCATGGCGACGAAAGTTCTCAAAGACTACCAGTATGAGAGGTTGAAACCCAATCAGCATCACCAGAAAGCTTCACAGACGGCCATTGCTCTTGGTGGGGTGACAGGAACAGGATGGCGTCAGAGTGAGTTCACGGGAGGAGGTTGGTTGCCTGCGCCCTATACGGACTCCGTCTTTGCTGCTTTTGGTGAAGAGTTTGGTGCGGTCGGGCTGCTTTTCATCCTGGCGCTTTACTGGGCGCTCCTCTATTTTAGCTTTCAGGTGACCTCTGTAGCTAAAGACTCGTTCGGTCAGCTCCTTGCGGCAGGTATATCGGTCTATATCGCGATGCATGTTCTTGTGAATATGGGAATGATGTGTGGATTTTTGCCCATCACAGGGGTTCCATTGCTCCTGATCACCTACGGTGGTTCATCCATCCTTTCGACGATGATCGCCCTTGGTATATTACAAAGTATTTATAGTAGAAGGTTTATGTTCTAATGTCAGAAACATTTCACCCTTTTTTACTTCACAGAAGCGATTGGCTTGGTGAAGGGACGATCCAGCTCGTTGGGTCAGATGAAAAAATCCACTTTTACACTCGCTGGATAGTTGCTGAGATGACAGAGGAGGGGGAGATTTTTGCGACTCAAGAAGTGGAGCTGGTCGGGAGTAGCGAAGAGAAGATGGTGAACCACTTTAAAGTCTATTCGATCGACCAAGAGACGTTTTCTCTCACGATTGAGAACGACCAAATTGGTTCAGCAAGAGGGAAGGGTGTTTTGAAAGAAAAGCAACTCGCATGGGAGTTCCGCGAGCAAGGGCATTTTGAAGGATTTGAGATGTATGATTTGGTGGAGGCTGACCGCTATCAATTCCATGCAGAATATCTTTCAGATCAGTTTCGTTCTCTAATTAATGGAGAACTATGGAAAAAGACGGTATTGTAATCGATCATCATAAGACACAGCATCAGGAGATAATGATAAATGTATAGTGGAGTGAATGTAAGTTTATGGAGTGACGCGGCTCTCAACTGGCCGACTTTTACAACTGTTGCAGAAGGAGTGAGAGTCTCGACATCCACGAATGACTTCCGTGATAAAGAGATCTCCGTTGCTCAAGGAGTGCAATACTACATGACCGCCATTTGTCAGGCTGCTCAGACGGCCGAGGCGGTGGCGTTGGCTGTTTTTGCTGCGATCAAAGCGGGAGTGAATATCACCTACAAAAACACGCTTTGGTATGTCGGTTTTGCCGTTCCTCTTGTTGTAGGGTATGCAGCGAGCCGAGCGAAGGAGCTTCCTCTCTATGCAGAGCGTGTGGTCCGTCTACTCCAAAAACATATGGGAACCCTTTCTCAGTTGGCGATGCTGGTCAGCAGCGTCGCGCTTTTCGCTTTAGGCCAACAGGTCTTTGCTATCACGACCATCACTGGGCTTGCTATTGGAATCTTAAGCCGCAGCCGTTACGTTCCTCATCAACTCAGACAGGCGATTCAGGTTTCCAACTTCTACCTTGCTAATGCGGCTCGCATCTTTGTGGGTGGTTGGATGGATGTGGCTGTCGCCGTGCTTGAGGTGGCTTTTGGAGCCCTAGATCTCTACACCCGCTGGAGGATTGGAGCGCTTGGTAAGAAAGAGACCCCTCCTGAAATGAAGCCGATGACTTGGGGTGAGGTGGACAGACAGCAAACATGGGGGTGGGAAATCAACCGCGAAGCGGTGATCTCTAGTCCGATTCCACCGGCACCCGATGTCTCTTTTGACAAACTTAAGAAACTTTTCAAGAAAGTGGACTGGGAAAAAGAACGCGACTCAATTTTGAAAAAACTGGCGGGGGATAACCGTTGGAAGGCGATGGTCGAGGGCGACCGCCCTGATCCTATCACATATGTCAGCGATAACATCGCTCTCTTGATCAAAAAGGTCAAAGACCGTCAGGTGATGGAAGGGGAGCCAACTAGCTATGAGCTTTTAGATACTTACCTGAAGCATGTGATTTCTTTTGTTGATGAGAGCTTTTCTAGGGTGCGTGATGTCAAAAATCCAACGGAAAGTGAGCGGCCGGATTTTGTTGCTGGAACAGACATGATCTACCGTTTGGCCATTGAGATTGGACCCTACTGTGGCCCGGGGATGTTTGAGCACCTTGAGGACATGTTCAACAAACACTACTACCTAGATAAAGCCCTTTCGATTCCGTTAGAACAGAAAATTTTTGGTCTTCTGCAATTACTTCGTGCTGAGGTATGGGAAGGAGCGTACGCAGAAATTGCAGAGTATGCAAAACATGCGAAGGTTCAAGGAGTAGACTTGGGCTGGATGTACCGGATGATGGATATGGAGGATATTCACACAAAGCACTGCTTTGATTCGATGGTTGATACCGTCTTTAAGATGGGAAAGTATGCGGCTGGTGAAGACTCGATTTCACAGCCAACTCCCTTTCAAAAATTGACGATCAACTACACTGCAAAACCTCTCTTAGAAAGGCTCTTTGGGCGTTATGAAGCTAAAATCCTCAACTGGTTTATTGAAAGAACTGGGACACCAGCTCTTCCTTTAGAAGACATCACAGTGTGGTGGGTCAAGTGGAGTCAGCAGCAAGGGAATGACTTTGCTAATCAGCTAACGGATGGTCGCGTGAGTCTCTTCGAAGAGACTGGACGGCCGGAGCAAAGACTTCGACTTAAGAAAAAGTACGCTGTTGCGATGCTGAAGATGATGCAAATTATTCAGTAGGATTAAAGGAATTCTATAGATCTTTTGGCATCAGGTGCGGGTAGGGATTGTGTCATCTCTTTAATGCGATCTTCTAGAAGTAGGCTGGCACATTTTTGAATTTCCTCGAGTGAGGATTTGTATTTTGGATCCTCATGGTTGTAAGTCATTTTTTCTTTGCTATTTGGAAAGATATAACATGCTCGCCTCCACCTTCTTTTAGTGTAGTAAAGGACGATTTTAAAATAATGCGATGGAACGGCGACCTCTCGATCTCCGAGAAGAGAGTAGGTGATCTTTTCTCTCTCGCCCTTTAAAATGGGCCCAGAAAAGACTCTGGCAAAGTTTCCCTCTTCAACCCATCTTCTCACTCGAGCTTCTAGAGATTTCCAAGGTCCGTTGTTGAGTGCTTTAGTTTGAGGCATGCAATTGGTGAATAAAAACGTCGCATCCCACTCCCTCTGAGTCATTGCATCGGCAGCGGCTGCATTATGCCCACGTTCATATCCCGAGTGGGTGTAGGCTGGATTGTTTCCTTGAAAGATTCGTGGAATGCGTTTGTCTTCCGTGAAGGTACGTGAGTCGGTGGTTCTCTCTGCTTGATATCTATGGGGGTAGTGGTCTTTTCTTACACATACGGGGAGGCGTAGGCGTAGGTCATACTCCACAGCATAGCCGTCGTTAATGAGAGTTACGCTTGGCGAGGGAAGAAAGTCTCGCCAGATATGGTTTACTTTTCTGAAAACAAAATCGGCTTGAGCGATGTCTCCCTTTGAGACACAGTCAGGGTATTCGCGGAGTTGAAGTGCGAAATGTGTCTTAGGTTTGACTCCATCTGAATCTTTATCGCTATAGATATCAAACCCTCTTCCGAGGAGGTACGTTAAAGCGTGTGTGTTGGCTGATTCTGCAGCAAGGTGAGCTAGGGAAATATTCCATACCCGAGTTAAGTTGAACCCTTCTTCATAGGCAACAATAACGCCAAGGTCCCATTTTCCTCTATCTTGAGTGATATCGCCTTCACCTGCGTTTGCAATGTACTGCGCATTAAACACCCATGAGCAACGATCATGCATGAGATAGGATGCACGGTTTAGCATGAGATGGACTGTATCCAAGTCTCCGCGTGCCATTGCATAGTGTGCTAAAGTGCATTCATCTAATAGTGCAGCTTGCTCGTAAGGGTAACACGTGCCTGCAAAGTTGCTATCGATGCTTTCTTCTGTAAAAGTGGTGGATAAGCGAACAGTGGGATGTTCAAAGATGGTTATGAAAATGGTTTCTGCTAGAGCAACATCTTCAAGGGTGTATCCATAGAGTCCTAGCTTTTCCATCTCTGCTACTTGTTTCCATACGATATAGGCAATCTGCCAGCAGGCAATATTCTGAAAACAATCTCCATGAATTTCTATCGTGTCAAATTGAAGATTGACGTCACCATCGTGCTCGAGCCATACTATGATGGTCTCCAGAAGCTCTGTTAGGCAGTTGTTTAAATCGGTTAATCCAATTTCTGAAAAAAGCTCTGCAGTTAGAGATGTCTTTCGGTCTGAAAAAGTATTCGGATTTTTGGTTCGCTGAATCTCTTCGCGGATCCGCTTAAAAATTTCTTGTCCTCTTTCGACCCCTGTTGCCCGAATCACCTGTTCGAATCTGCCAGAAACCATCATCGTTCAACCTCCTGCGTCTAAAAACAAAAAAACCAGAGGAGAAAGTCTCCTCTGGTTTTTCATTTTAAGAGAAAGCTCTTTTTTAAGCCTTAATTTTGATGTCCACACCCGCTGGTAGTGAGAGGGTTTTTAGAGCATCGATCGTCTTCCCTGTGGGGTTAACGATGTCGATTAAACGCTTATGTGTACAGATCTCAAACTGCTCACGCGACTTACGGTTCACGTGGGGTGAACGTAGGACGGTGTAAACCTCGCGGCGAGAGGGTAGTGGGATAGGTCCCGCTACACCAGCACCGGTGCGCTTTGCAGTTTCAACGATATCTGCTGTCGAACGATCGAGAAGACGCTGATCGTATCCTTTAAGGCGGATGCGGATCTTCTGACGTTGCTTTGGAGCTGCAGGTTGTTTCGCCATAGTTTATCCTTTGATGATTTCTTCTTGAATTTTACTTGGTACACGCTCGAAGTGGCTGGGCTCCATGGTATACGCCGCACGTCCAGAGGAGAGCGAGCGTAGGGTGGTGGAGTATCCAAACATTTCACTGAGCGGAACTTCAGAGTTAATGATCACGGAACCTTTGTGGGTTTCCTGACCTTGGATTCTTCCGCGACGGCGGTTGAGGTCACCGATGACATCTCCCATGCAGTTTTCAGGAGTTGTCACGACGACTTTCATGATCGGCTCAAGGATGACTGGCTTACAAGCTCTAGCAGCTTCTTTAGCAGCCATCGATCCGCAGATCTTAAACGCCATCTCGTTCGAGTCTACCTCGTGGTAAGATCCGAAGACGATTTGAACTTTCACATCGACGATGCTGTAACCAGCAAGAACCCCGGTAGAAAGACCTTCTTCGATACCTTTGGTGACTGCAGGGATGTATTCCTTTGGAATGACACCACCGACAATCTTGCTCTCGATCTCGATTCCTTTACCCACTTCGTTAGGTTGGATCTCGAGTTCGACGTGAGCATACTGACCGCGTCCACCAGACTGCTTGACGTACTTCGTCTTCGCTTCACCTGGTTTCGTGATGGTCTCTTTGTAGGCAACCTGTGGCTTACCGACGTTCGCTTCGACGTTGAACTCACGGAACATACGATCGCAAAGAATCTCGAGGTGAAGCTCACCCATTCCAGCGATGATCGTCTGTCCGGTTTCTTCGTTCGAAGAGACGCGGAAGGTCGGATCTTCCTCAGAGAGTGAACTCAGAGCGACAGAGAGTTTCTCTCTGTCTGGTTTTGACTTCGGCTCAATCGCGAGAGAGATCACTGGCTCGGGGAATTCCATCTTCTCGAGAAGAATCGGGTTCTTCTTGGTGCAGATGGTGTCTCCGGTTCCTGTGTTCTTGAGACCGACGAGAGCGACAATATCTCCAGAGAAGACTTCGTCCATCTCCTCACGCTTGTTCGCGTGCATACGGACGATACGAGAGATACGCTCTTCTTTCCCTTTTGTACTATTGAGAACCGTTTCCCCTTTTGAGAGTTTACCGCAGTAGACTCTTGCGTAGGTGAGACGTCCAATGTACGGGTCGCTCATGATTTTGAAGGCGAGTCCAGCAAAAGGAGCTTCGTCGTCCGCTTGGATATCGATCTCTTCATCGGTGTTGAGGTCGATTCCTTTCATGTTTCTTCTGTCTAGCGGTGAAGGCATCCAGCGAGTGATCGCATCAAGGAGCTGTTGAACACCCTTGTTTTTGAAGGCCGACCCACAGAGGACAGGGTTGAACTTGTTGCCAATGACACCCTTACGGATCACAGCGTGGATCTCGTCAGCAGAAAGAGACTCAGGAGCGTCCAGGACTTTTGTCATGAAGGCTTCGTCGTCTTCGTCGACGGTCGCGAGTTCTTCGAGGAGTTCCATGCGGAGCTCTTCACATTTGTCTTTGAGTTCAGCGGGGATCTCTTGCTCTTCCCACTCAGCACCCATTGTCTCATCTTTGAAGACAAGGGCTTTCATGGTAACGAGGTCGACCATCCCTTTGAATCCACCTTCAGCGCCGATGGGGCAGTGGACCGGGATCGCGTTCGCATGAAGCTTTTCGCGCATGGTCTGAACGGCATCGAAGAAGTCGGCACCTGTTCGGTCCATTTTGTTCACGAAAGCAATTCGAGGAACTCCGTAGCGGTCCGCTTGTCTCCAAACGGTCTCAGACTGAGGCTCGACACCCGATACAGAACAGAAGACTGCAACAGAACCGTCGAGAACACGGAGTGAGCGCTCTACCTCGATGGTGAAGTCGACGTGTCCGGGAGTGTCGATGATGTTAATGATGGTTCCACCCCACTCGACACGTGTCGCAGCAGAGGTAATCGTGATTCCACGCTCCTGCTCCTGCTCCATCCAGTCCATGGTGGCTCCTCCGTCGTGCACCTCACCCATCCGGTGAAGGCGCCCCGAGTAGTAGAGGATCCGCTCTGTGGTGGTCGTTTTACCCGCATCAATGTGGGCCATGATTCCGATATTTCGGATATCTTTGAGCTGTTCATTTTTTGGTCTAGTTGACATTCACAATCCTCCTACCACTTGTAGTGGGCAAAGGCTTTGTTTGCTTCTGCCATACGGTGGGTGTCATCTTTTTTCTTAATCGTCGTTCCTTGATTGGTGTAACAATCGGCAAGCTCTTGTGCGAGCGCATCTTCCATCGCACGGCCTGGCTTGGCGCGGGAGTAGTTAATGATCCAGCGCATTGCAAGAGCGTTTCGACGGTTTGCAGGAATTTCGATCGGCACCTGGTAGGTCGCTCCACCAATTCTTCGAGATTTGACCTCGAGAGCCGGCTTGGCGTTTTCTAGGGCCTGTGTGAAGGTTTCTAGACCATCTTCTTGTTTCAGTTTGCTGCACATCTTTTCGATCGCATTGTAGACAATGCGTCTTGCAACAGACTTCTTTCCCCCGATCATCACTTTGTTGATGAACTGGGCAACCACAGTACTTCCAAATTTTGGATCTGGGTCAATTTGCCGCTTAACGGCGCGTCTTCTTCTAGCCATGAATAGTCCTCATTCATTGGTTTAGTTTGGCAAGTCAAAGAGCGAGAGAACTTCACCGGGAATAATCCTTTCGGATTCACCTGTCGCGATGGTTTAGCTAAAAAGTCTTAAAGCTAAATCAACGGACTAGGATACAGAGTTGAAGTCCTGTATCCCCGAATTACTTCTTAGGACGTTTCGCCCCGTACTTCGATCTCGCTTGCTTTCTATCTTGAACTGCTGCGCAGTCCAGGCTTCCACGAACAATGTGGTAACGGACTCCAGGTAGATCCTTTACACGACCACCACGAACGAGAACAATCGAGTGTTCTTGGAGGTTGTGTCCCTCACCACCAATGTAGGCGATGACTTCTTGACCTGTAGAGAGACGGACCCAAGCGACTTTACGAAGAGCTGAGTTCGGCTTCTTTGGAGTCTTTGTCTTCACCTGCAAGCAAACACCACGTCTCTGTGGGCAAGCTTTCAGTGCAGGTGAACGTGTGCGGCGCTCTTTTTTCTTTCGAGGCTTACGCACAAGTTGGTTTGTTGTTGGCATGTTTGTTCTTTTCTCCTTTGATTGAAGAACGGTTAAAATGCAGACAGATTATACGTCAGGGAGCGGATTATTGCAATGAAGAAGGCTCAAGCTCAGGCGCTTCAACCACAGACTCAAGCTCTGTAGGGGCTCCAGGTGCCACTTCAGCTTCAAGAATTTCTTCGACAGCTGGCGGCTCTTCGGCTGGAGGAGGCTCCTCAGCCACAGGGGGTTCTTCTGGGATGTGAAGCATTTCTTTGAGCTGATCGACGTCTTTTAGGCCAAAATGGCGTAAAAAGACCTGAGTCGTGCCGAAAAGGGTGGGCTTTCCAGGGCTATCGTGCTGGCCGACAGGCTCCACAAGTCCCTTTTCTACAAGGGTTTGGACAATACTCGAAGAGTCGACACCACGGACGGCTTCGATCCCTGTACGGGTGATCGGCTGTTTGAAGGCGATGATCGAGAGGACCTCACGCGCTGCGTGAGAGAGGCGTTCGGCCTTTTTATTTCTAAAAAGTTCTTGAACGTAAGGGGCGTAGTCTGAGGAGGTACGGATCAGGTAGCCCTCGGCAATCTCTTCCAGGCAGAAGGCTCGGGCGTCGTCCTGGTACTCTTTTGCGAGCTCATGGAGCATCGAAACGACCTCGAAGGGCTTGAATTCGTAGAAAGAGGCGAGGATTTCGCGGATTCTTTCCATGGGCAGGGGGTCGCTCGTTGCAAAAAGGAGCGCTTCAATCACTTTTTTTGCGTGGAGTGTGGCCTCTTCGGGGAGGAATTCTTGATCCATTGTGGGAGGGGAGAGGAGTTCGTCTACTTGATTTGTCAATTTTCAGTGTCTCCGATGGGTTTAGAAAATGAGAGGTGTGAGTCTTCCACAGTGAATTGTAGCTCACCCAGCTTCATCAATTCAAGAAGACTGAGGAAGGTCACGATGACCTCATCTTTGCAGGGCTCACTGGTGAGAATATCATAAAAATGGAAGGGCTGATCGACCTCCAGCTTCTCACGGATCAAGGAGATTTTGTCAGCGATGAGCCAACGCTCTTCTTTGATCAGCTTCTTCTCAGGAGCTTTTCGTAAGATCTCTTCAAAATGTTTTTGAAGCTCCTCTAGAGCGACCCGCTCGATACCGAGCGGTGCGGGAAATTCCTCAGGAGGTGGGGTCCATCCTTTTGGTAGGCTATACTCTTGTCCCTCTTCACGGAGCATCAGTTCTTTAGCGACCTTTTTAAAGCGGCAGTACTCAAGCAGTTGCGGCAGAATGGAGAGAGGGGCTTCTAGCTCTTCGAGTGCGATGTCATCGAGCGGCTCGCCGGGAAGGAGCTTCTTACTTTTAATCCGCAGGAGTAGGCTCGTGTAGTCAATGAAGTCCGCGCCGGAGTCGAGATTGTGCTTTTGGTTTTCCGTCAGGTAGGTGAGATATTGCTCGGTGATTTCGAACAGGGAAATTTCAGCGAGGTCGATTTCACTCTTTTGGACGAGATAGACCAAGAAGGCGAGAGGGCCTTCAAAATTGTCTAAAGCGAGGGTATTTTGTTCAAAATCCTGAATTTTCATGAATGGGTCAGTATACCGGATCGAGGATTTTCTTGAAATAACGGTTGTTAAGATATTGATAAGCAATGGTTAAAAACGAAAATTTACGAAAATTTGATACAATATTTTATAAAGGTGCTATACTGAGGATAGGTAGACATAAATAATTAAATATTAGGTATTTATATATGGGAAAACGCGTTTTTTCCACTTTCTTCCTATTTATCTTCATTTTGACCTCCACCATCCTCCCTGCTCAGCAGATTGATTATCTCCAAGAGAGTGATATTAAGGGGGTTATGAAGGAAATCTTCGACCGCCACGTCGAAAAGAAGGCGGTGAGCGGAGAGACGCTCAAAGAGGCTTTTTCGAACTACCTGAACCAGTTTGACCCGAAAAAGATCTACCTACTCCAAAATGAAGTGGAACCCTTCTTGAATCCCTCTAAAACAGCTCTCGATCGCATGGTCAGGGAGTATAACAGAGGGGACTACTCTTCTTTTATCAAGCTCAATCAGGTTGCTCAAAGAGCGATTGAGCGCGAGAGAAAGCTAAGAGGTCTGATCGAGTCGGATCTGATCGCTCTCTATCGACATGCTCCTTCCGACGAGACCGACTACAAGACGTTTGCGAAGACGAAAGGCGACCTCAAGTGGCGGATTGAGAATGACATCCTTCAATTTATCCAAGTGCAGAAAGACCGCTATGGCATCAAGGCTGTGGAAGAGAGGCGGCAACATGTCGTGAATCTTTATAACCGCGACCGCCGTGAGTTTGAGAACAGCTACCTCTACGTGAATGATGAGGGAGAGCGCCTTGGACGCAAAGAGCGTGAGCACCAGTTTACTCTTCATGTATTGATGGCCCTTGCTCGAAGTCTCGATAGCCACACGCGCTTCTTCAACCCCTCTGAAGCGGACAACATGCGTACGCGTCTTTTGAAAGGATATGTCGGTACCGGTGTGGTTTTTGAAGAGGGGATCGATCACATCCACGTTGCCAAGGTCATGGAGGATTCTCCTGCTTCGCGTGATGGACGTGTCCGTGAAGGCGATCAGTTGGTCAGAGTCGATGGCAAGGAGATCGCGCAAAAAAGCTATCAGCGAGTGATGAGGGACCTTAAAGGGGATGAGGGCGATCCGATCCGCCTCACCTTCTACCGTCCTGATACCCGCACCACTTACAATGTTCACCTTGTCCGTGAACATATCCTTCTGGATGACGACCGTGTCGAAAGCTCTTATTCGAAAGTGGATGATGGCATTATCGGGCGGATCACTCTCCACTCCTTTTATAATAATGGGAAGGGAGTGAGCAGTGAGAAAGACATCAAAAAAGCGATCAACAACCTCCGCAAAACAGCTCCTTTAAAGGGGCTTGTTTTGGATCTCCGCTCCAACACGGGGGGATACCTCTCTGAGGCGGTGAAGGTCGCAGGTCTCTTCATCACCAATGGAGTGATCGTCATCTCGAAGTATAATGACGGCGAGCAAAATTATTACCGCGACCTGGATGGAAAAACTTTCTACGACGGACCCCTTGTTGTCCTGATCTCTCGAATGACCGCTTCGGCAGCAGAAATTGTCGCTCAAGCCCTTCAAGATTACGGGGTGGCTGTCATTGCAGGGGATGACCGCTCTTATGGAAAAGGATCCATCCAAAGCCAAAACGTCACGACAAAGAACAATGGATCTTACTATAAAGTCACTGTCGGGACCTACTACACCGTCTCTGGAAAGACACCTCAAGAGAAGGGCGTCCTTGCTGACGTCGTCGTTCCAAGCGAGCTTGTTTTTGAAGACATTGGTGAGAGGAACCATGACAATGAGGAAGAGCTCAAGAACAACACCATCCCTCCCGCCTATCAGGATACCCTCTCTGACATCAGCCCTGAGGCGAAGTCATGGTTCATGCGTTACTACCTCCCCACTCTCCAGGCGCGCAAGAGTTCTTGGCAGAAGATGATCCCTGAGCTCAAAGACCGTAGTGAACTCCGCCTTGAGGGGCAGATGAATACCCTCACCGAAAAAGGGCTCACACCTAAGCAGCAGCTCACCGAGGCGATCAAGATCGTTGAGGACATGATCGAGCTCCGCTCCCAGCTGAACAACCACCAAGTCGGTGCCTACGACTAGCCTCGATTTTGCATGAAGGCTTGTATTTAAACGATGTGATTGTGTAACCTGGTTGACCTCTGGCCAGATAGCTCAGTCGGTAGAGCAGAGGACTGAAAATCCTTGTGTCGCCGGTTCGATTCCGGCTCTGGCCACCACTTTTTTCTATATTTAATTCTATAATACACATTCTTGAGACTCACACAGGAGCTGCTATGCAAAAATCCATTTGCGCAAGGGCGGTCACTCTAGCTGCACTGCTCATGACGATATTCACCTTCAATCTAGAGGGTCAGACGACAATGAAACTAAACACTTCAAAAGGGTATAAGATCCGAAGAGCAGGGGAACGGGGCTTTTTTGACCATGGTTGGCTGAAGACGTACCACACCTTTTCTTTTGCGGATTACTATGATCCTCAGTTCATGGGATATCGCACACTGCGCGTCATTAACGAAGATACGATCTCTCCGGGCCATGGATTCCCAACTCATGGCCATAAAGATATGGAAATTTTGACCATCCTTCTTGAGGGGTCGCTAGCGCACAAAGATAGCATGGATCACGTCGAGATCATTCAAGCACAGGAGATCCAAGCGATGAGTGCTGGCGCGGGGGTTAGCCACAGTGAATACAATCCCTCATCGAAAGATGAGACCCATCTCCTTCAAATCTGGATTACTCCAGACAGAAAGGGAGTCTCCCCCCGGTATCAGCAGGTGCGCCTTCCAAACAAAGAAAATGAATGGATCTTGCTCGCCTCGAAAGGGGGAGAAGAAGAGTCTTTACGGATTCACCAAGATGTCAAGGTCTATGCACTCAACTTAACGCCTGAAATCCCGGCTGAAAAATCTCTTGATCCAGGTCGGTATGGCTGGATTCAGGTCACAGAAGGGAGTGTCGATTTTCGAGGTGAGAAACTAAAGCAGGGCGATGGGGTGGCTCTAGACTCAGGGAGTTCACTTGCATTGATCTCAGAGGGTTCTGCAAAAATCCTCTTTTTCGACCTGAATTAAAAATTTTCCTTCGTTTGAGCTGAAGGGGAGTGGACGGTATACTCCTTTCCTTATGCAAGTTCCTACGACATCTTTTCAGGTACTCACTTTAGCTGAGCTCGCGAAGACCACCACCCATATCGAAAATATCGCAGGTGGGGGGCATGCCATGGTCTTCAAAGTCGAGCGGGCAGGTCAAGTCTTTGCATTGCGTCTCGATGGCCGTCCTACTCCTGATGACCAGATGGAGCCTGTGGAGGCCGTCTACCGTGGATTAAAAGTCCTTCATGAGCGCTCCCCTCACGTGATTCGCATTGATGCAGTCTTTTGGGTTTCACGACGTAACGTTCCTTTTAGGGAAGATCCACATCGTAATGCATCTGCTTTTGGGTATTTTAATGATCGTCTCCCAGAGAAGTGGATGCACAATCCCTATGAAGGGGACCCCAACGTCTCTACAGAATACCATGAAGCCTCACTCATGCCTGTGGCAAAGGGGACGTTGAGTGAAAGAGTGATTGCAGGAATGTATGGTGATGTTGAGAAAAAGGTGGCTTGGCTTTTTTACAGAATGCAGAGCTCGATTTCCAACATGATGGCACGGCAGGCGGGGCTTTTTCCGAATGATTTCAAGATCAACAACCGTGTCTACTTCCCCACTGAAAGTGAAACCTTCCAAGGAAGGTCCTTGTCGAAGTGTCGTTACTGGTGCTACTGTTTAGGGACCCTGGAGATCTACATTCCGATAGGACCTTATCATTGGAGGGCAGTGGACTTTGATCAGTGGCGCTATGATAGCCCTGAAAAACCTTCACAAGATTTGCTTCTGCGGCATATGAAGTCAAACGCCAGTTTATCCTCTTTTGACATGGATGAAGCTAAAAAGATTCTTAGCAAACCCAAAGATGTGTCGGACGAACACATCCTGACCGTTCAGCTTTGATAACTCTTCAATCTATTCTGGCTGGATGGGCACAGCTTGGACTGTCGCATAGTCAAAAGGAATGAGATCACCATTTTCTGAGTAGAGCACGTTGATATTGATCAATAAAAAGCCCTCAACATGAGGAGCGCGGCTGATGATGATACGATCGTTTTTTTTCCAATACTGATTCGCTATCGAGAATTGCCAATGAGATCCGTCACTTAAGACGATCGTGTGTTTTTTAAAAAATATAATCCCTTCATTGATGACTTCAGTGATTTGTAGCAGGTTTTTCTTGGTCATTAGAGTTGGATAGACTTTGAAGAGATAGTCCTTCCCACAACTGATTCCTAAACCAGGATCGTCATCCCAGATCACATCTATATAGGCACGGCTGCCTGGTACCAGTTCCTCCTCAAATTCAGTGAGAAGGTGCTCTTTTGACTTTTCCAGTTGGAAGATCAACTCCTGGTCGGTGGTGAGAAAAATATGTGCAAGGAAGTGGTCACCGGAGGGTTCATAAACAATTTTTTCCACATGTGGATCGTATTGAGGATAGGAGTCTGGATGGTATTGGGGATACTCAGGCTCAGAGGGGACATCTGCTGGGGCATTGTTAAAGCTGAAAATAAGCAGCGCGAGAAAGATCAGGGTGTGTTTCATAAAAGACCTCCTATAGGTATTAAAAAACTTATCAGGAGGGGTTGATTATAACCAAGTATTATTAAACTCAGTTCAAGCCGATATAGATGTCTAGAACGACATTAGAGTGGTCAGCAGCGCGGCTGTCGTAGACTTCAAAGTCCGTGATATAAGAGCGGGTGCCTCCGAGCTCATCACTGCTCATTTCCCAAATTTTCATCCAGGGCTCACGGACCACATCGGGCATGGTTCCTGGACCATTTGTAAATTTGGTGTAGGTCTGAGCAGGGATGATGAGGGTGGTGAGGCCCTCGGGAACTTCGTTCAAAGAGGTCACCTCTTCCCCGATGAAGTAGGTGTAGTCGCCAGTGTGGTCACTTTCGTAATCGGTATAGGCGCAGAGTGTCGTTCCGGGGTGCTTGCGGTGGGGAATTTTTTCTGCAAGGCCTTGATGGAAATAGGTTTGGACAGTGGGTCCAATTTTTCCTGTTGAAGGATCCATTTCGAGGCTGTTGTTGGTGCGGACTTGGATGCCGATGAGTTGGAGGTTCTCTTTGCGGGTGGTGCTCTTTTCCATTAACGATTTCTTTCTTGAAAGGCTGCAAATACAGCAGTTGTGGCGGCACGGATACGTGCGCGTGATTCAGGAGAAAGGACGGCTCGTCCTTCTGGGGTTCTCCGCTCTGCTGAAGGTCTGTAAAAAGGTAATTTTAAAGTGCTACCTACAGGATTGTACTCTGGCATCAAAACCTCCTCAATTCTTGTAAAAAGCATACCTGATCTCTTCATAAAAATCGAGAGTTGCTACAATGAGGATGCTGCTGATAGGGAAACCCTTAGGTGTGCGATTGTCCTATTCAACGTATCCAGTGTTTAGGGGGCTAAAAGTTTCTTGACGATCGTGTCGTTTTGAAGGAGTCGGCCCCACGTGAAAAAAACCTGTTGAAAGACCCCCTTAAGGCCCCTATTAGCAGCCCTTTAGTTCTTAAGGACTTAATTCCCTCTATATATTCTCTTAATCTACTATATAACATAACTATTTTATCCTTATTGAAACGTTATTTTTAATGAGGATAAATCATGACTTTGAGTGTGCGTAATTATTTTTTTGATCCGTTGAGCTGGCAGGCGGGTTATGCGGATTGTAATCCCAATTCTACACCTCAAATCCTTCTTGGGGGAGTTATTAGCCGTCTTGAAACGGCCCCTTTGGCGGTGTTTTTGTTCGCACAGATCGTGAAAGAGTGTGCAAAGACCGCCTTTCATTGCTCCCACCTCGCCTTTCAACTCGCTTATTTGAGTCTCTCTTATGGGACTTTAGGGTTGATTGAAGGACCTGAAGGTGATGATATCACTCATACGATTGAGAAGGGTTTGGATTCGACATGGAAAGCGGCTGGATTTACTATCACGACTCCCATGCTACTTCCTCTCTCACTCATTGCTCCTGATTTGTGTCCTGAAGTGACAGAAGTTTTCGGTCTCTATACCCCCAAAAAGCCCCTCTTCGAAGATCGCTTCTTCCGAAGGCCTATACCCTGTTCAGTCCCGAGGCCAGCACCTCCTGTGGTGGTGCACGAACGGCCACCTATCGCCGAGCCGACTCCTTATGATGTGCAAGAACGACCAACTATCGCCGAGCCGACTCCTTATGATGTACCCGAAAGACCACCTATCGCCGAGCCGACTCCTTATGATGTGCAAGAACGACCAACTATCGCCGAGCCGACTCCTTATGATGTACCCGAAAGACCACCTACTGTAGAGACGTTTAGTGACCACCTTTCTACTGTCATTTCGTGTCCACCAGCGGAAATTCCTCCCCCTCTCAGGGAGGTGATGGATCCTCATGAAGCTGCTCCTATTCTTCTAAACCGATTCTTCCACGGTATGAGAGAACTCCGAGAGAGTTTCGGCGTAGAAGTGCTAGCTCCATTTGAGTCTTCAACGCCTCCTGTAGAGATCTCATCAAAACTCGATCAGTTTAAAGAGTTGGTCGAGGTCGAAGTTCTACAAGCGCTTGTCGATAGTGTCAAAGTGGACACTTCATCTACACGTGCTGTGATCGATGTTTTAGTCGACTCCAAGGCTATTGAAGGACAGCTCCTCGACGTCATGAAATTACTCCAAAAGTTTTCTGATGCAGAGTTGGATGATATCCTCAGTCAACATTCTTTAGGAACTTTAGTCCGGAGTGTTAGCGCAGATTGGGTTTTGGTTTTGAGTCACCTCTCTCACTCCACCCGGATTCAAGCTTTGACAAACCTCGGTCGTTATGAGTTAGACTACAACGAGGTCATGACGTTCTGTCGCTCCTGTTTTGATCGATTTCTAGTGAATCGACTTTCGCAAGCTGCACAGCGCCTTCTTACTTTTCATGATGACGATTTGGCTCTTGTGACGGGTCAGACAACAGATGAAGCTTATAGGCAGATCAATAACCGCTACCGCGTCTATGATGACCATGTTCGTAGTGCTATGAGTACAGTGAGAGTCTCTACTCCAGTTTACGAGGTTGCCTCAAAAAAAGTTCAGGTGAATCAGCAGGGATTTGTTCAAAAGGCAAAGGAGGCAGGTGAAGTCGCTTTTTCTCCCGTGATGACCCACTCTGAGTTCATTCAGCTGGTAGATCGAATCCAGGCCCGCCTGACGGATCGCCATCAAGAGTATACAGCCGATTCACAATTGCCGAGTCCTGAAGATTTGCTGAGCTCTTTAAAAAGAAACGCAAATCTGAAACTTTGGATCGATTGGACTGGTAAAGAGGGGGAGGTTCCTCCTAAAGAGACGCTTCAGCTCCATGCGATCCTAAAATACTTTTCAGAGTGCCGCGACTGGATTGAAGAGAAGGAGTTGGTCACGCCTCTTGAACAAGGGGTCTTCGGTCTCTCCTATCTCATTCAAAAATGTGTGACGGGGCAAAAGGGCGGAGTTGAGGATTTTTACGCGACGATGCCTGTGGAGTACCAAACTGAGCAGGTGGAGATGGATATTCTTGAAAAAATGAAATTGTTCGTGGATTCCATCCTTCAAAGAACACTTCATCTTCAATCAGGGTCCCGAAAGTTTGTTGAGGGAGTTGTCGGAGTGGAAAATTTAGAAGAGTTTGCACACTCAGAACTTTTCATGAGAAACCGTCTTGCTCCTCACATTGGCTTGAAGCAGCCGGTCACCTTTGATTACTGGAGTAGCTATGTCGAGGGGAGACTTTTAGAGATGTCTGTGGCTCAAGCGGTCGAAGCATTTTATAACCACCTCACCCCTGAGACGCTCCTATCTCAGGTGAAAAGACAACTGGATACCTTGCTTGAGAACGAACGCGGAAATGCCTTTATCACGACAAGTATTGAGCGCCTCCTCGGCACGAGAAGTCTTCATGAGATTTTTGATTATGATACCGTGGATTTGGACGAAGGTGGTTGGAAAACGGTCTTCTCTACCAAGGAAGAGGTCGTTCTAGAGCTTCTTGTCAAACTCGGTTATCTAAAATATTCAGATTAGATGTGATGGATGATTACGGGAACGAAGGAGTATTTTTTAGATCCTCTCAATTGGCAAGCGAAGTACGGCTTAGATAAAAGTTCGAAAGGCGTGGTAAAGGGTGCTGTATTGATGGGAGTCAGCCGTCTTGAAACAGCTCCTCTTGCAGTCTTTGTTGTGGCAAAAGTCGTTGCTGAGACGGTCCGCTCAGTATTTTTTCTGTTTTGTTTCTGTGTTGAGTCAGCACAACTAATGGTAAAAAAAGTGATTTTAGGAAAAGTGGTCGAGAATGTTGACTTTGATAGAGTGGGTGATCATGTCGATGAGATGACAGGAGCTGCTTATAAAGCGATCGTTTTTGTTGGAGTAGCTCCTGCTTTAATTCCTCTTTCACTCTTTGCTCCTTCTTATTGCCCCCGCCTCACACACTATTTAGACGCCTATCACCCAAAAGCCTTTGAAGAACCAGAAAAGAAAGAGATTTTTGGGGGGCGCCTCATAGACACTCCAGAGCAAGCAGCTCTTTTGGTTCAACCCTCTATGGCAGAGCCGGTCGCACCCCCATGTGCCATTGTTCAAAACGATGTGGTGTACCCACAAGGGAGCGCTGTGAGTCACTTTACCGATGACAAAAGAGTGGAGGAGGCATTTCACACTCTCGAGTCGAAGCTCCGTTCAAAATGGTTTGCCACTCCAGAGGCTGTTCAAACCCTTTGGGAAAAAGCGGCGAATCATGAAGCATTTGCTTCTACTTGGAAGGGATCTTCACGGGTAGAGCGAAGAGCTTTTGTAGAACTCCTTGGACCAGACACGTCTGTAAGAGCACTCAATGCAAAAGATACATTGGTGAGTGCGGTCTACAAGAATCGATCCGGTGTCCCCCATCCTTGGCCTAAGCAAGATGATACTCCCGTTTTCTACCATGCCACGGACTGGGATGGCCTCAAGGGAATTCTAAGAAGTGGAAAGTTGGAGGTGCGGCATGAAGGCAAACATCCTGGTGCCTTCGTTTCTACCTACCCGGAGTTAAGGTACGGACCTCTTGTTCTGGTCTTTCGACGAAATATTGAGCGGAGGGCTGAACTTGCGGCTTTGATTGGAAACTCAAAAGCTGTTTGGGCGGGATTCAATCGGGATATTCCCATAAATCCGTCGACGCTTCTTAAAGTTTTGGTCGTTGAACAGGAAGAGGGAGATCTCGAGTATTTTCGAAGAAAGTGTCGTAAGTGGTCAGGAAGAGATATTGATGTTGAAGCGTATGCAGGGCGGCCAGCTGGAGCTTACCACACTCTTGTTCCAACAGAATGGTTTGCTAAACGCTCCTGAATGTAATGGACCAATTCTTGCTTCAATTTGTAACGATGTACCTATAGACTTGTTCAGGAACTGATACATTACGACAAAAAGGACGTGGCTTAGTCTCATCTTCGTCGTTCTGATTTTTAGGTGGCTCTATCAATTGGAAATGATCAGGAAAAATGGT
>CAZPBC010000019.1:0-34965 GCA_964584775.1 uncultured bacterium
CTTACTATGTTTATCCGAGGAAAAGGGGTTGAGAAGCTCAAGAAAGCGAATTTAACAAAAGGACAAAAAAATAAGAAGTTCATAACCAAAGACTTATGTAAAATAAATTGTATTATCAGACCCTCAATTAAAGGTCATTTTGATCTCTCTGAGCGGAGCTTCCCCTCAAAGCCCTACTGCGCTATTAGCGTATTTTCGTGACATGAGGAAGATGTCTCTGAAGCGAATTAACGCCAGCATTGGTACTCTTTTTGCATTAAGACTTGTCAGGTTTTTCATAATGCTAAGGTGCTCTAAATCTTTATTAGTAGTACTTCTTGGCAGCTTAATAAGTTATATGTTCGGGCAGTTTTCTTTAATAAATTCGATTAACTCTTTTTTAATGTTAACTCCAATTAAATTAAGATTATCAGCATATTGAAGTGCGACTTTGTTTTGATTGATAAACTGTTCTTTTTTCAAAGGTTTGGGTGTGTTGCGTAACTCACTAGGAAAGAAGGAACAATAGAGAAAAAATGATTTGATAAGTAGAAAAAGCACTGGGTAAACTCTTTATTACAAAAAAATAAGGAGAAAACCCCATGAGGCGCAATCGCAACTGGTCAAAGTATAACAAATCCCTGGCTAACCCTGGTAGTCTGGCTGTCATTGCAAACGCTCCGAACCCTGCAGGACATGCCATCCTCGGCAAACACTTCAAAGATGGAATCAGCCACGTTGGCCTCTTTGTCGCCGCACTCATTCCTATGCTTGTCGTCACTGTCGGCTTCTGGTTTGCTCGTGTCCTGAATTTGATCTAAAAACTGATGTCTAAGAATCACGCGTTTTTTCTTTAATCAGCGAGATTCATTACAATTTAAGATAAAAAATCACTCTGTTATAACAGAGCTTGTTCAACCTTGAAGTTAACCGATGATGGAAACAACTCCATTTCTTTGGCCGCTTCCAAATGAAATCGCTCTTTTTGCGATTCGAAACCTTTTGGGGTATGATCTTCTTCGACTTAAGGAAGTCGATCGTCGCGCCCACCGCCTTGTGATCGAGCTATTCAGCCAGCAAGGTTATTGGAGGTGGCTCGGCTTTACAGTTGGCAAAGAACCAACTCAACCCCAACTTGGAAGAGCTTTTTCTTTGGTGAAATGTGCAGGCCCAAGACCCTCAATTTTAAATATACCAGCATCCACCTCTCCTTTTAGTTGGAAGATTATCAGGCGGCTTAACCTGGCCTCACAAGGCAGTCAATTGGATCTTCAACAAGTCGCGAAGCGGGCAGCGAGTTTTGGTGATGCAGGTCTCTGTAGGAGAGTGATTCAATCAGGAAATTTCTCCAATGTAAGTGAGTGTATGATGAATGCGATTAGAGGCGGACACCTCGATGTCGTAGAAATGTTCCTCGCCATGGGTGTTTCTGCCTCTTCAGAGTGTTTTTCTCGTGCAATTAGGGAAGGGCAAATCGCGATCGCTCAATGTCTGACTGCTCATAACCCAGATCTACTGCGTGAAATATCAAAACTACGATGGGCCGCTTTTTGTGGTAAAACTGAGGATATTCATCAAATCGTATCAAGAAAGCGTGTACGATCATCAGAGGCATTGAAAGGGGACAATGGACTGCCCAGCCCCCTTCACTTCGCAGCATACAGCGGACAGGTCGGCGCGATTGCAGTTTTGTACAGTCTCGGAGCGAACATTGAAGAAACTCGAGATTTTGAAGTAACGGCTTTACATTCTGCTGCCATGAACGGTCATACGGAGGCCATCCAAGAGTTGGTGGATCTTGGATGCTCTATCAAGGCAACGGACTTTGAAAGGCTCACAGCTCTCCATTATGCAGCCTGGTATGGACAGATTCGTGCCATTATAAAATTAGTGAGTCTTGGGTGTCCAATCGATGCAACCGACCTGCATGGGCAAACCGCTTTCCATTGGGCAGCTAGGGAAGGTCACACGGAGGCCATTGACACGTTGGCAGACCTTGGATGCTCCATAGAGGCAATTGACCGTCGAAAGCAAACGGCTTTGCATAAGGCAGCTTTGGGTGGTCACACGGATGCCATCAAGGTGTTGATCAAACGTGGATGTCCTGTAGATGCTGTCGATTACCCTCAAAGTCAAACCGCTTTACATAAGGCAGCGAAGAATGGTCACTCGTTAGCGCTCAGACAGTTAGTCAAACTGAAGTGTTGTATTGATGCAACCGACCTGCTGGCTCATACGGCTCTACACTCTGCGTCGATGAATGGTCACGCAGATGCCATTCGAGAGCTGGTCACTCTTGGATGTCCTATACAGGCTACCGACTTTGAAGGGCTCACAGCTCTACATGATGCAGCGATGCATGGCTACGCCCATGCAGTCTCTGTATTGGCAGACCTTGAGTGTGCAATGGAGACAACAGATCGTAAGGGGTTAACTGCTCTACACTGGGCAGCTAAATATGGCCACACGGAAGTCATTCAAGAGTTGGTCGATCTCGGATGTCCTATCGACGCAACCGACCACCAAGGGCAAACGGCTTTGCAAAAGGCAGCTAGATACGGCTACATGGATGCCATTAAAGAGTGTCTTCGTCTTGGAGCTTCCCTACCAAGAGAAGTCAGCAAATTCACTAGAGAAGAAATCAATCAACTCCTTGAAGAGGCAAAGAAGGAGATCACAGCTCACAATCTCTGCATCAAATATGGCATCTCTACTTCAACCTTCTACATCTGGAAAGCCCTCTATGACAACAGCGAGAGAGTGGTCCCTAAAGTGAAGCGGCATAAATCGAGTTAAAGTCGATGAAGGAGAGTCGATCCTGACACTCCATAAACTCTACAGCTGAACTTTCATCGGAAAAGTTGTACCTACTTGAGTTGAAAAAAAATTTTAGAAACGTTCACTCAAACATTAAGCCACACGCTTTTTCATTTACTCAAAAGGGAGCCTTACAATATAACAACCTTCGTTTACACTCGGAGTCAAAATGGATGTAGCAAGTCCTTTTCTTAGGCAGCTTCCAGATGAAGTTGTTCTTTTTGCGATTCGAAATCTTTCGGGTTATCAGCTTCTTCGACTCAAGGTAGTGGATCGTCGAGCCCACGATCTTGTCGTCGCGCTTTTCAAACATGGAGCATATTGGAACTGGCTTGGTTTTCACAATGTACCCACTCAAATCGAAGTTGACCGAGCCTTTTCCGTGATTAAGGATAGATATGAAATCGCCTTTTTGATGATTAAGAGAGATAGAATTAGAGGTCAGAGGTTTTCAATTTTAGAAATGCCTGCATCTACTTCTCCTTTGCGCTGGAAGATTCTTAGTAGACTTAAATTGGTCCGCCATGACATTGAGTCGAAGCCTTATGCAGTATTGAAACGCGCATCAGGTCTTGGTGATGTAGATCTGTGTAGGAAAGCCCTCGACTCGATCAGGGAGATCTCTCCTCAAGGGGTATTAATAGACTCCATGGAATTTAACTTCAGTATGCTGAAAGCGATTAGGAGGGGACATCTTCATGTCGTAGAAATGTTTCTAGAGACGGGGTGGTATCCCGATTTAAACTATTTTCTTATAGCTATTCAGGAAGGGCAAATCGCCATCGCCGAACGGTTAGTTTCTCTAAAACCTGATCTACGTCGTGATATATCAGACCTACAGTGGGCAGCTTTTCTTGGGAGAACAGAAAATTTTAATGAACTCGCAGGGCGACCAGGTGCATTGGAAGCTTCAGAAGACTTTCCAGGTCCCCTCTTCTTCGCGGCAAGCAGCGGACAAGCAGAAGCTATCGTTGCTTTGCATCATCTTGGGGCCAATATTCTGGAAACTGACGATACAGGAAAAACGGCTTTACAGGTTGCAGCGAAGCGAGGTCATACGGAAGCCATTAGAGTGTTAAAGGATCTTGGATGCCCCATTGAAGCCACTGATGAGACAGGAAACACTGCTCTACATGTTGCAGCGAAGCGAGGTCACACGGAAGCCATTAGAGTGTTAATGGATCTTAGATGCAATATGGAAGCCACTGACGAAAATGGACTAACGGCTCTTCACTCAGCAGCAAAACATGGCCAAACAGATGCCATTGAAATGTTGGTGAAACTCGGATGTTCTGTCGAAGCAACGGATAACCTGGGGCGAACAGCTCTACATTGGGCAGCAGAAAATCGTCATACGGATACGATCAAAAAGTTGTTGGATCGTGGATGTCCATTGAGTGCAACGGACAACAAAGGATTAACAGCAAGAGATCTTGCAGTGGGGTATTTTTATCTTGATATCATGGCAGTTTTAAGCGAATACGAAGAGAGGATCGAACCAAAAGTCAAGCGGCGTAAAGTGGATGGGAGTCCATGAAGAAGAGTCGATCCTGATACTCCATCAACTTCTCTAGCAGAACCTTCATCACTCTATTTGTAACAATTTCAGCTGAGACGACATCTTTTGAAAGATCTCAAGAGTAAAAGCTTTCTCATTTACTCAAAAGAGAGCCTTACTATATAAAACAACTGGTTCAGCTTAAGATTCAAAATGATAGAACTAGAATCCTTCTTAAACCGTTTCCGGAAGAAATTGCTCTCCATGTGATAGGATATCTTCCTTGGAAGAGTCTCATGCGATTGAATGAAGTCAACAATGACGCCAGGCGGCTAGTAGATGTTCTTTTAAAGAGTGGAGAGTATTGGAGATCGCGCTGCTTTGAGCCACCTCAAGATTTATTAGATCGAAACGTCTACTTGGTCAGATGTGAACTTGAAGCAGAAGAAAAGGAAAGATTCGAAGAAGGCGTAGACTCTCCGGAACTGTGGAATCTCTCGATTAGCACGCTTCATAAAGCAGCTATACAAGGCAGATCCAGCGCCATTGTAAAGCTTATATTGATGGGTAGGAGCCCCATCGATGCGAAGGATTGCATTGGTCGAACGGCGCTACACCTTGCTGCAATGAAAGGTCATATGGATGCCATCATCAAGTTGATAAGCCTTGGATGCGATATAGGAGTCACCGACCGCAAAGGGCGAACGGCGTTACATCTTGCAGCGATGAATGGCCATACGGAAATCATGTACATGTTGAAGGATGTCGGATGCGATATTCGAATAGAAGACCACGAGGGTCGAACGGCGTTACACTTTGCAGCGATGAACGGCGAAATAGAATCCAAAAAGATGTTGGAGAGTCTCCAACATCTGAAAGGGAATAGATCTTGTAATAAACGAAAGCGCAGTTGAGAAAGTTTATTAAAAAACCGGGTCGAAAGTGACCGTTGGACAGTTTAAAATATAATGAAAATGGTTCAAACCAGGAGTTATCTATGACACTTTTTTTGTTTCCTTCAACAAAATACCCTTATTCTGTGGTTCAACACCTCTCGGGGTTTGATCTCCTTCGTGTTAAGGGAGTCAGTCGTGATTCGCGCCGGCGTGTGGTCGAACTTTTGCAAGATACAAACTTTTGGAAGAGTCACGGTTTAAGAGAGTGTACGCCTAATGAATCTCATGTTCAACGAGTTTTTTGGTTAGTTAGAAGAAGAGCTCCGTGTCGTACGATTTTAGATCTGCCATCATGGATCTCTCCTTTGAGCTGGGCGATGATGAGGGTACTCAAACTGGTCCCTCAAGACATTGGATCGGAGGATCCGCAAACAGTGGCGGAACGTGCAGCCAGTCTTGGTGATGAAGTACTCTGTATGAAGGCGCTCAAATTTCAGGGAGAATGCGTAACCCGCTCTAATAAAAGAAAGTGCATGGATGGAGCGATTCGAGGTGGAAATCTCCGTGTGGCTAAACGATTGGCAATTCATAGTCCTGATCTTGTAGAAGAGCTACAGAGTCGGCAAGGGGCAAATTCGAGTCGTGAAGAAGAGGGCTCGGACCGTTTGTATCGCTTGTCAAATGCCCTTTCTTACGCAGCAATGCAAGGTGAGACGCGTCTCATCTCAACGTTGGTTTTGGATGAGGATTGTCCTATTGATAATCATGATTCTCTAGACCTAACGGCTTTACATTATGCAGCCTGGCATGGTCACGTAGATGCCATCACACTGCTGGTGTTTCTTGGAAGTTCTATTGACGGAACTGATTATACAAAGCAAACGGCTCTTCATAAAGCAGCTAGGAGCGGGAAGACCGAAGCCATCGCTGAGTTGGTGGCTCTTGGGTGTTCTATTGACCAAACTGACTGCGAGGGTCAAACAGCCCTTCATAAAGCAGCCAGGTCTGGTCACAAAGATGCAACCAGTAAGCTGCTGGATCTCAACTGCCCTATTGATCAAACAGACAGAGGGGGTGAAACGGCTCTACATGTAGCAGCGTGGCATGGTCACATAGATGTGATCACAGAGTTGGTCAATCGGGGAGCCAATATTCACGCTGTGGATAATGGAGGAAGAAAGGTTCTACATCTTGCAGCATGGCAAGGACACGTGGGTGCTATCAAATTGCTGGTGAACTTCGGATGCTCTGTGGATGTAGTCGATCGTGATAATGGAATGACGCCTCTACATTGGGCAGCGACTGATGGTCACATAGAAGCTGTCACTGAGCTGATAGCTCTTCACTACAACCTTCATCAAGCAGACAACTTTGGGGAAACAGCACTGCATAAGGCAGCGAAGCATGGCAACACAGAGGTCATCAGAAAGTTGTTGGAGCTTGGGTGTTTGATAGACGCACCCAATATCCATGGAGAAACGGCTCTACATCATGCTGCGAGAAATGGTCACGCGAGTGCTATCAAAACATTGGTGGAACTTGAATGTTCGGTAGAAGTCACCGACACTCTTGGACGAACGGCTTTAGATTATGCATCCACTCACAAGCAGATAGAGTGTTATGAGTTGTTGTCTAGTTTTGGATGCTCTACTGGTGCCCTGCACAAATGGGTTTAGACGCTTTATTTAGAATTAACAACGATCTTTCTTTTGTTATTTTTAAATAATTGAACAACTTAAAATATAAAAATTACAAAATTATTTTTTATCATTTTGATAATTAATTTGTTTTAATATCTTTATTCTTGTTAATATCTGGAGGCGCTCGATGTTAGTAGAAAATCCAAATCCATTTCTTTGGCCGCTTCCATTGCCCAATCGCTGCAATGGACTGATTTGGAATAACGGCTCTAAGTTTTGCAGCTAAGAGCGGTTGTGCTCATGTCGTCAAAGAGTTGGAGAGGCTTGGAGGCTCTAATGACGTACCCGGAATTGTATTGAATTTTGTAGGAGCCGAAGTCCACGTTAACTAGCTTCTATAGGGATAGGTCTTCTGGGTTAGTTAGTAAATAATAAAGTTCATTCAAAGTTGGAGAGATTCGATGTTTGAAATAGATAGAAATCCACTTCCAAAGGCATTTCTTGGACAGATTCCAAATGAAGCTGCTTTTTCTGTATTGAAACATTTTTCTGGGAAGAGCCTCTTTCGACTCAAGGAAGTCGATTACCATGCCAATCGACTTGTGATCGGTCTTTTGCAGTTTGTAAAGTATTGGAGGGAACTTGGTTTCACACTTAGCAGTGTGCCTAATCAGTTTCAAGTTGAAAGAGCCATCTCCGTGATTCAAAGTGCAGGGAGGATTCCTACGGTTTGGGATATGCCTCGGGAATCTCGTTTGAGCTGGAGAATCCTCGTAGGACTCAACATCACTCCTATACACGCTATAGAAGCTCAAAAACTCGCGGAACAAGCAGCGAGATTTGGTGATGTCGAACTATGTAGGGAGGCACTTAATCCCCCTCACATACGAGACCTAGCTGCATGCATGTGTTGTGCGATTAAAGGCCGGCACCTTGATGTCGTAGAAATGTTAATCGACTTGGGTGCTCCCGTCTCCAGAATAATTTTTCGTTTTTCAATCATTAAAGGACTCATCGAAATTGCCAAACGACTCGTTAATCATAACCCTGATCTACGCCGTGAAGTCTCAGATTTGCAATGGGCGGCTTTTCTCGGCAGAACAGAAGATTTAGATGAACTAGCACGAAGACCAGGCGCATTTAAAGGCATCAATCGTCTGCCAGGCCCCCTTCTCTTGGCAGCGATGAATGGACACACGGAGGCTATCAAAGAGCTGGTGAGACTCCGCGATTCAATTATAGTAGAAAACCTAGGCTTAGTTAATGAAACGGCTCTACACTTTGCAGCGAAGCGGGGGCGCACGGAGGCGATCAAAGAATTGAAAGCGCTTGGATGTCCTGTGGATGCGCGTGACGATGATGAGCAAACAGCTCTCCATTATGCGGCGAGGCGGGGGCACGTGGAAGCCATCAATGAGCTGAAGGCTCTTGGATGTAATATTAGAGCAACCGACTTCCTAACGCAAACTGCCCTACATAAGGCAGCCGCGTTCGGCCACACCGAGGCGGTGAAAGTGTTGAAGGAACTCGGATGTCCTGTGGATGCAGTCGACCATAAAGGGCAAACCGCTTTGCATGAAGCAGCCAAGAACGGTCATACCGATATGATCAAAGTGTTGGTGGACCTCGGGTGTCCTGTAGGAGCAATGGACTATGAAGAGAAAACAGCTAAAGATTATGCAGGATTCAACAAGTACACAGTGGCCATCAAAGTATTAGAACGTCTAGAGGCTGCTATGTTAGCCGTCTGATCCGGTGCTGAAAGTGGTTTCCTTACCGTTCCTTTTATCGATTTCAAGACCAATAAAAGAGAACCGCTTTCATATTCGATAAGAGTGATAAACGAGTCCTACAACACCGAAAAGTTTTCCCATTTATAACTGAATTAATCTAAAAAAATAAATTTATAAAATTCGTTTTTTTTATTAATTTAACATTGTTGCAATCTTTATTGGTTTTTTAAATATGTAATGTTAATCTGATTCAAGAATCATTCAAAAAAGGAGATCACCAATGCTAGTAGAAAATCCCAGTCCAAACTGTTTTCTTGGGCCGCTATCAGATCATGTAGCTATTATTCCGATCGAGCCCCTTTCGAGCTATGATCTTTGGCGGGTTCGAGGAGTCGATCGTCGTGCGCAAGCCCTTGTCCGGAAACTTTTTAGCCTGCAAAGTTTTTGGAGTGGGTGTGGATTTGAAACTGGTAAAGTCCCGACGGAAGCTCAAGTCAAACGAGCTTTTGCTTTGGTTAAACGTGCAAGGGAGACAAGGGGGAGTCTTAAGGTTTTAGGACTACCAATAATGACCTCTCCTGTGAGCTGGATGATCATTAAAAGACTCGACTTGATCCCACTCAGTGCAGGCTCAAATCCTAGAGAAGTCGTCAATTCTGTATATGAAATCGCCGAATTTGCAGCAGGTGTTGGGGATGCAGGTCTGCTTATAAAGGTGCTCGATCCAGCAAAGTTTTCCCCCATGCAATTGTGCGAGTGCATGGATAAAGCAATTCGAGGAGAACAGCCCGATATCGTAGAAATGTTACTCAATATCCGAGCTACCTGCTCTTTTGATGGTTTCGCTTACCTTTTGGAGGGGCATATGGACAGACAAATTGCTATCGCAGAACGGCTCGTTGCTCTACAACCTGATCTACAAAGACTCCTATCCGACATGCAATGGGCTGCTTTCCGTGGCAAGATTGAAGAGTTTAATGCGTTGACGCGAACGACAGAGCCATGGAAAGCTTTAAATGATTTGCCAGGCCCGCTTCATTTTGCAGCTAGGCAGGGTCATCTGGAAGCCGCGGAAATGTTGCTCGATCTCGGGTGCCCTATTGATGGAATAGACCGTGATGGTCAAACAGCTCTACATCATGCTGCCAGTAGAGGTCATACCAAAGTCATCAAATTGTTGTTGTCTCGCGATTGTGATACCGAGGTCGAAGACGATCTAGATCAAACAGCTCTCGAGAAGGCGGCCGAGAATGGTCAAAAAGATGCCGTGGTTTTGTTAGACGAACTTTTAGAATACGAAGAGGACCCCAAACCAGTATTCAAGCGGCGTAAATGCTAACGGTTGTTCACGAAAATAGGCAGTTATATACCTTTTATCCGATTTCGAAGAAGATCGAACGGCTCTCCATTATGCAGTCTGGCGTGGCGATGAGCTTGTGATCAGGCAATTGCTGGCTCATAACAAAGCTGTCCATTCTGGAGGTGCTCTACCTCCGGATATCATCAAACCCACTAAAACAAAGTTTACTCATGCACCAGGACCGTCAGTCATGAACGTCGCTTGAATCTAAGTCGTCTAATCTACTGAAATGACGTCTGTGAATCACCTGCTTTTTTCCTTTAATCAGCAGAATGTCTTAAAATATATGAAAACTCGTTGCTACTTGATATCAAACGATGATCGTAACCTATCCATTTCTTTGGCCACTTTCAAATGAAATCGCTCTTCGTGCGATCGGAAATCTTTCGGGGTATGATCTCCTTCGGCTTCGGGGAGTGGATCAGCGTGCCTATGCTCTTGTAATCGCCCTTTTCCAGCATCTAGACTATTGGAGGGGGCTGGGTTTTGAAAAGGGCGAAGAGCCGACGATCCCTCAAGTCCATCGAGCGATTTACTTGCTTCAATGTACAGGGCGGAAGCCTACAATTCTAGAGTTGCCAACATCGAGCTTTTCTTTGAGCTTGAGGATCATCAGGCGACTCAAAATGGTCCCTCAACACATGGGTTCCGATCGGCAAGCAGTAGCGATACGAGCAGCACGTCTCGGTGAGGCAGAGCTGTGTATCAAAGCCCTTCAATCTCTGAGGGGATTTGCAAACCGCCCGGATAGAAGTGCGTGTATGGATGAAGCCATTGCTGGTGGTCATTGCCATCTCGTAGAAAAGTTACTCGGCCTGGACTCCACTTTAGGCAATTTCCGTGTTGCAATTTTGGAAGGACAAATCGAAATCGCAGAACGACTCGCTGCTCTTCACCCGGATCGACTGAATAACCTATCAGCCATGCAATGGGCTGCTTTCCGCGGTAAAGTCGAGGAGTTTGAAGAACTCGTACGAAAAGCAACTCCATCATCCGATCCGTGGAGAGATTTCAACCACTTGTTAACCCCCCTTCACTTGGCAGCAATGAATGGCTACGTAGAAGCGATCAAAGTGTTGGTGGCACTTGGGTGTCCTGTACGTGCAACGGGTCGTCTCCATTGGCAGACGGCTCTTCACTTTGCAGCCAAACGGGGTAAAACGGAAGCGATCAAAGTGTTGGTGGATCTTGGATGTCTTGTCGGTGCCACCGACCGTGATGGTCAAACGGCTCTACACTATGCAGCGATGAATGGCCACACGGAGTCTATCATAGAATTAAAGAAACGTGGATGCTCTGTTGCACAAGGCGACGATAGAAGCCGAACAGCTCTACACTATGCAGCCATGCACGGCCATACAGAAGCGATCAAAGTGCTGGTGGATCTTGGATGTCCTGTCGGTGAAAGCGATCATCAAAGACAAACGGCTCTACACAAAGCTGTTTTATACGGCCATATAGAAGCCATCAAAGTATTGGTAGATCATCAATGTCCTTTGGATGAAATTGACCGCAACGGGCAAACAGCACTACACTGGGCAGCGAGGAGTGGTCGCACAGGAGCGATCATAGAATTGGTGGGCCTCGGAAGCTCCATCGACGCCATTGACCGCTATGGTCAAACAGCCCTACATAGTGCGGCTATGTACGGCTACACGGATGCCATCGAACTGTTGGTACGTCTTGGAGCGTCTGTGAGTGCCACTGACCATTATACACGAACAGCTCTACACACTGCAGCGATGAACTGTCATACCGATGCCATCAAAGTGTTAGTCGAGCTTGGTTGTCCTATGGATGTAACTGACCACGAAGAGCGGACGGTTCTACACTCTGCCGCCATGAATGGCCTCACAGATGCGGTCACATGGCTGGTGTTTTCTGAGTGCTCAGTTAGAGCAATCACCCGTTATCGGCAAACGGCGCTACATTTTGCAGCGATGAATGGCCACACGGGAACCATCACAGCGTTGGCGCTGCTTGGGTGCCCTATAGATGCTATCGATAGCTATGGTCAAACGGCACGGCAAAAGGCCATCGCGTGCGGTCAAAGAGCTGCCATCCAAGTCTTGGAGCGTCTCGAGGCCTCTAATTTAGGTGTTTAATTATAAATTATTAAATAAATTACTTGACTTTTTATATAAAATATAATATAATAATTAAAAATTAAGTGTTAAATTTATTCATAATATATTAATTAAACAGGAGTTAAAAATTTGAATACAAGCAGTGGATTTCTTGGAGGGATTCCAAATGAAGTCGCTCTTCTTACGATCCAAAATCTTCCTGGGAAGGACCTCGTTCGACTTAGGGAAGTGGACCGTCGTGCGTGCGCCCTCGCGGGGCATCTTCTTAAAAATCCAAAATGTTGGGATGAAAAGCCGTGTCAAGATCCAGTTGACAGAGCGATGTATTTTCTTAAAGGTTTAGGGAAGGATCCAACGATTTTAGATCTACCTAAATCTATCTCTCATCTTAGCTTCAGGATCCTCCAGGGACTCGACTTGGTTCCTCAACATATGGGCTTGAATCCGGGAGCAGTGGCAGTGCGCGCAGCAAGTCTTGGGGATCCAGATCTCTGTATGAGAGGGCTCGACTTAGCAAAGCGTCCTGATCTGGGTAGATGTTTGTATGAGGCGATTGAAGGCGGACATCTCCAAGTCGTCGAAGTGTTATTGAAAAGGGATGTGGATGTCTCAGAAGTCGAGTTCCATATTTCGATTCAGAATGGAAAAAGAGCCGTTGCCGAACGCCTGCTTGTTTATAATTCTGATTTTCGCCTTGAAGTATCGGACTTGCAGTGGGCGGCTTTCCGTGGCAAACTTGAAGAACTTCATGAGCCAGCAGAAAGACTCGATGCTCGGGGTTTGTCAAGCCCCGTTCACTTCGCCGCCTATAGTGGACAAGTCGATGCAATCGAGGCTCTACATAGCCTTGGCTATGATATCAGTTCCACGGACATTCATGTACGAACACCTCTACACTGGGCAGCGATGAACGGTCACAAGGGTGCTGTGGCAAAGTTGTTGGACCTCGGTTGTCCTGTTGATGGAGTCGACGGTAACGAGTGCACGGCGCTAAATTATGCAGTCCAGAAGGGTCATATAGGTGTCATGAAAGTGTTGATCCAACACGAATGTCGTATGGACGTAACCGATAAATACGGGAAAATGCCTCTCCATCGTGCAGCCATGAATGACCAAGCGGCAGCGATCAAAGTATTAGTGGAGTCTGGATTTCCAATTGATACAAAAGATGTATATGGAGCAGCTGCAATCCATATTGCAGCTGAGAATGGTCATACGGAAGTTATCAGAGCATTGGTGGAAATGGAATGTTGTGTAGATTCAACCACCGGTCATAAACTAACAGCTTTACATTTTGCAGCCAGACGTCGCCGTACGACTGCGGTGAAATTGTTGGCAGAACATGAAAGTCTTCTTGATGCAGCTGACAACGACGGGCTAAGGGCCCTACATTTTGCAGCTAGTATGGGTGACGTGGAGGCCATTGAAGTAATGGTGAAGCGGGGATGCTCTATTAGTGCGGTCGACAATAAAGGGAGGACAGCGCTACATTTTGCAGCCTTCGATAATCACACGGAAGCGATTCGTATGTTGGTGGAGCGTGGATGTCCATTGGATGCCACCGACCACTGGGGAAAAACAGCTCTGGATGATGCAGTCGGTCTTAAAAACACTGCTGCCATCGAAGTGCTCAAAGCTCTAGGAAGCGCCAATGATTAGAAGTAGATGAGATGCTGTATGAGTATGAATCTCAGCTACAATTTTAACGCATTGAGAAGGCTCTAGTAGCTAGAGTGCAGATGAGAACGGCCACACAGGAACCATCACAGCGTTGGTGCTGCTTGGGTGCCCTATAGATGCTATCGATAGCTATGGTCAAACGGCACGGCAGAAGGCCATCGCGTGCGGTCAAAGAGATGCCATCAGAGTCTTGGAGCGACTAGAGACCTCTAATTTAGATGTTTAATCAGAAGTCGCAAGCGGCTTCCTTGAGGAAGAGCCTGCTTTTCGATAAGGGCTACAAGCGAGTCTTGTAGCATTCATAAGCTCGTTGATTTTTATCCAGTTGAGTTGGGAATCTCTGATTCCATCTAAGACGTGAGAAATTTATTGAAATCACATCTACGAATCACTCTCTTATGCATAATCCTTTTTTGCCAAAAAGATTAGATTAATTCTTCTTAACAAACCTTGAAATTTTATAAATTTTATGTTAAAAATTTCGCATAACTTTGAATAAACAAATCAATTTATAAATTTTAATCCTGCTTAAGGCGGTATCCTTTAAAAATTGTTCTCTCTATGAATCAACCCATGTTGGAACTAAATCAAAATCGAGGATTTCTTGGACGGCTTCCATGTGAGATCGCTCATTGTGTGATACAAAACCTTTCTGGAAAGAGTCTCTTTCGACTTAAGGAAGTCGATCATCGTGCCTGTACACTTGTGATTGCCCTTTTGCAGCGTTTAGACTATTGGAAGGGACTTGGTTTTGCTCCCGGCAGCGAGCCTGATCAGTTCCAAGTTGACCAAGCCATTGACTTGCTTAAACGTGCAGGCAGGAAGCCAACGATTTTAGACATCCCTATATCTATCTCTCATCTTAGCCTGAGGATCCTCCAGCGACTCCACCTGGTCCCTGAACACCTTAGCTCGAACCCAAAAGCAGTGGCGGAACGAGCAGCGCGTTTAGGTTTAACAGAGCTGTGCATAGAAGCGTTAAACGCAAGTAGATTTGCCTATAAACAAAAATGCATGGATGAAGCCATTAGAGGCGGACATCTTGATGTCGTAGACATGTTACTAAATCTTCATCTCGTAGGCGATACATCAACAGCAAGGGACCCTACGCCTTGGTCATTCAGCTTCAGTGATGCAGTTCGAAGCGGGAAAATTGCAATTGCAAAACGATTGGTTGCTCATAATCCTAATCTACTTTGTCGAATATCCCCTCTGCAATGGGCAGCCTTCTGTGGCAAAACTGAAGAGTTTGATGAAATCGAAATCAATGAAGATGAATGGAGAGGTCAGTATCGCTTGCCCAGTCCCCTTATTTTGGCAGTGATGAACAGTCACGTGAGTGCAATTCGAAAGCTGCATGAGCTTAGGTGTCCTATTGATGTTGCAGACACTTATGATCGAAGGGCTATACACTTTGCAGCTAAAAACGGTGACATGGTTGCCATCGAAGAGTTGGTAGAACTCGGATGTTCCTTAGAAGTAACAGACAAGTCTAAGCAAACCGTTCTACATTATGCAGCTATGAATAGCCAGACATATGCCATTACTAGGTTTGTGGAACTTGGATGTCCGCTTGATGAAACCGTTGTAGATCAAGCAGCTCATTGTGGTCACACAGATGTGATTATAAAGTTGGCTGAGCTTAGATGTCCCATTGGTACAACAGCAATACTTCATGCAGCTGGGGGTGGTCACTCGGATGTGATCAGAAAGTTACATGAGCTTAAAGGTTTGATTGGTGCAAAAGATCTATTAGGAGAGACGGCTCTACACTATGCAGCTAAGAATGGTCACATAGATGCGATCAAAGAGTTGGTAAAACTTGGATATTCGATAGATGCAACGAACACAGTTGGGGAGAGGCCGATACACAAGGCAGCCCAGAATGGCCATTTGGACGCCGTCGAAGAGCTGGAGGCTTTGGGAAGCTTCAAAGATCAAGAAGTTGATGAGATGCTGTATGCGTATAACTCTCGTGAACGAATTTAACGCATTGAAAGGGCTTTAGTAGCTCAAGTGCAGATGAGAAGGTTCATTGAAGGCCTGATGAAAAGAGGCCTTTAGAAGACCTTAAAATGAAATGAAAATAGTTTAAAATAGGGATTAGCTTATGACTCCTCTACGTGAATTTTTTTGGCAGTTTCCAGATGAGATCGTTATTTTTACGATTCAAAACCTTCCTGGGAAGAGCCTCGTTCGATTAAAGGAAGTGGACCGGCGTGCCTGCGCCCTTGCTGTTAGTGTTTTCCAAAATCCAGGTTGTTGGGGCCAAAAGTCCGATCAAGATCCAGTTGACAGAGCGATGTATTTTCTTAAAGGTTTAGGGAAGGATCCAACGATTTTAGATCTACCTAAATCTATCTCTCCTCTTAGCTTCAAGATCCTCCAGCGACTCCATTTGGTCTCTCAACACATTGGCTCGCATCCTGGAGAAGTGGCATTGCGCGCCGCAAGTCTTGGTGATCCAGATCTCTGCAGGAGGGGAGTCAACTTAGCAAAGAGTCCAAACATAAATGCATGTATGTTTAAGGCGATTGAAGGAGGACATCTCGAAGTCATCGAAGTTTTATTGGAACTCGGCGCTCCAATCACGGATGGCTATTTCGGTGTTGCTATGCAGCTAGGGAAAATAGACATTGCCGAAAGACTTGTCGCTTATAAACCAGATCTACGTCGTAGAGTACCGGACTTGCAGTGGGCCGCTTTCCGTGGCAAAACTGAAGAACTTCATGAACCAGCGGAAAGACTCGATGCTCGGGGTTTGTCAAGCCCCGTTCACTTCGCAGCCTATAGCGGACAAGTCGATGCGATCGATGCTTTACATCGCCTTGGGTATGATATCCGTGTGACTGACGATCAAGGACAAACAGCTCTACACTGGGCAGCGCAGAACGGTCACAAGGGTGCTGTGACAAAGTTGTTGAATCTCGGATGCTCTGCTAAAACCATCGACGCTAATGAACGAACGGCGCTACATTATGCAGCCGAGCAAGGCCATACAGGTGTCATGAAAGTGTTGATGGCACACGATTGTCCTGTGGGTGCGGCCGACTTTGGAAAACGAACAGCTTTACATTTGGCAGCCAAGAATGGCCATGCGTCAGCGGTTAAAGAGTTAGTGGAGCGTGGATGTCCAATTGACGCAAAAGATGAGAGTGGAACAGCTGCACTACAACATGCAGCGATGGGTGGCTACACGGAAGCAGTCAGAACACTGTTGGAACATCACTGTTCTATTGATGTAAGAGGCTTTTCAGGGGAAACAGCACTGCATAAGGCAGCGAAGCTCGGTCACGTAGATGTGATCATGGTCTTGCTTCAGCAAGGACGTCTTTTGAGTGCAGTCAACGAAAAAAATCAAACAGCTCTACATTTGGCAGCCAAATGTGGCCACGTGGGTGCGGTCAAAGTGTTGGCGGAATACGAATGTCTTATTGATGCAACTGACATATTCGGGCTAAAGGCTCTCCATTATGCAGCTAAAGAAGGTAACATGGAGGCCATTGAAGTCTTGGTAGAGAAAGGGTGCCCTATTGATGCAACCGACAACATTGGGAGAACGGCGCTACATTGGGCAACCTCGTTTAATCACACGAGTGCAATTAGATTATTGGTGGAGCTTAAATGTCGTATAGATGCCTCCGACCACAAAGGGCAAACAGCTCTAGACTATGCAAAGGAGCGTGCTGACACGGCTGCCATCGAATTGTTGGAAACTCTAGCAAGCTCCAGAGATTAAAAGTGGAGCAGAGGCCTCTTGAGATTGAGGCAACTGAGTGGCGTTAGGAGTTTTTTCAGTAGCTGAAGTTGAATAAAAGCCTAAAAGAAGTAGGACTTCCTTTATCGATTTGAAGATCCCGGTGAGCTTATCTATATTTTAATCAATTTGTTGTCTTAAAGACGGAAAAATTTAAAACCTATTTTATAATTTTAATCTGTAAAAGATTAATGATTTATGCTATTTGAACTGTTGTTCAAACCGGAAAGATTCGATGATCGAAAGAGTTAGAAATCCACTTTCATATGCATTTCTTGGACCGCTTCCAAACGAAGCCGCTCTTTCTGTAATTAAGCACTTTTCTGGAACGAGCCTCTTTAGACTTAAGGAGGTCGATTTCCGTGCCTCTGCTCTTGTGAATGACCTTTTGCAGTGTCTAGACTATTGGAGAGGGCTTGGATTTGCTAAGGGCCACGAGCCTAAAGCGTTCGAAGTTGGTCGAGCCATTTCGGTGGTTCAAAAAGTCGGGCAGCCACCTACGATTTTGGATATGCCTCGATTGTCTACTCCACTGAGCTGGAGGATCCTTACAGTACTCAACATCGCCATTAGAGATGCTAGCTCAAATCCGCAAGCAGTTGCAGGACGAGCAGCAAGACTCGGTGATATCGATCTATGTAGAGAGGCGTTTAATTCAGCTCTCCCGTTCGATAAAAGTCAGTGTATGCGTAACGCGATACTAGGTGGGCATCTTCGTATTGTAGACATGTTAATTCACATGGGCGTATCTGCCTCACTAAATCATTTTCGTGATTCAATTCGGAGAGGGGAAATTGTTATCGCAGAACGGCTGGCAGCGCATAATCCTCATCTACTCCGTGAGATATCGGGCCTGCAATGCGCTGCGTTGCTTGGGAAAACTGAAGAACTTGATGCAATTGAAATCAACGTAGGTGAGTGGGAAGGGTTGTATCGCCTTCCAGGACCCCTGCACTTTGCAGCGATGGAAGGAGACACGGAGGCGATCGAAAAGTTGAGTACGCTTGGGTGTCCTATAGATGTAAGGGACCACTACTTTGGTCAAACAGCTCTCCATTATGCAGCGATGTTTGGCCACACGAAGGCGATCAGAAAACTGCATGAGCTTGGGTGTGATATTCATGTAAAGGCAAGAAATTATGGTCAAACAGCTCTACACTCTGCAGCAGAGAGTGGCCACTCGGATGCTATCACCTTGTTGGTGGAGTTAGGCTTCTCTATAGAGACAATTGATCGCTATGGTTTAACAGCTCTCCATTATGCAGCTAGTTCTGGTCGAGTGGATGCGATCACAAAACTGCATGAGCTTAGATGTGATATGGAAGTCCGTGGTCAGCAAGGTCAAACAGCTCTACACCATGCAGCAGTCAACGGCCACACGGGAGCCATTACAGAATTAGTGCGTCTGGGTTGTCCTGTAGGTGTCACCGATAACTATAGTCGAACGGCTCTGATGGAGGCAGTTCAGAATGGTCATATGGATGCGGCCAAATTACTGGAGAGTCTCGAGGCCTCTATGTAGGCGTTGGATCAGAAGCTGAAAACCTCTAGAGAGCGTTTTCTGAAAGCTTGATAGAAAGAGGTCTTAGGGGAATTTAAAAATAGAATTAAGCTCAGTCAAATCTGGAGATTTTCGATGATCGCAATCGAACGAAATCCTCGTTCAAATGCTTTTCTTGGACCGCTTCCCAATGAAGCTGCTCTTTGTGTGATTAAGCACTTTTCTGGAACGAGCCTTTTCCGACTTAGGGAAGTCGATTATCGTGCCTATGCTCTTGTAATCGATCTTATGCATTCCGCAAAGTTTTGGAGAGGTCTGGGTTTTGTTCCTGGAAACGAGCCGGATCAGTTCCAAGTCGACCGAGCGATTTCCGTCGCTCAAAGAGTAGGGCGGATGCCTACGATTTTAGATTTGCCTCCGAATGCTTCATTGAGTTGGAGAATTCTCACCCGACTCAATATCGCAAGTAGAGACGCTAGCATCAATCCGAAAGCAGTTGCAGAACGAGCAGCGAGACTGGGTGATGTCGATCTATGCAAGGTCGCGCTCCATTCAGCGTCTCCTATTACAAAAAGTAAATGCATGTCTAAAGCGATTCGAGGTCGACATCTTCGTATTGTAGAACTGTTACTCGACCTCGATGCGCCCGCCTCATTCGACCATTTTCGTCTTTCAGTTTGGCTCGGAGAAATCACTATCGCAGAACGACTGGCTGCGCATAATTCTGATCTATATAGTAGAATATCACCCCTGCAAAGCGCAGCGCTGCGCGGAAAAACGGATGAGTTTGAGGAAATAGAAATCAACGACGGTGAATGGGAAGGTTTTCATCACCTTCCAGGACCCCTTCACTTAGCAGCATTGAGAGGTGACACGGAGGCGATCACACGGTTATATGAGCTTGGATGTCCTGTAGAAGTAGTAGACAAACATTCTGGACAAGTGGCTATCCATTATGCAGCAGAGAAGGGCTACACGGAAGCGATCGTAAAGTTGCATGAGCTAGGATGCCATGTTGACACGAAGGGCAAAAATTATGGTCAAAGAGCACTACATTATGCAGCAGAGATGGGCCACACGGATGCTATCGTAAAGTTAAAGGCTCTCGGGTGTGATATAAACGCCAAAGATTCCTATGGTCAAACAGCTGTACACTATGCAGCTAAGCATGGTCACACAGAAGCGATCACAGAGTTGCATGAGCTTGGGTGCCGTATTGACGTAAAAGGCAATAATTATGGTCAGACAGCTCTTCACTTCGCAGCAGAGAACGGCCACGCGGAGACAATCACAGAGTTGAGGCGTCTCGGATGTCCTATCGATTTGGACAATTACTATGGTCAGACAGCTCTGCATAAGGCTGCCATATATGGCCACATGGGAGCAGCCACAGAACTGATCCGTCTTGGCTGTTCGATAGATCTAACCGATATCTATGGTCAAACTCCTCTAAGGAACGCAGTCATGTACGGTCACATGGATGTGGCCAAAGTACTGGAGTGTCCCGAGACCTCTCTGTAGGTGCTTAATCAGAAGCCGACACTTATCGAATTGAAGGTCTTATGAAGGAGAGGCCCGCAGGAGACTCAAGAAGGGCCGTATAGAAGCCCTTAGACCATGGGGTAGACTGCTCCATTTGTAGCCCTACAGTCAATAAATAAAAACCTTATGTTTAATGATAAATTAACAATTTGTTAATACTTAATAAAAAATATTTATATAAAATAAATATAAATGTTTTTAGCATAAAAATTGTAAATTTTTTAATATATTCAGTAGGAGATAAAATATGATACAATCCAATCCACTTGAGGCTGATTATCCTGTAGAACTTGCTTTCCATTTGTTAGGAAATCTTCGTGGGCCAGAGTTAACCCGACTTTGTCAAGTGAATCGTCATGTCAACAGACTTGTGCAGGCCCTTTTAGACAATCCAAACTATTGGAGATCTCTTGGTTTTGAGCCTGGGAAGGAACCTAGGAAGACCCTCTACGACCCTGTGGTCTCATTCGCTAGAAGATTAAAGAGGATGCCTACAATTTTAGATCTACCCGCAAATTCGACTCCTTACACTTGGAGGCTCTTCAATCAACTGGAATGCGTTTCTCTAAAGATTAGTTCAAATCCGGGAGGAGTCGCTGTAGAGGCTGCAAGATTTGGTGATGGCCATCTTTGCAAAAAGGCAATTGAAACGTTGCGGAAGGGCTCTTTTACTGGCACGGATGAAGCTACCGCGATGTGGCACTCTATGAGGTTTGCGATTCTGCGCGGAGATCTCTCTTTTGTTGAAATGTTAATCGGCATCGGTGCTCCAATCACTCAAAATACCTTGAATGAAGCGATCCTCAAAGGGCAAACCGCCATTGTTGAAGTCCTCGCTGCTCATAACCCGGAGCTATGTAGCAAGGTACCTAGAATACTATGGAGTGCTTATCGAGGTGAAACGGAGGAGTTAGAGGAACTCGTACGAGCATCAGATCCCTCGCCTACACTAGGGGAAGGTTTTAACGAACTACCAGGCCCCCTTCACCTAGCAGCGATGCAGGGACACACAAAAACAATCCAAGTATTGGCGGAACTCGGATGTCCTCTTCATTTAACCGACATGTATCAGGCCTCAGCTCTACATCATGCAGCTAGTAGAGGTCAAGCGGAAGCGGTCCGCACGTTATTGGATCTAGGATGTTCTATGGATCTTCTTGACGACCAAGGTCATACACCTCTATTTAAGGCCGCAATGAGCGGCCATACGGAAGTCATCGAAGTCTTAGCTGAACGGGGCGCAAATGTGAATGCTGTTGACTATTCAGGAGCAACGCCTCTCCACTTGGCAGCTAACAGTGATCACGTGGAGGTTGTCCGATTGTTGGTGCGTCTAGGATGTCCTATTGATACGATTGACGATGAGTATGGGCAAACGGCTTTACATTGGGCAGCGATGTCCGGCAGCGAGGCAACTGTAGTAGAGTTATTGAGACTTGGATGTCCTATTGATGCGACTGACAAAGAGTGGAAAACAGCAGCAGATGTTGCATTTACAGAAGGTCATACAGGAGTGGTAAAAATCTTGTTAGATTTTCCGCGTTCAAATAGTGATGGGTCTGGTAAAAAGCGAGGACGCCCTGATGAAAATTTCTTTGTGCCTAATAAAAAGAAGCCTTCTTAGGGCACGCACTCTAATGATTTGAGTTGATCAAAGATTCTACTGAATCGTCTCTTCTAAAACAGTCAGGAGATCCGAGAGGGTCTTCTGATTTTGTTTTGTGAGGTGGAGTTTTTTTGTGGTGAGGAGGTGGAGTGCCCTTATGAGGTGTTTGATCGCAGACTCTGCGGGGTCGCGGCGGCGGCGGTCTTTCTCTTCGAGGGGGAAGGTGTCGCGGATGATTTCAAGAAGGATCTCTTTCGTTTCGCCGCGGTAAGAGGAGATGATCTCCTCTTTCTTTTTGGGGTCTCCTTCACGGCTTGCGAGGGTATAGATTGCTTGTCTTGGCATCGTTTCCGTGAGCTCTTTCAGTTTTTCAGGAAGCGACTCGTAGAACTCGTAGTATTGGAGTAAGTTGTAGGGAGTTTGTCGATTGCCGTAGGTGCCCATCAACCAGGCAGTGAAGGCGCCGTCGCGGTAGTATTTGAGGATGTTCCGAGCGCGTTGGATCCGCTGTCCGTGATATTCTTCGAATCCTAGAAGTGAGTTTTATCTCACCTAATTTGCCCAAAAGAGAGCCTTACTGTATAAAATCACTTGTTATCCAAAGAATTTAAGATGATAGAACTACAACCCTTTCTTTATCCGCTTCCAGACGAAATGATTGTCCATGTGATCGGTCACCTTTCTGGGAAAAACCTCATTCGACTTCAGGAAGTTAACAAACGTGCTAAAGCATGTGTGGAGGCCCTTTTCCAAAAGGAAGAGTATTGGAAGAGGTTCGGTTTTAAAAAAAAGCCGACTCTAACACAGGTCAATAGCGCTTTTTTGTCGCTTAGAAAAGCATTTAATTTGGCGAATCAATCAGGCCTGAAGTGGACGATTTTAGAAATACAGACCTCAACTACTTCTTTGAGCTGGAGAATTATCAAGCGACTCGATTTAATACCGCAATACATTGGCGCAAGTCCCGAAAAAGTGGCCAAAAGTGCAGCAGCTCGTGGTGCAGCAGATCTATGTATACAGGCGCTCAGGTCAGCAACCGATATGAATGAATTAAGTTGCATGCATATTGCGATGAGAGGTGGGCATCTGGATGTAGCCCAACGACTGGTTGCTCGCCAGCCTGATCTACTTAATGAAATATCTGGTCAGAAATGGGCTGCTTTCTGTGGCAAAACAGAAGAGTTAGGTGAACTAGTGCGTATAACAGATTCACCGGGAATATTCAGTCGCATCCCAAGTCCCATACTTTTGGCAGCGATGAACGGTCACACGGATACCATTAGAAAACTGCGCGAACTCGGACATTCTATTGACGTAGTTGATCATCAAAGACGAACAGCTCTCCATTGGGCAGCGAAAGAGGGTCACACAGATGCTATGAAAACGTTGGTGGAGCTTATGTGTCCTATTGACGCAGTTGATAGAGAAGGTCAAACAGCTCTCCATTGGGCAGCAAAGAACGGCCATACGGATGCCATGAGAACATTGGTCGATCTCGGATGTGATCTGTATGCAGCTGATCGTAAAGTAAGGACTTGTTTAGGTTGTGCAGCGGAGAATGGCCATACGGATGCTATTGAAACGTTGGTGGGGCTCGGATACGATGTTAGGGAAACTGATCATAAAAGACCAACAGCTGTACATTGGGCAGCGAAGAACGGCCACACGGATGTCATTAATATGTTGGTCGAGCTTAACTGTCCTATTCACGCAATTGATTACAAAGGACGAACAGCCCTACATTGGGCAGCGAAGAACGGCCAAACGGATGCAATCAGAATGTTGGTCGACAACGAATGTGATATGTATGCAGCTGATCATAAAGGAAGAACTTCTTTAGGTTGTGCAGCGAGGAACGACCACACGGATGCTATTGAAACGTTGGTGAAGCTCGGATTCGATATTAGGGAAACTGATCATAAAGGACCAAAAGCTCTCCATTGGGCAGCGGAGAAAGGTCACAAGGCTACTATCAGAAAGTTGTTGGAGCTTGGATCTTCTGTTAGCGAAACCGACAATCAAGGTAGTACTGTTTTACATTATGGAGCTTACAATCTCGACACAGATGTTATTAGACTATTTGTGGAATTGGGAGTCAATGTCGAAGCAGTCAACCACAAAAGCGAAACAGCACTACATTGGGCAGTTCACGAAAATAGCACTGAAGCCATCAAAACGTTGATGCAGCTAGGATGTCCTGTAGACAAAAAAGACCGTGATGGTCAAACGGCTCTACATGAAGCAGCCACGCGGGGTCATACGGATGCTATCACAGAGTTGGTGGAGCAGGGATGTGATGTTAATATAACCAACCGTCAAGGACGAACTGCTCTGTTTAACGCAGCTACATCTGGTCATATGAATGCAATCACAACGTTGTTGGAGCTTGAATGTAATTTTGATGCAACTGACAAACGAGGGTGGACGGTTCTACATCATGCAGCTCGCATGCTCGACAGTGAACTTATCAAACAATGGGTCGGGCTCGGATGTTATATTGATGCAACTAATCATAAAGGACAAACAGCTCTACATTTGGCAGCTATGGGTCGGAGTAGTGATGCCGATGCTATCTCGGAGTTGGTGTGCCTCGGATGTGATATTAACGCAATGGATCATGAAGGACATACAGCTCTTCATGTGGCAACCGCGTGTAAGAACACCGAGGCCATCAGGATATTGAAGGCTCTGGGCGCGGACTGATCCAAGATTTAGTTTTTGATTAGAAGCGGACACGTATAGATTCGAAGATGAAATCCAGGGAGCTGTTTGGGTCACACTCCGCGTCATGGATGTGAAGTGATCGGAATGGAAGGTTTCCCTACTGAATCGTCTCTTCTAAAACAGTCAGGAGATCCGAGAGGGTCTTCTGATTTTGTTTTGTGAGGTGGAGTTTTTTTGTGGTGAGGAGGTGGAGTGCCCTTATGAGGTGTTTGATCGCAGACTCTGCGGGGTCGCGGCGGCGGCGGTCTTTCTCTTCGAGGGGGAAGGTGTCGCGGATGATTTCAAGAAGGATCTCTTTCGTTTCGCCGCGGTAAGAGGAGATGATCTCCTCTTTCTTTTTGGGGTCTCCTTCACGGCTTGCGAGGGTATAGATTGCTTGTCTTGGCATCGTTTCCGTGAGCTCTTTCAGTTTTTCAGGAAGCGACTCGTAGAACTCGTAGTATTGGAGTAAGTTGTAGGGAGTTTGTCGATTGCCGTAGGTGCCCATCAACCAGGCAGTGAAGGCGCCGTCGCGGTAGTGTTTGAGGATGTTTCGAGCGCGTTGGATACGTTGTCCGTGGAGCAGCGCGGCTTGGTTGTTGATCGCTTTGACCTCTGAAGTGATAGAGATCAGGTCTTGGTAGTCTCGGTTGAGGTCTGTTTCGTTTTCGGAGTAGTTTTGAAGGATGGAGAGAAGAGACTCTTTTTCCTTTTCGTTCAGGTCGTTGACGCTAAAGACGCCTGCAAACCCAGAGAGGTTTCCTTGTGAAGAGCGTGCCGCGAGCGCTTTCATCTTAGAAGGGCCTGATTCTTTTTTATTGAGGCGTCTTGTGAGAAGGTCGTTGACTTGGGGCATTTTTATAGTTTGGCTAAAATTTCATTAGTGAGTTCTTTAAAGTCGCTGGAGGCACGGCTTTTTGGAGTCGTTTCAAAGACCGGCTTGCCGTAGACACTGGCTTCAGAGACGGAGATGTCACGACGGACTTTGGTGTTCAGTGCTTTATTTGGAAACGTTTGGTCGATGACATCGAGGAAAGCGCTGTTGCTTTTCCCACGTTGGTTCCAGAAAGACATGACGACACCGAGGACATCGAGGGGGTGGCGCTCTGCAATTTCATGGATGAACTGAGAAAGCCTTTCCAGACCTTTGATGCTGTAGAATTCAGGTGTTGAGCAGACGAGCGTGTGATCGGCAGCAATCAGAGCCGACTCAGTGAGCCAAGAGAGGGACGGAGGAGTGTCGATGATCACAAAGTCGTAGTCGACCTCTTTCAAAACCGCTTTCAGCTTTTCATGCGAGTAGCGATCTGAAGCGAGGGCTCCTGTCACCTCTACCCTTTCCAGCCAGGTATCTGCAGGAATGAGGTCGAGGTTTTCAATAGAGGTTTTTTGGATGACCTCTTGGATTTTCTTTTCAGACTGCAACACAGGAGCAAGGCTCTCTTGTTCGTCTGGATCAAAGCCAAGGCCTGTCGTGAGGTTTGCTTGTGAGTCGAAGTCGATCAGCAGGACTTTTTTATTGTAGTACTTTGCAAGGGCCGCGCCGGTATGTAAAGCGGTGCTGGTCTTCGCGGTTCCTCCTTTAAAGCTGCTGATGGCAAGAGTGATCATATCTTAAAACACACTAGTTAAAGAGCGATTGTCTCTCTCTTTCTTGATTTTTTCAAGGAAAGCTTCGATTTGAAGGCCCTGCTCCTGTTTTCCTTCGCGGCTGCGGGCGGAAACGGTCTTGGTATCGACCTCTTTGTCACCGACGGTGATCATGTAGTTGATCTGTTCCATCTGGGCGTTGCGGACTTTCTTACTGACGGAGTCGTGGGTGAGGTCAATATCGACGATGAAGCCCTCTGCTTTAATCGCTTCCATCAGCTCACGGCAGTAGGACTCATGACGGTCTGCAACCGCAATTAAACGAACGTGGTGGGGGCTGAGCCAGAGGGGGAAGCGCCCAGCAAAGTGTTCGATCAAGATTCCGAAGAAGCGTTCGATCGACCCAAAGATCGCGCGGTGGATCATCACAGGGCGCACACGGTCGCCGTTCGAATCAATATATTCGAGGTCAAAGCGTTCAGGAAGGGACATATCAAGCTGGACGGTTCCACACTGCCAGGTTCTTCCCAGGCAGTCGCGGATATGGAAGTCGATCTTTGGTCCGTAGAAGGCTCCATCTCCTTCGTTGATTTTAAAGGGTTTACCCCATTCGATCAGGGCTTCACGTAGTCCGTTGGTCGCGTTTTCCCACTCTTCGTCGCTTCCGATCGTTGCTTTTTCAGGGCGTGTCGAAAGTTCAAGGCGGTACTCGAGTCCAAAGGCTTGGTAGAGCTCGTCGGCAAACTGCAAGACGCCTAAGATTTCCGACTTGATGTCGGTCGGCTTCATGAAGATATGCGCATCATCTTGGTGGAAACTGCGGCAGCGGAGCAGTCCAGAAAGGGCCCCTGAAGGTTCATAGCGGTGGACATTTCCAATCTCAGAAATCCGTAAGGGGAGGTCGCGGTAGCTGTGCAGATGCGACTTGTAGTAGAGCATACAGCCAGGGCAGTTCATCGGCTTGATCGCGAAGGCACGCTCCTCGATCTCGGAAGTGAACATATTTTCTCTGTAGTGGAACCAGTGGCCGGAGCGCTCCCAAAGCTCTTGAGACATCATCGTCGGAGTTTTGATCTCTTCGTAGTGGCTTTTGTCGAGGAGGGTTCTCAGGAAATCCACTAGCTTGTTCCAGATGGTCATCCCCTTGTGGTGGATGAAGGGCATCCCGGGAGCCTCTTCCCTAAGAGAGAAGATTCCCAGTTTGGGCCCGAGGATCTTGTGGTCCCGTTTTTTTGCCTCTTCGAGGAGAGTGAGGTACTCCTTGAGCTCTTTTCGGTCGGGGAAAGTGATCGCATAGATGCGGGTGAGCATCTCGTTTTTCGCATCGCCACGCCAGTAAGCACCGGATGTTTTTAGGACCTTCAACGCTTTGATTTTACCGAGGTTAGGGAGGTGGGGTCCACGGCAGAGGTCGAAAAACTCCCCTTGGCGGTAGCCGGAGAGCGCCTCTCCATCGGGGATGTCTTGGATCAACATCTCTTTGTAAGGGTTCTCTTTGAAAGCTGCGAGAGCCTCCTCTTTGGACGCGAAATCTTCCCGTTTTGAGGTGTGGTTCTCTTTCGCGATCTTCTTCATCTCGTCTTCGATTTTGACAAGGTCCTCTTCAGAGATCTGAAGGTCAGCAAAGTCGTAATAAAAACCGTTTTCAATCGGAGGGCCGATCGTCGGCTTAGCATCGGGGAAAAGGCGGAGGACAGCCTGGGCTAAGACGTGGGCGGAGGTGTGCCAATAGACCTCTTTTCCGAGCTCCTCTTCAAACGAGAGAAGGTGAACCTCATCTCCTTCATTTAGAGGGGTTTCAAGGTCAACAAGATGCCCATTTTTCAGAAGGGCTAAGGCTTGATGGGGTCCGTTTTGTTTGAGTTCTGCAGCCAGCTCTTTTCCGCTCGATCCCTCGGGCAGTTCGACAGTGGCTCCGTTGTTCATTTTCAGTTGCATACGACAGTTTCCTTCACAGTATTTAAGAGCGGTATTTTACTGGATCCATCTAGAAAAGGAAAGAAGAAATCGGATATGCTAGGATTACGCATGGAAATTCAAGAATGAATATTGAAGAGCAATTGACAGAGCTGGAAAAAGCGGGGGTGACGATCGAGGACGCCTCCCTTTTGAGAGGGGTGTTCACCCATTTTGTCGGTGCGCGGAAGGAAAACCTCCCCGACGACCCTCTGTCGCGCCTGCTTCTGGAGGAGTTCAACCAGCTCGGCCTTGCCCTGGATGAGTCGAAGGTGCAGGCGAGCGCGATCGTCCGCAATGTCCTTCTTTCCCGCCATCTAGCCACCCTTCTGATCGACGAGTCAGGAGATCTCAACCTCGTTTGGGTGAATAAAGCAATCTTTCTTCTTCAAGATCACCTCTATAGCCTCGGGCCGAACGCACACCTTGAAGCGCGCCGCCGGGAGCATGTCCTTTTTATCCTAAAGCAGTTGAGTGAGGATGAGAGCCTCCGTGTTTTACTCAATAAAGTCGACCGCCCCTACCAACACCCTCAAGCAGAAGAGCTCATCCGCGCGACCCTCCGCCTCGACAGAAAAGAGGTGATCCAAGCCTACCACGCGAAACGCGCAGTGCTCTCGGCGATGTTCACCTTCCTCCGGCAAAGTGTGGGATCCTGTTTTGCAACCGCTGCCTGCATTGTCCTCCACACGGAGCAGCCACACCAGTTTGTCAAAGATCTGACGGAGCTCTTGTCGACGGGAAGGCTGAAACGCATCTTTGAGGGAGAAGAGTTTGCTGCTCCGCTCTCAGTGAGTTTTGGTGCAGGGGACCTGAGGCGCTATATCACCCTCTCGAAGGACTTTGAAAAATCGTCCTGCCCCATCTGGCTCTCGCCAGGTTTGATCAATGCTCTCGAAACGGTCAGTGTCTTAGAAAAAGAGATCCCCCTCCCTCAAAAAAGGGAGCGGCTGAAGCACCTGATTGTCAAAGCGCTCCGGCAGGAAAAAGAGACTCTCTCTATCGAAGAGTTGATCCAAGAGCTGCTACTTGACCATTTTGACCTCACCCCTGAACAGGTCCAAGAGGTCCTCGACCGGCCTTCGGGAATGATCCACTCAGGAATCCTGATCCAGTCAGGAGGAAGCCAGAAGGGCAAACCAATCGGAGACCGCGTCAACCACTTCTTTAGTGCGATGGAAGAGGCGAAGAAAAGCTTCGTCGCACTCGCTGATAACGCTCTACTGAAAGCATGGGAGTTTTCGGTCGCCTCCTTCACTGAGATGAAAGCGAACTTCTCCAAATGGAACCTCTATACCTCCCTAGGCCTCAGTGCCCATGATCAGGGAGGGCTCGGGCAAAAGCTTTTTCAAATCCTTCAGGAGAAGCTAAGTGAAGAGAACCGCAAAATTCAAGAGTATCAGGATCAGTATGAGGAGCTCTACACACAGCTGAAATACCTCGAAGGGCGCATCCGTCGCGCACGAGATGAGCGGGAAGCAGCGTGGCTGAAGCCGGAATACCAAAGCCGTCGCAACGAGTTCAATACGTTTGAAGAGATGCGCAACAAAGCCCACTACCGCGCCGAGTCTTTTGCAAACCTCTTCGATGTCCTCATCCACACCTACCTCCAGCTCTTTCCTCAGTATTTCCAGGAGGTTTATGACGCGGATATGCACCACTTTGATGTCGGACTGTATGACGACAGCCCCGCAGGATTCCAATTGCTCTACAAGCATGGCCGTGCGAGTACCTCTGCCTGGACGCCTGTGAAGAGTTTGCAAGAATTTACAAACGCTCTCCAATCCTTTTTGAGTAGTACGGAGCATGAAATTGTGAACGACCCTGTCATGAAAGGGTTTGAGAGGGACATTTCCGAGTTGGTCTCGGCTTGTATTGGCCATGTGAAAACCGATGAGTTTTTAGAGAGCGCCCTCTACCGGATGGCGGCAGCGAAGGGGGGAAGGCTTCCTAAAAAACCCCTTGAAAACCTCGACCTGGTTGAGAAAAAGCCGTGGGCCTACACCTCTGGAGGAAGCCTCGAAACCCTCGTCCAAACCTATTTCCGCCTGCCCCGGCGTCCCGATATGGAGGGGCGTTGGGTCGAAAATCCGACAGAGCTTCTCATCTTTATTCTAGACACCCTCAAAGCAGTTCCTGAGAAGACCCTGGAACTTTACGAAGAGGACCCAGGCCGTTCGATGCTGATGACCTCTCCCACCCATGCGTTCATTTTAAAGCCTGGAAAAGAGGAGCTCAAAGAGGGGTGGAAAACGTCGGCATACACCTACATTTGGTGCCGTGACTACTGGATCCAGCCAGCGATCGACCGTGTTTCTAAGATCCAGCTCGACCAAGAGATGATTGAGTTTCTCACTCAGCACTTCCGCGCCTTTTTCCCCGAAGAGCTCCATGAGGCCTACGATCGAGAGATCCGTATCAGTGCTAAACGTTTGCATCCTAAAAACTTCCGCGCAGAATTTTGGAAAGCCTTACGAGAAAATCCCGAACTCTTTGGTTTTGCAAAACAGATTCTGACACGTGATCGGGTCGATGGAGAACTCTTTAAGCTGCTTCCACTGACCCACCGGTTCAAACTGAAGGCACAGGTGGAGAGTGTGATAGAGCGTCTCGAGGGACTCAGCGATGCTGAAAAGAAGAGTGCTCTCGAGTGGTACGAGAAGCTTGAAAGAGGCTTTGTAAAGAGCGAAGTCTTTAGTGCGGAGGGGGTTAGAAATCTACTCAAGACGTTAGTGCTTCTCGTAAAACAAGAGACCACTACCAAGACGAACTTCCATTGGGAGATCCATCGCCTCCTTCAAGAGGAAGGTTTTGCTCTTTCAAGACCGATCCTCTTTGCAGATACCAACTGGGTCTCCAGCGAGTTTGGATTTGTGGTCAATCCAGGGACAGAGCTCCTTGAGTTTTGGAGAGTGGATCCGAGTGGCACTTACGGAAGCCCACTCAGTGATTGGAAGCAGTGGCTGAATGGATCTCGAAAAGATATTCCTTGGGAGATTTACAACAAGCCGGAAGAAGTGTTATTCCCCCAGGAAGAAAGAGATATATTTCGGCGAATTTAAGCAGCTTACAGTTGCAGTTATCGCTTCTCTCCGTTATAGTACCTGTCACTTGAACACTTGGAGACTGATACACACATGCGAAAGACATTCGCTCTACTTTTCACTTTACTAGCCACGACGACCCTCTCAGCACAGGTTCCCGTTTGCTCACCTGACAGCTTCCATAAAGCACAGGCACAGCGTGACTTCCAAGCCGTTCAGGAGTTTGTCAACTCCAAGAGAACCATCCCTCTCGATGACAAGGACTGCAACCTCGCCCTCGCTGGTGATGTCCGTTTTAACTACGCGAGTATCTTCGAAAAGCTCGACGGTCAGCAGCTCCGTGGAACGAACGGAACAGCGCGCCAAGATAAAACAGGGCTCATCACCAACCAGCCTCCTATCGGTGGTGTGGATGGAACAGGCGTTCCTTTCAGCTTCAACAACTTCCAAGTAGAAGTGAACCTCTACCTCGACTACGTCTGCGGCCGTTCATGGGCTGTGGGCTGGATCGAGTTTGCGAACGACGCTGGAATCTCTCAGAATAGCAAGACCTGTGAGGTGGATCCGGAAGGTCTTTACGGAAGTGGCTGCTCAAAAGCCGTTTGTCTCCGCAAAGCCTACATGGGATACAACGTCTATGCAGATGGATGCTCTCGTTTCGATGTGGAGCTCGGCCGCCGTCCTCTCTACACGATTTTTGACTCTCGCGTGCAGTTCCAAAGCAACATGGATGGACTCGTTCTAAAATATGCGCAGCGTGCAGGGAACTATGGAGACTTCTACCTCCATGGAGCTGGTTTTGTTGTCGATGAGAGAACGGACCACTTTGCCTATATCGTTGAAGCGGGCCTCCTCAACTGCCGCCAAGCGGGATTTGATATCCGTTACTCTTTCATCGATTGGCAATCGCTGCTGGATAAGAGCCGCAACCGCTGCGATGTGAAAGATCCTCTTGGCTCTTGCTACCGTATTTCACAGCTCTCTCTTGCCTATAACTTCTGTGCCCTCAATAAGCCGGCAAAGTTTTACGGCGCGGTCCTCTACAACCACGCAGCCAAAGAGCCCTACTTCAACCAAGCCAACCCCGCAAGCTACCGCAGAGATTCAAGCAAGAATCTCGCCTGGTACGCAGGATTCATCATTGGTGAAGTGTGCGGTCCTGGAGATTGGGCGCTCGATATCAATTACCAATACGTTGAAGCCTATGCCATTCCTGATGCAGATATTTCCGGTATTGGAAGGAATGGAAGCAACCTTCTGAATAACACCATGACCTCTGATGGTCGGGGCTTTGCGAACTATAAAGGCATCCGTATTGAAGGTCTTTACGCCTTTACCAACAACCTTTCTATTGATGCGCGCTACGAGATGTCAGCAGACATCTGTAGCAACCTGTTTGGGATTACCGGATTTGTGGAAGACGATCCGATCTTCTCTGATGTGGCTGGTCCACATCGCTACTCAAAGTTTGAAGTAGAAGCGATTTACGCTTTCTAAATAAAGCATCTTCTCACCCTATATTACCTTGTCATTTTTGCTTGTTCAGAGTATACTTTCTGCTCCTAACAAGGCCATATCATAGCAATGAAAAAACTCTTTTTCTCACTCCTCTTCGCTCCTCTCTCTCTCGTTGCTATTTCAGTGCCGTGTGCTTCGAACACGTTTCAAGATTGCATGAACATGCGTGACTTCGAAGCGGTCCAAGAATTCGTCAACTCAAAGCGAACCATCTTCCTTGCAGAAAAACTCGATTGCCTTTCGATTGCAGGTAACGTCAAGGTCGACATCCTCAACCGCAATTCTTACCTCGGTAGTTTGGACGTCTTTGGTGGAACAAGGCGCGAAGCGAGCACCGGCCTTCCACTCGGTCACCTCACTTTTGAGACAGAGCTCAACTTGATGGTGAACTACAAAAGTAAAGATGGGAAGACTTGGGCGAAAACGCGTTTCCAACTCGATGAAGCGTGGGGAATTTTTGAAAGACCTAAGGAATGTAAAACATCAGTAGAAAAAAATGGCGATCCCGGAGGTCTCTTTGGAAGTGGAGAGTGCCAATCGTTTGATATCAAGTGGGCTTACTGGGGCTGGAGAGTTTACGAAACTTGTGACCACGATTTTGAAATCAACCTCCTTGTCGGTCGTAACAAACTCTACAAGGCCTTCAACTCACGTATTGAATTTAGTTCGACTGCCGATGGTGGAATGCTCGAGTTCAAACGTTTCATGGAACCCGACTGGCTCCTCTACAACAAGACGATGTTCTTTGTGGTTGACCAACGCACCAACCACTGGGCTTGGGTGACAGAATTTGGAACGTTGGACTTCATGGAGTCGAAGTTTGACTTAACTTACTCTTTTATTGACTGGGCCCTCAACGGTCGTAGTCAGTGCGGCACAGAAGACCCTCTTGGTTCGCTTTTCCGTGTGTCGCAGTGGGCTCCAGCCTACAACTTCACAGAAGATGGTCCCTTTGGTGTCGATGCGAGATTCTACTCTGGAATTGTGGTGAACCACGCAGCGCGTTCGATCATCCTCAATGGAGAAAACAAGGGACGACAAAACCTCGCTTGGTACGCTGGTTTTCTGATTGGAGGACCGGTGAAAAAAGCGGGAGACTGGATGTTTGACGCCATGTACCAGTGGGTAGAGGCGATGGCGATTCCAAGTAAAGATGTCTTTGGTATTGGCCGTGGAGTGGAGTTCCGCTCAGCACCTTCCATCAATGGATATGGAAAAGGGAACTTCAAAGGTTTTCAACTTGAAGCTCTTGTTGCCCTCACCGACAAATGCCAAATCGACGCGACCTATACCATGAGCTGGACCCTAGATCCAACCATTGGTCTCATCGACCCAGCGACTCTCGCCCCACCCGTTGCAGCCGTTCCTGGTATCACAGGATCCCTCAACTACAACAAGTTCGAGATCGACTTCATCGTCAACTTCTAAGCGCCTTCTCTACTAATTTGGACTATCATTGAGAGGGTATTGTCTTCCTAAAAAGGAAAACACCTTCCTTAATTGATCAGTAGAGCTCTTTGTGTTTAAAAAGAGACTTCGATATCATTAGGAATGAATTTTTCTTTAGGAGGTGGAAGATGTCACGGTACGTAGTATGCTCTGAGATTTATTCTTCGAAAAATGACCAGACGCTCGATTTTCTTGAACAAACGTATCAGGACATCATTAGCTGGGTGGAAAAAAATCCGTCAAAGACGAGCCCAACGATTTCAGAGTTGCCTAATGTACATTTTCAATCTTTAGACGCTAACCGACATCCGAGTTTCAGCTATGCGACAAATATTATGAATTCGCTCCTTAGGAATCACGGTTATGGAACCATTGATCAATGGATTAGTAGAAAATCTACAATTCAGGAGCTTATGACAGTTTTGATCGATATTCAGGCACAAGGAGCTACCCCTGATCTAAGGGGGCGCCTTGAAACAGTCTTAGGAAATAAAGAGGCACACTCCATGTGTAATTCTCTACCATTTGTAGACCCATGCATTTATGTAGATCAGATCAATTTTTATAAAAATGACGTCGAGACTTTTTCGTGCCGTGGCCCGAAAATAT
>CAZPBC010000019.1:34975-35681 GCA_964584775.1 uncultured bacterium
TATAAAAATGACGCCTTAGATTCTATGGTATTTCTTCCCCTGGGATGGAGCAATAGCACGTGGTCGATCTTGGGTGCTTTAATGTTAAAGAAAAATCGATTTCATCAGGCTGCATCTTCGCTTAGTTATGAGGGGAAGCAAAATATTCGTGTTTTAAGACGTTGGGCACAATCGAAAGGTATGAAACAAATAAGTGCTAATCCTGAAGTTTGGGGAGCGAATACAGGCAAGTGGCTTCTAAAAATTAAACCAGAAGTAAGTTCTAGAGGTGGGTCGCTAGCTTCTGGAAGCAGGATCCCACGTTTTGATTCAAGACTTAAGGCTTCTCGAGGAGGCTTTGTTTACATCAATCCTTTTACAGGACAGGTAGGTAAAACCAAAAAAAATGGTTGCCATCTTCCTTTAGAAAAAAAATATTATTAAGAAATCATATGGAAGATGAAGAAAAAATTTTAATCGAGGTTCTTCAGGACGGATTAGCGAACGTTTCTGAGAAAGACGATGCTGCTATGGATCTATCAGAATATGATAGCCCTGAAGTTATCCAGGCGCTAATAAGCAAAGGTTCTGATGATCATGAAGATCCCGTTGTGCTCAACTCTTGCGGAGAGTCACTTGCAGAAATTTGGTTGAGGAAAGATTTTTTTGATAAAAGGGTCTTTGATTCTCTTCATCCAGGAACTAAGCAGGGCTTTTTATTCTTTAT
>CAZPBC010000020.1:0-31308 GCA_964584775.1 uncultured bacterium
GATTACCTGGTTCAGAACAGAGACATCGGTGTCCGTGTCTTCTTTAAAGGTTCACCAGAGCTTTTAGATCTAGACTTCACCTATCTCGGAGAGGTTTTCCCAGCGTTTAAGGAAAATGCTTCTATTCCTGCGCACTTCACGGCGAGTGCCTATGAAAGACATGTCTACTGCATCGCGGAAGAGTTGGCAAAACTCAACCACTCAACTCTGCTTTCTGGTGAAGCAAAGAATGATTTGAGCCAGTTCATTGCTCAAAATGTGGATAACTATGCGCGTCAATATCGTAAGCACTACGAAGATGTACTAGCGAAGCTGAATGCGAAGCCTGCCTCTTTTGAGGAAGCTGAGGCGATCATCACCTTCATGACAGAGCCTCTTTCGCCCTACTCTCACTTCCTACATGCTTTTATCAATAACCTAAAGGTTCCTGCATCAGACTCATTGCTTCTCTATGCGATGACGAACCACCTTTCTGAACTCCAATTCTTCAACCGCTTGATGCCAGAAGAGCTGGATAAGCCAGGGGAGATGCATACTTACCAAGCGATCTTGCGCAACATGTTGCAAGAGAGTCGTGGTGTTTCTACAACGGTTGTTGCTTCAAGAGCGGGTGTTTTGGATAAATACTTGACACCACTTGGACGTATGAGTCTCAACATCCTAACGGAGAAGAGCTCCTCTTACCAAGCGTCTGTCAACGAGTGGCTAGCTGAAGTAGAGGCTCCCAGGAAGTTCGAGTCGTTCTTCCTGAATCCAGTGGACTGGGTCCATGAGTTTGGCCTACGTGATCTCGAAAAATCGATCGGGAAGGCGTGGGACAAAGAGTGTGAGCCACAACTTGTTAAGCTATTTGGCAAGTTTCCACTCAATCCCAACGCGACCGAATCGGTCACGGTGGAAGAGCTCGAAGAGTCTCTACACCCCACAAGCTCACTCTGGGCAGCTGCGGATGAGATCATGGGCGGCGTGAGTGTCGTCAGAGATGAGAAGTGGCAACCTGCTTCAAATCAATTGAAGCTGAGCGATGCACTCTACGCTAAAGTGAACCGCTTTGCTCATGCAACGAATACGCTCTGGGATGCGGAAGGAAACCGTCAGCCGCTCCGCTTTAAGGTGCGTACCGTGCCGTTTTCTGGGAAAGAGGACAGAGGTCGAAAGATCATCATGTCTCACCTCAGCACACCAAAGCAGACGATTTTTAACCTGAATCAGAAGCCTCAATCGAACACGCTGGAAATCAGCTGGTGGGAACCAGAAGAGATCCTACTTGGTTTTGAGTTGATGGAGAGTGATACCGGTGTGAAGCCTCTTAGAAACCATAAGCAGGAAGCGACCGATTGGAATATTTTCCAACTCCTAAAGCAAGCTGATCGTAGAGATGAGCACGTTTGGGCTTGGAATATCATGGATGTCGAAAATGAGAAGTTTGCTCTCTATTTCGAAGAAAATCCATGGCGAGTACTAAATTCATCATTGTGAGGAAATCATGAGTAACTTAGCTAAAATAAAAAAACCCGCTTTAAGATTTGTTCTCTCACAAATGTTCTTGCTGGCGCTCATTCCCCTCTTTTGTAGCTTTTGGCCCTTCACAGGGGAAGAGGGAACCGTCATGCGAGTCAATACGACAGCAACGACGAACAAGGGAGTTCCTTTCTATATCTACGTCAAAGAGGTCGAGAAGGGAGAGTTCCTAAGACATGAGTATCAGCAGATTGTTCATGAAGCTTTTACTGAAAACCCAAAGATCCAGCCCTTCGTGATCTTTCCAGGAGATAATTACGAGTTCACTGTCGCAAGAGAGCAGAGTGAAAAACCTCTCGGTATTTACGTCCTCTACACCAATCCAGGGGATGACTGGAAGATGATTGCGAATGGTTCTACACGTGTCACCATTGAACTCGGTGATACTGAGATCTTAAGCGCTTCTATTAGATAAGCTATGATTACGTTTACAAGCTCTGCAGAGTCAAAACTGCTGGAATGCCGTTCCGATAATGTTTTGAACTCTGCAGTCTTAGAAGAGCTTGCCGAAAGGAGCTACGATGATGAAAGGGGCTTCTTTCTTGAACTCATCGAAGCTGTTCAAAGTCGAGATGGACTCGAATCACACTCCGCTCCCTTCGAATCTTACAACTTCTATCAAGACCTCATTGTCCGTCATGTTGGAAAGAAGCTAATTGCCTTTAAAACATGGGAAAATGACACCTGGAGAGAATGGTCTTATGACTACCTCCATCGTCTTGTGAACTACCAGATCAGCCGTTGGAAAAACCAACAGGAGGACTGGAGTGGCAATGTGGCGATCGCGATCCCTCTCGGGATCCATTTTCTTGTGGCAGTTCTCACCGCGATCCGTTTAGGTTTAACCTTTACTGTACTTCCTTTAGATAGCCCAGCGCTTCCTCCGAAAAAAGTCAGAGCGCTTTTGGATCAACTCAAAGTGGAGGTCATCTTCACCTCTCCTGAAGCTTCGTCCACTCTCACAGGAGACGAGCGTCACTGGCTGATTGAGTACCTGGAAGAGAGTGACAAGTATGAGCCTGAAGAGGACAAAGTCTATCAACCTGAAGAGTGCTTTCAACAGGCCTTTGCGCTCCATCTTCAGGATCAACATGCCCTCGTTCCCGTCTCCGCAGAGGAGATGTATCTGAATGCGATCAGAGATGCTCAACTGGTCTTTGGTCTGAAGCGAGGCTCCACTTTTGGCTACTCTCCTGACTGCTCTCTACGTGAGCAGCCCTACATAATTCTTGCGGGTCTCCTTGCTGGCGCGAAGAGCGTGATTCTTCCTTACGACAAGCTGAAAGTCGAGCCGACTCTAGCCAGCTCAGAATCGATAGAAGTGCTTGGAGTGACCGCTAAGTTGAGAGATCTCTGGACGGAAGAGGATGGAATGCCAAAGTCCGGCTTGACTGGGTGGTATTACAACCTCTTTGATGACGACCCAAAGGCTTGGTCACGCTTTATTGAGAAGAACGCTTTAGAGAAGCATATACCTAGACGACTCATCATCAACAACGCCAATGCCGGTGTGACAGTCTCTTCCATCAAGGTTGTGGATGAACCAAGGGAGACTCTTTGGCCTGCTTTTGGAAAAAAGTGGGATCTTCTCCAGTATGGTCAGCAGGATGTGCTTTCTGTCCAGCCGTATGGTGTGTTTAAACAGCACTCTTTAGCAGACGCTCCATCCAACTTGCTATTGACACGTCTTGGAGTAGGGTGGGAGATCGCGACGACCATCACTCCTCAAAAAAGAGGGTATACGATCCCGATCCCAGAGCTTGAAAAAACCGTCGAACAGTTAGAGTTTGTCGAGTTTGCCTACTTTTTGACACTCCAAATTCCATATAGCCGTCTACGCACTCAAAGTGTCCTTGCAGTCTTTGTGAATCCTCTATTTTGGGATGAAGTTCCAAACCAAAAAGCGGCTTGGAAGCAACAGGTGGATGAAGCGATAGCCACTGAACTAGGAACCCTTTTTATTCCCGATAAAGTGGAGTTTTTCCCACTCATCCCACGCGTTGAAAATGGAGCCCTGGACCGCAACTGGTGCTACCAACAATACTCAACAGGACTCTTCCACCGGAAGCAGTCACTCAAGATTTACCACTGGCTAAGCCTTCTCAAAAAAGCGGCCCTTGAGCTTTAAGCTACTCTACATTCAAAATGGCAAAGTCATCTTTTTCAAGTCCATCAAGAAATTGTGGATTCAGACCCGGTAGGTTCACTGTGATCGCGTGTTTGAGAAGAACGGGTTTGAAGTGAGCAAAGTCGTCTTCACTCATCCGACTGCCATCGAGCGTCAACTCCATCCCTGTGAAGAGTTCGATTCCCTCAATTGCTTGAGCTAAAGCTTTTAGTCCTTCTCCAGTGAAGATGTTTGAACTTAAGTCAAGGGTTTCGACGCGCTCTAGGAGCTCTGTGTCTGCAAGCACTTTCAATCCCTCATTGTCCATCCCCGCACTTGTGAGACGGAGTGCAATCCCGTCGAGACCTTCACAGGCTCTTCTGATCCAATGGAGTTTCTCTTTGGGAAGAAAAATTCCATCGAGATCTAACCTTTCATGTGCTTTTAGGTGTCTTTGTAGGGCCTCGATGAGAGCCAGTCCATGTTCGTAAGCAATTTCATCGGGGACTGGCATGGTGAGAAGTTGTGAGGGGGGGTATTGATCTCTGTAAATTCTCCGCAGTTCAGCAAAGGCCATTGAAAAATCCGAGTAGGAGTTGTCCTGCTCTGGAATAGCTCCTTCAAGCTCCCTTAGCCAATTTTTTAGTACAGGGAGACGTGTTTCGATCGCCTTTTCTATTTCAGCAATCGGTAGCTGAATGATGGTCACATTTCTATCTTTAGATGGTCCATTTCCACCAGGTGTAGGAAGCTTCCCTTTTGAAAGAAGTGCGACTCGTGTCTTTGAATCGCATCCAGAGAGGAGTGCCTCTTGAACAGAAGGTTCGAAACAGTTCCATAAAGTGGTCGTGAGTTGCACATGCATTTTTTTCTCCTTACACAGCAGGGTAGGTGGTCCTGATCATGTTACATGAAACAGAGGTTTTTTTAACGTTTAGAAGAGCCTGCTTGAGCTCTTGAATTTCATCTGGGCTCATGACTCCCTTTTCTTCTGCCTCGATGATGATGCTTTCTAACGGGTTGGAGGCCTTAAAGGGTTCAAATTGATCGGTATGGATTTTTTTCTGCAGGTATGTGACTGCATCTAGCCCATATAGGCTTTTTCCATCAGAGAAATAGACTTTGATATTCATGAAATCGATCGGAGCCAGTCGCGTTCTGAGTGCTTGTAGAGCATCGAGCATCTTCATGTCGTTTTGAGGGTGCTGTTTGCTCATGGCATTCAATGCTATGAGTTTTCCTTGATCGAAAAGCATTTCTCCACAGACAGGAGGAGGTGTATCTCCACCAAAAAAATTCGAGTGCTCCATTTTCCCTTTTTCATAGGGGGCAACGTAAAACTCTTGGTTGTTACCGAGGACAAAGAGGTGGGCTTTTGCCTGAGTGCTTCCGGAGTCTAGCGTTCCTTCGCTTGTTGTTTGAAACTTTCCGCCAGAGAGTGTGAGTCTGCATTTTTCTAGTTCTTCTGGACTCATTCCCTGGACAGGAGGCGTTGGGTGTGCTTTATGGGTGTTCTCAGCAGAGGAGGGGATGGTATGCGAGATTTCTCTATGAAGAGTCTCGATTTTTGATTTTTCTGCTTCCATTTTGTGCTTGGTTGTTGAACGAAGGACCATCGCATTTCCTGCATGGGCAGTCGTTCTTTCAAGAGCTCGATAAAAAGGGACAAGCTCTTTGTTGCTCGCCTCCCAGGCACCCCTTAGCGTGGGATGGCTTTCACTTGAAAGATAACTTTGCATTCGGGTCACTCTTTTTTCCCAATCCTGCACGGCACGGGGGTGGATTTTTTCAAAGCACTCCTTTTTTGTTTTGTAATAGCGTTCTTGAATGGCTTTTTCGACCTGTTTTCTTTTACTACCAGGGGGAAGGCTATACTTTTGACAAAGAGCATCCATCTCACTTCTTGTTAGCTGGGGGTCGCTGAGTGAGAGTTGATCACGACGCATCTCAGAAAGGGCGTCCTCCCTTTTTTTGAAAAATTCTTCTGTTTCGAGAAGTCCCTCTTTTTCCCACTGAGCTAGGATCTCTTTCGTATCCCAGTCGAGCACTTTTTGAATGAGTGCTGGGCTCATTTTTTCATTTGCTATAGGATGTTGGAGAAACTCACTCCGGATAGAAAGGTGCGAGAGTCCCTCTTTTTCATAGGTGGCGCTCGCAGCCATTAATCGAGCAAAGTCAAAGGTTTTAAGGTTTCCTTCGGTGTCGAGTTTATATTGGTTGATATGAGAATCTCCTGCTCCAAGAACCGTGTCAATGAGAACCTGTTCTTGGATGCTCTCTAAATTCCCAATCCCCATGACCTCTTTTTTTCTCAGGTCGTACTCCATTTGAAGGGATTGAGAAACGGACCCTTTGGCACTGGCGACAGCGTAGCGATTCTTTACATCGAGCCAGTTGTTCCACTCTGTGCGCGGGAACTCCCTTCCTTCAATCCAAACGCTTCCTATTCCTTCGGGAGATTTTTTACTTAAGAGCTCTGTTTGCTGGAAGCGTGCTTCATGCTTCGTTGCGACGTGCTTCTCGAGCCCAAGAGATCGAAGGATTTTTCCTCCTTTGATTTCAAGAGTGTTATCTAGCCCCGTTTTGAAGGCGAAAGCGGTTTCAGAAACCCCAGCATCACGAAGGATGGTCTCGATCAGGGGTAGATTCTGGTTTTCCAACTCCAGCTCTGATGAGGAGTAGTAGGGAGTGAGAGTGTCAGGAAGCAGTCCAGGAAGGTTGAGGCTATCTAGCTCTGCCTTGCTGATATGGGTTCCTTCGTGATTTTGGACCTTCCCAATACCTTCGACAAGTTGATCTGCTTCCTCCTCCGAACATTTTCCAGTGACAATCTGATAACGAAGGTGTTCAACGACCTCTTCCTGGCTGTAGTAGGTTTCACAATTTTTTGTAGAGAGCTGAGGAACCAATTGATTCACTTCCTGTTTAATACGAAGAGCGAGTTCTGTGTCTCCCAAATCTGAAAGTAGCGTGTTCAATTGCTCTTTGGTGAGTGGCTGACCTTTTCCCAAATTCTTACTGACCACATGGTCTGAAAACAGCTTGGAAGCCGCTGACGTAACAAAGGGAAGTTTTCTTCGTCTTTCTCTGGTGGATAGTTTAGGGTCATTTTTTACTGCATTTATTTGCGCATTAACAGCCTTCTGAAAGGCATTTTGCAAATGCTTATAGTCAATGGAGGGCCAAGCGATTTGAGCTTTTCCCATCTCACTTTGAGGAACAAATTCTTGAATGCGGAGTTTTGTCACTGGATTGAGGGATGTATCGAGCGTCTGAAGGGTCACGTTTTTTCCACGTGCTGCAGATGCCTGCTTTAAACCCCTCGCTGTTCGAAGAAGCCCCATCCGATCGATCGCGTCCTGGATCTGTCGCTTGAGGCTCGGTTTTTTACGGCTAAATTTGTATTTTTCTAGGGGCGCAGGTGCTTCTGGAGCCTCTTTTGGAAGCGCTTCTTCTCCCACCTCAGAGATTTTAGACTCTTCAGGTCGGATTTCCTCTTCCTCTGGCTTTCTTCCTGGTGTAGGGGCGCCAAGAGGCTGAATATCATCCATAGAGACTCCATTAGGTTACTCTTAGGAGATTAAGCATAAGGCGTGCCATGGGGTGCGGTATTTACATCCGTAAAATAGTAAAATGTCAATTTACGGATTAAAATTTGAGTTTACTTTTTATCCGTAAAATAGCAAAATGTCAATTTACGGATATTTTTAAGAAAGGTTGAAGATGGGTCAAAAGTTTTTTGGTAGAGAGCAGGAACTTGCGCAGTTGCGGCGACTACAGAAGAAATCAGGGGCAAGCTTAGTCGTTGTTCGAGGGAGAAGAAGAATAGGTAAAAGTCGTCTTCTTGAGGAATTTGGGAAAGAAATGAAAAGTCTATTTTTTACAGGGCTTCCTCCGAATCAACACACAACGGCTCAAACACAACGGAATGAATTTGCAAAGCAGCTTGAAAGAGCAGGAATCCATGGGATTAGATCAGATGATTGGAGTGACTTATTTTGGAATCTTTCTGCACACACACAGAGAGGACGTATTCTTATCGTACTAGATGAAATTTCGTGGATGGGGGGAAAAGACCCTGATTTTTTAGGAAAGTTGAAAACGATGTGGGATTTACACTTTAGTAAGAATTCTAAATTGGTGTTAGTTTTGTGTGGTTCTATTTCATCCTGGATTGAAGAGAATATTTTGAAGCACACCGGTTTTTTGGGAAGAATTTCTCTAGATCTAGTTCTAGAAGAAATGTCTCTTCAATCATGCAATCAATTTTGGGGTGCGAAAAAAAGTCGAGTGAATCCTCTAGAAAAATTCAAAATTTTATCTGTGACAGGAGGCGTTCCGCTTTATCTTGAACAAATTCTCCCAAGTGTTTCTTCAGAGAAAAATATTTTTGAAATGTGCTTTGAGAGAGGAAGCCTACTTTATCGAGAATTTGAAAATATTTTTTCAGATCTCTTTTCAAAAAAGAGTAAGATGTACAAAGAAATAATATATTCTTTATCAGGTGCATCAAAAAGTCAATCTACAATTCTATCAGATCTGGGAAAATCTCACGGGGGAGTTTATACAAATTATCTAGAGGATTTAGTTAGTGCCGGATTCATAAAAAAAGATTTCACTTGGAATTTTGAGACAGGAAAAACTGGAAGAGATCATCGATACAGACTAAGTGATAATTATCTTCGATTCTACTTGAAGTACATTCTTCCCAATCAATCAAAAATTGAAAAAGGAATCTTTGCTGAGAGTTCTATAAGTACGCTAAGGAACTGGGAAGGAATTATGGGATTGCAGTTTGAAAATCTAGTGTCTCATAATCGGAAAGATTTAATTAGGTTTTTAGAAATTTCTTCTTCTGAGATTGTGATGGAAGGTCCCTTTTTTCAAAAACCCACGATAAGGAAAAAGGGTTGTCAAATTGATTATATGATTCAAACGAAATTCAACACTCTATATGTTTGTGAAGTTAAATTTCTTAAAAAGAGAGTTGGAGTTCAAGTAATAGAAGAAGTTCAAGAAAAAATCGACAAATTGAAGTTGCCAAGGAGTTTTTCTGTTAGGCCTACGCTGATTCATGTCAATGGAGTGACAGATGAGCTTATTGAAGAAGACTATTTTGATAAAGTCATTGATTTTGGGCAGTTTTTAGTTGGTGAGTAGTAGGCTGGAACTAGAAGTCGGGTGTGTGTAAACCTTGAGACTTGACGAACTCAAAGTGCGCTACAGCAGAGAGGGCAGCGATAGGATTATTTGTAAGTTCTGAGTGATCGAGGAGAAGAAGGCCTACAAGAAAGTCTCCGTAGCAGTCCCTAAAGTCACCGTGGCATCCGTTGAGTCTCTTGAGAGGTCCTATGAAGATAGAGATGTCCTCAACTGCCATATGTCTGATTGCCTGTTCAAAGTAGCATTGCATTTGTTTCGACAATAGATCATCAAATAGGATGGGTGGACCTGATAGAGCGATTCGAGCAAATTCTTCATTTTTTTCGAAACCACCAAATCCATTTTCAAAAAGGTAACTCAGCGGTTGAAAAGCGTCTTCTATTCCTTTTCCAGCTAAATAGAGGAGATGAAACGAAGCCTGCTTGCTTGCGGCGGCCGCGAGAAGAGCATAGGGATTGTAGGTTTCACATACTTCTGAGGGCAGAGCTGCTGGCGGATAGAGCAGCAAGAGAGCCAGTCGGTAGCAGGCAAGTGGATCCTGACTTTGACCAATTGCATAGTGGTACATCATCGAAGCTTTATCCAGGCGTTGCTCGTACGCTTCGTAGTAGACATCTTCTAGAAGACCTAGATAGGTGACTGCGCGCGCATGATGTGCTCCATCTTCTAGAGAGATCTTTGTGAGTGTTTCAAGTGAGGGGAGATGACCTTGTCGAGTGGCGAGATAGAAGAACTCGACTGCGAGGTCCACGTCGCCCTCCTCTAGATATTGCTCAGCTTTCAGGTGGAGAGCAGGTGGATGATCGAGTTCGACTGCCTTGTCGAGCCACACCTGAGCTTCCTCTGATTTCTGCCCAAGATTTAGGCACAGTTGAACCATTGCTTCGGCTTTGTCTTCCTTCGCTGCCTCTCTGAGCCGACTCTCTTCCGATAGGGTTTCTAGCACTTTGTCTGAGGTTGTAAAACCACGAGGGCGATACTTCGTCAGATCCACCATTCTGAGAACACGTCGTGCAGTTTCTCGGGGATTTCTGCGAGCCCGCAAACGCCTCGCCTGTGCCTCTGTGAACACAGATAAAAGGAGTTCGTCTATCAATGGGGAACGTCGCACACTCCTATTTGGTCGAAGGTAGGGAATGGTTTTCAATAAAGCCCCAAACGATGCCCCTCTAAAGAGTTTCATGCGCCCATTGAGGTGGGCAAGGAGGTTGCCGTTCAGTTGAAGTTCGCCCTGACGCTCCAGTGGAGTGACGCTCTCCCAAAGTTCTTGGATTCTCTCGTCCGTTGCGCTGTCTAACTCACCGAGTATTCCTTCTTGTCCGGGGCGTGAGCAGCAGGCGTATCTGAGGAGTGCTCGACTCTGTTCCGGTTCTGAGTAGATCTCTCTTAAAGTGGAAAGGAGTGTGGGAGTTGTCATGAAAACACCAAAATCAATAGATGACTATACTTGATTCAGTTGACGCGCTGCTTGACTGTTTGGACTCTCTCTCATTGTGACAAGACGAAGTGTTTCATAGTAGCTGTCTGTGGAAAACAGGGTTCTACTCAGATTTGGATTTTGCGCGGGAATCATTTTTTTTATTACCTCTCCTCTATATTTCTCAAATCAAAGATATATAATAAGGTTACTATTCTAAGAAGTCAATTTATAAAAAATGAAATTTACAGATGGAATATACCATATGTTAATTCATTTTATCTTCTTTGGTTTTCAAAATTCTTTGATAGGGTTATGATCCGCATGAAACCACGTCACTAAGGGGAAACGATGAAACCACTACTCTTTTTTCTCACGCTCTTCCTTCCCTTTCACCTGAAGGGAGGAGAGATCACCTCCTATATCGGCCCCCACTTCAACTACTCTGTTGTCCAGTTTGAGCAGCCTCAAAAGCTCTATGGGTATCTAGGAGGACTCCAGGCCGGTCTGGGCTACCAGAACTGCTATTTTCAAACAGGTGTTGCCTTTGAAGGGAGTTGGGACGCTCTCTACTTTAGAGGAGATCCAGCTCAGGTAAGCAGTCTCTCTGAGTATTTTGTTGTTGGGAGGGTGGGCCCACGATCTTTAAATTGGTGCTGTTTAGAGATGAACCCGTATGTGGGTTTTGGATGGCATCGTTTTAGGAACCTTGAGCTTCCAGACACCATCAACCTCTGCTACCGCTATGACAAGCTCTATGTACCGGTGGGAATCGAGCTGGCGTACCCGATCTTTTGCCACGTCCGCTCCTCTCTTTTGGTTGAGTGGAGACCAGATGTCTACTCCACATTGCATGTAGATTCGATGCAAGTCGATAACCGCTTATGTCATGGTTTTCGAGTCGAAATGCCTTTTGAGATGAGTGGCTTTCAGCCAAGCTGTAGCTCTTGCTGTTACTCTTTGTCACTGGCTCCTTTCTTTGATTGGGCCGGTTTCGGTGCCTCAGAAGATGAGGATCCCAATGGGGTTCCCATCGATATTCCCGAGACGACGCGTTGGAGCTTAGGGCTGCGTTTTTTGATGAACTATGACTTTTAAATAGGAGATGATTCCGTGTACCGTTTTCTACTCACTCTGATAATTGTAACTCCGATGACCTGCTCTGCTCTATCACGCTCTGAGTTTTTTCAAATGAGACGGAACGTGCGGCAAGTTCAGGGACCGACTGTCAAAGCTAAAGTCATGCGTTACACTGAAGAGAAAGAGATGCTAGATCAGGAGCTCAATAAGGATCAGGAGCTCTACCCAGATTTAAGAGGAAATTATGGAAAGGCACTCATGCACGAAGCGTCAGGATTCATCACTCCCGCGGCCTACCAATCACTCGTCACCGCTCTTGATAATGAAAGCCCAGCGAGCTTTGATTCGATCCTTCTTGGGATTGGAACTGTCAAGCTCACGAACCCCCAAGCTTCCTTAGCCTATTCGCTTCCTGCTTGCGACAGCTGGATCAATATCATGCCTCCCGCTCCCGCCTTCGCTTCAGCCCAAACGGCTGGTGAAATGGTAGAGCTCTACTGGACAGTTTTAGCGAGGGATGTCCCTTTTAATCAGTTTGGAAGCGACTCCATCGTCGCAGACGCCGTTGCTGAGCTCAATACACTGAGCGACTTTCGAGGTCCTAAGGTGGGTGGAGTGGTGACCCCGGGCACTTTTTTAAGAGGAAACACACCCGGAGATCTGATTGGTCCCTACATTTCGCAGTTTTTGTATCTCGATGTTCCTTACGGTGCGACGGTCAACCAGCAGCTTTATAATGTTCCGTTAGGTGCTTTTGGTGGGACGCGCAACTGCTTTATGTATAGGATGCATTCCTGGTTGAATGTTATCAGTGGTGGAGGGACGAGCAATCAGATCCTCCTCGATTCAGACCGTCACTTCCTCCGCACTCCTCGAGATCTTGGAGAGTATGTGCACCATGACTTTCCTCTGCAAACCTATCTAAATGCGTTGTTGATTCTGAATTCTTATGGAAGAAATGCGCTTGATCCGAATAACCCTTATAAAGACAACCCCACCCAAGATGGGTTTGCAACGTTTGGGATCGGTCAGTATTTAGAGTTGTTAGGAGAGGCGGTTCAAGAGGGACTGAAAACGGCGTGGTATCAAAAATGGCAAGTCAACCGTCGAGCGTGTCCTGAAGAGTATGGTTTCTATGTGCACAAGCAGGTAGAAGATAACATGCCTCTTGGGATTAGCACAGAGCTGACCGACTCCGATGTGTTGCCGAAAATCCATGCGATTTTCGGAACCTACCTTCTCGCACAATCCTATCCCGAAGGATGTCCCACCCATCCCGCTTACCCCGCAGGGCATGCTGTGGTTGCAGGAGCTTGTGTCACGATTTTAAAAGCCCTCTTTGATGAGGATTTTGAAATTCGCAGGCCTGTGGAGCCGAGCGCAGATAATAAGTACCTGATTTATTACAGTGGGAAACTGCATGTGGGCAATGAGTTGAATAAACTCGCTGCCAATATTTCCCTCGGCCGCGATCACGCAGGTGTCCACTATCGAAGTGATGGGTATGATGGTCTCCTCCTTGGAGAGAAGGTAGCCATCGACATCTTAGAGAATGCCTCTTTCCTTCCGAATGAAAATTTTGCAGGTTTTGAGCTCACCAAATTCGACGGAACGCGCATCACTGTTGGAGCTAAAAAATAACAAGCCTTTAAAAAAAGTGCTTTAGGGCTAAGAGGGCTGAGTGGTGCTTGAGCTTTCCTCCGCGGTCAAAGTAGCGGTATTCGAGAGAGAGGTGGTTGAACGCATCCAATTTGTAGGCGAGTCCACCGATTCCCTGTACAGCGATGTGTCCTTCATGGAGGGAGTGTCGGTCGTCATCATCAGAGATGATCGTCTGTTGGGCAGAGTAGCCCAGTCCGACTCCCACGTAGGGGTAGAGGCAGCATTGCGGGAAGAGGTCGAGGTAGGCGTTTCCCATGAAGCTCAGGATACCTGTTCCACTTTCAATAGAAGAGTCGTCGAAGAGAGGAGCCTGCACATCGACCCAATTGTGTCGGAAGGCAACCTCTGCTTCATAGCGGAGGTAGCCGCTGCGGACGCCCGCGTTGATTCCTGCAATAAAACCTTGATAACTAGAGATTTCAATAAAGTCGTCCGTCACTGGAGGAATCACATTTCCCCCACCAAAGATTCCTAGGTAGAAGGGGCTCGGTTGCATTTCTTTGCGGCATTCGGGAGAGCAGCAGGGCTCGGCAGTGAGGTAACCAGAGGTAAGAAAGAGGAGTGTAAGTAGAATTTTTTTCATTTTTCAAAGTCCTATTTTTATTTTGGAGATCCTTAAATCAACAACAGTCTTCCGGATCCCTATTAAGGAAGTATAAAATTCCGAAACTTTGCTAAAATAGTGTCCGTTATGCTGAACAATGGCTTTTTTCTATTCAGTCATGAAAAGGAGCGGACGAAGGCGGCTTACCTCTGGACGTTCATCTTGAATGCTCCCTTTTGGGCCATCTTCAATATGCTTCCGTTTATCTTAGTAAAAGATTTGGGAGCGTCTGCTTTGCAGATCACCGTGCTGGTGACTCTCAAGCCGGCGGTTTCCCTTTTATCGGTCTATTGGAGTGACTATGTGAAGGAGCGTGCGGACCGGCTCGTTCCGAACGTCGTGCTCGGCTCTGTGCTTTCCAAAATTCCCTTTCTCTTCCTTCCCTGGATCACCAATATCTGGATGATCATCGGCATCTACGCTTTTTATATGCTTTTGCAGCGGGGAGTGGTGCCTGCATGGATGGAGCTTTTGAAGTTGGGGGTAGAAAAAGAGAGCCGCAGCCGGATTGTTTCTTATGGAATCACACTCTCTTATGTGGCCAGCGCCATCTTCCCTGTCTTCTTTGGGTGGATGATGGATGACTACGACGAGGCGTGGCGGATCATTTTCCCCATCGTCTCTCTCTTTTCTCTGGTCTCGCTTTACTTCCAGCTGCAGATCCCAGCTCAAGAGGAAAACAAAGCTCCCAAGCGGGCGCTATCCCTTCTTGCCCCTTGGAAGACACTTTTTAAGCTTCTCAGAGAGCGCCGCGATTTCTTCCATTTTCAGATGGGGTTCATGCTAGGAGGATTTGGATTGATCATTTTGCAGCCGATCCTACCTGACTTCTATACCCATGTCCTCAATCTCAACTACAAAGAGCTGGGACTCGCGACCAACCTCTGTAAGGGGGTCGGTTTTGCGCTGGCTTCTCCTTTTTGGGCGAACTGGATCAGCCGTGCTCCGATCTTCCGCTTTACCTCTCTCGTGGCTTTTGTCTCAGCGCTCTTTGCGCTCCAGCTTCTCTTCGCCCAGAGCCTTTTTATCTGGCTCTTTGCTGCCTACATCAGCTACGGGTTCATGCAGGCGGGTTCTCAACTTGTCTGGAAACTCTCAGGGCCGATCTTCAGTCCAGACGAAGACAGCTCTGCCTATACCAGTGTCAATATTTTGATGGTGGGAATTCGTGGGTTGATCGCCAACCCCCTTGGGGGACTGATTGCCTACGGGGCGGGCCTCACGGGAGTGATGCTTCTAAGCGTTTTTCTTTGTCTCTCTGGTAGCCTCTATCTTTTCCGCGCTGGCCAGCGCATGAAACTCGTCGAGGCTAGTCCATAAGAATCTGGACCACTTGACCGTGTTCAGCAGCTAACTCTTGAAGTGCTTCGGTGGTTTCGAAAGAGACACCTGAGCATCCAGTAAGCCTGAGTAGAAAACTGCACTTTGTCACGATCCCTGACAAGATCGACTGGAAGAGAGTGTCATCGATCGTACAGTTCTCTAGAATGAGTGGTTTTGGATGGAGAACTCCTTCAAGGGCTTTTCCGAGCCACTCAAGCTCTTTTGCTTGAAGTGAGAGATGTTGGAGGGCGGTGGAACCGATAACGAGATGATATCGAAGCGCTTCAACAACGGCCTCTTCATGCTCTTCAGCGATGTCAGCAGGGATATCCGTCGTGCACAAGATTTTTCCTAGGGGCAGATCTTTATAAGCCATAGCTAAGGCAGTTTTGGCATTGGCATATTGGATGGCGGGAACTGTTTCAGACATCTCATTGAAGTAGCTGGCTGTTCCAGGAAGTCCCATTAAGTGTGCGTTTAGAGCTTGTCGTTTCAGCTCCATTTCACCATTTTGAGGGGTGGCCTTAACGGGAGGGCGGATTGAAGAAGGAGTGGCGGGCGGAGTCGGCAAGGGTGGGGATTTACGCTGGGGGACTCCTCTAGGGTCTCTTCTCTCCGGCCAGGGCTCTTTAGCTCGATGTGGGACGACTTTCATGCTCTCCTCCTATACTTCACGGTGAGTCAATGCCATCATTTTACTAGATAGGGGGTTTTCTTTCCTTTGTTGTAAGGCCTCTTCTAGCTTTAAAATTTCTTCTTGACTGACACGTCCCCCTTTTTTCGCTTTTACGATGATCGACTCAAGAGACCTGAGGGCAGTAAACATCTGAGATTGTTGCTGTTGGATGGCTTCTCTGAGGACTGTAACAGCTTCGGGCGCCTTCATTCTTCCATATTTATAGAGATGGACGTCTAGGTTGTTGAATTCTTCTGGGGGGAGCATAGAGGCGAATTTTTCTAAAGCCGTCAGAGTCATGCGTTCATCAGGCTGGTAGTGACCACTTTTATCAGTGATTGAAACAAGTTTTCCTTTTACAAATTCGCATATGCCAGCACTTTTTACAGGTTTTCCTTCAAAAAAGATAGAGTGATTGAAGACTCCTCTGACGTAGGCTTCAGTATAGAACTCCTCATCGAGTCCCATCACGAACATATGTGTGTCACGACCAGAATGTAGAGGATTGTCGTATTCAGTGCGGAAGAGGCCGTTTTCATAGCGTAGTCGATACTCATCCCTTTCACCGGGATCGATGTAGGAAACCTGAGAAATATTCATTAACTTCTCTTTCGTGAGTTTATATCGATCCAGCCGCTCTTGACCGGCCACCTTTTCTCCCCTCTCAATTTTTGCAATCCAATCACGGAAGCTGAGCCCCTCTGGATCAGGTGTCGAGCTCCAGACATTCCAATAGGGTAAAATTTTCATCCCGTAGCGATTTTTGATGTCTAAAAATTCTCCGATGTAGTCGGGTGACATTGGAACGGCATCTCTAGAGGTGCCCTCATAACGCCTTGCTGCAGCCTTGCCAGCCCGACGGAACTTGCCTCGCAGTTCCTCAGAATAATTTCTGGTACGTGTTGTAGGAGCCAAAACTCTTCGGCTCACACGGTCGAGCTCAGGTCTGTCTTCTTTCAGTTCCTGTTCTGAAGTGACCTGATGGGTGAGACCTGCTGCAAACTCACTTTCGAGTGGCTCGAGTGCTTTCACGAAGGGAGCGAGCTCAGGGTAGACAGTCTCCCAACCCCCTCTTAGCGTTGCTTTTTCGTTCTCTCGGACATAGTGTTGAAGGGCTTCGACTCTAGAGCGCCACTCAGCTACAGCTTGGGGATGGAGTTTTCCGTAAGCCTTTGCTTTTGTTTGGTCCATTCTTGCCTGGATCGCAGCTTCGAGTTGATTTCTTTGGCTTGGGCTAAAACGTTCGGGTGCAGGGATCCCATACTTTTCACAAAGTCCTTCGATTTTAGCTTTAGAAATGTTCGTACTATAAAGGCTCTCCCGCTCATTTTGCATCTCTTTGAGTTCATTTGAGATCGCTTCAAAGAAGGAGTGGGGTTCGATGAGGCCTGCGTCTTGCCATTCGGCTTCGATGTCATCACAGTTCCATGCAAGGATCTGTTCTTTTAAGGCAGTGGGCATCGGTTTATCTGCTACAGGGTGTTCAAGGAGCTCATGGTGCACCGCGCAAAAGGTGAGCTTTCCCTTGTTGTAGGTGGTGGCAGCCGGCATCATCTGCTTCCAGTCTGTCAGGATGAGGTCTCCTTTTTCATCGATCCTGTAGTTGGCGATGTGAGAAGATCCGCTTGCAAAAACGAGGTCGAGAAGCAGGAGCTCGCTCACACTCGCATCGGAAGTTTCTTTTAGGACGAGGGATTTGACACTCTCAAAAACAGAGAGGACGCCTTCGGGAGCCCTTGCTTGGAATTGAGCCACATTTCGGCGCATCGTCGTCCAGCGTTGCCATAGCTTTGGGGGAAACATTTTTCCGCTAGGTGTATAACTGGCTATTGTTTCCGAGAGAGAGGGATCTTTCGAAGCCACTGGGATTTTTCTTAAAATATAGGTCCCTAAACCGAGCGAGCGGGCAAGCACTCCTCCTTTGACTTCAAAAGGGTTTGCTTCTGCTCTTCTGATGATAAAGGAGGGGTCAGTCGGGGCTAAGCTTAAGCCGCAACTCGCAAGCTCTGAAGAGGAATAGTACTCAGTGCAGCCCCCGCAGAGTGAGGCAATCTCAGCCGGTAGGCTCTTCAGATCAACATACGAATACTCACTTTGTTGAATGTTCTCGATAGCAAGGTCTAGGTCGCTCTCTCTGCTCCCTGCAGCTTGCCTTTGGTCTCGTTCATGTTGAAGTGTCTCGAGGAGCTCCTCTTTGCGGTAAAATTTCACAAAGTTCGGAGCAAGACGTTCGACCTCTTCAAGGTACACTTTATTGATCGCTCGCTTCTTCATTTCTGATTGAATGGCGTCGAGAGATTCCCTTGTGATCAGTGGAGGTGGGTTTGCTGGTTTTTCCAGCAGATCAGTGCATAACTTATAGAAGTATTTAACAAGTTCTTTTTTATGAAATATCTTCTCTTCTGGATCGAGGTCAGGGCTATCCTCAATGTCTTTAGACTCTCTTTGATAGACTCTAAAGAAGGCACTACGCAGGTCATTTTGGTTTATCTTTGGCCAAGGCAGTGAACTCTCTGGAATCGAAGAGACCGGAACAAATCCCTCTAGAGGTAGAGGGTCAGATAAGATCTTTTCGACACGTGCATGGTTTTGCGTCGAAGCTAACGTCTGTTCGAGTCCGCGGACGGCTCGAAGGAGGGTCTCTTGGACTTTCTGAGCTATAGGGGGAGGAGTGGTTGTTACCCTCCGCTCTACTAAAGGAGGTGAAGAGGAAGAGGTGTCGGTACCGAGCCGCTCTTTTGCGACCTCAGCGGCCGCGTCTGTATGCTCTCCCGTCTCTCTTTGTGGAGAGGGCTCTTTCCCTTCTGAGGGCCGGTGTGCTGGAAAATTCAAGTCCATAGAGACGATTCAAGCAAAAAGAATGCCAATCGCTAGAAAATAGCATGAGGTCTCAATGGAGAATAGGGAGAAACTTTTTTATTCTGTTTCTTGCTGGAGGATTTTTTGGTAGTCCTTCCGCAGGCGGGCACTTTCGGGCTCTTCGATGAGGAGCTCGGCCGTCAGCTGCTTCGCCTTTTTCCACTGCTTTTTAGACATGGCGCGGCGAGCAAGGTAGCGCTTGGCTTCCGAAGAGTTGTCTGCGATCGGCTCGTAGATGGCGTCTGCGGCGGCGAGGTCGTTTTCCAGAAGGGCTTTCTTCCCGTGGACCTCTTGGCCTTGCACTGACTGGAAGAGCTCGGGATGAGAGGAGAGGAGTTGACTTAAAGAGGTGAAGTCACGCGCCTGGAGGTAACCGTCAGCAAGAATGAGAGCGGCTTGTTTTTGGTGGGGGCCTTCATTTGCGACGAAGGGAAGGAGAAGGCTCTCTCCCTCTTTTTCCATTCCGACAGCCATCTGGAGTTCTGCTTCAAGAAGGAGGAGCGGTTCGTTGCGTTCGTAGCTTTGCACAAACTGGAGGGCTTCGATGGGACCGCGGTTGTTTTGGATGGAACGGGTGAGGGCTACTTTTGCCCAGGTGGGGAAGCTGTGGGGGAGCTGTTCGTGGAGAGCAAGGGCTGCTTCGTCGAAGCCGGCGGCAGCAAAAAGAGCAGCGAAGATTTCGTTTTCGAGGAGGAGGCGTTTGGTTTCGCGGTTGACTTGGAAGAGAGGGTTTTGGTTTTCGAGGTGGGCAAGGTCGATGAGTTCTTGGGTGAGAGGTTGGCTTAGCTCAGAGGGAGAGCGGGTGAGCATCGCTGCCATCTCTTCAGCTGTATCCTCTTGAAAGGTGCGGTTGAGGCGGAAGTTGAGGGTGTAGAGAAGGCTCAGCTCTAGTTCGGGATTCCAGGAAAGGCGGCGGTAGGAGTGGCTTTTTAATTGTTCGAGGGCGAGTTCTTCGCGCTCATTCACAAGGAGATTCACGAGGCGGGTCCAGAAAGAGGCTTGGGTTTTTTGCGGCAGCTCCGTCTCTGCTCTCATCCCAGCAATCGGTTTCACAAGACGGCTGAGGGTGATCTTTTGGCAGCCTAGAGGAGCGTACTCGGTCTCTTCTGTCTTCGCGAGGAGGTCCCAAGCGCTCTGGAAGTCTCCACGGCGGAGGAGGAAGTTGGTGTAGAGGTAAGCAATCTTCTCATCTTGGAAATGGTCACGGCGTAGCTCTTGGTAAGCCGTGCGGGCCAGCTCCTGCTCACCTGCTGCTTCGAGGGTTTCTGCTTGAAGGAGTTTGGCTTGCTTATGGGTGGGGTCGATTTCAAGGGCTCGAGTGAGGAGCTCCCACGCCTCATGAGGCTGGGTATGGAGCGTGGCACGTGCACGTTCAAAGAGCTCATCGGGGTTCTCTTGCACCTGAGCTTTAGGTGTGGTCGAAGTTTCTCTATTGGGTTGAATCAGTGTGACAAAGGCCACACCGAAAGCGAGTGTAGCGCACAGTCCGTAGATGGCTTTTTTCATGAGAGGCCCCCCTATAAGTAGATGTAATTCCACTCATACAGGGGGCCCTAAATTTATTCAACATGATATGAGTTGTCTTTATCCTCTTCCTCTTCTCCATAGAAGTCGACAGGGATCTCACACTCATCGTCACAATCGGCAAGGTATCCTTGGCCACGCTGTTGCTGATGGCGGTGGTGGCGGTTGGGTCGTTGGTTGCCTTGGTTTGGGTAGTCGTAGCGGTTAAAGTCTTTGTCGAGACGGTTTCTCCAGTAGAGGTCAAACTCTTCTCGATCGCTACGGTCGACGGCGGTCAGTTCTGGTGTTGTGAAAAGGAAAAGAAAAGTCAAAAGCAGGAACGGTTTGAGCCACTTCATGGGTCACCTCCTTCTTTACTTTTAAACTACTCGGTCGAGAATTTATTCAAAAGATTTTCTTAATTTATTGATAATTAAACTCTTGCGTGTTTTCTTTCGATCGACATAACCGCCTCATTCAGGCTGTCAAAGAGGGGGAGTTCCTTCTGCAGAGAGAGCAGTTCTAGAACGGCACGCACAGAGCTGTCAGGGGAGGAAAGAGCAAGCCCTCCTCCTCGTCTTTTGAGTTTATCGTGGAGGGCGAGAAAGAAGACGATGCCCCCACAGTCGAGGAAAGTGACCTCAGAAAGGTCGATGACCCAGTCGTTCGTGCTGGCGGCTTGCTCTAGGCGCCCAATCTCTTCCTTAAACTCTCTAACAACATGAAGATCAAGCACTTCTGAATGTATGTGGACGACCAATACGTCCTCTTTCATGTGGTAAGTGAGGTACATCGCATTCCCTTCATTTGAGGTTCTTCTCTTGATATAGTCAAATTTTCCTTTTGCTGTAAACACGAACTCAGGATAATGACGACAAATAAAAAATAATCGCGATACCTATGAAAAAAGACCCGCTTCTCTACCGCATTTTTAAAGGAGTTCTCCTCCTTCTTGTTGTCTTCCTTCTCTTTATGCAATACTGGTCCAGTCTCGTTGTAGAGAAAGAGCTCATCTCTTTGAAGCGTTCGATGAGAAGCTTAAAAAAAGAGCTGCAGCAGGTCCGTCACTTGAGCCCCACAAAGGAGCAGCTTGTCAAAGCGCTCTCGACCCAGCCGACAGAGCATGTCACAGCTAACCTCTTGACCCCCGATCCCTTCTATCAGTCGACCCTTCCTGAGATCTTAGGAGCAGACTTTGTTCCTAGTGGAGAGCTGCGCACCTCATCAATGGGGAGACCCAAAAACTTGCATCCCTTCTCTAACTGGGCAGATGTCAACCGCTTCCGTGAAAAGGTGACAACGAACTTGGCGGGTTCACATGTGGGGATCTACGAGACGATGGCACCGCGCCTAGCGACCTCCATGATGGTGGCTGACAACCCTGAAACAGGGAAGCCTGAGATCATTGTGAAGTTAAGAGAAGATGTCTATTGGGCACCGCTCAAGCCGGAGATGTTCTCTCATAAAATGGAGTTGGCAGAGCAGTTCCAGGAGCCGGTACAGGTCACCGCCCACGATGTGAAGTTCTACTACGATGTGATGATGAACCCCTTTGTTCAAGAGAGCGGAGCGGTGGCACTGAGAACCTACTTTGAAGACCTTTATGAGGTCGAGGTGGTTGATGACTTCACCTTGATTTTACGCTGGAGGACGAAAGATATCGTTTCGGACCGTGGAATTGTCGAACCAAAAATGCGTTACGGTGCACGCCTATGGTCAGGATCTTTAACCCCTCTTCCTCGTTTTGTCTATCAATACTTCTCGAATGGAGATCGGATCGTCACAGACGAAAGCGACCCTGAAATTTATCGCAAAAGCTCGCTCTTTGCAGAGAATTTTTCGAACCATTGGGCGAAGAATGTCCTTCCCAGTTGCGGGGCGTACCTCTTTGAGCAATTTACAGACCGATCGATTCTCTTTAGACGCAACGGCAGCTTCTATGACCCTCAAGCAGCGTTGATCGAGGAATCGACCAACCACTTTAAGGAGAATCCAGACTCCCTTTGGCAAGATTTTAAGGTGGAGCAGACGGACTTGACAGCGCTTCGTCCCGACCAGCTGATCGAGTGGCAGGAGTTTTTAGAGTCGCCCCTCTATCAGGAACAGATGCGGGCCGGCAGTGTTGCAAAACGTCTCGACTACTTGAGCCGCTCCTTTAGTTATATCGGTTGGAACTCTGAACGGGTCTTCTTTAAAAGTCCGAAGGTGCGACGCGCCATGACACTCGCGATCGACCGTGACCGGATCATCAAAGATATTCTGAATAACATGGCCGTCCCGATCACAGGACCGCTCTTTATTGGATCAGAAAATTATGACCATACGGTCCCCGCATGGCCTTTCGATCCTGAGCGTGCTGCAGCTCTTCTCGAAGAAGAGGGTTGGTTTGACCGAGACGGGGACGGCATCCGTGAGAAGCTCATCAACGGCAAAAAAGTCGTCTTCCGCTTCAAACTTCTCTACTTTGTCAAAGCCACAACCACAAAAGCGGTGGTGGAATATATTGCGACCACTCTCCGCTCGATTGGAGTCGACTGTCAGATCCAAGGGGTCGATCTCAACGACATCTCTCAAGCGATGGATGATAAAAACTTCGATGCCATCACGCTTGCGTGGGGTCAAGGGAGTCCGCCGGATGACCCACGACAGCTGTGGTACTCGACCGGCGCGAAAGAGAAAGGCTCTTCCAATTTTGTCGGTTTCCAAGACGAGCGTGTCGATGCCATCATCAACCAGCTCGATTTCGAGTATGATCCTGAAAATAGAAAAGCGCTCTACCACCGCTTTCATCAGATCTTGCATAAGGCGCAGCCCTACACTTTCCTCTTCACACCCAAGGCGACACTGGTTTACCGAGACAGGGTGAGAAATGTTTTTGTCCCTGCAGAAAATCAAGACCTGATCCCGGGAGCGAATGTCGAGGCACCTGTGAGCAATATCTTCTGGATCGATCAAAATGACTAGCTATATCCTTAGACGTCTTCTGATTTTACCTCTGACGCTTTTTTGTATTCTCCTTGTCAACTTTGTGATTATTAACCTTGCTCCAGGTGATCCCGTTTCGGAGACGAGTGTCTCTGAGAGAGGGGATGCGGAACGGAAGAAGGGGGTGAGTGGAGATGCAGAGCGCTACTTGCTCTTTCGAGAGCGTTTTGGGCTCACGTTGCCGATCCTCATCAACACCTGGCCTTGGATCGATATCGAAACCATGGAAGAAGAAGTGGCTGTCCTCACCTACCGTAAAAGAGGGGGGAAGGAAATCTCTTTTAAAGAGTGGAGGGATTTGAAACGGCTTCTGGGAGACCAGGCGCGCTTTCAGATGCCCAATCTACTCAGGATCGCCAACCGCCCACGTTGGCCTCTTCCAGAACGGAAGACAGCCCTCGAGCTCCTCATTCGAGGGGGGACGCGCATCATCCACCTGGGGCCCAACCTCACCACAGAGCAGCAACGCGAGAATGAACAGATCTCAAGCGATAACATTTTCCTTCGAGAACTCTCTCCGTTGCCTGATGACGATCTAGAAACGATCAATGCAAAGGTCGCTAAAATCAGCCGCTGGTTTCATGAGCCGCGGGTCATGGATAGGTATGACATCGGAGAGGGAGAGCGCTACTCTGTCCTCTTTTTTGAAACGCGCTTCTTCCGCTATTTTTCTTCCGTCCTCACGCTGGACTTTGGAACTCTACGTGATGATAACAATAAAACCGTGATCTCAGAGGTGCTCAGCCGTTTTAAGTACTCCTTAACGCTCTCCCTCATTCCCATGTTGATCACTTTCTTCCTCTGTATGATCTTAGGTCTGATGATGGCGATGAACCACGAGCGCTTTCTAGACCACGGGTTGAACCTCACCTGCCTGATTCTTTATGCGATTCCGATCTTTGTCGTCGCCCCCTTTTTGATCGAAAAAGCGATAGGGAAAACTTTTCCTTTTACAGATATACCGATCCCTCTTTCAGGGTTTACCAGCTCCTACAAAATTTATAGCGAAGAGACGACTCTGCAACGGCTTTTTGACATTGCACGCCATATTGCCCTCCCCATTTTAGCGATTATCTACGGCATGCTCGCTGCTCAGTCGAGGCTAGCAAGGACAGCGATCCTCGAAGTGAAAAAACAGGAATATGTGCGCACGGCCTATGCCAAGGGTCTCAGTAAAGGAACCATCTACTGGAAGTACATTGGGCGCAACGCTTCGATCACCATTGTGACAGCCCTCGCTGGCTCGCTCGGTGTGATTTTAGGCGGCTCGCTCATTGTGGAAACCCTTTTTGACATCAACGGGTTCGGAAAGTTCTTCTACGATGCTATTTTAAACCGCGATTATAATGTCATCCTCTTCTCTGTGATTGCAGGCTCTTTCTTGACGCTCACAGGCTATTTGATGGCAGATGTGGCGTATACGATCTTGGACCCACGAGTGACACTGGAGTAACTGATTTTGAGTCAAAATTCACACTTCTCGTTTTGGAAAAACACTTGGACGCAGTTCAAGCGCCAACGGTTGGGGCTGCTTGCTTTAATCGTGGTCTTTCTTTTTATCTTGATGGGAATCTACGCTCCTTTCCTCGCCTCCAGTAAACCGATCGCGCTGCAGTGGGAGGGGAAATGGTACTTTCCACTCTTCCGCTACCTCTTTTTCAAAGGATTCTACACAAAACCCCTCGACCTTTTCTTCAATCTCCTGATCTTCACATTTCCTCTCTACCTGATCACTCTCTACCTGAAGCAGAAAAAAACGCTCTTCCTCGTCGCGACCCTTCTTCAGTTTGGTGGTTTTTTCCTCCTCTACTTTTTTCCTCTTAAAGATCCAGCAGTGAGTCCCTCTCTTTCATTAGAAAAACATGAAAAGGTGATGGAGGCTTTCGATTCAGGGGATGCAGAGGCGATCGCTGAAACAAAGAGCTGGGAGTTCCGCCTCCGCTACATGAATGATTATAGAAAGCTAGGAACCCTTCTCCGCTACGTTCAAAGAAAGGCACAGCATGAAAGAGTGGTAGCGCACTTGAAGCGTGACGACGCGCTCTATACGCTTTGGGAAACAGAAGTGGAGAACGAGAAAAAACTCGAAAGGTTAAGCCGCAGCAATGCGGAGTACTACAACGAGCGTCGTGCCTGGTTGGAGGAGGAGTCTAAAACAATCTCCCACCTGGTCATGCCGTTGATCCGCCCCTTCCACTGGGAAGAGGATGCTGGAGGAAGTCAAAAGGCAAATCGGGAGCTGCCGTGGTGGGAGCTCACGCGTCTTAGCCGTAAGGATTTTGTCGCAGCGCTTATCTTCGGAGTCCGCGTCTCTCTGGTTGTGGGGATCTTAGCCGTCACCCTACAAGTGCTGATCGGTGTGCCGCTCGGAGCTCTTGCCGGCTACTTTGGTGGGAAGCTCGACATCCTTCTCTGCCGTCTCTTGGAGATCTGGGAATCGATGCCTGTCTTCTTTATGCTGCTCTTTACCGTGGCGATCCTACAGACGAAGTCGATCTTTCTTGTGATGACGGTTCTCGGTCTTTTTGGATGGACGAGTTTTTCACGCTACATCCGTGGAGAGTTTTTCAAACAGCGCAACCTGGCTTATGTGGAAGCGTGCCGCTCTTTTGGTTTTTCCGACCGTCGTATCATCTTTCTGCACATCCTGCCTAACGCTCTTCCTCCCCTCCTCACGCTCCTGCCTTTTGCGATCATGGGAGCGATCACGAGCGAAGCGGGGCTTTCGTTCCTCGGCCTCGGTGAAGAGACAACACCCTCTTGGGGAGTCCTCATGGACGAAGGAAGAAACGCGTTTCCTTCAGAGAGCTACCTCCTCTGGCCTCCTGCCATCCTCCTCACGATCCTCCTCATCGCGATCGCTCTCGTCGGCGACGCCCTCCGCGACGCCATCGACCCCAAGCTCCATAAAGAGCTGGACTAATTCGAATTTTTATGCTATTTTGCGCGCATTACCCTGGGTGATTTGTTATACAGTGTCAAAAGTTAGAAATTTTTTTAGGAGAGACTGAGTCACTTAAGATCTCCTTAAAATTGAAAGGAGTTTTATGGAACACGTTGAAAATTTAGAAATAAACCAAACATATACGTATATAAAGGCGGCGGCGGTTACTTCAGCGGTGGTTTATTTGGCGACTGGCCCCATGGCTGCGGCTGTAACTGCAGTAGGTCTTTCTATTCTCTTAGCTTCTCAAATGCTAACCAACGCATTTCAAACAGAGTCGATTATTTCCTACAACTTAGTAAAGCTCACTTTATCTGCAGCACTTGCGACGATTTCAGCCGTAGCATACCTATCCATAGGAGGCTTTCCTCTCGTCGCTTCTGAAGTGGCCTACATAGCTAGTCTCTTCCTCATTCCGACCCTTGTAGAAGTCTCCATCGAGACTGTTCTCACTTTAACTATAGGTGTAACATACGTAGCTAGCATAGCTGCAAAGCTCTTGACCTTCCCTTTTCGGTTGGCCGGATGGACATAGAGGTTCCAGTTAATAATACCTTTCCCTCTAGGGGAGGCGTTTCCTTGGAGCTGGCTAGCCAGCTCGCACGGCGTTTGACCTTCCAGTCTACTGTGAGGTCGCTCACAATTATAGTGATCTCTCCACATTTCTATGATCCTTTTGGCTCCTTCTACACATAATACCAAGCGCACTCGGCGATGCCATCAACACTCAAACTCCTTAAAGAGCTGGACAAACTGGAGCTTTTTTGGTATTTTATAAACATTATCCTGAGTGAATCATCACACAGTGTCAATAAGTTAGAAATTTTTTTAGGAGAGACTGAGTTCACTTAAGATCTCCATATAGTTGGGAGGATTTTTATGGAAGCGATTGAGAATTTACATAGTTACCAAGTTTACACCTATGGAAAGGCAGCTGCTACAGTGGCTACAGCGGGGGTTTCTTACGCGACTGGTTCCTTGGCTGCGGCTGTGTCTGCTGTCGGCCTCTCTATTCTCTTCCTTTCTCAACAACTCACTACCGCTCTTCAACCAAAATCACTGCTTTCCCATAGCTTCGTAAAGCTGGCTCTATCAGCAGCGCTCGCAACCATTGCAGCTGTTGCCTACCTATCGATTGCAGGCGTTCCACTCATCGCTGCTGAAGTGGCCTACATCGCTAGCCTCTTCCTCATTCCGACTCTTGCAGAAATCTGCATCGAAGCCGCTTCCGTTGCTTTATCTTCTAAAAAAATCTCTCCTTCGACGAAGACTCCTGCTAAAACAATCTCTCCCCTTATCGATTGGATGAACCAGAGAGAGGATTATCGAGATACTGAAGTCAAAAAAGCGGAGAATAGAGAGGCGGAAATCAAAGAGAAGCACTCGCCTTTACCATTTTTGCTAAAAGGTGAAAAGCCTCCTGTTGCGAAACAAAAAGGCGTCGAGTGGGAAGCTTATCAAGCGATTGAAGCTCTTGAAAATAAGGTAAAAAAAGCCATAGAAGAGTGGAAGAATGAAGATCTGACAAATAGAAAATCTATTGAGTTCACTCTCCGTCTCGATCGCCCTGAGCTTTTTGAGTACTATGGATATTATGGGGGAGAGGATCCCAGAGCCGCATTGAAACAAAAAGTACAAAAGATGGTCACTGAAGCTGTGGTCCCTTTTTTAGAGCGTGGGTCTATTCACGCATTGGATACCATGTCAGGAGTACACACCCTTGATCTACTTACGAGTGTGGAAGAGCAGTACAAAGGTTTGCATCTTTATTCTTTTTATCTAGGGCGTGCTTTGTTCCAATCTCGCGGCGAAAAGGCAAGTCCAGAGATTCAAAAAATACTCAAAACTCTTGTTGAAAAAGGGTTTTCAAGAGCTTTCGATGTAGTGAAAAACGAAGGTAAAGATTTGGGCTTTGACGAAGCATTCATTGAATCATGTACAAAGCGATTGATGGAGTCTGGGCGTCCAAATTAGGAAAGAGCATTGCTGAAAAGATGACGTGATGAAACTCTCTGGCCTAGGCGGTGCGTAGCCATGGCTAAATGAAAAGACTAAGAGTTTCCTTCTTTTTGTGAAACATACGTCCATCGCGATACCATCGACCCCAATCTCCACAACGAGTTGGACTAATTCGAATTTTTTTGCTATTAACTGCGCATTATTCTGGGTGAATTGTCACACAGTATCAATAGGTTAGAAATTTTTTTTAAGGGAGACTGAGCTCACTTAAGATATCCATATTGCTGGGAGGATTTTTATGGAAGCGATTGAAAATTTACATCGTCACCGAGTTTACACCTATGGAAAGGCAGCTGCTACAGTGGCTACAGCAGGGGTTTCTTACGTGACTGGCTCCTTGGCCGCAGCAGTGTCTGCTGTCGGCCTCTCTATTCTCTTCGCTTCTCAAAAACTCACCGCTGCTTTTCAACCAAAGTCGCTTCTTTCCCATAGCTTTATGAAGCTAGCTCTATCTGCAGCACTGGCAACCATTGTAGCTCTTGCCTATCTATCCATAGCAGGCGTTCCGCTCGTGGCGGCTGAAGTGGCCTACATCGCTAGCCTCTTCCTCATTCCGACTCTTGCAGAAATCTGCATCGAAGCCGCTTCTGTCGCTCTATCTACTAAAAAGATCTCTCTTCAGACGAAGACTTCTTCTAACAAGACCCTTATCGAATGGATGAACCAGAGAGATGATTATCGAGATACTGAAGTCGAAAAAGCGGAGAATAGAGAGACGGAAATCATAGAGGAGCACTCGCCTTTACCACTTTTGCTAAAAGATCAAGTGGTTTCTGTTGAGAAACAAAGAGGCGTTGAGTGGGAAGCTTATCAAGCGATTGAAGCTCTTGAAAATGAGGTAATAAATGCCATCGAAAATTGGAAGAAGAAAGAGGGAAGAGGAGACGCTGCTATTTATTTTGTAATCAGTAAGCTTGACCTTCTTGGCTTTAGTGAGAATGAGAATGATTTGGCTGAATTGAACCAAGAAGTAAACAAGATGGTCATTGACGCTGTGACCCCCTTATTGGAGCGTGGGTCAATTTACGCATTGTTTAGATTGAACAAACGGCTCACCCCTGAAATTCTTAGGAGTGTGGAAGAGCAGTACAAAGGTTTGCATCTTTATTCTTATTACCTAGGGAAGGTTTTAGCTCAATCTGGTGACGATCAGCCAAAAGCTGAGATTCGAAAAATACTCCGAACTCTTGCAGAAAAAGGGTTTTTAAAGGCGATGAAGGTATTGATAAAATACGGTGAAGACTTGGGCTTTAAGGAAGAATTCATTGAATCATGCCGAAGACGATTAATGGATTCTAACGCTCAATTTAGAGAAAAGCATTCTGAGTTAAACTGATCGAAGCCATCCACTCAGGAGATCGTAGCTCATTGCTGAAACAAAGGGCTGAGAGTTCCCTGCTTATCTAAACGAACAGCTCTTTTCTTTTTTCAGACCGTCGCACGATCTTTCTACACATCTCTGCCTAAACTTTTTTTTATGGAGGTTTTCCTCGTCAATCCAAGCTCTAAAAAGAGCTGGACAAATTGGACTTTCTTTGGTATTTTGTAAACATTACCTTGGGTGAATTGTCATACAGTATCAATAGGTTAGAAATTTTTTTTAAGAGAGACTGAGTTCACTTAAGATCTCGTTATTGCTAAGAGGATTTTTATGGAAGCGATTGAGAAATTACATAGTTACCGAGTTTACACATACGGAAAGGCAGCTGCTACTTTGGCGACAGCGGGGGTTTCTTTCGCGACTGGCTCCTTGGCTGCAGCTGTGACTGCTGTAGGCCTCTCTATCCTCTTCGCTTCTCAAAAACTCACCGCTGCTTTTCAACCAAAATCGCTTCTTTCCCATAGCTTCGTAAAGCTGGCTCTATCTGCAGCACTGGCGACGATTGTAGCTCTTGCCTACCTATCCCTAGCAGGCGTTCCACTTGTCGCTGCTGAAGTGGCCTACATCGCTAGCCTCTTCGTTATTCCGACTCTTGCAGAAATCTGCATCGAAGCCGCTTCCGTTGCTTTATCTTCTAAAAAAATCTTTTCTCAAACTAAGACGATCTCACCTCTTTTCGAGTGGGTGAATCTGATGACTGACTATCGTGACATTGAGAAGCAGAAAGGAAAGCGAAGAGCTGCTGAGCTAATGCAGGAACACCCTGTTTTACTTTTGCTGATGGAGGAGAAAGACGTTCCTGTTCAGCACCACAAAGGCGATGAGTGGGAAGCATTTCAAGCTATAACAAATTTTAAGCTTCGTGCAGAAGACGCTAAGACGGAGGGAGAGGAAGCGGCCTTAAAAGAAGAGGCCCTTAAAGTTGTACTCCCCTATTTAAGGCGTGGGTCAATCTGCGCACTCAGTTTTGTTGGGGAATTGTACACTGTTGATACTCTTATGAGCGTGGCAGAGCAGTATGAAGGATTGCATATTTATTCGTTTTTTTTAGCAAAGGCTTTACTAAGATCGGCAGACGAACAGCAAAATGCTGAGGGTCGAAAATTACTCCAATCTCTTGTAGAAAAAGGATCTGCCCCTGCGATGATCTTTTTGACTGAAAATGGTAATGATCATGGTTTTCATGAAGCATTCATTGAGTCAACCCGAAAGCGGGTATTAAAAGGCTGAATTTAGGAAAGAGCATTCTTTATAGTGAGGTATAGGAGGTCTTTGACTTAGACGATGCGTGGGCGATTGCTGAAGCTAAGAGCTCTGTTCTTACGTTGAAGTGTGTTGACCTTCTTAAGTTTTTGAACGTCGGACCACGTTTCTCCAGGTCTCTGCTCATTATAATCTTTCCTTTAATCACAGTTTTTTGTTCGCGAAGCGGTCGATCCACAATACTCTTTAAAGGTCTTGACAGATTGGAATTGTTTTGATATAAAGGCCTTACTAAGCTTTTTATAGAACTATTGATTTTAAAAAGTTAATTTTTTTAGGTCATTCTAAATTTATTATGGATGCCTTATAATTTGAAATAATTGGAGAAATTATTATGGAAGCAATCGAGAAATTAGAAAATAACCGAGTCTATGTGTTTGGAAAGAGGGCCGCTTTGGCCACGACAGCACTGGCTTACTGGGCTACAGGCTCTCTGACTGCAGCTGTGACTGCTGTAGGTCTCTCTATTCTCGCTGTTTCTGGAACGCTCACCTCCGCGGTTCAACCAAAAGCGCGTAGCATTGTGAAGCTGACAATATCTGCATTACTGGCGACGATTACCGCTATTGCCTATCTATCCTTTGGAGGCCTTCCCATCCTGGCTGGTGAAGTGGCCTACATAGCCAGTCTCCTTCTGATTCCGACTCTTGGAGAAATCGGTATTGAATTTGTTAAGAATATCTTCTCCCTCGGACAATCTTCTGAAAAGACCCATAGAAAAGATTTTATCGAAGCGTGGAATCAGAGACTGAATTACAATGAGGATAAAAGGGCAAAAGGACAAGAAAAGATAAACGAGCT
>CAZPBC010000021.1:0-29073 GCA_964584775.1 uncultured bacterium
ATCGCAAAGGGATCCCGTACGAAGAAATCCACGGAGAGGCGCGCATCGACTTCGGTGGAGACACGACCGGGAACGATTTTCAGGATTTCTACGCCGAAGTTGACAAAGAGCTTGTCGATCAGAAGAGACTTCTCATGATTTTTGTCCGTGGCGTTTTTCTTACTGTAGGCAACCGCCTCTTCTACGAGAGGCTTGTATTCTGGAATTTTAGAAGCGGCGAGGATGAGGGAGGGATTGGTTGTCGCATCCTGGGGTTTAAACTTGTGGATGGAGTCAAAATCTCCGGTGTCGGCTACAACGGTGGTGTACTGCTTGAGGGTGTCTAAGAGGCTCATCCGGTTTCTCCGCTAAAATTGAATGGGTATGGTTGTGGGCTTTTCTGAGTTTACGGTACCACAGTCTATTTCAGATTTCAAAAGCTTTTCCATCTCTTCAAGTGGCTCTAGACGGAACTGGATGGTGAGAGGTTTTCCATTGAGTTTGAGGTCTAGCTTTGAGCCGAGTCGTGTGAGAAGGATTTTATAGGGGACTTTGATGGATCGGCCCTCGAAGTCGATGCCGACACAGGTATCTGAAAGAATCTCCGAGGAGTCGAGGAGCTGGTGACATAGCTTTTCAAACTTCTCAATCTGGCGGAGAAGGGTCGGGTCACGAAAGTCGTACTGGCTGTCGCATCCCGTGCATTCGATGGGACCTTGCGAAAGTTCAAAGAGTGAGAAGTGGAGCTCTTTTTTGCACTTTTTGCAAGGAAAGTGAAGGACTTGTCCTTTTTGCATAGGATAACCTCTTTAGGTGTTAAGAAATTCCAAGTATAGCGAGTTTAGAGTGTGACTGCAAGGGCATCGTTGAAGCCGGTCGCCTCAAACGTTTCATGATACATCGCAAGAGAGATTTCGACTGCGTGGCCCTTTTCGAGGGCTTGGCGGATGCGGAGGCGGTCTGTCTCGTGAACGAGGAGTCTTTGGCCTCCTTTAAGAGAGGTGAGGGCGCCTTCGTGCTCTTCTCCAGAGATTTTATAGCTGAACTGTTCCTGGTAGACTGGTAGGGCGTAGAGGGTGAGGTAGAGTTTCTCTCCTGAAGGACCTGAGCTGAAGTCGAGGCTAAGCAGCTGTTCGTTGCCTTCGACTTTAGAGGTGACGGCACCATAAATATCGTTGTCGCCATGCCAGATGCGTGGGGTGCAGCAGACGCAGGAAGAGAGCAGGAGGGCAATCAGGCTGAGATAAACGAGAGGTTTCATCTTAGTTGAAGAGGTTGTCTGTGAAGATGTCTGGGTGACAGTGCTCATTGTTTCCTCCATTCTGCACAGCGACAGCGATGATGGCAGCAAGGGCAACCACTGCGAGTGCTGTTCCTGCAGCTAGGTTAGGGCAAGTTCTGTAGGTGCTATAGCCTCGTCCCCCGATATAAGTATAGTCATCTGCATAGCTGATGCGAGGGGTGAAGAAGCAGAGGCAGATAAGTAAGATGGTGATAGGGGCCTTGAATCGTTCTAACATGTGTCTATTTCCGTTCTAGCTAGGATATTTCACGACTGTTCGCGCTATGCAACAGGATGATTGGGCAGACATTCCTGAAATACCGAGTCTTATGATTTAAACTCCATTCATAAGGGATCAAATCCTTTTTCGTAAAGAAATATCAAGCTACTCATATTCTACTGTCAGGTCAGTAGCCAGCTTCTGAGATAGGCGGGTGCGGAGAGTGCTGTTCTCAGGCAGTAAAGCTTCCAGTTCCTTAGAAAAGGGGATCCAAACCTCTTCTTGAAAGTGAGGCGAGTGGAAAGTTTCACTCCTTGTTGAGAAAGTGGAGCTCTTTTGAATCTCGCGGTGTTTTTGAAAGAGATTCTCAGCGTCAGAGCGGATTTTTTTCGAAAGAGGATCTCCAGCGAGGCTGAAGAGGTCTGGAGTAAACTGCATCGACTTAATGACCTTGGTGAACTCCTGAAGGTGCTGGAAAAACTCCTTTTTGAGAGAGGCTGCAGTGACAAGATGGAGACGGTGGTCGTGGATGAGGATTCCGTGTAGGAGTGTGATGTCGCCCCAGTTGTTTTTAAGGTCGACTTGAACGAGGGTGACTTTTCCAGCCTTTGTTTGAACCGTGCCCCACTCTTTAACGCTGTTTCCATCTGCTCGATTGATGCGCTTGATCAGCTGGAGGTAGTCTCTGACTTCGCCTGGATAGGGTTCGATAGCGAGGTTGAGGGAAGGGGGGTAGTCTGAGGAGCTGTTTCCCACAATCATAAACTGCACATTCTTAGGAAGCTGCTCTTTTTCAGTTGCCTTCCAGTCGTTGGGCGGGGTGAGAAGGAGGGTGCCAGGAGCGTAATCTGCGACTAAAGGAAGACAAATGAGGGAAAATAAAATCGCGAATTTCATCAGAAGCACTTTAACCTCAGGAGTTTTTTATAACAAGAGTGGGTTGATTATTTATGATTCTTGGAGTAGAGTGTGGATTTCAGACGAACATATAGGTGGTACTCTATGGCAAAACTTCTCGATACCGGTGAAGATAAGATCCAAAAAATCTGTAAAATTCTTAAAGATGAAACGATTGATCCTGCTCGACGTGAGGCGGAAGGGATCATCAACGATGCGCACGCGAGAGCAAAAGAGGTGATTGATCGAGCGGAAGCAGAAGCAAAAACTCTCGTTGAGGAAGCCCATCAGCTGAATGAGCGCGAACGGCGCGTCTTTCAAACTTCTCTTGAGCAGGCGGGAGCGCAAGCCGTTGAGACTCTCAAGCAGAGTATCGAAAAAGAGCTTTTCAACCCTCAGGTCGTGGAGCTCATCACCCGCTCAGCTGCAAATAAGGATGTTTTAAAGCGCCTGATCGATGCCATTGTGGATTCCATCAAGAAAGAGGGAGCTTCGGCTGACTTTTCTGTTTTGATTCCTCAAACTGTTTCTGTGGATGAGGTGAACCACTTGATCGGAGAGAATATTTTGAATCAGCTCAAAGAAAAAAGTGTGGTTTTAGGAGACTTCTCTGCGGGGATTCAGGTGAAGCTGCACGACAAACATTTAACACTTGATATCAGCGATCGAAGTTTGGTGGAGCTGCTTAGCCAATTTTTACGAGAAGATTTTAGAGACAAGTTATTTAAGTCATGAAAAAAAACTACTATTTTTTTGCCACAGCTCTCCCTCCAATCCGACTAGGTGAACCGGTCGATATTTCTGTGTATGACTTCAAATATTTTGCGCAGATCAATCTGTTGAAAGCCGATTTTGAGAAGATCCAGACGCTCTTATTCGTCTTTGACATCGACAACATCCGAGCCCTTTGGAGAGGGGAAGACCTTAGCTCGATTTCTTGCATTGCGCCTGACTTTTTAGATGAGGCCTTGGCGAGTGGTTTGATGCTTCCTGACTACGTGCTCAGCTACCTCGATCACTATACCGACAAAGAAGATCGGTTGCGCTACTTTTCGAAACTGTACCATGACTACTATGCTGAAGAGTCAAAGAGGGCGACAGGTTTTTTAAAAGAGTACTTAGAGCTTGAGCGCTCCATGCGTTTAACGTTCTCTGCTCTCCGTGCGAAGGACCTGGATTTAGATATCGTTGAAGAGCTTCAGTTTGAAGATCCTGATGACCCTTTAGTCGCCTCGATTCTCTCGCAAAAAAGCGCTGCTAGCTTTGACCCTCCAGACGAGATGAAGCCGATCAAAGCGATCTACGAAGAACACAAAAAAGACTCTTATGCGCTTTATCAGGCGATCATGGAGTGGCGTTATGAAAGAGTAGAGAAAATGGTGGGTATTGACCAGTTCAGTATTGACCGCATTTTATGTTATCTCATCCAGCTTGTTTCCTGTATTAAGTGGCTCGAGCTGGATGAAAAGAAGGGACTAGACATGTTTGATGCTATTGTGAGGAAAGCCATATGACCCCAGTGAAACAAGAGAAGAAACAGGCAACAGGTGAAGTCATCCGCGCCTTTGGAAACCTCCTTCAGGTCCGCTTTGAAGGGGAGATTCAGCAAGGGGAGGTGGCTTATGTGGTTGTCGACGGCGTACGACTGAAGTCAGAGGTCATTGAGATTGTCGGTAACGAAGCAAAGATTCAAGTCTACGAAGATACAAGTGGTGTCGAACTCGGAACGAAGGTTGAATTTTCTGGAGACCTTTTGGAAGCAGAGCTCGGACCAGGGTTGCTCTCGACTGTTTACGATGGCCTGCAAAATCCTCTCGAAGACTTAGCAGATGAAGCAGGTCTTTTTCTCCCACGTGGACTCTATCTCAGCCCGCTAGACCGTGAAAGAAACTGGGAGTTTGAACCTCAAGCAAAGGTGGGCGACCAGGTAAAGAGAGGGGACTCTCTTGGTTTTGTTATGGAAAACCGCTTCAAGCACAAAATCATGGTTCCTTTCAAGTTGTTTGGGAGCTATACACTGACTTGGGTTGCGCCGAAAGGCTCCTACCGTGTGGATGAAGTGGTGGCGAAGGCGAAAGACCAGGAGGGCCATGAGCACTCCTTTACGATGGTGCAAAAGTGGCCCATCAAAAGCGCGTTGATGGAAGGAATTAAAACGGTTCCTTCAGAGATGATGGTCACCGGCTGCCGTATTATCGACACACAGTTTCCCATCATGAAAGGAGGAACCTTCTGTACACCTGGACCTTTTGGTGCGGGGAAGACGGTGATCCAGCACCACCTTTCTAAATACTCTGAAGTGGATGTGGTGATTGTTGTGGCGTGTGGAGAGCGTGCTGGGGAGGTCGTTGAGATCTTGAAAGAGTTCCCTCACCTCGAGGATCCTCATACAGGGGAGACCTTAATGAAGCGGACCTCGATCATTTGTAACACTTCTTCCATGCCTGTTGCGGCGAGGGAGTCCTCTATCTATATGGGAATGACCATCGCGGAGTACTACCGTCAGATGGGACTCAACATTTTGCTCCTTGCTGACTCGACCTCAAGATGGGCGCAAGCACTCAGAGAAATCTCAGGACGCTTGGAGGAGATTCCAGGTGAGGAGGCGTTTCCTGCCTATCTTGCTTCAAGAATTGCGCAGTTTTACGAGCGGTCAGGAGTCTTGCAACTTTCAGATCAGTCCACAGGTTCTGTGACGATCGGTGGAGCCGTTTCACCTGCGGGAGGAAACTTTGAGGAGCCCGTCACTCAGGCAACACTGTCTGTTGTGAGTGCGTTCTTAGGGCTTTCGCGTGAGCGTTCTGATTCACGCCGCTATCCGGCAATCGACCCCGGGATATCCTGGTCGAAATATATCCTGGGTGTGGGACGTCAGCTCAGTCAGTATATGGATAACTGGTCGAAACGAGTCCTCTACGCAGATCAGTTGCTGCAAGAGGGTGTCGAGATTGGAAAGCGGATGGAAGTTGTCGGTGAAGAGGGGACCTCTATGGAGGACTTTGTTCTCCACCTGAAGGCAGAAGCGTATGATTTCTGTTACCTGCAACAGAACGCCTTTGACAAGCAGGACGCCTACTGCCCACTCGACCGACAGGCCGAACTCTTCCGCTTGATGAATCTCCTTTTCGAGCAGAAGTTTTTGTTCGAAAAACACGACGATGCAAGGCACTATTTTAACAACTTGCAGACCACGATTAAAAATTTGAACTACTTGCCACGAGATTCGCGCGAGTACCGAGAGACCTATAAACAGATTGAAGAGATGATAAAAAACCAAGGTTCATGATGAGAAAAGTTCACGATCGAATCAACAATATGCGCGGAAACCTCATCACCGTCACAGCAACGGGAGTGGCGCTGAATGAGCTGGCAGAAGTTCAGTTAAAAGATGGAAGGCGTGTTTTTGCAAGTGTCCTCAGCATCGATGGCGATCAGGTCACGCTTCAGGTTTTCCAAAACTCGAGAGGAATCTCCACTGGGGATAAGGTCACTTTTCTGAACCGAAAAATGCAGGCAACCTATGGAAAAAGTCTCATGGGGCGGCGCCTGAGTGGAAGTGGTGTTCCGATCGATCACGGCCCTGACGTGATTGGGGAGTCGGTTGATATTGGAGGCCCCTCTCTCAATCCCGTCCGACGGACCATCCCAAGAGAAATGGTGCGGACGAACATTCCGATGATTGATGTCTTTAACTGTCTGGTTAAATCTCAAAAAATTCCGATCTTTTCGATTCCAGGTGAACCCTACAACAAGCTCCTCATGCGGATTGCGAACCAAACCGATGCCGATGTGGTGATCATTGGAGGGATGGGGCTCACTTTTGCCGAGTATCAAGCTTTCATCGATAACGCTGAAGAGGCCGGCTCGATGGACAAGACGATTATGTTCGTCCACCGTGCAACGGATCCACCGGTAGAGTGTCTTCTCGTGCCTGACATGGCTCTTGCTTGTGCGGAGAAGTTTGCTGCGGAAGGAAAAAACGTCCTTGCTCTACTGACAGATATGACCTCCTTTGCGGACTCCATTAAAGAGATTGCCATCACGATGGACCAGGTGCCTTCTAACCGTGGCTATCCTGGATCGCTCTACTCTGACCTTGCTTCTCGTTATGAAAAAGCGGGTGTGATTGAAGGGGGAGGATCGATCACGATCGTTGCGGTGACCACCATGCCTGGCGATGATGTCACCCACCCGATCCCCGACAATACCGGGTACATTACAGAGGGACAATTCTACCTGCATGGAGGCATGATCGACCCCTTTGGATCGCTTTCAAGGTTGAAGCAGCAGGTGATTGGAAAAGTCACTCGCGAGGACCATGGAGATTTAGCGAACACCATGATCCGTCTTTACGCTGAGTCTAAAAAAGCGCGTGAACGTCAAGGGATGGGCTTTAGGCTTTCGGAGTGGGATGAAAAACTCCTCAAGTACTCTCACGAGTTTGAGGAGAAGATGATGAACTTGGAGGTCAACATCTCTGTTGAAGAGGCGCTGGATCTCGGATGGCAGATTTTTGGCTCGATCTTCTTGCCAGAGGAGGTAGGAATCAAAGAGTCATTAGTCAAAAAATATTGGGTGAAAAAAACGTGAGCAAAATCAAACTCACCAAAAACGGACTGCGAGACGAGCAGAAGCATCTCAACCAGCTCAATCGGTACTTGCCGACATTGAAGCTGAAGAAGGCGCTCCTTCAGGTAGAGGTCAATGAAGCACGTCTGGAGATGGCCCGTTTGCAGAAGGAGTTTGATGATAAGAAAGAGGGGTCGACACGACTGGCAGGTCTTTTAACTGAGAAGATCAATGTCAACCTACACAAAGCCGTCACGATTGATGAGGTCAAAAAGCATTACGAGAATATTGCGGGGGTCGAAATCCCTGTCTTCGAAGAGGTGACTTTCCATAAAGTCGACTATAGCCTCTTTGAAACGCCCGCTTGGGTGGACGGCGTCATCCTACGCCTGCGTGAGATGGCTTGCCTTTTGGTTGAGATCGATGTGGCTAAAGAGAAAAAGGAAGCGCTGGAAGCAGAGCTAAGAAATGTTTCTATCCGTGTGAACCTCTTTGAGAAAATTTTGATTCCTCGAGCGGAAACCAACATTCGAAAGATCAAGGTCTTTTTGGGAGACCAAGAGCTTTCAGCAGTTGGACAGGTCAAGGTGGCTAAAACAAAGATCGAAGAGAGAAAGAACAAGAGAAAGCAGTTGGAGATAGAAAAAGCCTCATGACAAGAGTGGATTTAAACAAGTTTATCTTTGTGGGTGCTGAGGAGCAGAAGAGAAGCTTTTTTACAGAGGCACAGGACTTGGGGTTGATCCATTTTGTGAATATTTCGGGGCAGGCTAAACGCTCTCTCCCTGAAGAGATACAAAAACTCATCGATGCCATCAAAGTTCTTCGTGGGCTGCCTGTAGTGAATCAAGAAGAGCCTGATGATTTCGCAAGAGCTCACGAGCTGGCTGATGAGATATTGAGCTCCCGAAGAGAGATTGACCATTTAGAAGAAGAGCAGAGAAAGCTGAAGCTTGAGATCGCTCGTATCCAACCCTTTGGTGAGTTTTCGCTTAAGGATCTCAATGAGCTTTCAGAAGAGTCGAGGCGCGTCTTTCAGTTTTACACCGCCAAGGCGGGGCGCTTTGATGAAGAGGAGATGCCGGAAGATCTGATCTACATCTCGTCTGACCACGGCTTAGAGTACTACTTGGGCATCCATACGGAGCGGAAGCAGTATGAGAAGCTGGTTGAAATGCAGTTTGAACACTCTCTTCAAGAGCTCAGAGAAATGAATGAAGCGGCTTTGAAAAGAAAAGAGCAGCTTGAGAAGGAATTGAAGCCACTACAAAAGTATAGCACGTTTCTTCATCATGCCCTTGTTCATTATCTCAATTTCTACCGCCTCGACATGAGTGAGGGTTTCACAAAAGAGTGCTTGGATGGAACGCTTTTCTCAATCTATGGATGGGTCCCTGCGAATCAACTCGAGAAAGTGAAGAGTCTTGCTGCTGAGCTTGGGATCTACATGGAGCAGATTGCCGTTGAAGAGGGAGATAGTCCTCCTACCTGCCTTCAGAATCAAGGGCTTTCAAGGGTCGGGGAGGATCTGGTTCATATCTACGATACCCCTTCTCATGAGGATAAAGACCCTTCCCTTTGGGTGTTTTCAGCCTTTACGCTCTTCTTTGCAATGATTGTCAATGATATGGGGTATGGGCTCATTTACCTGTCGATCCTCACTTTTATCTATTTTAAGTTCCGCCCTTTCCAAGGAATGGGAAAACGGATCATGAAGCTGGGCTTCATCTTGAGCTCGGCGTGCGTGATCTGGGGACTCTTCATGACACAGTTTTTTGGGATCGACGTGGCTCCGAACAACCCTCTGAAAAAAGTCTCCTTCCTGAACTGGCTTGCGGACAAAAAAGTGAGTTATCACCTCGCCACCCAAGATGCGACTTATCAAGATTGGGTGCAGAAATACCCGGCCATATCGACTGCTAACACTAGTGAAGAGTTGATGCAGCAGGCGGAAGTGAAAAGAGGAGATGAGGTTGCCAATCCAGTGATGGATGTGGTGGTCCGAGCGATTTTTATGGAACTCGCGCTCATTATAGGTGTGATCCATATCATCCTTTCGATGCTCCGTTATCTCACGCGGAACTGGGCGAGTGTGGGTTGGATTCTAGTGATGATAGGAGCGTTTCTCTATTTCCCGCACTATCTCAATACGGTCACGGTTCTCAATTATGTTTTTGGTGTTCCGGGAACTTTTGGAGTGCAAGAGGGGCAGCAACTGATCGTGACAGGCCTGGTGCTTGCAGTGGTTCTTGCGGTCTTCCAGTACAGACTTTTAGGATTGGCCGAGGTGACAGTCTCGATCCAGATCCTTGCTGACGTGCTCTCTTACCTGCGTCTTTTTGCCCTTGGACTTGCCTCGGGAATCGTCAGTCAAACGATCAACTCCATTTACGGAGCAGTTCCTCTTCTCGTGGCGGTGTTGATCATGGTGCTAGCCCATGGGGTGAACTTGAGTTTGGGGATCATGAGTGGAGTCATTCACGGTCTCCGTTTGAATTTTTTAGAGTGGTACCACTACTCATTTGAAGGGGGAGGCGTGCCCTATGATCCCTTACGCTATTATGATGTTGAATAGATCAAATTAAGGAGAAAAAATGGATATTGGAATGTTTGGACCAGCCCTTGCTCTTGGTCTCAGTGCGATCGGAAGCGCCGTAGGGTGTGGTATTGCAGGGATGGCTTCACATGCGGTCATGAGTCGTGTTGAGGAAGGTCACGGAAAGTATATCGCTCTTTCAGCGATGCCCTCTTCACAGGTCATTTACGGCTTCGTATTGATGCTTTTGATGCGTAACGCCATGGATGCCGGAACCCTTTCACAAGCTTCAGCTTTAGGGATTGGGATTGGTTCGGGAACAGCGATTCTCTTCTCTGCGATTTTTCAGGGGAAGGTCTGCGCGACAGGAATCCAAGCATCCGCAAAGCAGCCCGCGATCTATGGTAAGTGTATTGCCTCGATCGGGATCATCGAGTCGTTCGCTCTTTTTGCGTTCGTTTTTGCGATTTTGTTGATGTAAAGCTTGGATCTAAAGCATGGATACTCGGACGGAAACAGACTCACTCGGTGAAGTTCAAGTTCCTCAAGACAAACTCTGGGGAGCGCAGACGGCCCGTAGTCTCTCCAATTTTTCAATTGGGGAGGAGAAGATGCCTCTCAAGGTGATCCATGCTCTTGTCTTGATTAAAAAAGCCTCTGCGATCACCAATGCCAAGCTGGGTGTACTATCCGAAGAAAAAAAAGAGTGGATCATCGATGCAGCAAATGAAATTCTTTTTGGAAAGCACGATGATCAGTTTCCTCTGAGTCTTTGGCAGACAGGATCGGGCACTCAAAGCAATATGAACGTGAATGAGGTGATTGCAAACCTGGTGGCTCAAAAAGAGGGCATGCCTCTCGGTAAGAAGGCACCTCTCCATCCGAACGATGACGTCAACTGCTCTCAATCTTCGAACGATACCTTTCCTTCGGCAATGCATTTGGCCGCGTCTCAGGAAGTGGTGGATCGGCTTCTGCCTTCGCTAAGAAGTTTTTCAGCTGAACTCCAGAGAAAGAGTGCAGAGTGGATGGATGTCATCAAAGTGGGTCGCACCCACATGATGGACGCCGCTCCGTTGCGACTGGGGCAGGAGTTTTCAGGATACCACTCTCAAATGGAGCAGGTGCTGGTGAACCTAGAGAACGGGGCAGAGGAGCTTTATGCTCTGGCCCTCGGTGGAACCGCTGTGGGGACAGGACTCAATGCTCCGAAGGGCTTTGCAGAGGGGGTTGCAAACGAAATCGCCGAGATCACGGGCCGCCCTTTCAAGACAGCTACAAACAAATTTTCGGCTCTAGCTGCTAATGATGCGTTAGTGAGCCTCAGCGGCATTTTAAAGCGGCTTGCGGGTGCTCTGATGAAGATGGCGAACGACATTCGCCTAATGGCTTCGGGGCCTCGTGCTGGCTTTGCGGAGCTCTTTTTGCCAGAAAATGAGCCTGGATCTTCGATTATGCCTGGAAAAGTCAATCCCACTCAGGTAGAGGCGCTCACGATGGTCGCTGTACAGGTCATGGGCAACGACGTCTCTTTAGGGATCGCCGGTTCACAAGGAAATTTCGAACTCAATGTCTATCGCCCGCTCATCATCTACAATTTTTTACAGTCAGTGCGTCTTTTATCTGACGGGATGGATCAGTTTAGAGAGAAGTGCTTAGAGGGCATCCGTCCCAACCGAGAGAAGATCGAAAGAGATCTCGAACACTCTCTGATGCTTGCCACTGCGCTCAACCGAGTCATAGGATACGACAAAGCGAGCAAAATTGTCCGCCTTGCCCATGAAAAGGGGGTCTCCCTGAAAGAGGCAGCTATGGAACTCAAACTCCTAACAGAAAAAGAGTTTGATGAAATTGTCGATCCTGCCAAAATGGTTGAATGAGGATTCTTCCAGCGTTTTTTCTACTCCTAATCTTAACCTCCTGTTACCCAGAGAAGCTGCACGTCGAAAAGCAGTACATGCGCCGCGATCGTTACGCAAGCGTTTACGTGGGTACACCAGATCCTAAAAAATACTGTCCCAGTCTTGGAGAGAGGCTTCTCATCCGTTGGAGACTGAGAGAGGAGTTCAAGTGTCAAGCTCCGATCTCCATCCGCCTGAAGCTCGTTCTGAGAAACTATGAGACAGTAGAGAAGGTCTTTCCCGTCCCCTGTGCGCGTGGGCAGCTGCTTTACTATTTGATGGATGAAGACTACGACTGCACGGGCGGAATCATGGCGTATTATGCCACTTTAGAAGGTGAGTGCGGCGTGATTGCAGAGCAGTGTCACCAGCTCTGGACGAGTCTGATTCTTTTTGATGACGAGCCGGCGACACCCTACTGGGATCCCGAGCCTGAGCGTATCTATTATGAACCGATGAACGATGCCATTCCTTGGCATGAAGAAGCTGTTGAATCGACGGAGTTGCCATGAAGCGTCACCTTGCGAGACCCGGAACACGATGGATCATGGGAAAGAATCCCATAAAAGAGCTACTGACGGTCGATCCTGGGCGGATTAAGCGTGTCTACACGTCAAAGGCCCACGACAAAGAGCCGATCTTTGACGAGCTCGAGGCAGCGGGGATCGAGGTTGTCTTTGTACACCGTGATGAGCTGTCCAACCGTGTAGAGAGTGACTCTCATCAAGGTTTCGTGGCCCATGTGAAAGAGCCAAAACCGGTCCAACTAAAGGAGTTTTTAAAAGAGGAGCGTGAAGCTTCTCGTGTCCTCCTTGTCGACTCGATTTTCGATCCCCATAATTTAGGTGCGATCCTCAGAGCGGCGGAGTGTTTTGATGTCGATGCGTTGATTACTTCTAAAAACCGTGGGGTGGGGATCACTCCCTCTGTGACTAAGTCAAGTGCAGGGGCCTCAGAACTTGTTACGACGATCACCGTCTCTAACCTTGCAGAAAGTGTCCAGCGTCTTCAGGATGAGGGATACACTGTCGTGACTGCGGAGGTCGGGGAGGGGGCTGTCTCTCTGTATGATTACAGCTTTCCAGAAAAGTGCGCATTGGTCATGGGGTCGGAAGGAAAAGGGGTGCAAAAGTTGATCTCGAAAAGAGCGGATCAGAAGCTCTATATTCCGATGCTCGGACAGATTGACTCACTCAATGTTTCACAGGCAGTAGCTGTGATCCTTTCTCACTGGAGAAAGGCGTAGTGTTTCTGCCGCGCTGAGCAAAATTTGTTCTGTTTCTGCCCATGAAAGGCAAGGATCTGTAATCGACTGTCCGTAATTGAGCTGTGCGTGGGAGAGTTTTTGGCTGCCCCCTTCTAGATGGCTTTCCATCATCACACCGACAATTGGATGGTTCTCTTCGATGACATGTTGAAGAGCGCTTCTCAAAACCTTTTCTTGGTTTAGAGGATTCTTGCGCGAATTCCCGTGGGAGCAGTCAATGACTAACCGGTCTCGGAGCTGATGTTCTTTTAGAAGCTTTCTAGCCTCTTCAATCGACTTTTCATCATAGTTGCTGCTTTCGATGCTGCCCCTCAGAACAAGAACGGTGTTGGGGTTGCCACGAGTGGTGCAGCCTTTGATCAAACCCTCTTCACTGACAAAAAGGTGTGCTTGAGGATGGGCTGCCGCTTTCATCGACTCAACAGAGAGGCGTACATTGCCATCAACAGGGTTTTTGAAGGTCATCGGAAAGTCAAGGTGTGAGGCCATCTGGCGGTGTGTTTGCGAAGTCGAAGTCCTCGCACCAATCGATCCCATTGAGACAAGGTCGGAGTAGTAGGCATAGGTTAACGGGTCTAGAAACTCTGTACTAAAAGGAACACCCATTTGTTGGATTTGAAGCATCAGCTCACGGCAGAGGTGGATGCCTTGTCGAATTTCGTGGCTTTCATTCAGATGGGGATCGTAGAGCATGCCCTTCCATCCGAGGGAGCTTCTCGGCTTCTCACAGTAGACGCGCATGACCAGGAAAAGCTCTTCTGAAACTTCCTCCTGAAGATCTCTCAATCGGCTCGCAAACTCAAGGGCGGCTGTGGTATCATGTATCGAGCAGGGACCTACAATGACGAGAAGTCGGGGATCTTGTTGGTCTAGGATTTGAGCAATAGTTTGGCGTTGTTGTAGAATCTGTGCCTGAAGAGGATCAGAGAGGGCGATGAGTCGCTTGAGCTCTGCCGGGGTCGGGAGCTGAAACTCGGTTTCGTCTGTAGCTGTGTCATTGATCTTCATGTAATCCTCGAGTCATATCATGGGTTGGGGGTTTCAATCAAGTATTAGGAAGTGAATGAGTGTGAAGGACAAGTCGACATTTTTAAGCCATGTCATGAGGGGCCTCCCGGACTATGAAGAGCACCCCTGGAGTGGGGTTTCTGCACCCTGCTGCGGACGACGTATTCTATGGATAGATAGACTTGATGACCAGGCGCTTTCGATTGAGTTTATAGAGCGTTTCCACGCATTGGGGTATAACCGGCTTGCCTTGGGACCTGTCGCGAATTTAGATGAGTCGCTTCTATCGAAACTAGAGCTACTGAAGTCTAAGGAGATGGAGCCCCTTTTGTTCCTCCAAGCTCCTGCCTTTGACTCAAGCCCTGCGGACCCAAGCGTGAAGGGTAAAATCAGAGAGTTCCTGGAACCATTTCAAGGTTTAGGGGTGGAGCTCGTCTATTTTTCTCAGCTGGAAAGTCCAGGTTACCGGGCAGGGCCACACGCTGAACCTCTCTCTCTATTCGAGTTGGCTCTTGAGGAGATCGATTCTATCGGCCCAGTTTCTCTCGGCCTAACTCAGAGTGTAAGCCCGGTAGTGGTTGAACAACTCTGCTTGAGGGCTGAGACAAGAGAGCCGCTCTTTTTCTATGGGAGCTCCCCACTTGTGAAGGAGTTAGGGCGGAAGATGGTTCCTGAAGCATGGGACTCTCTCATGCCTGCATTCGAGACCCTTTCCTTACTCGATTTGGAAGTCTGGAGCGAGGCGTTTTTCCAACGTGCAAAGAAAGTTGGTGGCGTTGTCGTTTCTGTTGAAGAGCTTCCTGACGAGGGAAGCTTGGCCCATCTCTTTCATTTTCTTTTGAGTGCGCTCTGTTGGAAGCCCGCACCTCTCTCCTCTCACTACGAACTTTGGTGCTCACTCTACCAGCCCACATGGGGTGAGAAGGAGTGGAAACTCTTAAAAAGAGGGGCGCAGTTACGTGAGCAGGTTGAAGTCCTGAAGAAACGTTCAGGTCAAGTGTATTCAGCCCACAGTGAGCAGTTAAATAGGGTTTTCACCGGGATGGAAGAGCTGCTAGATCAAGGAAGGGAAACGTCTTTAGAGAAGGACCTCATCGAGTTGAAAAAAAAGCTTTCCGAAGAGCTAAAAAGGCAAGGATACTCTCTTAACCCTTCTGCGAGAGTTTCTTTCAAGCCTTGAAGCTAATCTAATTTCAGGGTATAAGCTCCTCACGTAATGATTAACGCTTACAACTTATTCCACGATTTCGTTGGCCTGCTCTATAAGTGGGTTTGGGCTTTTCCTCTTCTACTTCTCATTGTGGGTGTCGGTGTTTACCTCACTGTCGCTCTCCGAGGTCTACAGTTCCGCTACCTCTTCTATGGTCTACGCCTGACCGTGAGCAAGAAATACGCTGGAGAAGGGGAGATTTCGCACTATGAATCTCTGATGACAGCTCTCGCGGCAACAGTGGGAATAAGCAATATTGCCGGTGTCTCCACGGCGTTGACAGTGGGGGGCTTTGGCGCGATTTTTTGGATGTGGGTCACGGCCCTTTTGGGGATGGCGATCAAGTACAGTGAAGCGTTTCTTGCGATCACCTACCGAGAAGAAGACGCACGTGGTGAGACGGTGGGCGGGCCGATGTTCTACATCAGTAAAGGATTGGGCTGGAAAACACTGGCGCTCTCTTTTGCGATTTTTGGGGCGATTTCTTCTTTTGGAGGGGGAAATATGCTCCAGGCTAATTCGATTGCGGATGCACTCCGTGACCTAATGGGCTTTCCCTCCATCTACACAGGAATCTTGCTTGCAGTAATCACAGGAATGACTTTGATCGGGGGAATCAAGAGTATTGGGCGTGCAGCCGGTCTGTTGGTGCCCTTTATGGCGATCTTTTATCTGTCGGGTGCTTTTGTCATCCTTTGGCATCACCTCCATCATATCCCTGGAGTCTTTGGAAGAATTTTTGCAGATGCTTTCACAGGGCAGGCTGCTGTGGGTGGGTTCGCCGGTGCTACACTCGTTGTGTTGCTGCAGACTGGGGTGAGCCGTGGATTAATGACTTCAGAGTCCGGCCTTGGAACAGGTTCGATCGCTGCGGCAGCTGCAAAGACTGATTACCCTGGCAGGCAAGCGATGGTCTCTATGACCGGAAGCTTTTTAGCAACGATTGTGATGTGTACGGTCTCAGCACTCGTGATCGGTGTGACAGGAGTTTTTGGGACTCAAACAGACTCCGGTAGTTTAGTCACCGGCGTCTCCTTAACGATTCTGGCCTTCAATACGGTGATCCCATGGGGGAGTGCTGTGGTGACCGGGGCTGTGGTCTTTTTTGGCTTCACGACTCTTTTAGGGTGGGCTTATTACGGAGAAAAGTGCGTTGAGTACTTTTTAGGGGCGGGATCTGTGCCGTACTTCCGTGCGGTCTTCAGTCTGGTCATTATTCCAGGCGCTGTTCTCGATTTGAAGATCGTTTGGATGATCGCCGATGCCTTCAACGGTCTGATGGCCATTCCTAACTTAATCGGGGTGATTTTTCTCTCACCCCTGGTTGTCCGAGAGACAAAAGAGTTTCTTAAGCTTGTAGCGCAAGAGCAGCGTGACGAGGCGGCGCAAAAGTAGCCACAATCGCTTGAATCACCTGCTGAGATTCTACGTAAATATCGACGTCCGGCTTCAGATCTAAAACCTCTTCCATGGTGAACCAATGGACTGAAAGAGACTCTCGCTCATTGATGCTGCAGACGGTTTCTCGCGAAGTGCCAACAAAGACGAAGTCCATGTGCTGATGTTTGGGAATAGGGCCTGTTGCTGGAATCTCTTCGACGAGGCAGAGGAAGGGTCTCTCTGTGCTTTTTGCATTCCAACGGTCGATCCACACATTTTCTTGACGGACCAGCTTCACATTGAGCCCTGTCTCTTCACGTGCTTCACGGATGGCAGCATTCGTAGGGGTTTCGTTCGGCTCAACGTGTCCTCCCGCCGGAAGCCACTTTCTCAACTTTTTGTGAAACAAGAGTAGTACTTTCGAAAAGTCCTCATTGAAAATGTAGCAAGAAGCAGTGTAATCGATTTTCATGACGGTTCTCCCTTTAGTTTCTGGAGTGCTTTTTTGAGAGCAAGCTCGGAGTTGATGTTTTGCTTATCGGCTTGTTGGATGACAGTTAAAAGTTGGTAGGCGACCTGTAATTCAGGGTCTTCACTCTTCTCGAGTTGGTCAAAGGAATTCCTTCGTTCAATGTATTTTGAAGCTTGGAGCAGAGTGGGAAAATCTGCATCGGGTTTGGGCGGTTTATTTTTCTTCTCTTCCGCTTTCACACGCTCCCACATTTCGTAGATCTCTTCCATATTTTGAGGGCGCTCATCCCCGAAGACGTGTGGGTGGCGGCGGACGAGTTTCTTGGTGGTGTTGTGGATGACATCACTCACAGAGAAGTGTCCCTCGTTTTCCGCGACTTTTGTGAGAAAAAGGACATTGAAGAGCAGATCGCCGAGCTCCTCCTTCAGTTCGGTTGTGTCGTGGCGGTTGATGGCGTCAACAACTTCGAAAGCCTCTTCAATCAGGTAGTTACGCAAGGTGAGGAGGGTTTGTTTCTTATCCCAAGGGCACCCTTCAGGTCCAAGAAGAGTCGAAACGACCTCTAGGAGGTCTTCGAAGGTGTGGACTTTTTGTTCATGACTCACGCTTTAAGTGCCTTTTTTTCCAAAAATTCCGCAGTTTAGGCCGGAGCAATCATACGTGATTAAAAGCTATTGAGGCAAACATCTTCAAAAAAAAATCAATCTCTATTGATTTTTAGTAGGTTAGGTACTAAAAAGAAGAGCATGATCTATGGAGGGATTTGGCTCGCAATTGCAATTGTCTTTGAGGTCGCTGGGACCACCTGTCTCAAGCTCTCGAATGGGCTTTCTCGTCTTTTGCCTTCTATCTTTGTCTTTATCTTTTATGGGGTGAGCTTTGCCTCTCTTGCGGTGACGCTCAAAACGTTTGAAGTCGGAACCGCTTATGCCATTTGGGCAGGGGCAGGAACTGCACTTATTGCGCTACTTGGAATCGTCGTTTTTGGCGATTCTTTTACTCTTGTGAAAGTTCTCTCTATCGGACTGATTGTTTTAGGTGTCGTGGGACTCCACTTATCGAGATAAAAAAAAAGTGGGAGAGAGATCTCCCCCACTTTCAGGTGCATTCAAAGCTGAGCTTTTCTAAGAACGACGTCCATTAGCGTACAACTTACGTATTGCCGCAACGGGGTGATTGGCAAGTGTTCTGGCATGCCCTTTTGCTACAGCAGCTGATTTTGCTGGTTGAGCAGGAGCAGATTTTTCAGTTGCATCGGCTGGTTTAGCTTTTGGTGCGGCATTAAGAACCTGCCCTAGACCTTCTTGAAGCACCTTAGCAAAATGTGCAGCATGTTGCTCTAGAGCTGTTCTCTCTGCCTTTGCCTCTTTGTCTTCAACGATATCAGCTAGTTTTTCAGTCAGCTTCTCTGCAGATTTAACTGCAGCAGACTTTTCTTCGTCTTTCGGCGTCTCTTGGCTTTTTCCTCCAAAAAAGCTCCTGATCCATGTGATCACGCGGCTTCCTGTGGTGAGCGGGTGTGCAACAGCTTTGAAAACTTCTTGCGCAGCTGTTGAAATCCCTTGGAAAACTTTAAGAGCGACTGCTTGCACTCTAGAAGCGATTGCAGAACCTGTTTCAATGGTAAATCTGCCGACTCGCGACTCAGTGATGTAGTCGATAGGGTTAGAAAAGAATGTTTTTTCTGTTGGTTTTGTTGTTGTATCTGGTGTACTCATCTTTTGACTCCTTATTTAGAGTATTATGGTTGATTAACTGTTATCTAGTTTAAACCACATAAAATAAGAGAAGATGAAGGAGTGGTAAGGATTTTCATAAAATTCTGTTAAGAGAGTGTTAATCTCGCGTCTTGTCATATTTCCTGGGTTTAATCATAATGGTCCTTCAAATCGAATAGATCCCACTTTGCCGGGGACCTTATTGAATTCTCTTTGCTCGAACTAGGTCAGGACAGGAATGTAGCAGCCTTAAGAGTGTTTGGGGGATGCTATAAGTGCTCTCCGGCTCTTTTTATGAGCCTGTGGAGGGGAGAGTTCTTGGATTGAAAAAAGGATCTTTTTACAACAAAGAGCGATCCCTCCTCAGCAAACTCACTGAAGAGTTTCCTTCGTCGGGATCGATCCTTGTTGTTTCAAAAATCTCCGTTTTTTCAATTGCAAGCCCTCTCCCAACCACAGGCTCTTCAGGCTTGAATCAGAGAGGGGAGGCTCCTGATTTTGTTGTTAAAATTCCCCAGCGAATCCCAACCCCTTTCGCTTTAAGTTGAAGGTGAGCTTGGTTAAAAGAATCATTTTACAACAAAAGCCGATCTCTCCTTAGTAAACTCACTTTGGGATTAGATTTTTTTAGATCAAAAGAAGGCTATTCCCATTTGACTTCTTTGCGGAAAGGAGGGCGGTCAGGGAGAGGTGGTTCATGGGTTTCGTCAAAGAGGGGGCGGCGTGAGCAGATGAGGATGGCATGGCTCATTCCTCGAATGGGTGAGAAGGTATGACAGACCTGTTCAACCGCTGTTGCGATCCACTCGACTTGCGTGAAAAGCCAGGCGAGCGGTGAGAAAACAAGTTGGAGAGGGAAGTAAAGAAGACTCATAAGGCGCGTTGTGGAGATCTGAAACCAGAAACGGCTGAAACCGCGGCGCTTTTGGAGCTCTTTACGACAGTACTCCGGATTTTTTAAAGCTTCGAGGTAGCGTTTAGGAGCTTTGAAGAAGTTTTGGAGGTGGATGAGCCAGCTGTTGTAAGTGAGCTCGGTGTCGTGGATCTTAAATTCTGTTTCGACCATTTTTTTAAGGCGGTCTAGCGCATCGTCCGAGTAAATGTCGATGTTCGAGGAGAGGATGAGTGTTCCGCTCGGTTTAAGAAGTCTGCAGAGTTCAGAGATGGACATACGAAGGTCTTTGGAGTGTAGGTAGGGGAGCAACTCTGTACAGAGGATCAGATCGAAGGATTGGTCTTCGAAGTTTGTTTGAGGCAGGGCTGCTTTACATTTCTCTTGAGCATCAGGTGCGCGTTGAAGCGCTCCGGCAGAGATGTCAGCGAGGGTGATGTGAGAGGTTTTCTCCTCGATAGTTTTTGTAAAGGGAGCAAATCCACAACCGATATCTAGTACATGGTTTTTTTCTTTAAGGTGGGACTGTATGAGTTGAATGGTTTTTTCAACGCGGAGTTTTTCAATGGCATTTTTTTTAGGGTTGAATTGTCCGGGGTGGTTTTTCCATCTTGCCTCAAAAGCAGCTTCTTGTTGAACCATCCTGGAGGAGAAGTCGCGTTTAGGTTTGGAGGACTCTTTGAGTGGATCCGTTTGGACCACTTTTAGTGGATCTTGGCTCATGGAGATTTTCCTTTTAAGAGTTCATGGATGGTCATTTTAGGGGGTTCTAGAGAAATGGGTTGGTGGATAAAGAGACGGAACCACGTTTCCAAGATGAGTAGTGCCCAAAGTTCGCGGAAGTGATTTTTTGCCGCAGGCACTGAAGCGGTAACTTCTTCTAGCCAGCGATTTTCAATCACCCCTGAGTCGACAAGGGTTCCGCTGGTCAAAGGACGGAAGACTTCAAGGAGGTTTGCAGACTCGACCCAACTTTCTAAGAAATGTTCACGGGTTTTTTTTGGTCGTTGGATCAGTTCCTTTGGGAACATGGGTTCGAGGGCTCTTTTGAGGAGTTGGGCGGTTTCTTTATCCGTATAGGATTCGGGTTTTGGATAGGTGGCGAGCATCTCAATGATCCATTTATCGAGGAAAGGTGAACGCCACTTAACTCCGTGAGCCATTGTCAACCTTTCGTATTGCATGATGTAGAGATCTGGTAGGCGCGTTTTAAAATCGAGGTACTGATAACAGGCGGCTGGGCTAGAGAGTTTTTGTAAGTTGTGGAAGCGGTGGACGAAATAGCCTGCAGAGAAATGATCCGCCAGTGCGGGAGCAGCACGCTTCATCTCTGTGTCTGAAAAAATATGACCGGAGTGCAGGTACTCGATCAGTTCAAGATTGCTTCTTGAGAACTTCAATAAAGAAAAGCTTTTTGTCGGGTCCAGAGGACGCATGAGAGGAATGAATAGTCTATTGGTGAGCCACTGCTGTGCTTTTTTTAGGAAGTAGCTCACATTAGAGGGGCTTTCTTCACGAGAGTAACGTCGATGGCCTGCTAGGAGTTCATCGGATCCCATACCGGAAAGCGCAACGAGTACTTCGTTGGAGGCAAGACGTGCGAGGCGCCATGTCGCAGTCACATTGGGGTCTGCTAAAGGCTCGTCGAGATACCAGACAATTTTTGGTAGATCATCGAGAAAATTTTTAGGGGTCACATGGTCGACTGTCTCGTCGAGGTTGAGCACTTTGGCAAAGTGGATGGCAGCCTGCAGGTCTGAATCATTCTCGCCAGAAAAGTTCACGCTAAAGGAGGGGATCTCCTCTTTTGGATGGAGTTTTCGAAGCGCACAGGCACTACACGCGGAACCAATCCCCCCAGAAACGAAGTTTCCGAAGGGGCCTTCACGTGTGCGACGATTTGCTGCATCGAGAATGAGTGTTCTGAACTTTTCTTGTCCCTCTTCTACACTGAGTGTACTCTCTTTTTTGAACAGGTTCCCAAAGCTCCAGTAGCCGTGGATGGTGACACCCTTGTTGAAGGAGTATTTCAGAAAGTGTCCAGGAAGCAGTTTGCTGACATTTTGGATGGGTGTCATGTCCTGTGGAATATACCCCAGTGTCAAGTAGGCAGCAGCGGCTTCATAAGAGAGTTTCTGAGAGACCATCCGTGTTGCGAGAAGACTCTTTAAAGCTGAAGAAAAGAGGAAGTAGCGTCCATCAGAATACCAGTAGAGGGGTTTGACTCCGACTCTGTCTCTGTACAAATAGAGCTCTGACTGTGTTCGATCAAAGATACAAAGAGTGAAGTCCCCGTCGACCATCTCTGCAAAGTTTTCCCCATAGACTTCAAAGGCTTGCAGGAGCAGTTCACCGGGCTGGTCCATGTTGATGTGTCTGCCTTTCTTTTGGAGTTTGAGTTGGATCTCTTTGAAATTATAAATTGCCCCATCCATCACGGCGATGAGCTCTCTATTTGGAGTCGTAGAGAGGGTGCCTCCACTTGTGCCGATGCGGACGGTCTTGTGAGTGTAGACATCTCGGGTCAGCTCACTCTCCACCCCAGGCCCCCGGTGGGCTAAGGCCTCGAGCATTTCATCCATATAGAGGTGGATCTGAAAAATATCTGGGTAAATGCAACCCGCTATTCCTGGCATTTTTTCTCTCTAACGTGCTAAAAGACTGATAAACCGGATTATAGGATGAACCCGAATTTAGCCGAACTGACAATTCAATTTTTCATCAGTCTCCTGATTGCTGGGGGGATTTTGTGGGCAGCTCTCAGATGGAACTTCTTCAAGCTGCCTAAAAAAGGAATCAAAACGACCTTTTCTGGGGGATTCCTTCTTCTGGGCTTTGTTCTGTATATTGTATTTCTGAAGCTTTTTTCACCTCTTGTGGCGGACTTGTTCGGCCTTCTAGATACGGTGCAGGAGGTGGCCTATGTCAATGTCGTGGCTCTCTGGGGTGCTGCCATATTGCTGGTTCTCTATACCACTTTGTGCCGACCTGCCTACCGCCGTCAAATCTGGGGTCAGGGGAGCTGGCTTTTGCAATTCCGTTCAGCACTCAAAGGAGCCATCACCTGGATCATTGCCTACCCCTGGGTGATTGTCATTGGGCTCTTTTACACGATTCTTGTGGTGATCAAGAGAGGGGAGTTGCCCCGTCAAATTGATCAAGAGATGATCCGCTATCTCAAGGATATCCTCGACCAGAAAGTCCTTCTCTATCTAACAGGGTTTGCTGTGGTTGCAGCTGTACCTGTTGCGGAAGAGATCCTCTTTCGAGGCCTTTTTCAATCCTATCTTAGGAAGTGGACCTCTCGCTCTTGGGCCGTTTTCATCAGCTCTTTCGTCTTTGCTATGATGCACTTCACTGTAGGTCAGGGAGAGAGTAACTTGCAGCTGCTGCCTGCACTCTTCGTCCTCTCTTGTTTTTTAGGCACACTCTACGAAAAAGAGCAGAGGCTGATTGCCTCAATTGGCTTACATAGCACTTTCAATACTGTGAGTATTCTTCTACTTTTAGCCCTAGAAAATTAAACCTTAAACTGTTATAAAAAAAGTTATGGCTTTTGAAGTAGAAAGTTATGGCCTTAGCGATGTTGGCTTGGTGCGTCCCAACAATGAAGATGTGTGGGCCGCTCTCGAAGAGTTCGGCGTTTACGTCGTTGCAGATGGAATGGGCGGACATCAGGCGGGTGAGGTGGCTTCAAAAGAGGCTGCGGATGCCCTCCTTCGCATCATGAAGCAGCAGTTTCGCTACACTCCTCCGGAAGAGATGAGTTTAGAGGAGTATAAACTCGTCCTGGCAGAGGCGATTGAGCTTGTCAATGTCATTATTTTTTCGATTGGAAAGTCTGATGCGTCATTAAAAGGCATGGGAACGACTCTTGTGACCCTCTGCGTTCATCCGGACGAGGTGATTTTAGGTCATGTGGGGGATAGCCGGATTTACCGTTTGCGAGACGGTGAGCTGAAGCAAATGACGAAGGACAATACTCTCGCTACTCAAATGATCGACCAAGGTTTTTTGGAGAAAGAGGATACCGCTTACTACTCCTATAAAAATGTCATTACAAAGGCGATTGGAAATGGGTCCGAGTTGTCGCCGACAGTGAACTCAGACTTGGGACAAGAGGGAGATATTTTTCTTCTTTGTTCTGATGGTTTGACGGATATGCTCACTCGAGAAGAGATACAGAGAGTTTTGGCAGGAGATCGATCTATTGAGGAGCTTGCCAAAGAGCTTGTAGATCACGCGAAACAGAATGGAGGGTTTGATAATATCACTGTCCTCCTCGTAAAATTGGGTGAGTCATGAGTGCCTATTTAGATAATAATGCTACAACTGAAATAGATCCCAGAGTCGCAGAGACTCTCTCGGATGCTTCCCTACAGTTTTATGGAAATCCTTCAAGTCTTCATACCCTTGGGCAGCTCTCAAGAGAACAGTTAACCCTGGCACGTCGCTCAGTTGCAGAAGAGCTGGAGGTCAACCCTTCCGACCTCGTTTTTACCTCTTCGGCAACGGAGGCGATCAACACCTATTTGAAGGGGACTTTCTCATCGAATCCCGTGGGTCGCCTTTTAACTTCCTCTTTAGAGCATACCTGCACTGTTGCGACAGCAGAGTACTTGAAAGGGCAGGGGGTCGAGGTGGACCTGCTCCCTGGAACAGAGTGGGGTGCGCCCACCGTGGAAGAGGTAGAAGCTGCTTTGAAACCGGACACAAAGCTGGTTTCTTTAATGTGGGTGAATAATGAAACGGGTGTCTTCACAGATATTGAAAAAGTCGCTGAACTGTGTCAGTCAAGAGGAGTGGCTCTGTTTGTCGATGCAGTGGCGCTTGGAGGCAAGGGGAAGATACAGGTTCCTGATGGAGTGACAGGACTCACACTTTCAGCTCATAAATTTCACGGTCCAAAGGGTGTTGGCCTTCTTTTTTTAAGGAACCGCAGCGAGATCGAGCCTCTACTTCATGGGGGTCATCAAGAGAATGGGATGCGTGCTGGAACGGAAAATTTGATCGGAATTTTAGGCTTCTCTAAAGCACTCGAAATTGCATCTAAAGAACGAGACGTCTCAGCAAAGAGAATGCGGGCCCAGTTGGAGCGGTTCGAGTCCCAAATTCTTGGGAGTTTGGAGGACGTGCATCAAATCGGAGCGGGACCTCGTATCTGTAACACATCGACCCTGGCCTTCGAGGGAGTTGATGGAGAGTCGCTCATTATGAGTCTTGATCTGCAAAAAATCTACGCAAGCTTTGGCTCCGCCTGCTCATCTGGTTCTCGTGAGCCTTCAAGAGTGGTGTTGCAGATGGGGTATCCAAAAAAGATCGCAGGGGGTGCTCTTCGCTTCTCCCTCTCACGCTTCACAACGGATAAAGAGATTGACTATGCTTCGGAAGTGATTGTTTCGACGGTGAAACAACTCCGCGAGTTAAGTCGGTCTTGATCTCACGATCACCTGTTTGATTTCCAGTAAAGTAGACTCCTTGACTTGAAGGTCGAAGGGTTGGATGGTGATGGTGTCTCCGACCTCTGGATGATGGCCCATCTGCTGGATCATCAGATCGGCTAGAGTTTGACTTTCCGACTCCACAGGAAGGCCTGCTCCAAAGAGATCGTTGAACTCCTTCACAGGCATGTCCCCAGGGAAGGTCCTTTCTATCATGGCTCCCGTTGTTTTTCTTGTCTTATAGCGTAGGAGCGCGCTGCCGTGGCCAAAGATCTCATCCAAAACATCCTGCAGTGTGATCACACCGATCGCTTTTCCCTCTTTGTCGATCACGATGGCTGCGGGCTCTTTGTTGTTTCTGAACTGGTGTAAGATCTGTACGGCTTCCATTTCAAGCGTGATGAACCAGGGTTGTCGGCAGTGGTCACCCAGACGTCGGTTGTCTGCTTCTCTTAGCAGTTCTCGGGGGAGAGCAAGGCCAATGATCTGCGTGGGACTTTTATGATACACCAGGGTGAACGGCTGATCCGTGGTGAGCATCACCTGTCTCATATTCCGGATCGTTGCGTTGGCTGGAAGGCTTTTGAAGTTGGCGATGGGATTCATGATTTTCACGGCGCTTTTCGAGCGCAGCGTGAAAATATTGGAAATGGTCTTATTCAATTCCTCAATAGAACCCGGAGTTTGATCGGGATGGTGCTCTTCGAGGATCTTTTTGATCTCCTCTTGGTTGAGGTAGAGGTTAAAGGATTCCGAGCGTCCTCCAAGAACCCAGTGGATCGCATGGGTGATCAATCCAATGATAAAAAGGAAGGGCTTCATCACTTTTGCTGAGAAGTAGAGGAGGTTTGCACCTAAGAGTGCGGTGTGTTCAGAAAAGCGGCGAGCGGCAAACATGGGAGCCAGCTCACCAATGATGATGACGATCATCACCTGAGTCAGGGGAGCGAGGTCTGGGCTGAGGCCGATCGACTCGTGGAACTGCCTCGAGAACTCTGAGCCAAACATCATTGCGACATTGACACCGATTAGAGTGGTTCCAAAGAGGCGTGAAGAGTTTCTGAGGAGCCAGGAGAGCCTTTTGGCGCGCGTGTTATTTTGGTTGACCCAATACTCGAGTCGAACACGGTTGAGTGAGACGCAGGCCATCTCCATCATCGAATAAAAGGAGAGCATCACGAGCGAAAGGAAGTTGAGTGTGAGCCAAAGAAATGCGTCACTCATCGATCTTTAAATCCTCCTTGGATTTAATGTAGATTTTTTTGATGTGTCGCTCGTCGGTTTCAAGAACTTGAAAAAGGAGTGACTCTGCAATAGCGCTCGTTCCGGGCTTCGGAATCTCTCCGAGGTATTCCGTCAGCCATCCACCAATGGTTTGCATCTGATGCGGAGAGGTGAGCTTGGAGCCGATTAAAGCATTGAGTTCAGAGAGCTCCATTTTGGCGTTGACTACGAGACCTCGCCGTCCCTGCCTCTCAAAGAGGGGCGCCTGATCGCGTTCATCGGTGATCTCCCCGACAACCTCTTCCACGAGATCTTCGATACTGATCAGTCCCACGACACCCTTGTGCTCATCGACAAGAAGAGAGATTCTTTCGTGCTTCTCTTCCATCGTGATCATGACGTTACGTGCAGTGGTGTTTTCAGGGATGAAAAGAGGCTTGCTCGTTAAAGGAACAACCTCTTTGGGATCTTTGAGTAGAGGTCTATATAGGAAAAAAGTGGAGGCAGGAAGGATCCCTACAACATGGTCCAATTCTCCCTCACAAACAGGCACGCGTGAACACTCCATATCTGCAAATAGATGGATGAGTTTTGTAAGAGGATCATTGAGGTTATAAAAAATCACATCTTCGCGTGGCTGCATGTGGTCTCTAGCAAGGGTGTCGCGCAGCTCCAGAAATCCGTAGATCAACCTTGCTTCGTCACCGCTTAGAACACCGCTCTCTTCGGAGGATTTTAAAACGTGGCTGAGCTCATCCTTTGACAGAGGTTCATCTTTCTTTAAAAAGAAAAAGAGGACCCGTGAAATGGGAGTGGTGACTCGTACAGTCCATTCGCGGACGGGGCGAATGAACTCAGTCATCCAGTAGATCGTTCGCGAGACTCTGAGCGAAAAGGAGACGTTTCTCTGCATCGCGATGTATTTGGGGATGATTTCTCCGAGAATTAGGGTGATGATGAGAGGGACGCCCACTCGCAGTGTCCAGCTGGCCTTGAGTCCAAAGAGGCTTGAAGAGGCGTTTTGAAGGAGGATGTTGACGAGGGTGTTCAACATAAAGATCGTGACGAGAAGATCTCTTGGCTTTCTAAGTAGAGCGGCGACTTTTTGCTTTCTCGGAGCTTTGGATTCTTCAAACGCTCGAATGGTGGTGTTCGGTAATGAGAAGAGGGCAATTTCGGAGCTGGAAAAAAAGCCAGACCAATACGTTAGGAAAACGATGAAAAGCAGGAGGGATAGTTCGCTCATCGGCTCTCACCTGCTGCCTGCTTTAAAAAAAAGACCTTTTGCTGATCCTCTGGTACCACTCCAAGAGCTTTCATGAGCACCAACTCGATCCAAGCAGGGTCCTTTTCACTTTCGATCTGTAGAACTTGCCGTTGGCGTATTTCTAATTCAGCTTCTTTTTCCATGAGAAGCTGGTTCTTACGCTCTGTTAAAAAGAGCTCATCTTCGTGAAACCTTCTTAGGCCGCCGTAGTACGCCAGCAGACAGCAGAAGGCGAATAGGACCACCCACCAGCTCTGGAGCAGGAATCTCTCGATTTGCGTGGTAATGCGCCCGTTTTGAGCGTTGACTTCTCTAAGAAGAGTCGGCTTATTATCCATTTTTTATGAATATAACTTTTTTTTAGGATGAATGGAAGGGGAGCTTGAGGATTTTTGCGGAGAAAAAGCGCAGGAAGGTGATGGGGTGGAGCATCACAAAACGGATAAAAGCTCCATAATTTAACTCATGTAAATCCCTCTGAATTAATGTGGTGGGATTTTCAAGGGCTTCTTGAATCCATCCCTCATGGATGGAAAAAAAGACTTTCGGTAGGTCTTGAATGGGGTAAAACCCGACGGCTAGCGACTCTGCAGTGGCCCTAGGTATTCCCTCTTCAATCTGACACTCAAAGACATGTGTAAAGGCTTTAGAGAGGCGTAGTGGCGTGTACTCGCCAGTTTTACGCACAATTCTTGCTTTGACATCCGCCTCCTCTATGAGCTCTCTGAGGGCGGCCTCCTCAGGGCTCTCACCCGGGTCTACCGCGCCGCCCGGCAGCACCCAAATGGGGGTGTCTCTGCGCCTCATGACCAGAACTTGGGTCTTATCTGCATTGAAAATGATCGCGTTTACAGCCTCTTCCATGGTGCAATATTTTAAGGACTTTGAAGATAGATCTCAATCGCATCTTGACCAAAGCACCCGATATCAGGTATGATCCCTCACTCATTCACCGCCCAGATGGTGGAATTGGTAGACACGCCAGATTTAGGTTCTGGTGCCGCAAGGTGTGTAGGTTCGAGTCCTATTCTGGGCAATACGCCGGAGAAATTTCCAGAAATGGGAGTATCTTCGGCTTTTTTTATTTCTTTAAACCTTCGGTTTGCTTTCAGCCAAGGCCTTCCAATTTACGATTCATAAAGGTGCTCAAGGGAAAAATTATCAATCTAGCCTGGATATTTCATGAGAAACCCACAAAAATGGGGCAAAATGCTCAGCAAATTCAACAGAACTCTCTCGAAGGGAAGGGTCTTGTGTCCTTCCCAAGAAGGAGTTCTGCAGAAGGTGCCGAAAATCTTTTTGCGACAGTTTTACGTGTGCTTATGAAATATCCAGGCTAGTGAAGCTATAAAGAAAGAACAAGTACAAGCGATATGAATGCGCAGTACGAGGAGATAGGATAAGATTGATACTTACAGAATCAAATTTCGACCAATAACTCCTGTTTTTCCACACCTCATTGGAAAAGTGGACAGATTACAAAAACGGATTAGGAGGAATTTTATCCGACGATTGTGGCAGCCAATTTTAAACAGATAAAGTGTTGTAAGAAAGTAGGTAAAGTTTTATAACCTGCATCGACAACATGAAGGACTGAAAAGACAGTCGCCACAGGAGGAAGTGGAATCCATGAAAATTCCTTCTCAAAGTGATGTCGATGAAAATCACGAGTGATTAAAAGAAGAATGTCAGTGTGGAAATTATAAAATGGAAATGGTGACTAGGAGGGTCAAAAGCTGGGGGGAAAATTTGAAATATTTTTACGAATCACAAACTTTACTTAAGCCTTAATATAAAGGCAAAATGATGT
>CAZPBC010000022.1:0-26457 GCA_964584775.1 uncultured bacterium
GGAACCAGCGTGACAGCCTTTAACATGGGCTCAAAAGAAACAGGATCAATAATTGGTCTGGAATCAGACAGCATCATAGCTTCAACTCCCAGTTGGAATTTTAGAAAGTTTAAAAATTCAAAATTAGAGAATTTGTAGATAGAAGACAATTTAAAAAAATAGTGATCTTCCCTATCAGAGGCCGAGTTTTGGAGACAAGTGAGGAGGCTGTCTCAGTCCAAAAGAAGCTCAGCTTCTACGTTCACCTCGACTGAAACATTCAACCCAGGCCCAAGGCGGGCCCTAAAGGCGGCCACCTCCTCTTTGAAGGAACTCCTGAAAAACTCCTCAAAGAGAACACCCTCACTGAAAAAGCTCTAAAGAAGAGCTATTCCCACTCATCCTTCTCTTAAGTCTTCAGGAAACTCTGCAGCGATCGCTTTCCCGCTTGCCTTCGACACTCAGCTTTTCCCTGCGCCCTTCGACATTGGTTAGAGCCCCTCCGAGACTCAAGTTTTTTGGTAGACGTAGACCCCATAATCTTTTGAGGCCCGCACAATTTTGAAGGTTCAGATCTCCTTCAACACGTAAACTTTCAGGGAGGGTTTTTATGCTTGTGCAACCACTTAGGTTCAAGCTCCCTCTCACAAAGAGGTTTTCGGGAAGGAGGGTTAGACTTGTACAACCTTCAAGACTCAAGTTCCCTACGACACTTCTCAGGCTTTCTGGAAGCGTAGTTAATCCAGTGCAGCCTCTAAGGTTCAAGTCGCCTTGGACTTTCATGTCTGCAGGAAGAGAGACTAGGTTAGTGCAACCAATGAGGTACAGATTCCACCCGACACTTAGGTTGTTGGGTAGGGAGATTAAGCGAGAGCAACCCTCGAGGTCCAAACTCACTTTCACACTCAAGTTTTCCGGAAGCGTGGTTAGACCGATGCAGTTTCTGAGATTCAGACTCCCTCCAACGCGGAAGTGTTCAGGAAGCGAGGTTAAGCCTGTACAACCCCAGAGCTGCAGATCGCCTAGAACAATTTGGCTGCTAGGTAAGTATGTAATGCCTGTACAATCTTTGAGGTCCAAGTTTCTTCTAACACTCAGGGTTCCAGGAAGTGTGCTTAACTCAGTGCACCTACTAAGATTCAGGCTTCCTCCAACACTTAAGTATTCTGGAAGTGAAGCGAGTCCAGTGCACCCGCTAAGGTTCAGGTTCCTACCAACATGCAAGTGATCTGGTAGCGAGGTTAACTCTGTGCAATTTGCGAGGTTCAGGTGACCTTCGAATCTGAAACCTTCTGGTAAGAAGGTTAAACCCTTACAACCGGTTAAGTTCAGCTCCAACACCTCTACAAAACTCAGATTTTTAGGGAGCGAGGTTAAGTCTATGCAACCCTCAAGATTCAGGCAGCCTGTCACCCTCAAGTCTTCTGGAAGAGAGGTCAAGCCTGTGTAGCTCGCGTCTATGTCCCCTTCGACACTCAGGATGTTCGGCAGGGAAGAGAGCCCTACACAACCTCTTAAGTTTAGGCTCCCGCTGACGCTCAACTTTTTGGGTAGAGAGGTTAAAGATCTACAACTCTTGAGGTTCATCTTCCCTTTGACAATTAGAGTTTCGGGAAGGGAGATTAAAGTTCGACAGCCCTCGAAGTTCAAGTCTCCTCTTACATCCGCTTCATCAGGATAGGAGGTTAAGCCTATACAGTCATTTAGATACAAATTCCGTCCAACATATAGGTTCCTGGGGAGGGAGGTGAGGCCTGTACAGCCTCTCAACTTTAAGTCTTGTCGAACATTTAGGTTTTTGGGGAGAGAGGTTAGTGATGCGCAGTTTCCAAGGTCCAGGTACCCTCCAACACTCAGGTTACCTGGTAATAAGGTTAATTCTGTGAAATTTGCTAGATTGACGTCCCCTGACACATAGACTTTTTGATGACCAAAGTCGGTGCGATTCTTAAGCTCTTCTATGAATTTTTTTGGTGTTAGCTTGATTTCTGACTCTGCAGATTCAGCAACCTCATCCAAATCTTTCGAAGGGGGCGAGGTTATTTCATACAGCTCAAAAGAAGCGGGATAAGTAGATGATGTTCCAGATAGCATCATAGTATTTCAAACACTCAATTTTTTCAGTGATTATACTTCAAAGCAAACAATCTAATCGATCACAATTCCAAATACAATCACTTTTGGAAACGACAGTACTCCATCTGACTACAAAAGGAATGGGAGAATTAAAAGTCAGAATTTAAGAAGCTGCCGCACAAGCAGAGGGATCCGCTTCTGAATGATCTAAAAGTGGATTGAGATTTTCCTAACAACGTACCATCATGACATGATGATCTACAGGTCCTGGCCAGTGACCATTACCCTGAAGAAACTTAGCATAGTATCGACCAGGAGGAAAGTGGCTCTTTTCTTTGGAAGAGTGAACATATCCTTTCCCCCAATGGGTTATCAAATGTCCACGTTTACGATTCCAATCTCCAAGAATATGCACTTCAGCGCAACCCATTTGAAAAAGCTTATTGGATGTTTTTTTGAGCTCATCAATGAAAGGATCAGGACCGCCAGTTCGAGGACACGGACTCGGATGGACATTAATATACCCCTTCTGACCAGCCCTCACCACTTGCACGCGGCTATCTTGATGAGGAAATGATCGGACCTCGGCAGCCTTAGGAAAAAGCATGCAAAGTTGGCTATTTTCATCAGATCCACTATCTTTTTGTCCGAATACCATCTGATAGTCAGGAAACTGTTTGAGCAGCTTCGCTTTAAATTCAGCATTTCGCGTATCAGACCTTCGAGGGAACTCCTGCAGGGCTAAGACAGGACGCCCTCCTGCCTGCCTTTTAGATTCAGCAAGACAACCCACCATTTCTTCAAAGCGCTTTTTTCTACCCTGAAGACTGGTTGGGTCTATGCTATAAGAATTTGCGGGCAAAGGAGCGACTTTTTCCCCACAACACATGACGTTCGAAGAAATCAAGGTTTGAGTCGGCGTTTTGAATGTCACAATGGAGTGGTCACTGCACTTTTTCGTTAATACCGTCCGGTCTACAACAACTGACACCTTTCCTGGTTGAGTCTGTAGTTGACTCAACTGGACTGCTTGCCATCGATCTACCTTGTATTTTGCAGTCAATGCATAAAAGAAAAGGACCCCTCCTACCCCTAAAGTCAAAAGGCCAATAAAAATTGACAGTGCAATCGTTTTCACTTTTTGATCTAAGATAGAGATATTTCGCCCTTGATACTCATGGGAAAAGGGAGAAAGAAGGTGCTGTTTAGAAAACAAAACTTGGCTGTAGTCCATAATTCATCCTTTTTTTAGAACACATTTAGCATAGCCTGAATACATTAAGGGAAAATTAAGAATAGAAATTGAGTCAACGAGAGGTGAACTGAGGATGCAGACCGATCACAGAGCGACTCTACTTTAATGGCGAGTCAGAGAGACTAGGCTTTGATCGTCTCTTGAAGCCACTCAAGATAAGCTTCCGTTCCTCCTTGGATAGGGAAAATGAGGAGTTCAGGAACCTCGTAGGAGTGGTTTTGGAGGATCACCTCTTCGACTTTGGAGTAGAGGGATTCGGTGGTTTTGAGAACAACCTTACTCTCTTGTGCCGTCTCCATCTTCTGATCCCATAAGTAGACCGACTCAATCCAGGGAATGATCTGTGCACAGGCGACTAAGCGCTCTTGAACGAGGTAGCGTGCGATGCGGCGTGCCTCATCGAGGCTTCCGGACGTAAAGTGGACTTCAATCAATTGACTCATGATTTCTCCATAATATAAGCGAGGTCAGTTAGACGCAAGTCGATCGTTTCATCGCTCTCCGTCAGGTGTTCCTTCAGGAGGCCATACCGCTCAAGAGCACTATCGAGCTCCTGGGGAGGGAGACGGAGGGTATAGTTTGACGCGGCGTCTTGGACGGTGAGCAAAATTTCTCTTCGTCCCAGAGTGGGAACCTCCAACCTGGAGAGGTCGAGGCGTTCAATTTGGACACCTAGGTTCTGAAGTCTCTGTTCAATATTGAGAAAGAGTTGCAAGTCCTTTTTTGCGAGCACCCCTCCCCACTCCGGCTCATTCACAAGATCAAAGTAGACTTCAGGAAGATGAGAGTAATTGGTGTAGGGAAGGTAGGGAAAGAGTACCCCATCACGGTCAATGGCCGCCAGAGAGTAGTTGCCGACCCGTGCTACGGCTTCGCGTGCTTGGTATTCGATGAAGATCACACTCGGTTTAATGCGTTCAACGCGTACTTGCGTGAGATACGGCGTGAGAAGGAGTTGCTGCTCGGCCCAATCGGTAGAAAAATCAAAAAGGGGTGTCGGCTGGTCCGTGGAAAGCTCTAAGACTTCAGCAAAAAAAGAGGAAGGAAGCGTACTTGGCCCAAGAGATTTCAATGCGATCGCCACGACCTGGTAGCGTGGGTCTTTTTTTCTTATCTCTTGATAGTGGAGAAAGTAAAACCAACAGAGGAGGGTCAGGAAAGAAAAAAGGACCAGACTCAACGTGATTTTGATCAGACGGCTTCTCACACTCCTCCTACAGACAAGACGTCATCCGGCTACGCTCTAGAGCGTAGATCACCAGCTGATGGATTAAATCTCTCCCTCCAATTCCCTCCTTTGCACAGACCTTGGGAAAAAGGCTGATCGGCGTAAAACCAGGAATCGGATTGATCTCGGTCACAAAATACTCGCCCTGATCATTCATCAAGAAGTCGATCCGTGCCATGCCGCTCTGCGCTGTAGCCACATAGGCGGCTTTCGCTAATTCCATCCCTTTTTTTACCCACTCTTCAGGAAGATCAGGGTTGAGGGTCGTTTGGAAGCTATCGGGACCATATTTCGCGTCATAGTCATACATCTTCCCGTTGGTCAAGATCTCGCCTGGAGGAAAGACAATCGGGTCATCATTTCCCATAACGGGGAATTCAAGCTCTCGACCCACCACGCCCTGCTCGATCAGAACGTCTGAATCCACGAGAAAGACTTCATCAATCGCATACTCCAGGTTCTTGGGGCTCTCGACCTTAATCACTCCGATCGATGAGCCCAAGTGAGAGCCTTTGACGAAGACAGGAAACTCGAGGGTCTCCTGCACCTCTTTCATCACTTCATCTGGGTGGTTGCGCCACCTTTCTGCTTTGAGAGAGAGAAATTTCGGTGTCGGCACTCCCGCAGCTAAAAGGAGTTGTTTAGTCAGGATCTTATCCATTCCAATAGAACAGCCCCGGAAAGAGGGACCGACATAGGGCTTTTTCAACATCTCAAAAAATCCCTGGATCGTTCCATCCTCTCCATTAGGACCATGAAGGATTGGGAAGAGGAGGTCACAGGAGGCAAGGCGTTGAATGGTCTCTCCACTGAGGCGCTCCTTGGCACGTCCTCTCTCCAACCAATTCCCCTCTTGGAAATGTCAAAGATTTCAAGGTCATACACATTCGGATCGGAGAAATCAATCACACCTTTAGAGGAGACGTGAGAGATTTCATGCTCGACCGACTCCCCTCCACGGACCACTCCCATCTTTAGCTTTCTTAAGGGATGATCTTTAAAGTGCTGCATGAGGTTCCCGCTTAAGTGAGTGATATCCCCTGCACCAAGGGTGGCTACCACATCATGCTGCATCAAATAGGAGGAGAGAAACTCTGTCAGTTCCCCCTCAGCGACACGGAAAATTTCCGGGTGACTCTCTTTTGCTTCGAGGTAGATGTGGTCACTCGACACTCCTTGGATAGGAGCTTCTCCAGCAGAATAGAGATCAGTGATAATCACCACATCCGCGGCGTTAAAGACTTTACGGAATTTACCTAGGCAGTGGCGTATCCGGGAGTAACGGTGGGGCTGAAAGACTGCGACTAGACGCCTGCTCCCCACAGCCTTCTTCAGGGCAAGCAAGGTTTTACGGATTTCAGTAGGGTGGTGGGCATAGTCATCAAAGAAGGTCAGCGTTCCCACTTCCCCTTTTTTTTCTAAACGTCGGCCGACTCCCTTAAACTCCCTTAATCCCTCTCGGAGTGTCTCCTCTTTGATTCCTAAAAGGTGTCCCAAAGCAAAGACCGCAGTGCAATTTTCAGCGTTGTGCCTTCCAACCAAGTTGTATTCCACATCCTTAAAAAGTTCCCCTAAGATTTTTACATCACAAACGACTTTAAAACCGATTTGTCGGTAGTGAAGAATTTGGATGTCCGCCTCTTCAGAAAAACCGTAGCTATAGCCTGGAAGATCGAGTTGATTTAACTCTTCGTTGTCTTTACACCAAAGAAAGTGCTTTTTTGACTCGACTTGAGAGACAAATTTTTTAAAAGCGTCTACCTGCTTTTGTTTTGTTCCGTAATGATCAAGATGATCAAACCCGATGTTGGTGACAATGGCACCGTAGGAGTCGTATTTCGTAAACGTTCCGTCGCTCTCATCGGCCTCTACAACAAAGTGCTCCCCTTGTCTAAAAGCCGCGTTTGAACCGATATCGGTGACCATTCCCCCAACCATAAAGCTAGGTGACAATCCCGCCTTCTCCATGACTACAGCAAGGAGGGAGGTCGTGGTCGTTTTTCCGTGGCTTCCTGCAACAGAGAGGACTTTTTTTTCTTTCATCAGGAGCCGTAGGAGGTCTGAGCGATGGAGAGTGGGTAGCTGCCCTGCTCGGGCTTTCGCTAACTCTGGATTCCCCTCATGAATATCCGTCGAATAGACAAGCGTCGCACCTTCAGGAACATTCTCCTCTGCATGTCCAATGTGCACTTTCGCCCCCAACTCTTCAAGCTGAAGGGTGCGTGCATTCTCGTTCTGGTCACTACCGGAAACAGGGAGCTCTTTTTCGATCAGTATCTTCGCAAGGCCACTCATCCCTATTCCACCAATCCCTACAAAATGAAATGGACCTCGATTCAATGTTTCCTGTGTCATGTTAACCACCTTTCGACGAGGGTAGAGAGCTGCGTTTGACCCTGTCTTGCAGCGTAGGCCTGGAGCCTCTCCCTCTTCGCATCTTTATCTAATAAAAGTTTATCGACGGCTGTCGCTAGTTTATCCACGGTGAGTTCTTTTTCCAAAAGAAGCGTAACTGCATCAGACCCCTCTTGAAAGAGGCGTGCATTTTTTGTTTGGTGTTGGTCTGCTGCAAAGGGATAGGGAATCAGCACCCCCGGAACCGCAAAATGGATCTGTTCAGAGATCGTCCCCGCTCCCGCTCTCGTGATCGAAAGGTCTGCAGCTGCCCAGGCATACTGCATCTCTTTTTCAAAGGGAAGAAAGACGCCTTGAACTCCCCACTTTTTGTAGAGAGGAAGATAGATCGCCGCTTCTTCTTCCGATCCAAAAAGATGGATCACTTGCAGCGACTTCCCTTGATCGACGAGTTGTTGGATCGCATGTGCAGCTAGATCATTCAGGTGTTTTGCTCCAAGAGAGCCGCCAAAAGCAAGCACTGTTGTGACTTTAGGGTCCAGCCCGTAGTGAGCCAGCGCTTCTTCTTTAGAGGGTGGGTGGAGGAGGTTTTTACGCAGCGGCATCCGTGCCGTCGCTGTCTCTCCACTTAAGTATTTTTCTGAACCTGGAAAATGGACGATCGATTGCTTTGCAAAACGAGAGAAAAAACGCTCGACTTTACCTGGGATGGAATCACGGACGTGCAAGACGATCGGTGTTCTCCGTATCAGTGCTGCAAAGAGAAGTGGAGCAGAGTGGTAACTCCCAAAACCCACGATCAGATCCGGTTGATAACTTTTTAGAACCTGCAGAGATTCTAGGGTTCCCTTCAAAAGGGTTCCCCAGGCTTTGAGCGCTTTGAAGGGGTTTTTCTGAAAGGGAGGTGCTGAGGAAACGTCACTGAAAGACGTCGGGAAACTCTCCTGGAGTGTATGCGAGGCGAGCTTCGCGCCGGCGAGATGGACTTCGTATCCTTCCTCCATGAGCTCTTCAGCAAGAGAGATCGCAGGAAAGAGGTGTCCCCCTGTTCCTCCCACTGCCATCAACACACGTTTTTTCATCGAACTCGAGCCCTTTTCATAGTAGATTCACTCAAGATTAGACCGATTGCCCCCATATTCGCAATTAAAGATGTCCCCCCCTGACTAAAAAAGGGAAGGTTGAGTCCGGTACTGGGAAGGAGTCCAGAAACGACGCCTAAATTCATAAAGGCTTGAAACCCGATCAAAAAAGAGAGGGTTGCGATGTAGGCTGCTTCCTCGTGACTCTCTCGGCGGTAAGCAATCGAAATCCCCACATAGGCAAGAAGCATATAAGAAGAGATCAGGACCAACGTCCCGACAAAACCAAACTCCTCTGCATAGATCGCTCCGATGTAGTCGTTTTGCGCCTCGGGAAGGTAACTCATCTTCTGTAAACTGGAGCCTGGTCCTCGTCCAAAGAGCCCTCCTGACCCTGCAGCAATCTTAGCTTGGTAGGGCTGGTGCCCTTTTCCTAAAAGATCCATCTCAGGATTCATATACACTTTTAGGCGAGCTCGGACGTAGGGCAAGTTAACAGCAACGACTCCCAGGCACAGAGTGGCAACAGCTATAGGAAGCGCCCAGATTTTCAGGGGAACCCGCGTGAACACACAAAGCGTCATGAGAGCGATTCCAATCACCCCCACCGTTCCGTTGTTGGGCTCAATGAGAATTAAAAAAAGAGGGATTGTGAGAGGCCACATCCTTTTTAAAAAGGGAAAGAAGGTCAGCTGATCGACATCCACTCCGCGAAGAGCAAAAAGAAAGTAAGCGGGAGCGATGAGCTTCACAAACTCTGAGGGTTGAAAAGTCACTACCCCTAGAGTGATCCATCGGTGGGAGCCGTTGACCGAACGGCCCACCACCGGAAAAAAACAAACGAGAAGAAAAAAGGAAAAGAGAGCAAGAAGAGCAGGGCTCTTATCGATCCAGCGTTTCACTCCGTAAGAGGCGAGAAAAATGCCTACAAACAGACCCAACATCCCATAGAAGAGCTGCTTGAGAACGACGACAAGGGTCGAACGCTCGAGGTCCATATCCAAAATTTCAGCGGAGGTGGTGTTGAAGATCATCACAATGCCGAGAGCATATAGAACGGCTGTGAGCGTAATCGCAAGAAATCTCAACGTGTGTGACTACTATCTAATACGAATCTTCTGGCCAATTTTTAAGTTCTTTGCCTTCGCTTCATCCAAATTGTTCAGGCGAAGGATTTCAGAGTAAGACACCCCTTTCTTCTTAGCGATTTTCCAAGGGTTATCTCCACTCTCGACAATATAGTACTCCACACCCGTTGGAGTGGGTGCAGGAGGGGGGGTGTCGACTGTTGCGACGGGCTGGCTTCCCACAGGGACTTTCAATTTTTGGCCGATACGCAACTTGTCGTTCGGAAGGTTGTTGAGCTGCTTGAGATCTTTAACTGTCGTCTTATTGGCACGGGCGAGTCTCTCCAGACTGTCACCCCGTTTTACCGTAATGGTCACGATCTTTTCTTGTACTTCAGGAAGCTCTTCTTCGACGGGCTCCGCCTCATCCTTCATTGTATAGCGATTGAGGGCTTCATCTCCCTCATCGGTCACCGAACGCTTTGGAGTTTCAGCCAGGGCGATTTGTTCAACTTCTTGCTTCACCGGTGTTTGACTGACCTCCTGCCTTACTGGAGAAGTGACGGCGGGGGTGGGCACTGAACTGCTTGTCGAAATGAGTGGCGCCTGGGGGCGGCTTTCTACCTGCGGCTCATCAAAGCTGAGGGAAGTGATAAAAAGAACGGTCAAAAGACCCACATTTAACAACACTGCAACTAGGATTGTATCTTTTCGACTCATAACGTCACCCGCTCCTTAAAAGTCCTTTAAACATCTCTCCGCGCTTTTGAAAATTCTCAAACTGGTCAAAGCTCGCGCACCCTGGAGATAGTAACACAGACCCTCCTGATTTGGCAATCGACTGTGCAAATTCTGTGGCACTCTTGAGATCTTCAAAGCAGTGAGTCTCAAACGCTTCCCCTAGCTCCTTCTGGATGATCGGAGCGGCTTCACCTAAGAGGCAGAGCGCCTGCACTTTACCTTTAAAAGCTTCAAGCCAAGGGAGATAAGAACTCCCCTTGTGCTGCCCTCCTGCGATCAATACGATCGGGCTCGGCACCACCTCCACAGCACGGAGTGTCGACTCAATGTTGGTCGCCTTGCTATCGTTGAAATACGAAACCCCCTCCTTCTCTACCACAAACTCAAGACGGTGAGGGGGCTTTTGGAACGCTTCTGCCGCTTTCAAAAACTCTTTAGCATTCACACCATACAGTCGACAAAGGGAGTAAGCCGCCATCAGGTTCTCTTCCACAAAGGTGAAAGGACGTTTCAACCCCAAGTCTTCTGCAAACTGTTGAAAGGGCTCCGCACCCTCCACAATTTGGGACTCATGCACATAAAGAGGTGCCCCCGGCTTTAAAATGGAACGGATCCTGAGCTTTGCTGCACGGTATGCCTCAAAAGAGGCGTAGCGGTCGAGGTGATCGGGGGTGATTTCAAGGATCACTCCTCCTTCTAAGGCGGGTGTTTCAGTCCACTCGAGCATATAAGAACTGAGTTCAACGACCCCCACCTCCCCACCTGGGTTTCGAGCCCAGTCGAGAATTGGAGTGCCATTGTTGCCCACAGCCCGTGCAGCCCTTCCAGAGCGCTGTAGAACAAACGCTGTGAGTTCTGTCACTGTCGTTTTTCCATTGGTCCCGGTGATACCGATGAGAGGATTTTGAACCCGCCTCAAGGCGAGCTCCACATCAGCAATTTTCTCTCCAGCCCCTTGAAGAAGTGGATGGTCCGGATGCACGCCGGGGCTCAGATAGACGCAGTCATACTCTGCCGAAGGCGCTGGGTTCAAAATGAGCCCCTTCGAAACGAGTTCCTGGATCTCCGGTTGATCCTTGAGCTTCTCTATCCGGTCATCATACGCTTCTAACCCCTCCTCCCCCTCTAAGTAACGAGCGAAGGAACATCCAGTAAGACCTAAACCGAGAATGAGGGATTTCTTTGTCATTGTATTTTGAGAGAGAGGACACCGATGATTGCAAAAAGGAAACTGAGAATCCAAAAGCGGACTACGACTTTCGTTTCGGGCCACCCCTTGTATTCAAAGTGGTGGTGGATGGGAGCACAGAGAAAGATCCGCTTTTTATCACGAAGCCGAAATGAGAGCACTTGTAAGACCACTGAAAGAGCTTCTAAAACAAAAATCCCGCCAATGATTCCAAGAAGGAATTCACGGCGTAGCAACACCGCCGTCACACCGATGACAGCGCCGAGAGTCAACGAACCAATATCGCCCATGAAAAGCTCTGCGGGGTGGGCATTGTACCACAAGAACCCCAGACAAGCCCCGACCATAGCCGAGAGGTAGATTGCAATCTCACCGCTTCCTTCGATATAGAGAATATGCAAGTAGCGCGCGATATCGACATTATTTGAAACAAAAGCAATCAGAGCAAAACAGGAGGCAGCCATGATCAAACAGCCAGCAGCAAGCCCATCTAAACCATCAGTGAGGTTGACAGCATTCGAAGCCCCGGTCACAACAAACGCGGTGAAGAGAAAGCCAAAAAGCAGAGCAAGACCCGAGTAGACCCAGATCGGTGTCTTCATAAAGGGAAAGTAAAGTTGAGAGGCGTACTCTTTTAAAGTCAGTGTTTGGTCCTGCACAAAAGTCTGCTCCGACACCTTAAAAGAGACTTGTTCCTTTGCTACAGGAGGAGGAAACCAACTTCTGACATGGATGGCCTCCGAGACAGCAGGAATATAGAGGTAACTTGCGACGAAGAGCGCGAGACCCACTTGCACAATGAGCTTTTTGCGGGGTGTCAGTCCCTTCGTATTTTTGTATTTCAGTTTCAAAAAGTCGTCATATCCACCCGCTATACCTAGGACGGCGGTGGTGATGAAAAGCAAAAGAGTGAAGGGACTTTTGAGATCCATCCATAAAAAGAGGCTGATCACCATCGCAAAAAGGATCAAAATCCCCCCCATCGTCGGTGTATCCTCTTTTTTCGAATGGAGCTCTCCCAATTTCGGACACTCTTCTTTGCGGATGGTCTGACCTAACTTGAGTCTTTTTAGGATGCGGATGAAAAGCGGACCGACGAGGATACTAATGAGCAGGGCTGTGATGAGAGCGAGACCCATTCGTGTAGAGGTGTAAGTGATGAAGCTGGGAATTTTCCAGTGTAGTTCTGTTTTTAACCAGTTGACTAGGAGATAAATCATAAGCAGTCGATCAGCTTCCACATTTGAAGAGAATTTGAACCCTTGATGAGCACAGTATCGCCTTTTTGTAACTCTTTTTGCAACGCTGTAACCAAGGAATCCCACTGGTCTGTCCAGCAGGCTGATTCTCCTGCTCCGACCTGCATCTCATCTCCATAGAGAATCAATCGATCGACCTTTGCAGCCGCATATTTAGAGATCTCTTTGTGAGAGTCATTTGAAAACTTCCCAAGCTCTTTCATCGAACCCAAAACGGCGACTTTACGCCCTCCTTCTGGCATCGCATCCAGCGCCGCCTTCACAGAGGCTGGGCTAGCATTGTAGGCATCGTCAATCAAGGTGACTCCATTTCGCTCAACCACTCTCCAACGCCCTTCAGGGAGCTTTAGCTTTGGAACCTGAGTTCCTATTTCCTCCCAACTCAAGCCGAGTTGCCTTGCCACCGCCATCGCTCCAACTAAATTTTGGTAATGATGCACACCTGGAAGGGAGATAGAAGGCAAGTGCACCTCTTTCCCCTTTTCTAAAACAAGAAAAGGATCACAGCTGATCAATTGATAGTCTGCATCAGCATGACTTGAGAAGGTGATTCCTCCTCTGGCCAGGTATTCCTGCTCTTTCGGTAACACCTTTACCTTGGTCTTCCGTGAAGAAAAGATTTCCGCCTTCGCCAGAGCGATCTCTTCTAAAGAGTCAAAAAATTCCGAATGGACCAAACTAATGTGGGTGATGAGAGCTGCCTCGGGAGGAGCCACCTCCACCAGTCGAGTCAAGTTTCCCTTCTCCGACATCGCCATCTCAAGAACCAGGCAGTCGATCTGATGGAGAGGCTGCGAGAGAACCGTGAGAGGCAAGCTCAGCTGACTGTTGTAACTGCCTGGGCTTCGCCCGACCCGAAATTTACCCTCTAAAAGAGTCGCTAGAAACTCCTTGGTTGAGGTCTTGCCAACGGTTCCTGTGACCCCGACCACCTTCACATCGGGGTGAGCCTTTAAGACCTTGTGAGCGAGCTGTTGCAGTGCCTCTGTCGTATCTTTGACCCGGATGAGAGGAAAGCCTGGGCAGTCGACCTCCTCAGACACCACCGCTCCCACAGCCCCTTTTTCTCTCACCTGGTTGATAAAATCATGCCCATCAACACGCTCGCCTGGCAGGGCAAAAAAGAGGTCTCCTTTTCGGACAAGCCTAGAATCGATTGCATAGCCGACAACCTTCTCCTCAGAGGGGCTATCGACTCCTAACATCTCAGCAACGTCTTTCAATGAATATTCTGCCATCTCTCACCGAAATAACCAGGTTAAGAGGGAGCGCGATTTTTCACAAGAAAACATCGGAATCAGCAAAGAGGAATTTTCTCTTGCAAACTTTACGGCTGATTCCTAGTATAGAGCTTAAGACTAAAGTTCTTATGGTGGCATAGCCAAGTGGTAAGGCAGAAGCCTGCAAAGCTTCCATTCCCCAGTTCGAATCTGGGTGCCACCTTCCCCTTTCTATCTGATGTCGATAAAGATTCTTTGATTCACCTCTCGGGTGTATCACCTTTCTGATCATCTCGAAATAGAAGCCGCTGTTTTGCGGATCACGCAGTCTTTGTTCTACTTGTTGTTGAGAACTGGATAACCCTCTAGCTGATGGCGCCAGGTTCGAAGAGACGAGGGATCTAGATCAACCCGCCGAAGTTTTGCATTTTTAAGCAAAAGATTGATCGCTTGGCGGTTATCCTGTTCTGCGAGCTCAAGCAGCAAGGCCACTGCCTTATGATAATCTTTAATAAGAAACACCTTAGACGAAGTCTTTAAACCCGTGATATAAGCCCTTGCTAAGAGAAGTTTAAATTCCGGATCCCCTCGCTTCACGCCGATGTCAGCAAGAGCTAGTGCTTCCTCATATTTTTCAGCTGCGATGTAACGAATGAAAAGCTGAATCTGTGCAAAGTTTCCTGCTTTTGGACTGTACTTTTCAAGAATAGGAATGGTGACACGGCTCACCTCCGCATCAAATTGAACTCGTGGAGGAGGACTTACATCGTCGTCATCATCACTTCGCTCAGAAGACCTGATAGCGCATAAAACTTCTTGCTGACACTGACACTCAGGATCCCCTTTTGAAGCCCCCTTATTGAGCAATTTTGCCACATCACCCACTCGATCGCCTAAAGAAATGTCGACAACCTTCTCCCATTCATTTTTCGCCCTCTCCATTTCTGCTCTGTGACATCGATACAAAACAATAAAGGCAGGTAAATAGCCTGCTTTCACCAGTTTTGCTACCCTTTTAAATCCCTCTTCATTCTCGGAGGAATCCCAATGGTATAGCTGCTTCGTCGCCTCAAAGAGTTCGATAGAATGAGCCTCTGGAGCGTTCAGCTTGTAAAGAAGGACTTCTGTGACCGATTCCGCGAAAGAGGGGGCCGCTAAAACTGCAGCAAGCATGGAAACCGATCCTGCTGTGAGAGGTAGGCCACCGAAGGATAAAAGAACTATCGCTGAGATTGATGCAAGACACGCAGAGAGAGCCAGCTTCACGAAAATGTGTTTACCGAGTGAGTCAGGCTGAAAGTGCTCCGCCAACTTATGACCCGCTTTCAAAACGGCAAAAGCAACAGCAGTCACCAAGCAGGCCACAGAGGCCGCAAGATAACTTAGAGCCAACGACCCTACCAAAATAGCAGTCGTTGACTTCCGGTAGAGGACCGTCCTGTGGAGGTCCCGAACAGGGGTCATGTGGGTGATTTCTCTCACTCTAGTTCCTTATATCCAAGAGATTCATATTTAGTCTGCCACGTCTAGAGAATCTGCACAAGCTTTCATGAGCGCTCATCCATAGTAGCAGCCACTCTTCCCACAAGTCGCCTCAACGCAGCTGCCACCAAAGTGTCCTCGTCACCTTCATGTTCAAGACCTTCGACAAAGGAGTCTAACGTACCTGTATGATCCGGTTCTGTAAAAGTCGACCTAGGCACAGGAAAATCTAGCTGGGTTTTCCTGCGCAGCTCTATCATTAAATCCTCTGTCAAACGCACATCGTCATAGCCTTCCATATACAATTCGCAAATCGCATTCATCGAGGCTTGATGGCCTTTCTTTGCTAGTCGCAGAAAGAGCTCAACCGCTTTTTCATGATCCACTTCCAAAATGTACCGACCTTGAGCGACGATTCCCTCCAGCAAAAGCATCGCATACACGTATATACCCACATCCGTTCCCTTCTCATACTCACGCACTGCATAATCGAGGACGACTTTTGGATCCGCTTCGGTGACCAGTAAGTGCCAGGCAGCTCTAGATCCCCTGTCTGCGTATCCTTTGAGCTTGTGAAAGACTTCCTGAAGATAGGCATTCCTCACTTCTTTCCTGATGAGTTCGCGGCCTTTTTCATCATCAACTTCAGTCTCCTCAAACTCACCGAGCCGACTTCTTAAAAATGCATAGAGGGTAATGCGATCTTCTTTTAAAGCGTCGTCATAAAGAAACGAAAGACCGAGCTCTTTCGCCTTTGCCTTCACATGAGAGTCCCCCGTCTGGTGACAAAGCTGCTCAAAACCTTCTGAAGCTTTTTCGAAGAGGTCGATTGAAAGGCAATCCAACTCTTTTGCAGCGACCCCTTTATCAATATACGCCCGCGCACGTTTCGAGTTGCAGCGTAGGGAGGCCCAAAAGTATGCAGGCGCGTAGCCCTCTTCAGCAAGAGAGCGGAGGGCCACCTCTGCTTCCTTCACAACAGCAGGATCCCAGTGCGCGATTCGCAGGCAGATCTCTTCCAAAATCTGCGCTTTACTCGGACTGTAAATTAGATATAGGCTGATTTCACCAAAGAGTTCAAAAACCGTGGGAGCCATCAGGATACCTGCTGACAAGACTGAAAAACTCCATCCGCTGATGGCAGACAGTGCCACTATTGAGATGGAAACCATAAGACCACTCACCACGGCCTTTGTCAATGTGTAAGTCCATAGGGACTCAGGAGCCACCCGATCCATCAAGAACTTTGTCCCTCTCAAAATAGCTAAACCAATCGATGCCACAAGAAGCACAGGTGCCTCGAAGGTGAGTCCTGCTGCGAAGACTCCAACCATCACCACATCCTTCCCATATGTATATAGGCTCGACTGATGGAGGTCATGTATGGGACCCATTTGAGTAGCGAGTTTCATCTCTATCTCCTAAGATTCTAAAAGAGCTAAAAGTACACTAGGGTGGATATTTCACAAAAGCGAATGAGAGAGCTCTCACAGATATTGCTACATACGTTATACTGACCTCCATGCTGTACTTGATTTCAACTCCGATTGGAAATTTGGGAGACCTGACCTACCGAGCTGTAGAGACATTACAAAAGCTATCTCTCGTCCTGGCTGAGGACACTCGTGTCAGCGAGCGGCTGCTCCGGCATTACGAGATCCGTGTTCCGATGAAAAGCTTCCACCAGTTTTCTGAAAAGAAAGAGGAGGAAGGGATCATTCAGCGACTGAAGCGCGGTGATGAGATTGGGCTCATCAGCGACGCTGGCACCCCTCTTGTGTCTGACCCTGGGCATCGTCTTGTTCGGCGCTGCCGAGAAGAGGGAATTCCCGTCACAGCCCTACCTGGCCCTTCGAGTGTGATCCAGGCGTTGGTCCTTTCGGGGTTGAGCCCTGAACGGTTCCAGTTCGTGGGCTTCCTTCCCCGCACGAAAGAGGCTTTTCTGAAAGAAATTTTAGGAATGCTAGACTACCCTGGAACTTCGATCTGCTTTGAGTCGCCTGAGCGGGTGATGAAAGCGGTTGAAGCGCTCGCAAAACTGGCTCCAGAAAGGGAAATCACCCTTGCCCGTGAACTGACTAAAAAGTTTGAAGAAGTCCTGACGATGCCTTCAAAAGAGCTTTTAGATCAGTTAGTTAAGACCCCTCCTCGCGGAGAGATTGTGCTCCTCATTTCTGGCTCAGAAACCCCCGATTGGAGCCAGCTCTCCCCCCAAGAGCATGTAGCGATGCTCAGTGAAGAGTTCTCCCTGAAAGAGGGCGATGCGATCAAGTTGGCCGCCTATCTTCGCCATACGCCTAAGCGCCTCCTCTACCGCGACCTCAAAATAAATCTAGACTAAAATCGCACCTAACTCCCATATTTAGGGAAATTTTTATTTACCCACGATTGTTTACCTAGGGAGGAGACCCATGACGACTGGCATATTACGCCGATTCCATAAATCTTTAATCCTTGTCACACTGCTGATGTTGCCTGTGGTGCCTGCAAGTGCATTCCTTGCAAGTATGAAGCACACTGGGATGGCAGGCTCTGGGGTTGCTTACCCCCAAGATGCAGAGTCTGGCGCCTATAACCCGGCTCTTATTTCACTGGTCGGTGATCGCATGGATGTCGGTCTCTCCCCGATCTATACAAGAGGTTACACAGAGATCCAAGGGAGCCCAAACCCCGCATTGAACCAGACTTATGACGCTTACACGAAGCACTGGGTCTTCAACCCTCACTTTGGGATCACAAAGTCTTTCTGTAATTGCAAGCTTCCCATCACCTTCGGCTTTGTCGTCTATAACAACGCCGATATCGCATACACAAAGTATAGTGAAGTCCTTCCTCTTCTCGGAACAAGCCCTGTTAGATTGAGCTATATCCAAGAGAACTTCTCTCCGATGATTGCGATCCGCCTTAACAAGTGCCATTCGATCGGAATCGCCTTCAATACGATCGTTCAACGACTCAAAGTGAACGGATTAGAGAACTTTGATAGCCCCATGTTCTCAAGTGTTCCTGGAAAAGTGACCAACAACGGTGCTGACATCGAAACCGGCCATGGCCTGACCTTTGGTTGGACAGGGAAAATTCTTCCTGGTGTCCGTTTAGGGGTGAGCTACTCCCCAAAAACTAAAATCCTTCCATTTAGAAAGTACCAAGGATTCATTGCTCAGAAAGGACACATCAATGCTCCTACCCGCTGGTGGGGAGGTGCTGCAATCCGCTGGACCGAGAAACTCGTGACCACGACGGATGTGATCTGGGAAGGCTGGAATGCCATCCGCTCTCTCCACAACCCCCTCAATGTCCTTGGCTCAAAGCTAGGAGATGATAATGGATCTGGCTTTGGCTGGCGCGACCGTACCTACTACCGTTTTGGAGTCGAGTACCGAGCGACACCTTGCTTAGAGGTCCGCATGGGCTTCCGTCATGCAAGAACCACCATCTCTCCTGAAGCCACTGCGGTGAACCTCCTCGTCAACGAGTGTATTGAGGACTTCATCACCTCAGGCTTCACCTACCGCTTTAAGCCTAACATGGAGCTAAACTTCTTCTATGCTCACGGCTTAAAACACACCGTTCGCGGTGAAAATTCAATCCCAGTGATTCCCTTCGGTGGAGGTGAGGTTAACCTGACCCAAGGGCGTGACGCTTTTGGCTTTGGCCTCGGCTACTGCTACTAATTTTCACCTATCGACAAACCTTTTTTTCAAGCGCGCTTTTCATTGTTTCCTAATGGAAAGCGCGTTATCATATGCCACGAAAATCCCCCCAAAATGAGGTAACCTCGTGGAAGATCGTCAAGAGCCCCCTAAAGACATCACAGCACTTGTTAAGCCCTACACATTCGTCCTTCAAGAGGGTGAAGAGATCCGTGACGACTACCTCGACTATTCACTCAGGCTGCTCATCGGCCGTCCAGAGGTGCTTCGCACGACCTCAAATTCCGTTGAAGTCCCCAAAAAGCACTTCGCAAAGGTCACTCACGAGCCTCTTTCACAAGAAGCTTCCACTTAAACCCTCCCCCTAGCGCAGGTATTTCATGAAAACCTTGCGGAAATGGGACAAAATGATCGACACATTAGGCGCTGCTTCAGTATAATTTTACCTCACTGGAGAGCATTATTTTGACAAATAAGACAGAAAAAACCCCCCTTTCTCAAGAAGAAATCCAATCGCTAATTCAGGTCGTCCTACAAGAAGATTTAGGCTCAGCAGGTGATATCACTGCACGCGCCCTGATCAGTGAAGATGAAATAGCCATCATGACACTCGTTCTCAAAGAGCGTGCGACGATCGCTGGTCTTCCTCTTCTTGAGCCTCTGTTTCAAATCATTGACCCGCGTACAAAAGTCACACTGAATGCCGTTGAGGGAGGCAAATACCTTCCAGGAACCGCCCTTGCAAAGCTAGAAGGCCCCGCTCGTGCGCTCTTTTCAGGAGAACGCGCTGCACTCAACCTTATCCAGCACGCCTCTAGTGTCGCGACGCAGACCGCACGTTTTGTGAAGATGCTCAATGGCCTCAACTGCTTCCTTCTCGATACGAGAAAAACCCTACCGGGCTTACGCTCCTTCGAGCAGTATGCCTTCGAACTAGCCGGTGGGTACCGTCACAGACGAAGCCTCCATGACAGCTTTGTCATCAAGCGGAACCACCTGAATTTTTTCAGCAAAACATCGAAGACCCCTTACAAAGAAGCAGTCCAAAAGGCGCGTGAGTTCCTTCCTGAAGTGCCGATTGAGATCGAGGTCTCCTCACTCACTCAAGCTGAACTCGCAGCTGAAACGGAGTGCGACTCCATCATGCTCTACCACCTCTCTCCCCGCGAATGCCGCACCGCTGTGAAGCGCATCCGCCCCACAGGAAAGAAAATCTACTACGAAGGAGGAAACGAGGTCGTGATGGAAACCATCCGCGCGTTTGCTGAAAGCGGTGTCGATGGCATCGCCACGAGCAGCCCCTACTTTGCAAGTCCCCTCGATATCAGACTCAGACTTAAACCTTAGGAGAATGAACATGGCCACCACGCCGAAAGAAATCGTTTTTGAAGAAGAAGCACGCGAAAAGCTATTCAAAGGAATTAAAGAGGTTGCCGACGTCGTCGCCTTCACTCTAGGCCCTCGAGGACGCAATGTCGGAATGGAGAAGAGCTGGGGAGCTCCTACCATTACGAACGACGGTGCGAGTATCGCCCAAGACGTCGAGTTCGAAGGGTTTGATAACCTAGGCGTCTCCATCACTAAAGAGGTCGTTCAAAAAATCAAAGAAAAAGCCGGCGATGGAACAACCACAGGAACCCTCCTTCTTCGCTCTCTTGTGGAACAAGGGATCAAATACATCGCGTCTGGCGCAAGCCCTATCCTTCTCAAACGCGGAATGGAAAAAGCGATCAATGCTGTGATGAAAGAGATCGATACCATGGCCAAACCGATTAAAGAGAAAAGCGAAATTGAAAGTATCGCCACCGTTTCTGCTTCGGGAAGCCAAGAAATTGGAAAGCTGATTGCTGATGCGATGGAAAAGGTCGGCACCGGCGGCGTCATCACGATCGAAGAGGCAAAAACGCTCGACACCACCATCGAAGTGGTTGAAGGAATGCAATTTGATCGTGGCTACATCAGCCCCTACTTCTGCAACAACGCAGAGAAGATGATTGCAGAAATCAGCAACGTGCAAATCCTCCTCATCGATAAAAAACTCAACAACATCCACGAACTCCTTCCCCTTCTTCAAGCGGCTGCTGCAGCCAACCAAGAGCTCCTGATCATCGCAGAAGACATCGAAGGTGACGTTCTTTCCACTCTCGTTGTGAACCGTCTCCGTGGCACACTCCGCGTCGCTGCTGTGAAAGCTCCAGGTTTTGGAGACAGCCGTAAAGCGATGATGGAAGATATCGCCATCATGACAGGAGGAACCGTCATCTCTGACGAGACCGGTTTCAACCTCGCTGAGGCGACTCCAGACCTCTTTGGACACGCCGACAAAGTGACCTTAACAAAAGATAGCACCACCCTGATTGCTGCTGGTCACGAAGAGGCAGTTCAAGAGCGCGTGAAGCAAATTGAAAACGAGATGAAAAACACCGACAATAGCTACGAGGCCGAAAAACTCGAAGAGCGCAAAGCAAAGCTTTCTGGCGGCGTTGCAGTCATCCATGTCGGAGCAGCCACCGAACCAGAAATGAAGCAGAAAAAACAGGTGACCGAAGACAGCCTCAACTCAACCAAAGCTGCCCTCGAAGAGGGGGTGGTTCCTGGTGGAGGGTGCGCCCTTCTCCGCGCCATCTCTTGTCTTGACTCTCTTCAACTGGAAGGGGACGAAGAACTCGGCTGCGATATCGTGCGACGCGCTCTGAAGGCTCCAGCGAAACAGATTGTCAACAACGCCGGCTACGACGGGTCGGTCGTCATTGCCGAGCTCAAGAGCGAAAAAGCAACGATGGGATTCAACGCACTCACTGGAAAAAAGGAAGATCTGCTTAAAGCAGGGATCATCGACCCAGCTAAGGTCGTTAAGTCCGCTTTAGAAGCCGCCTCTTCGGCAGCAGGAATCGTCCTTCTTTCTGAAGCGCTTGTCATCGATGCAAAAGAAGACGAATCATAAACCTACACAACACAAGCCCGGGAAATTCCCGGGCTTTTTTTTATGAGCCGGAATCTATACACCTACCTCCTCCCTTTTCTTTTCATTGCTAGCTGGTGGTCTCTTGCTTTCTACACCCACAACTCCAAAGACTCTGAGCACACGATCACCTACTTCCACCCTAAAAAAACGCTCCACTCCTCTCACTTCTCACCTCTCAATAAAGAAGAGCTCCGTGACGCTCTTACAGGGAACTGGGATCTCGTTGCGAAACTGATCCACGAATGGGATATCGACGCAGAACTTCTTGAGGAGAGAGGTGAGACAATGAAACGCCTGAATCGAAGAGAGATTCGGGAAATTTATAAACTCCTTCGACTTTCAAAAGAGGCGAGAGAAAAAACCTTCTGCTTTTTCCCACACACCTACTTTAGCGCGAGCCTTCTCCTTGCACTGGTAGACCCACAGTGGATCACCTCGCTGCCTCAAGGATTTCGCGAAGAGCTAGAGATTTACCCAAGCTCCTTCACCAACCGTGTAGAACACGACGTGGATCCCTTCCACCTCGAGTATGCAATGGGCGAAGAGAAGACACTTGCTTTTGTAGCCCCTTTCTCTCACCCGACGACTCTCACCACACTCGAAAAAAGAGGAGCCCACCTCCTCTCCTTTCCCACCCCTATCACCCTAGATGAACTGGAAGAGGAGATCCAACAGGTTGGACGCTACACCGACGAAGAAGAGAGAGCGAAGCTGCTCTGCTATTTTATCCGGGCTGCCCGCTACAATCTAGAGAACCGATTAAAAATCGACCCTCTGCAACCCGGAACGACCTGTTACCTTAACGCCCGCACCGTCCTCTCTCTTCCTGGCGAAGAGACCCTTGTCGGAGACTTTCTCAAACTCCTTCACCTCGACCACACCGTTGCAAAAAACTCGATCTCCGACACCCCTATCGAACTTGAAGAGATTCTCCAAAAGCAACCAGAGCGGGTGATCCTTTCTGTCCGTGGGGCCCCTCTTTTAAGTAAGGAGTCGATCGAGGCCTTTGCAGAGAGAAATGTTGACCTCTACCTCATCGACCGAGAGCTACAGCAAACCGTTTCTCAATTCTCACTACTCGCTCTCTTCGATCTCTGTTCTATTGCACTTGAGACAGGTTCATGAAGACGAAGATCCTCCTCACTCTTTTTTTCCTTCTCTCTCTTTGCCTGATCCTTTTTACAGGTGACATGGGACACACTGAACTTCTTCATCATGCTTGGAAGAAGCTCGCCGGAGAAACTAGCCAATGGACTCCGCTTTTGGACGAACGCCTCCCCCGTGCACTCGTCCTCTCTTGCACCGGCGCTGCTCTTGCTGTTGCAGGGGCAGTGATGCAGTCGCTCTTCCAGAACCCCCTCGCCTCTCCCGGTTACCTGGGAGTTTCGTCAGGAGGTAGCTTACTTGTCTTTCTTGTTTTTATTTTCGGATGGCAAGAGAATTTGACCCTGCTGATTCCCCTTGCTGCTGTCTTGGGAAGCTTCGGTACGCTCCTGCTTGTCTGGAGACTGTCTAAAACGAACGGAGTCGTCGAGCTCTATCATTTGATCCTGACCGGTATTGCAATCTCCACTCTCCTCATTGCTGTCCAAAACGCTCTCCTCTACACCTACCGCCACGACTGGCACCTCCTTCAAGTGATGACCGAATGGCAAGCAGGATCCACCTTCAACCGGAACTGGACACATGTCCATCTCCAACTCCCCCTCACTCTCACCGGCCTGTGGTGTTGCTTTGCTTACCGAAAGGAGATGAACATCCTTTCGCTGGGTGAGGAGGAGGCAAAAAACATCGGTGTCGACGTTGCGACAGTCCGCTGGCGGCTCTTTCTCTCAGTCGCCCTTCTGACGGGTGGTGCACTTGCAGGAATTGGGATCGTTGCTTTTTTTGGACTCATCCTCCCTCACATCATCCGTTCGTTCTTTGGTCCCAACCATCGAAAACTCATCCCCCTCTCAGCCCTCCTCGGCGCTACGGTACTCATGCTGCTCGATTTCCTCGTCCGCGCCCTTGGCCTCCACTTTCTCACGATTGGAAATGTCACCGCCATCCTTGGAGGCGTCTTCTTCTTTGCCCTCCTCTACCAAGCAAGAAGACGAGGGTCGTGGCTAAGGAGAAGCTATTCATGATATTTCAGGAAATTTCTGAGGATTTTTTTGCCAAAGCGAAGTTGCAGGTTCGAGGCAAACTTGTACAAGTTTGGCGGGATAGGAGAAGCGATGCTTGAGGTCGAAAATCTCTTCTATTTTGAGGTTTTGAAAAACCTCTCTTTCCAGCTAGAAAAGCCCGGAATCTACGCACTTGTTGGCCCGAACGGCGCTGGAAAATCGACGCTTTTAAAAACCCTTTGCCGGATCTGGAATCCCTCTTTTGGAACGGTGAAATGGAAGGGCGAGCCGCTGTCCAAGAAGACACACCTTGAGATCAGTCAGATCATGACCTTTCTTCCTCAGAACCCTGCTCCAACTTTTCCTTTCCCCGTGCGAGAGTTCATCGAAATGATCCGGTACCAACGGAAAGGTTCTGAAAAACTTTTAAATGAAATTTTAGAGATGACCGAACTCAGTCTCCACGCTGACACTCCTGTCACCGAACTTTCTGGTGGAGAGCGAGAGCGGGTTTACTTCGCGCGTGCCCTTTACGCAGACACCCCTTTTCTTCTTCTAGATGAACCTACCTCAAGCCTCGATATTCGGCATGAAGCACTGCTTTGGAAAAGCATCAAAATGCTCCCCAAGCAAGGGAAGATGGTCCTCATCACACTACACAACCTTCACGCTGCAGAGGACTTTGCTGATGAAGTCTTACTCCTCAACGAGGGCACACTCAAGAGGCAAGGACCCCCAGAGGAGGTCATCACCTCTCAAACTCTTTTTGAAGTTTTCGGCGTTAGGGATTTATGTCCCTAGCGGTGATTTCTTTTAAACATTCTAGGTTTCCGGTGGTGGGGATCAAAAATTTCACCCTCATATTCCGGAGTTAGACGATCATTTCGCACCTCTTCGAGTAGAGACTCCTCTTCCGCGCTTGAAGAGAGCTCACGAGGAGTCTGCTTGGACTCTTCAGCTCTAACACTTCGTAGGACTTTTCTTTGGAGATGCTTCTGATGGTGGGCAACGTCTTTCATAAATACCCCTTAGGACGCTGATTATCAGTGATTTGAGATATCGAAGAAAGGTCTACTTAGAGATTTCCCCTTCCCCGACACTTTAATTTTACCATAAAAGGACTTTTTTCAATAAACTTTGAAATACGATGAACGTATTACTCACAGGCGCTGGAGGCTACATAGGGGCCCGTTTATTGCCCCAGCTGCTCGATAAGGGCCACCACGTCTATTGTGTGGTGAGAAGCAAAGAGCGCTTCCATACCCCTGAATCTGAACGAGGAAAGGTCACTGTCCTTGAACACGATTTTCTAGAAGCCGATCCTCTACCCCTGCCGAAAGACCTGGATGCAGCCTATTTTCTGATCCATAGTATGACCACACAGAAAGGCGATTTCCATGAACTCGAAGCCAAAGCAGCAGAAAACTATGTAAAGAGCCTCGAAAACACCTCCTGCAAACAGCAGATCTATCTCGGAGGACTCCTCTCTAGCGAAGAGCTATCCAAGCACCTACAGTCTCGTAAAAATGTTGAAGAGATCTTAAAAAAGAGCTCGATTCCAACGACGATTCTCCGGGCTGGAATTATCATTGGGTCTGGCAGTGCCTCTTTTGAAATTCTAAGAGACCTGGTCGAAAAGCTACCCGTCATGGTCGCTCCCAAATGGGTTAAAAACCGTTGTCAACCGATCGCCATTCGAGATGTGCTTTTCTACCTGACTGAAATTTTAGGAAAAAGTGAAGCGTATGGAAAAACGTTTGATATTGGAGGGCCCGATAGACTCACCTACAAAGAGATGCTCGAAGAATTTGCCAAAGTCCGCGGCCTGAGGCGTACTATTTTCACCGTTCCTGTCCTCACTCCCCGCCTCTCCTCCTACTGGCTCTACTACGTCACAGCCACCAACTATCAACTCGCTAAAAACCTGGTTGACTCATTAAAGAATGAGGTCGTCTGTCATGAGCATTCCATCGATCAACTTCTCCCTCGAGAAAAACTGGGCTATAAAGAAGCGATTCAACGCGCCTTTGAAAAGATTGAGCAGTTCGAGGTCATCTCGTCTTGGAAAGATGCCATGGGACAGAGTGAGCTCAGCCCTCATCTCGAAAATTACATCCGCATTCCAGAGCATGGATGCCTGAAAGACCAACAGGTCGTTCCCTTCACCGGTCCTGACGAAGGAGTGATCCACCGCTTCTTCACAATCGGTGGAAAAAAAGGATGGTATGTCATGAACTGGGCATGGAAGTTGCGAGGCCTACTCGACAAAATGGTTGGCGGAGTCGGACTGAGACGCGGACGCACCCATCCTGACAAGCTGCAGGTCGGTGAAGCACTCGACTTTTGGCGTGTTCTCCACGCTGATCCTAAAAAAGGGCGTCTGCTGCTCTACGCAGAGATGCGCCTTCCTGGAGAGGCGTGGTTGGAATTCAAAATCTCAAAACTGGGTGAAAAAAAGGCGCTTGTTCAAACCGCCTCGTTCCGTCCTAGCGGACTTTTAGGAAGGCTCTACTGGTACAGTCTCCTCCCCTTTCATCTAGTGATCTTTCGAAGAATGGCCCGGCATATTGCTGGGGAGTAGCGAACGGCGTGGCCTTTTTGGCCTTCTTCCATTGGTGATGTCATCAAAGGGACGGCGTAGAGTATCGGACAACCCTAGCATCCTTCTGAGAGAGTGAAGCGTCTCTGTTTCACCTGGAACTAAACGACTCACGTTGTCATAAAAAACAGCTGGATCCAAAGATCCGCGGAATCCAATGATAGTTCGTAAGACGCTCCAACCCTGACGACAGTCTTTG
>CAZPBC010000023.1:0-13169 GCA_964584775.1 uncultured bacterium
GGAAGCTGCAATGGGGAAAAGACTAAAAGATCCCAATTGGTTAATTTTTAAAGCAAATCCTCTAGAAGGAGCAAGGCTTCCTCGTGACTACTCAGGGTCTTTTGTTGCAATTTACCTTCCTGAGCTTTACTCAAACTTCCCAGAAGTTAGAGTTCCTAAAGACACTTCTGAGCAGGTAGATTATCAAATGAGAGCTATGGTAGCTGAGGCTCTTCTTGATCCAAGTATTTCGCAAGTTCTCTTTATCATTGAGGCTGCCCACTACTTAGCATTCAATAGAGGGTCATTTATCAACCCATTAAATATCAATGCACAAAGAGCTTTATCTTTAGTGAGTGGAGAGTTGACTAGAGAGAAGCAGAAAGAGTTGCTAATAGGAATGTTTGACCCTGGTAAATCCGGGACGAAGTCTCCTCTTTGTATCTATAGAGAGCAATTCAAAAAAGTTTAATTTAGTTTTCCAGGTTACATCTTCGTTAAACGGACTGTGACCTGGAACATGTTGAACGTCTCATAGCTCTTATTCATCATCTCTGAGACGTTTTGTCTAATCAGGTCTCCAAGTTCTTCAAAATTCTCTTCATTGAGATCCTGAAGCTCGTAAGTCATCTCTTTGGCCTCTCTTACCTCAGAATGGTGTTCTACAGCATCTTCGACCTGGACATCGCCTCGAGCCTCTTTGAGAATTTCTTGCCGTTCGACATCATCCTTAATCGCTTCTTTCTGAGCTTCATGCTTTGCAGTCTGCTTTTCCTCTTGTTTTGATTCAATGATTGAATCTTCAAGGATGTCAATGCTTAGAGTAAAGGAGCTTTCGCTTTCATCGTAGCTGATACTTATATTCCAATTAGGCTCTGCAGCACGGATATCGTTTGAAAGGCGTTCAGCTCCCTGTTCTAAGTTTTCGTAAACCTTGGCATCCTCCCGAACATCGACGACATCATGTGCCTCATCAAGGCTTTCTGGTTTGTCGGCTGAGCTCTCTTTTTCTGGTTCGGATACTTTCTCTGGCTCGGGTTCCGGTTCTTTAACAACAGAGGCTTCTTTGGGTTCTGTTGGGATTTCTTTAGGTGCTGTGTCATCTACAATACTTACTTCACCAGGTAGAACATTTTCAGAAGTATCTTTTGAGGGAGTTTCACGACCTGCTGGTAATGCTTCAACGGCTTGCTCTGCATCACTTCCATCAGCAGGATTTAGAATACCTTGTGCAACACTGTCAGTTTCATTAGCAACCTCTCCAACTTCTGCTGGAGAGTTTTCGATAGGTGTAGCCTCGACACCTTCTAGGTTTCCATTGTCAACTGGTTGCTCTTCTGAATCAGGTCTGGCGACACCAGCTTCTCTTGCAGTTTCCGATACAGCGTGATCTGCTTCTTGCGGAAGAGTCATTTTTTCAATAGCTGTATCGTCACCTATATTGATATCACCATTTTGTACTCTTTCTACTGTCATGGCTTATTTCCTTTATTTTATGAGGACATATCGTCATCGATATCATCATATTCAGAACTGTCTTCTGATCCTTCCATTGATGACTCAAAACTGCTAGATGTAGATGTTGTCTCTCTTTCTTCAATACCAGGTCCTGCAGATGAGCTTACAGAATCTGCGTCAGAAGACGATGCATCACTATCCTCGCTGGATTCAACCTCATCATCAACGGGTTTCCCTTCTTCAGCATCTTTTGCAGCTTTTGTTTTAACATCAGCTTTAGACGCTGCGGCTTTCTTAGCTGCTGCTGCAAGTTTATCGCCGACACCTTTGTTCATCGACTTAGCTTTTCTATTACCCAAGCCCCATTGGATCATTTGGTCGTGGTATTCGTTGAAGTTTTGGGCCATTTGAGGCGCTGACATGGGGAAGAGGAGGCAGAAGATTCCTGCCATCATCGCGTGGATGCCGACGAGGGCACCTCCAACGGCTCCTCTTCCGAGTCCTTTGAGAATGCTTTGGAAACGAGGAGACTCGGCGAGTTTTTTGAGTCCTTCTTTAACTTGAGCTGAGGTTTTGTCTGCATTGGTTTTAGGATCGTCTGGGTCGGCTTTTGAGACACGTCCTGCGAGGGAGCTTGCAGGTTGGATGTCTTCGTTGGGGACACCCTTGATCTCTTTACCGTCTTCGGTAGTGACGGTGCTTTTTCCATCTTCACCGATTTCTGTTAGGGTGCAGAGTTCTCCTTTTACGAGGCATTTGTCTCCTTCTGCAATGGCACTTTCTGCTGGTACGAAGCCGCTGTCTCTTGTTGTCTGACCAGGAGATGGGGCTTCCCCTGTCCTTGCCTCAAAATGGATTTTTTCATCCTCTGTAAGTGGTCTTTCTTCTCCAATAGCGTAGAGCTGAGCCTCGTTTTTTATGAGTGCATGGTGATGGACGGTTCCAACACCTCCTGCGTGAAGAATTTTTGTCCCTGGTTGTGGTGCATTGCCGGGGAATCCAGGTGTGGTACAGCGGGGGTTTTTCACAAGATGCTCTGCTGAGATAGTTCCAGGGTTCCCGTCTACAAAGGTGACATCGACTCGATGTTCATGGATAGTGTTGATAGTACAAGGTGACATGATGTCGTCAGGGCCTTTGACCCAGACGGTGTCACCCTCACGCATCAGTGAGTCGGCGCTTCGTTCGTACTTTCTGCCTTCCTTTCCTCCAACCGGGTCGAGGGTCACTTTTTCGCCTTGAACGCCATTTACAACGCCTTTGGAGTTGTGTCCTTGGAAATTCATGATGACAGGCTCACCAATTCGTAGAGGACCCCCTCGGACGGGTCGTTGACCTGTTTCTCCGCTCACTTGGCTAGATCGTTCAGGCACTCCTCTTGCCTCCACAACCGTTGCGCTATTCCTTTCGAATGCAGGACCACCCTCAGTCCCAGTGCTAATTATCGCGTGTCCTTCTGGTGTGGTTCCTACAAACCGTCCAACGATGGTTGGTTCTCTGTTGTGATCCAGTGCGACGACTTGGTCTCCTGGTTGAAGTCTATTCATGTCAACGGGATCTTCTATCGTACCTCTGAGATGAAATTGCTCCGGTGGACGAGCGCCTGGTGCGTCATCGGCTGCTCGAGGTGTATCTTCTCCTGCGAGCCACTCTGGTGAGAGCTGTGAGTCTCCTAGCTCTATGCTTTCATTGCTCACTTCGAAGATGGGCATGGCTGGCCCTGCTGGGTTTTCACCGGTAACTTCGAAGATGGGTCCAGTTACATTCTCTAGGAAACCTGTTAGTTTGATATTGCCAATACGTGGATCACCTGCAGGGCTCATTCCATCCCAATCCGAACCCTCTCCCTGACTTCGCACAGCAGTGTCGGTTCTGGAGGCTGTGTCTTCAGTGTCAGCACTTGTAGATGTTGTCCCATACTCTGTCATCACTGCATACATATCCTTACCGGCTGGTGTAAGGGTGGGAGAACTAGCCTGTGCTGCTTGCATTCCCTCAAATCCTGGTAGGACTCCAGAGTCATCGGAATGGAAAGACTCAACTTCGCTTTCAGGTAGGCTCATGGTGTCGTCGGCTGCGTGAGCTTCTTCCTGGATGTCTTCTTTTAGAGCGAGATCCTTTGAACTTATTTTCATATTTGGGTCACCTTCAAATGTCACCCATCCTTTATTATCGATTGTGCCAATCGTTTTAGGTTCTTGATTAGGATCGTGAATCTCTACCACTTTATCGCCTACGTTGAGAGGCTCACCCATCTTAGAGAGGATGGGTTTTAAAGTGGATGCAGGTACTTCTGTTTCGGCACCATCTATACCCTTAATCGTTGCTATATTTCCTGTGACTCGTTCCAGCGTTCCTGAGTATCCCATCTCATCGTCCCCTTCTCCAACAGTTCCAATGACGGTTTGTCCAACTGTAAAGGTGGTGGAGTCTTTGTCAGCTGTATGTTCAGTTTCACCAACTTGAAAGGTTCCCGGTTCTCCGTCTACGGGTGTCCCTTCTTGCCATCGACCGTCTGTGTCCTTGAAGACTTGAGCGGGGGTGGCAGGTGCTTTTGCGGCTTGGGCGTCCTCAGAACCGCCTCCGACTAACCCGTGAATGTCGGAAATGTCACGTGATCCTGGAATATCACCTAGATTTTCCATAATTAGCTCCTATTAAACTTAAACACACTTTTAATTATATAAAAAATATTATTATTAATAAATAATTAATTTTAATTAAACATTTATTAATAATTTAAGTGTTGTGTCTTATATTTAGATGAACTGCTTTGTATTTAAGCGAAATGGGGGCCAACGGGTGAAAAAACCGCTCTAGAGGCGTTTATTTTGATTTGAGATGCAGATTTTGGTTTAGGCTGGGATATTGAGCTCTTTTTTTGAGGGAGAAGGTGGTTGTCGATAAGCTGGTGGCATTTGGAGGTGTTCTTGAGTCTGATGAGGTGGAAGGAAAGGGTCATACGGTCAAAGATATGAGGCAGAGGAGGGTGCGTACGAAGGTCAGGGGTCTCAAAACACATTTTTGGAAGAGAGAGCGGTTCAAAAAGCGCCGAAGCTCATGACATAAGCCAAAGGAGAGGTTCTGAAATTTCAAACAAGCAAGGGGATTGCAAGGGGTCGTTTTAAGCGAACAATGGTCGTTGATGTCGATAGGAAGTGATGCAATACCAAGCAACGTGCCTCCTTCTAAGTAGGTGTTTCAGGAGTATTTAGATTTTGCATGTGCTTAGTTTTTCTGTTGCCCCATTCCATAATCTGATCTCGGTATTTGTTGAAGTTTCCGATTAGTTGAGATGCTCGGGAAGGAAAGAGGATACAGGAGAGTCCTGTGAGTTGGGAATTGAATCCCTCGACAGCTCTTCCTCCTTTAAGAATGTTTTGGAACCGGGGAGATTTGGCGAGTTTTTTAAATCCATTTTTAATTTTAGCTGAGGTTTTGTCTGCATTGGTTTTAGGTTCTTCTGGGTTGGCTTTCGAGACGCGTCCAGCGAGGGAGCTTGCAGGAGGGGCAGGAGGGGCGTCTGGTGCTCCTGTGCCTTCTACGCTGGTGGGTCCACTTACATTCTGTGGGAAATCTGTTATGTTCACATTGCCAATAAGTGCATGACCTGCAGGGCTCTTTCCACCCAAATTGACGTCCTTTCCGAGACGTAGCACAGCAGTGTTGGTTCTGGAGGCTGTCTCTTCGGGGTCAGCTTTTTTAGATGTTGTCCCATCCTTACCGGCTGATATAGGGGGGGCAGCTTCTTTAGATGTTGTCCCATATTCAGCCATCACTGCATACATATCCTTACCGGCTGATGTAAGGGGGGGAGAACTAGCCTGTGCTGCTTGCATTCTCTCAAACCCTGGTAGGACTCCAGAGTCATCAGAATGGGAAGACTCAACTTCGCTTTCAGGTTGGCTCATGATGTCGTCTGCGTGAGCTTCTTCTTGGATGTCTTTTTTTAGAGCGAGATCCTTTGAACTTATTTTCATATTTGGGTCACCTTCAAGTGTTACCCATCCTTTATTATCGATTGTGCCAATCGTTTTAGGTTCTTGATTAGGATCGTGAATCTCTACCACTTTGTCGCCTACGTTGAGAGGCTCACCCTTCCTAGAGAGGATGGGTTTTAACGTGGATGCAGGTACGCTTGTTTCTTGATCTTTTGTATCCTTAATCGTTGCTGTATCTCCTGTGACTCGTTCCAGCGTTCCTGCGTGATTTTTTTCATCAGTCGTTCCAATGACGGTTTGTCCAACTGTAAAGGTGGTGGAGTTCTCTTGAGCTTCAAATTCAGTTCCACCAACATCAAAGGTTCCCGGTTTTCCGTCGACGGGTGTCCCTTCTTGCCATTGACCTTCTGTGTCCTGGAAGACTTGAGCTGGGGTGGCAGGTGCTTCTGCGGCTTGGGCGTCCTCAGAACCGCCTCCGGCTAACCCGTAAATGTCGGAAATGTCACGTGATTCTGGAATACCACCTAGATTTTCCATAATTAGCTCCCGTTAAACTTAAACACAATTTAATTATATAAAAAATATTATTATTAATAAATAATTAATTTTAATTAAACATTTCTTAATAATTATATTTTGTTTTTATATTTACATGAACTGATCTGTGTTTAAGCGAATTGGGGGCTAACGGGTGAAAAAACCGCTCTAGAGGCGTTTATTTTATTTGAGGTGCAGATTTTGGTTTAGGCTGGGATATTGAGCTTTTTTTTTTGAGGGAGAAGTTAGTTGTGGATAAGCTGGTGGCATTTGGAGGCGTTCTTGAGTCTGACAAGGCGGAAGGAAAGGGTCATATGGTCAAAGATATGAGGCAGAGGCTGGTCGTTGATGTTGATAGGAAGTGATGCAATACCAAGCAGCACGCCTTCTTCTCAGTATGTGTTTGAGGAGTATCTTGATTTTACATGGGCTTAGCTTTTCTGTTGCCCCATTCGATAATCTGATCTCGGTATTTGTTGAAGTTTTCGATTAGTTGAGACGCTCGGGAAGGAAAGAGGATACAGGAGAGTCCTGTGAGTTGGGAATTGAATCCCTCGACAGCTCTTCCTCCTTTAAGAATGTTTTGGAACCGGGGAGATTTGGCGAGTTTTTTAAATCCATTTTTAATTTTAGCTGAGGTTTTGTCTGCATTGGTTTTAGGGTCGTCTGGGTTGGCTTTCGAGACGCGTCCAGCGAGGGAGCTTGCCGGCTGGATGTCTTTATTGGGGATACCCTTGACCTCTTGACCGTCGGCTCTGGTGACGGTGCTTGTTCCGTCTTCACCGATTTTTTTGAGTGTGCAGGGTCGTCCGTATACGAGGCAATTGCCTCCCTCAGCTACCACACTGTCAGTAGGGATGTATTCCCCAATTGAGAGGGTAGCATCTTCAGGTAGCGGTTTGTCTTTGCCTCTGCTTATTTCCCTGAGTGCTCTTTCTTGTTCTGTCATGGGTCTTTCGTCGCCCTGGATAAAGACACCCGCTTTGTTGCCGATCAGGGCGGGACCTTTGATGGTTCCCACTTGTCCTCCTGAGTGGAGGGCTCTCGTTTCAGGTTGTGGGACATCATTGGGAAAGCCAGGTGTGGTGCAGCGGGGTTTTTTTTCTAGTTGATCTGCTGAGACGTGTACTGTTCTGCCGTTTGCTATTGTTACATAGGCACCCTCACTAGTAATAGAAGCCACTTGGCAGGGAGTCATTGTCTTGTTTGGGCCTTTAAGCCAAACAGCGTCACCCTTGCGTATGAGGGAGTCCTCTTTTCTTTCGTACTTTTTGCCTTTTTTTCCTCCAATAGGGTCTAGGGAGGCTTTTCCTTTTTTGACGTCTTTCACAAGGCCAGGGGAGTTACGGCCTTTGAACTTCATGATGACAGCTTCTCCTAATTGTAAGGGGCCTTTTCGTATCGGTGGTCTTTCTTTGGTTAAGATGGTGTTGCTTTCGAAAATTCCACCACCACGCCCCTCTTGAATTTTTACATTTCCATCAGGTGAAGTTCCGATGACGACCCCGCTGACTTCCTTTCCTTCGCTGTCCAAGGCGGTGACTTGGTCACCTTGTCTTAGTTGACGAGGGTTAATGTATTCTGCAGGGGCCCCTGGAGCTCCTGCTTGGGCTGGGGGTCTTTCTGGTGCTATAGCACCTGCTGCACCATCGGCAGCTCGGTGTGTGGATTGTGTTAATTCGCTCGTCATCACTTTTCTTCTTGCTAAGGTGACATCGCTGATATTGACCTCTGTGGCTGCACCAGTTGTTTCCTCTGCAAGAATAAGCTTATCTCCTTCCACATTCATCAAGTTCCCACTGAACGAATATGTATTACCGTCTATGGTTATTGTTCCGGAGATCATATCTCCTTTTTTCAGACTCGAGGCATCAATAGGGTTGTTTGGGGATCCTCTTTGTTCTAAGAAGGTAAAGACACCTGTCAGGTCTCTTCTGCCAGTTTTCCACTCTCCCCCTATTCCTTGAGGTTGAACACCTTCAGCTCCTGCTTGGGCAGCTGGCCCACTTGAGGTGAGATCTATATGCCCAGGGACGGGGACTTGTCGCTGTGCGTTGATGACTTTTGTATTTGCACTTTCTGTCCAAATTCTCTGAGTAGTACCAACTTTCATTCCTCCATTTTCATCTATTTTTATGAAGGTCACTTCCTGACCATCTGCGAGAGTGATGAGATCGCCTTCTTTAAGGGCGCTTTTATCGATAGGGTTGTCAACAGAGCCTTCTAGCTCAAAGTCCACAGTGCTGTAGCCGCCGCTTGTGCCAGTACGGATCCATTCAGGTCCTGGAGCGGGGGTTCCTAGAGTAGAGGTGGGTATTTGTTTTGTCGCTTCCAAGATGGTGTCTACCTTGACTCCATGAGGATACTCATTGCTGGTGAGGTAGATATCACCCGTTGCGCTATCAGGCATTAAATTCCCTTTGACCTCTTTTGATTCGCCATCTACGGTAACTTTAGCGGTAATCCAATCTCCTTTTTTCAAATATTTAGCATCGATGGGATTGTCTTCTGAGCCTGTTTTTGTGAATTTTGTCCAAGAGGCAGTGTCATCAGTTCCCACTCTTTCCCATCCCTCTCCGATTCCTTCAGGTTGAGCGCTCCCAGCTACAGCACCTGCTTGGGTATCTTCTGCAAAGGGGGCAAGGCGAGTTTCTTTTAAAGATTCATATGGGGATTCATAAAAGGGGTCATACTCCACGTCTACTTCTGGGCGCTGAGCGTATCCGGTCTCCACTGTCTCATCTCCTAATTTTTTGCCGGGCCCCTTTGGACTCCCTCCTAGGAACTCTGTTAAATCGACATAGTGACCGCTATCTACAGAACTCATTCCATCCCAACTGGAATTTGCTTCGAGATCTCTCGCAACATTGCCGGTTGTAGTCGCAGTCTCCTCGAGTTCTGGCGGAGCTTCCTCTTGGAATGGAGAGACATCTGATGAATGTACTTTCATATTTGGGTCATCTTCAAATGTCACCCATCCTTGTTGATCGATTGTGCGAATCGTTTTAGGTTCTTGATTACGATCGTGAATCTCTACCACTTTATCCCCTATGGCGAGAACCTTTCCGTCTTTAATTAGAATAGGTTTTAACGTGGATGCAGGTACGCTTGTTTCTTGACCATTTGTATCCTTAATCGTTGCTGTATCTCCTGTGACTCGTTCCAGCGTTCCTGCGTGATTTTTTTCATCTGCAGTCGTTCCACTGACGGTTTGGCCAACTTTAAAGGTGGTGGAGCCTTCTTTAGCTGCAAATTCAGTTTCACCAACTTCAAAGGTTCCTGGTTTTCCGTCGACGGGTTTCCCTTGGCGCCAGTTACCGTCTGCGCCCTGGAAGACTTGAAGGGGGGTGGTAGGTGCTTTTGCGGTTGGGGCGTCGTCAGAACTTCCGGCAGCGCCTGCTAGCCCATAAATGTCCGCATCTCTTGGTAGTTCAGGTCCTTGAATTCCCATAATTAGCTCCTAACTAAACTTAAACACACTTTTAATTATAAAAAAAATATTACTATTAATAAATAATTATTTTTAATTAAACATATCTTAATATTATTTTATATATTGTTATGAACTACGTTCTGTTTATGCGAAAAGGAGTCCAGTAGATGAAAAAACAGCTCTAGAGGCGTTCTTTTTGAGTTGAGGTGCAGCTTTTGGTTTAGGCTGGGGTATTGAGCTCTTCCTTTGGGGGAGGGGGATGATTTCTGAGTACTCTTTTTGCCTTAATTTTGAATATAGATAAATAATTACTCAGGTTATGTTATATCGTAATTTAAAATAATTACTATGATATAATTATTGTATGCCTATTAGTGGAATGCCAGATAATATTTCGCCATCGGATCTGGGGGTTCATTCTCTGAGGCCTAAAGAGCCCCCTTCAGCCCCTCCTGGGGAGGGTGCGGCTGCGGCGAAAACCAGTCAAGTTGCTCAAGGAGCGGGACTTACTCGCATATCTGGTGTTGAAGCGGAAGTTCAGCGTGTACCGATCCCAATGAATAGAGATACAGGAGGAGAGTCATTGGCTCCTTCACCTGAGATGATGGCACGAAGTGTGGCTGATGTGGTCGATTACACATCACTTCCCGAGCCAAGTCGTGAGATAATCGAGTACACATCACTTCCCGAGCCAAGTCGTGAGATAATCGATTACAAATCACTTCCCGAGCCAAGTGGTGAGAAAGTCGATTACACATCACTTCCCGAGCCAAGTCGTGAGATAATCGATTACAAATCACTTCCCGAGCCAAATCTTGAAGGAACGCCAACAGAGGTTGGTGGTAGTCGTGTCTCTGATGACACTTCTGTTTCAGATGAAGATTGGTTGCTTCCAACTGATGATGATGTGTATGGCGTGATGGCTCTTGGAGATGAGAAGGCCTCCGAGTCGGAAGGGAGTTCTACCGGCCAGGTAAAGAAGGGCACCTTTGAAGAAAGACTTGCTGCGGCCAAGGCGAAAAGGGAAGCTGAAAAACCGGAAGTTCTCGGTAGAGATCAGGCTGGTGAGTATGGCGCGATGCCTCTTGGAGATGAGAAGGCCTCCGAGTCGGAGGGGAGTTCTACCGGCCAGGTAAAGAAGGGAACCTTTGAAGAAAGACTTGCTGCGGCCAAGGCAAAGAGGGAAGCTGAAAAATCAGAAGTTCTCGGTAGAGCTCAGGCTGGTGGGCAGGATGCGGAAACCTCCATTGGACAAGGGGAGATTTCAGAATCAAGTCAACAATATCAGCCAATTCCGAATGTAGATGATGATTACGTGTACGAACCACTTCCGGATCTAAGTTCTGAAGGAGTATCCACATCTAGGGCTGAAAGTTCCCCCTCTGGCACCGTAGGTGAAGGTAGAATGGCGAGCGAATCTGCAGTGAGGTCAAGAGAGATACGTGCACCCTCACAGACTAAAATGTCTTCGGGGCTCGACCATTTAGAAGGAAAGCAATTGGTTGTCGATGAGCGGGTGGCATCTGGAGGGGTTCTTGAGTCTGACAAGGCGGATGGAAAGGATCATGCGGTCAAAGATATGACACCTGCGGTGAAGCAGAGTGGAGTCCGTAGGAAGGTCAGGGGTCTTTCGAAACGTATTTTTGGAAAAAAGAGAGCGGCTCAAAAAGCACCGAAACCTTTGACAGAACGCAAAGTCGAGGTTCTGAAATTCCAAACAGGCAAGGAGCTTGCAAGGGGGAGTTTTAAGCGAACGATGGTCGTTGATGTGGATCGAGCAGGAAGCGATGCAATAGCAAGCAGCACGCCTCCTTCTAAGTATGTGCTTCAGGAGTATCTTGTTGCAGAGGAAGAGATGACTGCTGTTGATCTTGAAGAGAAGAGGAATGAAGAGGCTGCGAACAAAGCGATCTATGAGCAGCATCAAAAAGATCCTAGCTCGGTTTCAAACCTGGCCTTTGGAAAACCGATTGAATTCACCAGCTCTGATGGAACGAAGAGAACGGCTTATATTGCTGAACGCGCTGATAAAGGGTCGGTAACGAGTACGGGTACTGGAAAGATGAAGGAGATTCCCAGAGAGCAGAGGGGTAGCTACTCTGTCCAGATGGCAAGGGGAGTGGCGCAGTTGCATGCTTTAGGTAAAGTACATGGGGATGTAAAGCCCGACAACTTTCTTGTGAGCAGTGGTGAGGATGGAGATATTGTGAAGCTCACAGACTATGGAAAAACCTGCGATCCAGGAACCTCCATGATAGGCGAAGGCGATAATAAAAAACAGCTTCCGCTTCGCTACTACGACCCCCATGCTATCATAGGAAATCCAGAGCTCACTCAACAGAACGATGTGTATAGCTTAGGGTTGAATATCTATATGGCCTATACTGGAACTGAGATGGAAGAGATGACAGCTGCTTTTGATGCGCAACATACGCAAGACGGAAATCCGGCTGAGGGATTCATGAAAGCACGAGCCAACGAAAATGTTTTCACATCACACCCGAAAGACCAGCTTGCAATGGAAAAGCGGGAACAAAGAACCCTTAATTATCAAAAAATTAAGACCATTGAAGCACTTATGGATGAGTTTAAAGCGGGGATGGAATCCGGTCAAATAGATGTCGAGGATATAAGAGATGAGTACAATCAGCTAGCGAAACGAAGAGAGGGGCTGATTGAAGAAAGTATAAGTTTGCATAAAGAAGCCGTCCAACTTCATCGACAAGCCATTTCAGAAAATTTTAGTGCTTATATTGATTTGAATAAAATCGATAATGACAAAGTGCGGGCAGTGGTGAGAGACATTCTTCACAATCCTCCTGGAACGAGGCCAACAGCAGCGGAAGTTGCAGAGAGGTTGGATCGGGCTCTTTCTGGGTCTTGATCTATTGTACGATACAGCCAGCTTTTTTCTTCGTCTTTTCGACTGTAGCGGTTTCTTCGACAGCAGGTTCTTGCATGTGGAAAACGGGGATCGTCTCAAATCTGCAATCATAAGGACGCCCGTAAGATTCCCTTAATTCTTCTGAGTAGAAAGAGGCTGGCAGAAGTGTTACATGGCGTTCAGGGATCTCTTGAGAGAAGAGGTGTGAGACGAGGGCTGCAACCCGGTCTGTCGTGGTGGAGTCTACAGACTGTCTTAGGTTATGGAACTGAGTTTTCATTGCTTCTGTGTCTTGAAGCACCAGAAACACACGTCGGCTCTGGCCATCCTTTAGGACGATTTCGCACTCGACACACTCTCTGTCTCCAGGGAGAATACCGAGGTCGTTCTTTGCGTCCCAGTCAATGAAATTCTTAACATGTGTGTGATTGATTGTCATATGCCCTCATCATAGCTCTAATGGTTCTTATTTGTCTCCAATCATTTTAACTCATCTATATTAATTTTTAATAAATAATAAGTAATGTTTATTCAAATATTAACTATGATATAATTATTATATGCCTGATATTAATACAGCTGGAGGATTTCGCTCTTTAGTGAGGCAAAATACTCGTATTCAAGAGGATGCGAAAAACTCTTGGAAAGAGGGTGTGGTGCCTCAGCAGGATGCTGCTAAGACGACGATGGTCCTAGCTCAAAATCTGGGAATCGCAGGCTCAAATCCTGTAAAGATGGAACAAGCATTACCTCAGGTCAAGGTTCCTACGGGCGAAAGCACACACGAGCCTGACTATGCTTCGTTTGAGGAGATGATGGAGCAGTCTTTACAAGATGTGTCGATCGCGAATGATCTCATGGAAGGAGAGTATGCTGCAGTTGATACCAATCCAGTTCCGACTGAGGAGGGGGAGTATGCTGCTGTCCCAGGATCTGA
>CAZPBC010000023.1:13269-26249 GCA_964584775.1 uncultured bacterium
AAGCGGACAGGCTGATGAGTCGATCGTGAACGCTCTCATGGAAGGGGAGTATGCTGCTGTCCCAGGATCTGAAAGCGGACAGGCTGATGAGTCGATCGTGAACGCTCTCATGGAAGGGGAGTATGCTCCTGTTCCAGGGTCTGATAGCGGGTACGCTGATGCCTCTGGGGTGGGGGATCCATCGACGGAGTCTAAGAATCTACAAGAGAGTGATACTGCTCCTCCAAAACTTGCAAGTGGGAGTGCTGCTAGTGGATATGTGGATCTGACGATCAATCCATTTGAGGAGTCATCAGACGGGTATGTACACGGAGAAGATCTATCGAAAGGAGTCTCACTTAAGGGTGAATATGTGGACCTGACGACCAGTCCTTTTGAGGGGGAGCCGGGTGTATCAGCAGGTGCTGATGATGATGGAGAAGATGTTGATGAGCTCATTGAACTGATTAAGAATGGGGATTCTTCTGAGACTTCATCTTCTATTAGCTATCTAGACGGTAGGCGGTTGGTAGTTGGTGATGAAGTTACAGTGGGCACCGGATTAGTTCAAGATGAAACAGCTTCTGAGGGCATAGAGAGGAGTAGTGGAAAGCTTGCCCGTTTGAGAAATCTGACGAGTCGAGTGAGGCAGCAGGGTATTAAAGAGACCATCAAAAGCATCGCTGGACGTGTGTTAGGAAAGAAATCGGATGTCAAGCCTCTTTCAGAAAGGAAGATCGAAGTCCTCAAGTTCTCTAAGGGAGACGAGATTGCGAGAGGAAATTATAAGACGACGGTTGCTCTTAAGGTCGATCAAGCAGCGAGTCAGATTATAGGAGAGACGAGTGCTCCTTCCCAGTATGTCTTGCAGGAGTACCACAAATCTGAAAGTGAGATGCAACCCCGTGATCTCGAAGAAAAGAAGAACGAAGAGGAAGCAAACCTATCCATCTATGCGCAGCATCAAAAAGATCCCGCTTCCGTCTCTCATCTTGCTTTTGGAAAACCGATTGAATTTAAGAGTGTAGATGGAACGACACGGACGGCCTATATTGCAGAGCGTGCGGATAAAGGAGCGCTCAGTGAAAAAGGCAAGGATAAGATGAAACAAATTCCTCCTGAACAAAGAGGATCCTATGCATTGCAGATGGCGAGAGGGGTCGCGCAGTTTCATGCACTTGGAAAGGTTCACGGCGATGTGAAGCCGGATAACTTTCTTGTTGCGAGTGGAGAAAAAGGCGATGTAGTCAAGCTCACAGATTATGGAAAAGCCTGTGATCCAGGTACGAAGGTAAGTCACTGCCCGGTGCAGTACTACGACCCTCATACATTTGCAAGTAGTAATGTCGTTGCCACTCAAGAGAACGACGTTTACAGCTTAGGGATGAATCTCTACATGGTTTGCACAGGAACAGATATGGAGGATATCAGAAAAGCTTATCATGAAGAGCATGGATCGATGACAGGGGGGATGGCGAAAGCGCGTGACATCACCAACGGTACTCTTGATCATCCCAAGGAGGAGTATGCCAAAGGTCTCAATACACAACGCAGAGAAATGCGTGGAGAATTGCTAGAAATCAACAGTGAGATAGATGAGATAGAAGAGAAGCTTGCTTCAGGTGAAGTCAATAATAAGGATCAGTTAAACGAAAAACTCGATCAGCTAAAAGCTAAAAAGCAAGAGCTTCAAAAAGAGACGGATCAGCTTCGAGAAAAAGCCGCTCTTTATCATAAACAAGCTGTTTCTGAATCATTCACGGCTTTCATGGATTTAGAAAAGATTGAAAATCCTCAAGTGAGAGAGGTTGTACGAGATATTTTACACAATCCTCCGGAGAAGCGTCCGACTGCAGCTCAAGTAGAGCAGCGCTTGCAGGTGGCACTCAGCCGATTTTGATGGGAGGTTCAAGATGCATATTGAAGCCTTAGGAGAAAGTCCGCATTTTGACAAGGCTACTGGCGCCTTTCTGTGTAAAGGATGTGTCCGCTCCAAAGGAGATAGATGGATATGATGATCTACCTGTTTTAGAGCGTCGATTAGATTTGATCGCAAAAGAAGTTGTTGAAGCGAAGTCTGAAGAAAGAAAACATGCAGTCCCCACTCCTCTGGGTATTTTAGAGGATAGTGTGGTCGACTTTAGTTGGAGGTTGATATGTATATTATCAGTTATGTAGCTGGGGTGATCAGAGGTCAATTCAGCAAAGGGTCCATCACTAGGCGGACGCTTTCTAGAATCCAAAACATGGTGAATAGGGTGTTTCATACAATGACCTTTAACCTATTTAGGTCTAAAGGGACTCTGTCGGAAAAGCCAGATGGTAGCGAAAGAACATTTCAACATCCTCCAGGAGTGAAAATTCCCGGTATTCCGGAAGAGATTGGCTCTGCAGGGCCAAAACCAACTAAAGTTGCTAAACCTCCTCAAACTCATCGTGTAAAAGCAGTGCCTAAAACTTCTGAGATCCATGGAACCACTCCTTCAGAGATTTATGGCGAAATTGGTGGTCCATCAAATTATTCCCTGGGGAGACTTATCGCCGGTGATCTTACCTATCCAACACCCAGGGGGCCTGCTTTTTGTCGTGATGACCTCCATAGCTTAAAGAAATATCATCCAGAAGTGTGGGCCATGCTTCCCCCTGACTTGCAAAGGAACCTTGAGGCCAACCAGGAAGGGAGGTCGATGTTCTCCGATATTTGTTCGAACTCGAAAACCCAAGTCCAAGTGACAAGTGGCGCATTCGTTCATGCTAACGAGTATGTTGGAGAACAAAAATATGTGATGGCGCAATACCCTATGGATCATGAGGCGTACTGGGAGCATGTTTTTGATGAGATGTCGGGTGACAATCATTGCGTTTTGGTCAACCTAGCTGCAGAAGGGGATATTCTCGGAACGAGTGAGCGTGGCTATATTGATAGATGTGGGAACGCGTCAGTACAGGGAGGTCCGTCTCGATTTGGACGAGCAAGAGGTTTAGATAGACAGGGTAGACCATTTATTTATGCTTTAGAGACTAAGGAACAAAATTACTTTTGGCCAAGAGTAGAGAAACAAACTCGGATTTATGGTTCCTATACCGTTGAAAACATTGGCAAGAGGTTAGTGAAAGAAGAAGGGGGGCATTATTACGAAGTGGTAGATCTCAAACTGACCGACGCAAAAGGGAATGAGAGAACCCTTAAGATGATTGACTGCCCTTCATGGAAAGATTTTAGTGGTACAGACGATGCTATGGTGATGGATCTTCTTCGCGAGGTTCACAGCGAAATAGAAGCTCATAAAGCTCATAAAGCTCATAAAGCTCAAAAAGCTCAAAAAGCTCAACACACGACGATCAAGGTGAATTGTCAAGCGGGTGTGGGACGGACTGGGGAATTTGTCGCGCTTTTAGATCAAGGCTTGAAAATGAAAAAGGCGGTGCGTGAAGGGAAAAGTGAACTCGATTTTTCTGCGCATGATCCTCGTGCGGTTGCTTACCAGGTCAGAGAAATGCGCTTTGCTCGAGGGAGCAGTGGTGTTGTTCAAACTCCTGAGCAATTTAAGCAGCTCTGCCGTCTGGTAAAGGGAATGTTTGAAGATTACTCGAAGGGGATTGACCCCTTAGCGAAAGTTGAAGAAAAGAAGGGTTCAGCTCCTGCTTCAACACTTTCTCCAGTAGAAAAAGCCACACCACTATCAGCCGAACAAGCTTTTGATGCCTTCAAAAAGCTTTCAAGCGAGTTCCACGAGCCAAAGTATGACAAACTTCTTATGGAAGATAGCGTTCCCATCGGCTCGTGGTACCTTCGGAGAGACGGTGATGCGTTGACCTATGTTTGCAAAGAGCTCGATATCAACGGACGTGTGAATATCAGGGAGAAGAGAATTCAACGGAGCGATCCTGATTTACCTAAAACGGTTGGAGAATTGAGGGAGAAATTCGATCCTGAAAAACAAGTGAGCGATGAGAAAATTCGTTCGCTTTGGAGAAGTTACAGTGCTCTTTCACCAAAAGAGAAAACATTGAAGGAATTTGCTAACTTCATTGCGACAAAAGAGATCTCCACTAGCGATAAGGGGTTGCCTTCGGTCAAGCCTGGGATAAGCAGGACGATCATTCTCCCAGACGAAGATTGTCATTATGATTACCAAGTGATCACGATTTCTAGAGGAGCACGGTCAACAGGAGATACTTACTCTTATGGATACGTGACCGTAGGGAGCAATGGCAAAATAACATACAGTACAACCGGTGCGCGTAATCGATCCTTTGATACCTTTGAAGCTTTTCAACGAGCTCTAGATGTTAAACAGCCTTTGTCTACAAAGGAGTTTGAGAGGCTCAATACCCACAACCAGTTTGCTCACGCTTGGGGTCTGAGTGGATTTGTCGACCGTGGAGATGGGATTGGGTTTGATAAGGAGGGCTCCTATCATGAAATTTCGGCACAAACCCTTATGGATCAGCTTGACGATCTGGAATTTCCTTCTGGAGTGGACAACTATTTTAACGAGCCAGAAGTGAAAGAGGCGATGCGCCGTGCCTTAGAAGATTGTATTGAACTCCGACATTTGCGATTTGAGAAAGGGAAACGGGCTACTGCCGATAAACTCATTGAACTCATCAGAGCGAGCGATGCCAAGGACACACCCGTTTTAATTCCCACTGGATATTCAGGGCATGCGGTTTACATGACTTACTACCGGGGGGTATTGGCAATCACAAACCGTGGGGCACGACACTCTAGTAATCGTTCTGGAACCCATTATTTCAAAGTCGATCCTGATGTTTTGATGAGAAATTTAGAGGACAAAGCATTTGCCAAGAAATTTTTAGGGCATCGGATTAATTCCGATACATTTAAGGCATTCCAACCTTATGAGAATCGATGGGCTGCTAGCGGATATCGCGGAGAAATGATGTCCGCTCTGCGTCTCACTCCTCTGGGAGTCGATAAAAAAGCAGGTCAAAAAGTGGGGAACTGCACCTTTGCGAACTGCATTGCTTCCATGCACACCATTGCGACGCTGAAGTCCATGAAAGACAGGCCTTTGGGACGTTCGACTGTCATTTCAAGAGCTGATGAATACAAGGTAGAGTACAAAGCCTTTACATTTGCAGTGAGGGCGAAGGTTCTTGAAAAAGCCTCCACTCTAGCAGGGCTTGAAACGAGTGAGTTTCACGATGACTTTGTGGATGCCTACGGAAAAATGGGCGCAAAACTCAAAAACTACGAAGAGCGCGGATCTTCAAAGGCGAGTATAGTTCCGATATGCGAATACTATCGAGCTAAAGTCAATGGATTGACAGAAGGCAATCCGGAGGTACGGAAACAAGTCGAATTTATCGAAAAAGTGCCCCTGATGCACTATCCTGGAATGTCACGTGAAGACGCAAAGGCAGTACTTGCGAGAATGGACGTCGGATCATGGTTGGTCAAACGCTCGACCGAAAGAGGCCAGGCTGTATACAAGGTTTGTTATAAAAATGACGCTGGTCGTATTCGCTTTATGGGGCTTCCATCTAAAGACATGAAAACAATGGAGGATTTTGAGAAGAGATTTAAGAAAGATAAGCAAGTGCCTACCTACGCGTTGCCTGAAAACAAGCAGGATATGGCGAGATTATACTTAAAAGCCCAAGAGCTATCGGTAGGAAAAATGAGTTTCACTGAAGCGCAGTTGCATTTAAAAAAGCAAGGTTCTGGAATATGGTTGGTTCGAGAGTCACGCACGATTCGTGGTCTGTTCGTTGTTGAGAAAGTTGAGGAGAGTGGTCATATCATCTCGACACGTTTAGATGAAGAGCACCTTAAGGAGCTCATTGGAAAGTTTGATGATAAGTATCCTAAAGCTAAAAAAGCCAAAATAATAGAGCAACAAGCTATTTTTGCAGAGATTGGGTCGTCTGATCATGTCGGCCGCCCAAATTATCATCAAGGAAACCTAAATCTGGGAAGTCCAAGGACTACATTCAAACCTACCCCATCACCTTCAGGACCAGGATTCAAACCTACCCCATCACCTTCAGGACCAAGATTCAAACCTACACCATCACCTTCAGGACCAAGATTAAGACCTACACCCTCTTCTGAGTGGACGTATGAAAAGATTCTCGATCGAAAAGATGCTCTGAAAGTTGATAAACTCGTAGAGATCTTTGCGGAAATAGATCAAAGAGAGTCGAACAAGTTTGAGAAAGACAGAGTAAGGGGACTCATAAACGGGCTCATCTATGAGAAATTGTATGAGCTCAAGATGCCCGTAGGCCAAATCACTGATGAAATTAGGAGGGTAGGACGTGGCACGAGTGGTATTGATCTTCTAGGAATTTTGATAGCTAATTTGCCTGACAAAAATTTTACTCTAGGTGACATTGAAAAGGTGAGAAGTGCTGTTAGCTCTAGGCGTCATAATTACGCTGACGATTTGAGTGGCAACCTCAAGTGGTTTATTGATCAGATGGCAGAAATGACGGCTTTCAGGCAAGCGGAGATCACAGATCGTCAAATGGAAGAGGCGATGAAGGATGCTCCTCTTGGTTCTTGGTATCCCCGACATTCAAGTGATCCATTTTGGTTTGTCATTCTTGTGAAAGAAGATAAAGGTGTCAAACGTATTAGATTTACAATTCCTGAGTTTGAAGAAAGGATCCAGCAATTCGAGAAGGGTACTTACAAGCACGATCAAGTGGATACGAAAATAGCGGGTAGATTTTCACTACCGGAAGAGTTACAAAATCGGGTGGAAGCGGTGCGAATAGCAGCGAATCCTGATGTGTGAGTTTAAAATTTGATGTTGTGAACCGGTTTGATTCGCTGGTACCCTAACCTGTTCGGCAGGAGCATGAGTGTCGTTCTCGATACGCGTGGTCTACGGCGGCGGCGCTGGAGTAGCGTCTCGAGGGGATTCTTTGAATTTGATAATTTAAATAGTGAAGGGAGTTTGTTATGGAACCTACTAAAGTTCATCTTGAGTTGCAGAGTATTTTCGATCAACTAGAGGGGGTTAAGGAGAAAGCTTCTGAAGAATTGATCGATAAATTTGCCAGTTTAATTCTTGAAAATGGAGAGTGCTTGCCGGATGATGATAGGGTGCTTGCTAGAGAAATTTCCAAAAAAATGACACTTTCTGATGAAGTTCAAGCCAAGATCGAGTCGTTAAGTCCTGGCCGCAACTCTCTCAAGGTTAAGGTTCAGTTACAAGAGTTAGGCATTCTACCTAGTTCTATTGAGGCTAGAGAGGCTTACTACGGCCTTGGAAAGGAAGAGTCCTGGCGTCAGATCATTGATGGAAAGTTTCATGAATTTGGTCCTAATGTGTTTGATGATGGTTTGCATGGACGTGTTAAGGAGCCTGGTTATCGCAGAGGAATCGAGGAGGCAGGCGAACAAATCTGCAAAATGTTTGATCATCCGCTGATGGATGTGTACTTAGCGGCGCATAAAACGTCGTGTAGTCACTTTAAAGGTGAAGCGAATGCAACTCGATGTGATGCAACTCAAATAATGAACATGCGTGACGAAAGTTTTTCTGGTATACCGAGACCTAAGGGTGAAATGGAATGGTTGCGGACACTCGAGATATTAAACCTGAATCCAGTGATTGAAGATATTAGTAAGTCTTATGGGCTTGAAAGCCCTTTTGCTCAAATTGGTTACTTTTATGATCGTTTGGATAGCCTAGAAGATTTAGGTGTGAAACATCCAAGGCTGAGGTCTGATCGTAACGAAAACTCTAAGGCTCTCGAAGAAACGATGACTAAAATGATCAATCGCTATGAAGAGAAGGTCGAAGAAGTGCGCCAGAAAGTTTTGGAGGCTTACGAGACCCATACAAGAGGGGTGAGTGATCCTGACAAGCGAGCCAAGATCATAGATGCAATTGGCCAGGGTTACCGGAAGGTTGTACTGAAGGAGATCGCACAACTCTATTCTGAATTGGAATGGCTACATCCGTGGATTGATGGTCAAGGGCGAACGGATATCCTGATATTAAACTTCCTGCTCTGCCAGGAAGGCTTTCACCCTTGCGTGTTGGAGAATCCATACTATTCTTACACACACACTGTAGAAGAATGGACCAAATATCTAGAAGATGGGCTTGAAAAGTATAAAGCCATCAAAACTATGGGCATTTGAGACCCTCTGGATTAGGAGGTGTCTCGTTTTCTCTATATTGGGAGATTTGCACAGATAGACAGCTCAGATGACAAACCATTCTATGCATTAGCACTTTAACCTGTTCGGCAGGAGCATGAGTGTCGTTCTCGATTCGCCTGGTCTACGGCGGCGGCGCGGGAGTAGCGTCTCGAGGAGATTCTTGAGTTGTCATTTGAAAAACAGGAATCCACTCTGGTTCATCAAGACCGATTTGTCGGATGTAAGTGCATTTCAACTCTCTTAGATAAAAAGACTCTGGAAGCACAGCGACATGGTTCTCAAGGATGTCGTTGGTGAAGAGGTGTTGCACCAGAGCGGTGACGCGGTCGATGGTTGCTGCGTCGACAGGGGCCTCTAGGGTATGGAACGCTCCTTTGAGCGCGTTTGCATCGACAAGAAGTAAGTAGACGCGTTTTCGTCGCCCGTCATGAAGGATGATCTCACAATCGAGGCACTTCAAGTCACCGGGGAGTGCCTGGATCTTGTTTCTCTCATCCCAGTCAATAAATTCTTTGATACTTTTGTCACTTAGGCTCTGCACGATAAGAGCATTATAACAGATCTTCAATTTCTTGGAGTTGAATCGTCTTTTTGTAAAAATTTCTTACGACTCCAACCTTTGTTCTGCATCCATCTTGTTGGTTAAATAGACAGGTTTAAAAAATAAATTTTCAATTTCCACAATCGATGGTGTGTTTAGCCTACCTTTATATGAACTTTACATTGTTAAGATAGAATGCAATTTCAACTACTGAGGAGTGTCAAATGTGCATCATAAGTCTTATAGCTGGAGTCATTAGAGGTCAATTGGGTGAAGGGTCTATCATTAGGCGGACGCTCTCTCTCATCGAAAGCATTGTCAATACGGTTTTTCATACAATTACCTTTAACCTTTTTCGGTCTGAGGGGACTCTGAAGGAAAAGCCTGATGGCAGCGAAAGAACATTTCAACATCCTCCTACAACTCCTGTTGTTCCGAAAGTCGTTAGCCCTAAAGAAGTCGTTAGCCCTGCAGGACCGAAAACAACTAAAGTTCAGAAGCCCCCCAAGACTCTTCCTGAAGAAGAGATGCCGGAAGCTTTTGAAGAGATCAGGAGTCAATTCGAATCGCGCAACTATCAGTATTTAGTCTCTAAATGGAAAGATGCACATGAAATTATCGAACTCATGGCACCGGGACAATTCGTGGTGATGACGCTATCGGAGAAGAATCAGTGCTTAGTTGGTGGTAAAAACGAGTTTGGTGAAGTGGTCTTGAAGTCACTGTCGAGACTTGCCCAAGAAAGACCAGAACTTTTTACCAATCGACGAAATGTCAAAAATGCATTTATCGCAGAGTGGTTAAATCCGAAGACCACACTCATGAATCGCATTCTCTCTCCTAGAATGAGATCTGATGAAGTTGTAAGACTTTTAACTTCATCGGAATCTGCGAAGTCACGAAGCGAGCAGCGCCCCTTTATCCTGTGGAGTGATGAATCCAATCAACCCATGTTCTCTGTGCTAAATCGTTCAGGAAGAGTTGTGTCAAGGGTAATGAGAGCGACCCCTGCTTTTACTAAAGAGGAATTAAAAGAAGCAACTCGAAAGGGTGAGGTGGCGATCCATACTCTCTATTATTCAAAAGAGACAGGGGACTTAAGATATGTTGAAGAGGATCTCAAGACTTGTCCTTTAACACTTGTTAAAACGCCTACACAAGTCACGTTTGATCAGCTTCGTGAAAAATCACTTGGTGTGATGAGCAGTGTCGAAGCGAATCAGTTACTTGCTCAAATGCCGGGAAATGCTTGGTTGATCAGAGGGTCAGAATCCACCCCCGGTGTCATTGTTTTGAATGTTATATATCACGATGGAAGCACGGCAGCCTGGAAATTTTCTAAAGAAAAAGTCGAGGAAGAGGGTGCTGGCCTTGATTCAATTGATAACGTATCCAATAAATTTGGCTTTGCCGTCGAAAGATCCCATGTGGATTTATCCACTATGGTTGTCTCATCTGAGCTGACAAGGGGACCTTTTGCTGAACCTGAAATCTATGGAACCAATCCTCTGGAAGTTTTTAATGAAATTGGTGGCCCATCGAGTTTTTCACGAGGCAAACTGATCGCCGATGATCTTACCTATAGAACAGCTAGTGGAGCTGCTTTTTGCCGTGATCATCTCTACAGCTTAAAGCACTATTATCCCAAATTGTGGGCCACACTTCCGGTTGACTTGCGAAGGAACCTTGAGGCCAACCAGGAAGAGAGGTCGATATTTCCCAATATTTGTTCGAACTCGGAAACCCAAGTCCAAGTGAAAAGTGGCGCATTCGTTCATGCTAACGAGTATGTTGGAGAACAAAAGTATGTGATGGCGCAATACCCTATGGATCATGAGGCGTACTGGGAGCATGTTTTTGATGAGATGTCGGATGGCAATCATTGCGTTTTAGTCAACCTAGCTGCAAAAGAGGATATTCTCGGAACGAGTGAGCGTGGCTTTATTGATAAGCGCGGAAATGCACCAGTAGGGGACGGCCCATCACGATTTAGACCTGCAAGAGGTTATTTTGTCGAGGACAGAATCATCTCTTATCCTCCAGAGACAAAGGAACAAAACTTCTTTTGGCCGAGAGAGTTGGGACAAACTCGGTTTTATGGTTCCTATACAGTTAAAAATACAGGCAAGCGGTTAGTGAAGGAAGAGGGAGAGTGCTCTTACGAAGTGCTAGATCTTCAAGTGATCGATGCAAAAGGGAAGGTGAAAACTCTCAAAATGATCAACTGTCCTTCGTGGAAAGACTTTAGTGGGGCAGACGATACAATGGTGCTGGATCTTCTTCGTGAGGCTCACAGCGAGATAGAAGCGCATTCAGATCAACCCACGACAATCAAAGTGAATTGTCAAGCGGGTGTGGGGCGAACCGGGGAATTTGTGGCGCTTTTAGATCAAAGCTTGAAAATGAAGAAGTCGGTGCGTAAAGGGAAACGAGAACTCGATTTTTCCAGACATCATCCTCGCGCGATTGGTTATCAGGTAAGAAAAATGCGCTATGCTCGAGGGAGTGATGCTGTTGTTCAGACTCCTCAGCAATTTGAGCAGCTCTGCCGCATGGTGAGGGGGATGTTTCAAGATTACTATGGTGGGCGTGACCCCTTAGCGAAAGCTGAAGAGGTGGAGGCTCCAGCGCCTTCTCCTGCTCCTAGTCCTGTTCCAACAGAAGAAGAGAAAGCCTTTGATGTCATCAAAAAGTATTCAAGTGAGTTCATTCAACCTAAACATGATAAACTTCTTATGGAGGATAGCATCCCTATTGGTTCATGGTATCTCCGGAGAGACGGTGAGGCGCTGATCTATGTTTGCAAAGAGGTGGATATCAATGGGCGTAAGATTATCAAGAAAAAGAGAATTCAACGAACTGATCTTGATTTACCTAAAACGGTTGGAGAATGTAGAGAAAAATACGATCCTGAAAAACGTATCGGCGATGAGAAAATTCGTGCGCTGTGGATCAGGTACCTCAACCTTATACCAAAAGAGAAAAGGTTAAAGGAATTTGAGGAATTCATTGGGACAAATGAGGTCATGTCCTTTGACGATAGAGGGTTGCTCTCTGTTAAACCTGGCACAAGTAGGACCATCATTCTACCAGATAAAGGAGGCTATTTTGATTACAAAGTGATCAAGATTTCTAGAGCAGTAGGGGCGAAAAGAAATACCCATCTCTATCATCAAGTGAGAGTCACTTACGAAGGTAAAATACAATGTGATGGCCGTGCGTTTGGTAGCTTTGATGCTTTTCGAAGCGCTTTCGACATTAAACATCCCCTCTCTGCTCAAGAATTTAAGAGGCTCAATACCCACAACCAGTTTGCTCATGCCTGGGGTCTGAAAGGATATATCGACCGTGGTGATGGAATTGGGTTTGATAAGGAGGGCTCCTTTCATGAAATTTCGGCACAAACTCTTATGGATCAGCTTGACGGTCTGGAATTTCCTTCTGGAATGGACAACTATTTTAACGAGCCAGATGTGAAAGAGGCCATGCGCCGTGCCTTAAAGGATTGTATTGAACTCCGACGTTTGAGATTTGCGGAAGGGACACAGGCTACGGTTGGAAAACTCATTGAACTCATCAGTGCGAGCGATGCCAAGAACACACCCGTTTTAATTCCCACTGGATATTCAGGACATGCCGTATACATGACTTACTATCGGGAGGTATTGGCAATCACAAACCGTGGAGCAAGACACTCCAACAATCGCTCTGGAACCCATTATTTCAAAGTCGATCCTGATGTTTTGATAAGCAAGATAAAGAGCCCTGGCTTTGCTAAGAAATTTTTGGGTCATGGAATCAATTCCGATACATTTAAGGAATTCCAACCTTATGAGAATCGATGGGCTGCAAAGGGATATGGCGGAGAAATGATGTCCGCTCTGGGTCTCACTCCTCTGGGTGTTGATGAAAAAGCAGGGCAAAAAGTAGGAAACTGTACCTTTGCGAACTGCATTGCTGCCATGCATGCTATTGCGACGTTGAAGTCCATAAAGGACAGGCCTTTAGGACACTCGACTATTGTGTCAAGAGCTGGTGAATACAAGGTGGACTATAAAGCCTTTACCTTTGCTGTGAGGGCGGGAGTTCTTGGGAGAGCTTCGACTCAAGTAGGGCTTGAGACAAGTGAGTTTCACGATGACTTTGTAGATGCCTACGGAAAAATGGGTGCAAAACTCAAAAACTACGAAGATCGTGAAAAGTTTGCTAAGGGGTCTAAAAGAGCGGATATTGTCCGGATTTGCGAATACTATCGAGCTAAAGTCAATGGATTGACAGAAGACAATTTGGAGGTACGGAAACAAGTCGAAT
>CAZPBC010000024.1:0-22611 GCA_964584775.1 uncultured bacterium
CTCAAATTGTCGAAAGAGAGTGTGATATAGCGATGGATAGCGCTGAAAAGCACAAACGTAAAACTGTCATGGACCGCGACTTCAACTCATCCGAATTCTAACATTCTCCCTACTCTCCACTCAATCACTGCCACTAGAGCATTGTTCTAGTGGCTTTTTTATCTTCATTAAACTAAATCTATTTAAAAAATATTTAAATGTTTAATATTTAAGTCTTACATGCTAGCATCTCTTTTTATTCAAAACTTAAAAAGAGATATTAGATGCAGCCTATCCACCATCAAGACTTACAAGCAGCGATTGAAGCTCTTCAAATTCAAGGAAAAATCGATCTGTTGGGTGCAGACCTGACAGCATCAACACTCGCCTCTAAAATCCTGGGTTCTTGCCAGGAAAGCGGACACTCCTCCGTCGATGTTCAAGTCAGCGCACAGACTTTCATTGAAAACCCTGAACTCTATCCTTGCTATGCCCTTTACGAAAGAGCCACCCACGCCGAAAACCCTCTGGTCCCAGTGGTTTTCAAAAGTGCACAGGAAGATCAAACTGACATCAGATTCACTCACTATGTACGACTCAAAGAACTGCAAAAGATCCCCTCCATTGAACATTTCGATGGTTTAGAACCTCAGCCTCTAGTCCTTGTGGGTGGACTCAGCCAAGATGAAATGGAGGCTCTTTTTCACCTCCTTTTTGATGCAACCCTTCCAACAACAAGTGCCCACCAAACACCACCTCAAGCCGCACTCAACTTTCTGCACCGCTACAACTACTTTGATACCTTCTTCAAAAAAGCCCTCCGCAACCCTGATCGCCTTCCAAGAGACATCTGGCAATCCCTCTATGACTACTTTAATCATGCAGATTCCCAGTTGGACGACAAAGATCGAAGGTGGAAGTTTCTTGCTCAGCTCCATACTGGTCAATTTTCAGTACAAATCGTGCCACCCGAAAAACATGAGCAGATCTTGGATGAGCTAAATAGACTTTTTGGAAGCTTGCATCAAGACACTCTAGATCTCCTTGAAATCACTAGGTATTCACTTGACATTCCTGTCTCATATAGAAGAATTCTCGAATTAGAAGCCCGGTACGGATTTCAACTTAGTGATGAGGATTTATATATTACGCTAGGAAGATATGCTGATTTCTATAACTTATTAGCCCGACAAAAGGTCATCGTCATCGCTGCCCCAGTTTTATCTAAGGATTTTAGAAGTCGCCTTGAAGAATTTTTAGCGAACCCACCCGCCCCTATTCAGAGTCTATATCTTGATGAGTTACCTAAATATAACCTTCTAATCAACGAAGCCTCTGCAGAAGTGGTGGGGACAGTACGTGTCAGGGCTCTGAAGCTATCAAAAAATCAGCTAGGAGACGCTCTTAGGGTTCTTCCTTCGGCATCAGATGAAATCGATCTCACTGGCAATCAAATCAGCGAGCTTCCTGCGTGTTTGGTAGAAAGCTTTTCTCCGACTTTAAAAACCCTGACGCTCCGTCAAAACCCACTCAACTCTTTCCCTGATCTATCTCAAACACAGATAGAATACCTAAATGTTGGCAACTGCCGTCTTACCTCTATCCCTCAGCGTTTCCTCCCGAAAACCTTAAAAGTCTTGATTGCGGGTCAGAACTCCCTCACATCCGCACCAGACCTTAGTGAAACAAGAATAGAGGATCTCAGATTCACTACCAGTCATATGCAAACTTTTCCCACACAATTACCTCCCAATTTAAAAAAACTTGATCTAAGTTTCAATAAGGATTTATCTTATCCAGACTCTTGGGACTTCCTCCCTGACTCCTTAGAGCAACTTGATTTAATTTTTATCAAATCTCCTCTTTCTGTTTTTGATAGCGGGGTTCCTCTCATCAGAATTTATCGTGGGAATGTGAACCTAAGAGGAGACCAGCGATTTAAAGTCACCAGCGTTACAGATTTTCGCACTATCTACGTGTACCCATCCCCTAAAGATCCAAGCAAACAGTGCGTGGTGCACGAAGTAATTGACTAAAGCCTTCATCCCCTCTTGGCTAGAAGAGCAGTGAGGGTTTTGTCGTTACCGCCCATGTTGATCATGAGAGCGAGTTCTTTTGAGGATTGGACAGGGTTTTCTGCTTTGCCAGTGAGTTGTTGATGGAGGTCGACAAGCATGCGGACGCCAGTCGCACCGGTGGGATGACCGAAGCCGACAAGGCCGCCGGAAGGATTGACCGGTAGAGAGCCATCCATCTGTGTCTGACCTTCGATCACAAAATCTGCCGCCCCACCTTTTTTAACAAAGCCTGCTGCCTCAAGGGCGAGAAGACCGGAGATTGTAAAGCAGTCATGCAGGTCCACAAAAGCCACCTCACCCCTACTGGCAGAGATCCGGCCAAAGCACTGCTCCACTGCGGCTTCCATATGATCAAAGTAGGCGCGGTCTGCTGGAGGTTCATCGATTGACCCTTCTGCCTCCCCAATGGAAACGATCTCGATGGCCTCTTCTCTAGAAATTCCTGAACGTTCCAGCCCCTCTTCTGTCAAAAGTAAAATTCCGGAAGCGCCGTCGCTCACCTTTGAACAGTCGAGAGGGGTGAGAGTGGGTAAAAACTGATCGGGGTTTGGTTTTCTGAGGGAGAGGTCAAGGAGGTTTTCTCGCTGGTTGTGGTACTCCTGTGCCTTCGGATTTTTGCGCGCATTTTCGATCGCATTCGCATACCAGTGTGCAAAAGCGAGGCGCATCTTCTCTTCCCCAACATCTTTTTGGTACGCCGCCGCTCGCTGATCAAAAATCCCAGGAAAGAAGTGGGCATAAAAATCTTTCCTCTCTTTTTGGTAGTAGCCTGCTGCAGCAAGGTAATCCGCTCCGTAAACCGCTTTGACGCTATTCTGGATTTCAAAACCGACGACAAACGTCACCTCCGACAATCCAGAAAGGAGCGAGCGGATCCCGACACCAATGGCACGCCCCCCTGAGCAACAAGCGCCTTCAACCGCAACGCAAGGCTTATTCGTCAAAAGCGGTTGGATCATCGGCAGGAAGGCAGCAAGGTGTCCTTGGTTGATAAAACGCTCAGGAATAAAACTCGAAATCACGCCCTCATTAGGAACCACTCCCTCTTTTTGGGAGAAGACACCCTCTGCCACCTCTTTTAGGTAGGCATCAAAGGTGCGGAGATTTTTTGGATCAAACTCAGGGCGACCCGACCCCATAAAGAGGGTGTTGTACCCACAAGCCGCATAGATCTTTTTCCGAAAAGCTCCCTTCAAACCAACACCTGCTGAAACCCGAGTTTTAAAACGGTATGGACATCTTCAATAGAGGCAGCGACACCCGTTTCGACAAGCTGGAGTGAAATACGCCGCGACTCGCTCAAATAATCTCGTGCAAAAGAGGCCTCTTTCCCCTCGGCGTCTGTAAGCCACTTCTCGTAGGCTTCCACCTTATCCTCTTTCTTTTTGTCTTTACGTAGAGCTTTCCAAGAAAGTTCTAAACCACTCTCCTCTTTTGTGAGAGGGATCTCCTTGAATTCTTTTAGCGAAGCCAACTGCAAGTCCATTTCTAAAAAGTGTTCCATCACTCCGGCAATTTTCAAGACCACATCGACACCGACAAAATTCACCAACTCAAAGATTCCCATCGGGCGGAGCAGATAGTCTCTGGTGACACGGTCGACAAAAGAGAGGTTTTCTTGATTCACCCCCAGAGCGTTCGTTACTTGAACAGCATACGAGACCTCTCTTAAGAAGTGCCCATTTCCAATAAAGCCCGCAATATCCTTAGAGACGACCGGCCTCTTCTCCAGTTTTTCAACGAGGTCATATGCCTCTGCTTTCAAAGCTTCACGATCAAAGATCAACTCCACCAGAGGTTGAAGATGAGCAGGGTTGTAAAAATGGAAGCCCACAAGACGTCCTGAAAGCCCTGCCTCTTCCGCTAAATAGTGGATTGGAATTGAAGAGGTATTCGTCAAAACAGGAGCCCCAGTCTCCTTCACTGAATGCAATAGAGCGATTTTCAGATCGATCATCTCAGGTGCCGCTTCAAAAACAAGGTCCACCTCTGAAAGTCCACTCGGCTCTTTTTGAAAACGAAGTGCATCTAAACGCTCTTTGATAAACGCATCGATGATCGCGCTGTTGTCTACGAGATCTCTTCGTTCTTGATATAGAGGGCGCAGGTGGTTGATCCGTTTCTCCGCAAAACGGCGTAGACTGGTTTCAAAGAAGGGGCGGAGCTCATAAAGCGCTTCAACGTCCGGGTCGACAAGGGTGAGACGACTGCCTTTCACCACAAGGTGCTGCAAAAGAAGCAGGGCGATCCCTCTTCCCATTTTTCCAGCAGCGCCTAAAACAACAACATGCTTCATTTCACTAATTTTTTCATTTTTTCTTTAGAAGCCTCATCCGCAAAGGAGTCCATAAAAAGAACCAGCTCGTGGTCCATGCCGCCGTTCACTGCCCCTTTCGCACGTTTGAGTTGAGAGCCTTCTTTAGTGAGTGAGAGTACGTCGTCGATAAACGACTCTTTAAAGATACGAGTGACAATGCCCCACTCTTTTGCTTGCTCCGCAGTGAACTGATCGCCGTGGAAGATGATCTCTTTGGCAAGACGTTTACCGAGCGCCTCTTTCAAGTACTGCGTTCCTCCAAAGCCAGGAATCAATCCAAGGTGGATTTCAGGAAGCCCCATCTTGACCCCCTCTTTGGCGTAGATGAGGTCGCAAGCCAATGCAAGTTCAAAGCCCCCACCCAGTGCTAATCCATTCAATGCAGCAACGGAAACAAAAGGTGCCTCTCTCAATTCGTCCAAGACCTTCCGTCCGAACTCTATAAAAGACTGCGCTCTCTTTTGATCAAAGGTCAGCATCTCCTTCACATCGGCGCCTGCAGAGAAGGCTTTCTTTCCTGCGCCTGTGATCACCACAACATCGTCTGTAAAAGCGAGCTCACGGATTTTTGCTCGAAGCTCTTCTAAAAGGGCGAAATTGAGGGCATTGAGCGACTTCTCTCGGTTAAGCGTCAGGAGAGTCACTCCCTCTCTTTCCTGCTGTTGGATCAGTTCTGCCATACCCCGGATCTTAGACAAGACCCTCTTTTCTTGACTATCATGAAAACTAGAAAGGGAAGATCACTCTGCGATGTGAGCCTCACGTACGCTGATGTTTTCTCTAATTGCATCAGCCCACGGTTCCCGAGGAATCTCGGGTTGGTCCACATAAAGAATTCGAAGCACTTGATTGTCAGCCAAACTGCTAGCGATTCTACCCAGATCTTTGAGATCGATTTCGTTTCGAATTAGGGTCACCGCTTCCACTTGGAGTCCGCAAAAAACGCGAGCGAAAACAGCAGATGCTGCTTTGTCCAAATCACATTGAAAAAACGTCACTCCACTTAAAGAGCTTCTACAGAGTAAGATCGCCGCCAAAAGTGTCATCCCTTCACCCCTCACCTCACAACTAGAGATCTGAAGTGACTCTATTTCAGGTCTTTGCACAAGAATGGAGAGGACTAACTGTGCAACTCTTGCATCCACCTCTATCCTGTGCAGCTGTAAAACTCCGAGCTTTGGGTAGAAAGCGATGCCTACGGCCGGATTGAGAGGGCTAAATGAAGGGGGTGCGATCTTTAGGGAGGGGAGACTCATAGGCGCGGACTATACCAGAATTGACAATTGTGGTCATTCGCACTACCTTCGGCAGTATGGACTCCCCCCACAAAAAAGAGCCTCCTGGAAAGCGCCTCCTAGAAGCCCTCAAGGAGGAGACACCTCTGAAGATGATCGGCGTGCCCGACGCTTTCACTGCGAAACTCACTGAAATGTCAGGGTTTAAAGGTCTTTATCTCTCTGGATCCAGCGTCGCTTGCCAGGAGTATGGCCTTCCCGATCTCGGTATCACCAGCCTCGAGCAAGTCCTTCACAAAGTCCATAGTCTCACCGACGCCTGCTCTCTACCTTTGCTGGTCGATATCGATACTGGTTGGGGCACCCCCCTCACGATTGAACGTGCCGTCCAGCAGCTCGAAAAAGCAGGTGCCGCAGCCGTCCAGATCGAGGATCAGCCATTTGGAAAGCGTTGTGGCCACCGCGCGGGTAAAGAGGTGGTCAGCACGGAAGAGATGTGTGAAAGAATCACTGCTGCGTCCGAAGCAAAAAGTGTGGAGACTTTTCAGATCGTCGCACGCACGGATGCGTACGGCCTCGAGCCTCTCGAAACTGTTTTAGCAAGAGCGAGGAGCTACATCGAAGCAGGAGCAGACATCCTTTTTGTAGAAGCTGTCACCGACCCGAACGACTACTCGACCTTCAAGAAATTAGGGGTGCCGATCCTTGCCAACCTCACTGAGTTTGGAAAGACCCCCCTCGTTGACTGCGAGACGCTTGCCAGTCACGGTGTCGACATCGCCCTCTATCCACTCACACTCAACCGAGTGATGAACGAGGCCGCATGGCATGCGCTTAAAGCCCTTCAAGCAACAGGGACACAAAAAGAGTTACTCCCGATGATGATGACGAGAGAGGAGACCTACCGCGTGATCGACTACGAAACCCATGAAGAGAGGATGAATCAGTGGCAGAAGTGACAAAAAAGTTAGCCAGTGGAGGCCTTGCGGGTATCACTGCGTCAGAGAGTGCCATCTGCTTATGCGGTGCGGAAGAGGAGAGCCTGCTCTACCGCGGATACAACGTTGAAGAGCTTGCGGAGCATGCCACTTTCGAAGAGGTAGCCTACCTCCTCACAAGAGGAAAAAAGCCGACTGAACAAGAGCTTCAAGAATACTTGGATGCGCTCTCGGAACACCGGCAGCTCCCGGACGCCTTGAAAGAGACGCTGGAAAAACTCCCCAAAGAGACCAACCGCATGGACCTCCTCCGTACAGGAGTCTCCCTGCTTGGTAACCTCGAACCTGAAGAGACAGAAGGGACAGCGAAAAGCATTGATCGGCTGATCTCCACCCTCCCCTCGATCCTTCTCTACTGGTTCAAATTCCACTTTGAGGGGAAACGGATCAACTTCCATTCGGTTGAAAAGAGTTTAGCGGGTTATTTTCTTACTAAGCTCCACGACCGCGCCGTCAGTGAGCTGGAACGGCGTGCCCTAGACGTCTCCCTGATCCTTTACGCTGAGCATGAGTTCAATGCGTCGACCTTCACGGTCCGTGTGATTGCAAGCACCCTATCGGACTATTTTTCCGCCATCACCGGCGGGATCGGAAGCCTCCGCGGCCCTCTTCACGGAGGAGCCAATGAAAAAGCGATGGATCTCATCTCCTCTTTCAACACTCCTGACGAAGCCGAAGCAGGTGTCTTAGAGATGCTATCGCGTAAACAGCTGATCATGGGCTTTGGTCACCGTGTTTACACCACAAAAGACCCCCGCAGCGACATCATCAAAGTCTATGCAAAAAATCTCGCCTCAGAAACAGGTGAACACACGCTTTTTCCCATCGCAGAACGCATCGACGAAGTGATGAAACGCGAAAAGAACCTTTTCCCCAACCTCGACTTCTACAGCGCCCTTGTCTATCACTATCTCAACCTTCCTGTTTCTTTTTTCACCCCACTCTTCGTTTTCTCCCGAGTCTCGGGTTGGTCAGCACACTACAAAGAACAAAAAGAGAACAACAAACTGATCCGGCCGCTCTCGAAGTATGTCGGTCCTCCCCCTCGCCGATGGATCGATTGATCGAACAGATAGCTGACTATGTTGTCCGTGACATCTCCTGGAGTGAGAAGACACTCGAGACAGCTGCCCTCGCTCTCACAGACACCCTTGCATGTGCTTTGATGGGAAGAGATCCTGCTGAGCACCTTCTTGGCCCCATCGTTCCCGGGACGGTTGTCCCAAAAGGCAGCCGTGTCATCGGCACCGATCTTTTCCTCGACCCTCTCCTTGCCAGCTTCAACAACGGCTTGCTGATCCGCTGGTTAGACTACAATGACACCTGGCTCGCCAAAGAGTGGGGGCACCCCTCTGACAACTTCGGAAGCCTCCTCTCGATGGCTGAATATAAAGAGTGCAGCACTGGGGAGCTCCTCGATGCTGCGATCCGCGCTTATGAGATCCAAGGCCAACTCGCGATCAGTAATTCCCTCAATGCATATGGCTATGACCACGTCTTCTTTGTCAAAGTTGCCTCAGCAGCCACCGTGACGAAGCTTCTCGGTGGGAGCAGGGAGCAGGTCGCTGCGGCTGTCTCTCAAGCAATCGTGGATCTGGGTCCCTTACGCACCTACCGCCACGCTCCCCAAACGGGTCCTCGAAAATCGTGGGCTGCGGGCGATGCAACAGCGAGAGGCGCGCAGCTCAGCTGGATCACCCTCCAGGGAGAAGCGGGTTATCCAGAAGTGCTCTCTGCACCCAAGTGGGGATTCAACGACACTCTCTTTGAACTGCACATTGAGAACCCTCTCCATTCTTATGTGATGGACCACATCCTCTTCAAGGCGAAGTACCCAGCCGAATTCCATGCTCAGACCGCTGTCGAAGCGGCCGTCCAGATGCACCCTGATGTCGTTCACAGATTGGATCAAATCGACAAGATCGAAATAGAGACCCATGAGTCGGCACTCAGGATCATTGATAAAGAGGGAGCGCTCCACAATTTTGCAGACCGAGACCACTGCATGCAGTACATGGTGGCCGTCGCCCTGCTAACCGGAGACCTCAAAGAGAGCGACTACCACCCTCCTACCTGCGAAGATCCCCGCATCGACCTGCTAAGAGGCAAGATGCAACTCATCGAAAACCCCCAGTTCAGCCGGGATTACCTCGACCCTCACAAGCGCTCGATCACCTCCAGCCTCGTGATCTACTTTCAAGATGGACCTCCACTCGGTCCTCTCAAGATTGAAGCTCCCGTCGGCCATCCAGAGCGGCGTGCAGAAGTCCGCCCCTTGATCGACCAAAAGTTCACCTCGGCTTACCAACAGTGCTTCCCCGATCGAGATCCTGTCTCTCTTCTTGAACAGCTCCACTCTCCTTCTCTTTTCAACCTCCCTGTCAAAGAACTCCTCACTCTTCTTTGCATGTAAAATACTCAATGGACTGAGTATTTTTACTCAATGTATTGAGTAAAAATTTTGTCTACCCCCCTTTATTTCGACCTAAGTCTTTAATTATAAGCAACACTTGACAATACTCAATACATTGAGTAAAAATACTCAATAGATTGAGCAAAAGGAATAAAGATGAAAAGACGACCGATTTACAAGCAGCTTTACCAACGGCTTCAAGACCCGAGAAAACTCATCCAAGTACTTCTCGGGCCTCGACAAATTGGAAAAACAACTCTTGTTCTTCAGCTAGCTGAGGAGCTGAAAAGACCTTGTCACTACATCACAGCTGATTTGGCAACACTTCAAGATCTTAGCTGGATTGAGCAACAGTGGAATGTCGCAAGACAGCTGGTGGATCCGAATAGAGGTGCCCTACTTATTATTGATGAAGTTCAAAAGATTAAACACTGGTCAGACATGATAAAATCTTTATGGGATGAGGACACACGAAGAGGAATTAATCTCTCCGTGATCCTATTAGGCTCTTCACCATGGCTTGTACAAAAAGGGCTTACTGAAAGTTTAGCAGGTCGCTTTGAGGTTCTCCCTGTCACACATTGGTCTTTTAGTGAAATGGAAGACGTTTTCGGCTGGTCCATTGATGACTACCTCTATTTTGGAGGATATCCAGGTGCCGCACACTTGGCAGACCGCCAAGACTCCTCAAGGTGGACTCAGTATATAAATGACTCTATTATAGAGACTACAATCTCTCGTGACATTCTCCTCATGGCCCAAATCAATAAACCTGCTCTCCTTCGCAGACTTTTTCAACTTGGTTGTAACTATTCTGGTCAAATCCTTTCATATACGAAAATGATGGGTGAACTCCAAGATGTCGGAAACACAACAACCCTAGCTCATTACTTAGAATTACTCAATGGTGCAGGTTTACTCGGCGGTCTACAAAAATTTGCAATCCAACCCTTTAGAAGAAAAGGATCTAGCCCGAAGTTTGGGGTGTACAATACAGCACTCATGTCAGCACAATCAGACTACAGCTTTGAAGAGGCAAAAAAGGATAGACCTTTTTGGGGACGATTAGTTGAGTCCTCGGTTGGTGCTTATTTAATGAACTCCATCAGAGGCACTAAAGTAGAGCTGTTCTATTGGCGTGAGGGAGATCAAGAAGTTGATTTCGTACTAAAAAGAGGAACTCGTATCACTGCTATCGAGGTCAAAAGTGGCAGAGAGTCATTACGATGTTCCGGTATGGATACTTTTGTTAAAAACTACCAACCTTCTAAAGTATTGCTTATCGGTGAGAAGGGGCTACCTCTTAAGAAGTTCCTAAAAACACCTCTTGAAAATTTGATTGATTGAATTCAATTGTTTTTTTTCATGAGTTTTGATATCCCTGACCTTTGATACGAAAATTTTTACATCAAGGTTAGGACCTATGACTCAGAAATTCTTTGCATTTTTCCTTTTACTCGCTTTGCCCCTCTGCACACTTCAAGCTCGAGTTCCTCAGGGTGTTGGTAGCATGAAACAGCGAAGTCAACTTGCAGGCTTACAGATGGAGGCAACTCCTGCTGAGAGTGAACCTCAGGAGGTCGCCGAAGCGACTGAGACCGCTCCCATCACCGATATGGATGACGAGGAAGAGATGGAACCAGAGCAAAAAGAGCCTCAGGTCTGGAAAAAAAAAAGCGCTGAGCCCAGTAGCAAAAAAAAAAGCTATGAAAATCCGGTTTCTGCAGACGAAATGAGGGCTCACACCCCTCCCAAGAAGCTCTATCTTGGCGGGTCACCCAAGTCTTCAGAAATCACTCCCCCCTCCTGCATTGACGACCCTTGCGCCTGCCCACAGGAACAGATTCCACGTTCCACATGGCTACGCTACAGCGTGATCCCCGGAGCGATTGTGGGCGCAGCAATCGGAACTGCCATCTGGGCAGCGATCGAAGGGGCGAATGACGACAACCCCACACCACCGACTGCACCTGATCAAATTCTCCAATTTGAAGCTTTGAACGCTTCAGGAATCCCTGTGACCGTGATCGTGACACCCCCCAGTCAAGCAACAGACACCCTCAACCCTCCTCCTGGAGGAAGTGACATAGGGCCGGTGATCGAAAATCCTCAGGGAGGCATTTACACCTTTCAAGTCCCTGGGCCATTTGAAGATCCGCCAGAGGTCTCCATTAACATTTACATTGGTGGAGTGCTCACTGATAACCTCTTCCTTCCGGGTAACCCACCCACTGGGAGCTTTACTTTTACTCCCTAATCGTTCTGACTACTCTTCAGAAGAGATATTTGGTTCCATCTCGTAAGTGATAGCCGTTTGTGGAGAAATTGGCACGAGGTGTGTTTTATCCTCCTGTGGAACAGGATCGCGGATGAAGCTCCCGATGATACAGAGGACGATCACCAGAAAAAAGATCGTGATCAAGAAAACAAAGATCCCGCTATACCCCAAGGCATGCAAGAAAAAAGGACAGAGAAGAGGTCCTAGAATGGCCCCCGCCCCATAAGCTAGAGTCAAAATCCCAGCTGCTGCAATCAAATGATCCACAATAAAACGGTCGCAAGCATGAGAGATACTCGTTGGATAGATGGTGAAAGAGCAAGCCCCCAGCGAACAAATGGCGACGTACACCAGCCAGTGCTCCTCAGGGAAGAAAAAGATCAAACCAGCCGGGATCATACCCAGAAGGCTGAGCCCCACCAAAACCACTCGCCGACTGATGCGGTCGGAAATCCACCCCACGGGCACCTGAGCAAGAAACCCTCCTCCAATACAGAGGCTCATAATATAGGAGGGAGGATATTGGTAGTGGTTGGCAAAGAGCGGCAAGAAACTATAGATCACGCTGATCGTGATTCCTGCCAAAAACGCTCCGAAAAACCCCACAGGGGAACTCCTAAAGACCTTCTTGAGGGCACCGGGCATTGTTGCCCCAAGCTCTGGAGCCGAAGTACGCGTGAGCGTCACTGGCAAGACCGAAAATGCAATCAAGAGCCCTGAGATCAGAAACCCTTCAAGAGTGGTGTGGTCGATCGCTAAAAGAAGCAGCTGGCTAAGGGCCATCCCTCCAGCAAGAGCAAGCATATAAAAGCCTAAAACCCTGCCGCGGATCGTCGGGGAGGTGACCACAAGCATCCAACTTTCGATCACGACATACAAGGCTGCGATGCAAAATCCGATAGAGAAACGGACAACGACCCACGTATCCACCGACATCCGCAAACCCTGAAACATCACGAGCATGGTCAGAAGAGAGGCAAAAACAGCATAGGCACGGATGTGCTTAATCCGAGAAACAAGCGACTCTACCCGCGTGCCTCCAAACAAAAACCCCGCATAGTAGGCCGCGTTGACCACCCCAATCAATGCAGAGCTCGTTCCCATCTCGTGGAGTTTGAGCGACGTAAAGGTGATTAAAAAACCCGAGCCCAACATCAAGAAGGTAAAGCTCAGGAAGGGAGCGACTAGAAGCTTAAAAGAATTCAGCATCGAAAAAAATCTCTCATCATATATCTCTAGAATATGGTAAATCTGGGGATGATGTCTTCATTTTTTTTAGGGAAGCAGAGATTAATGAAATTATATAAATCTATCGAGGCGTTTTTCGTCAAAATGGAATCGGATTTTCGATGTAAGCTTCTAAAAGTCAAAAGAAGTGGAAAACAAAGTTCTGTAAGAAAAAAACCAAACTTTGTCCATAAGACACTCTATAGCTTTTCCTTTATCACTCTCTTGACGATGGCTGACCTCGACCCACGCCACCCGATCTTGGAGGCTCCCACACCGGATCTCTACCGCACAGAGACAGTCAAACTTTACGCTCCTATCTACTCCTCCACAAACGACTCCCTCGCTGTTAGGTCCCTGACGAACCACCAGCGTTTTAAAAACTGGACAAAGAATGAACACCTCGAAAGCTTCAAAGCGCTTCAGCGGATTCAACGCCTCTGGAAGAAGAGCGGTGCCTTTGATAGTTTTCTGATCGTCGGTAAAACGTCTCCCAACCTTCGCTCCGAAACCTTCGAGTGGGAGGTGGTCCCCTTCGACTCCGAAAAATCCGAATACACCAAACATTTCAAGCTCATCTGGAATCGCGCGTTTGGCAACCGCCCCTCACCTGAGTCTAAACAGATCAAACGCGCTAAGAAAGCCCGAGAAACGCTTGCCATGCATAGCCCCCGTCCACCAAAAGAAAAAAAGCCCTGCACTCAAGAGGATCCCTTCTGTAACGAAGAAGTTTTACAAAAGCAACGCATCCTCAGCGGCAAGAAGGTGGACCTCCTCTACGACTACGCCCCTGGCACGATTCTAGAGGAAGCACCCCACTTCCTGATCATCACAAAAGAGCCGCGAGAAAGCTTCACCGACTTGACTGCAGAAGAGTACCTCGAAGCCATGGTGTTCACACAGAAGATCGCTGAGTACTACGCGGATAAGAACCCTCAGAGCTCACTCTTTCTCCTGCAGAAATCAGGTGAAGCTGCCGGAGAGACCATCCCTCACTGGCACCTCCATGTAATTGCTATTGAGGAAGATATGCATCTACCCGACGCGCAGTTTCCTTGTAGCCGCTCCCCAATGAGCTGCACTCGGCTCTCTAGCCCCTTTCTTCATATCAAAAACTCCTGCAAAGAGATATGGCAAGGATGCCGCAATCTTGCTTTCTTAATCCTTCCAGATCAGAAGCTTAGCGATGAAGAGCTCAAAGCCCGCGTCGCCCATTATCGAGAAGAGTTTCAATTTGATTTTTAACTCCTCTACACCCACACTGGGGGTATAAGGAAAGGAGGAGAATTGTATGCTACAGGAAACCACCCAACTTGCAGAACTTCTAGGAGATGAAGCAGAGTCGCTCCTCTCTTACCACTGTGAAAAAATTCCTAAGTCGAGCCTCATTCTTCCCAGCTACAACTGGGTCGACACCGTGACTGGCATCAGTGACCGCAACAACCGCGTGATGCGGAGTTTAGAGACCCTCTTCAACCACGGGCGTCTTTCAGGGACCGGCTACCTCTCCCTCCTTCCTGTCGACCAGGGTATTGAGCACTCAGCGGGCGCCTCTTTTGCGCCAAACCCCATCTACTTTGACCCTGAAAACATTGTCAAATTTGGAATCGAAGCTGGTTGTAACGGTGTCGCCTCCACTCTTGGAGTTCTGGGAGCTGTTTCTAGAAAGTACGCGCACAAGATCCCCTTTATCGTCAAAATCAACCACAACGAACTGCTCAGCTACCCGAACACCTTCGACCAAATCCTCTTTGCAAGTGTCGACCAAGCCTATGACATGGGAGCGGTTGCCGTCGGTGCAACCATCTATTTCGGATCTCCTGAATCAGACAGGCAAATTCAAGAGATCTCACGCGCTTTTGAGCACGCCCATGACCTTGGAATGGCAACCATTCTCTGGTGTTATCTCCGCAACCCACACTTCAACGTCAACGGCACCAATTACCACGCGAGCGCCGACCTCACTGGTCAAGCAAACCACCTCGGCGTCACGATCCAAGCCGATATAGTCAAACAGAAGCTTCCTACCAACGACGGAGGGTACATCGCTCTAAATGACGGTAAAAAGAGCTTCGGTAAATACAGCGATCTCATGTACGAAAACCTCCTCACGGACCACCCGATTGACCTCTGTCGCTACCAAGTGCTCAACAGCTACTGCGGACGCGCTGGTCTCATCAACTCTGGAGGAGCTTCAGGCAAAAATGACAAAGCTGCGGCTGTCAGAACCGCTGTCATTAACAAGCGTGCTGGTGGAATGGGTCTCATTTCTGGAAGGAAGACTTTCCAGAAACCCATGAAAGATGGAATCGAAATGTTCCACGCCATCCAAGATGTTTACTTAAATCCTGAAGTGACCATTGCGTAAAAACAGCTATCTTGTTAATTTACGCTCGCAAGCGTTGAACATGTGTGTGTTCAGGTGGCTAAATTAACTACCTGAACACATACTGTTTTTCTTTCCCTCACCTTCTTTTCTATGGATCTTCTTTTTTTACAAACCGCAAACGAAGCCGCTGACAAAGCCTCTGATATCCTTCGCCATTATTGGGGAAATATCCACCAGATTGAGCACAAAAGCTCTTCAAGCGACCTCGTCACCGAAGCCGACAAAGCCTCCGAAAAAGCAATCCTCTCCCTCATCCGTCAAAACCACCCCGATCACTCCCTGCTTGCAGAAGAGTCCGGCTCAGAGGAAAACCCTCAGTCTGGCTACTGCTGGGTCGTCGATCCCCTCGATGGAACCACCAACTTCACCCACCAATATCCGATGGTCTCCATCTCTATCGCCCTCCTCAAAGAGGGTAAACCGATTCTCGCACTCATCGACCATCCCATTCTCAAGGAACGTTTCATCGCTGTAAAAGGAGAGGGAGCCACCCTCAATGGACAACCCATCCACGTCTCTAAAAACCCCACACTCGAAAAAAGCCTTCTCGCTACAGGTTTCTCCTATGACCGCAATGAAACTGACGATAATAACTATAAAGAGTTTTGCCGTATCACAAGCCTCTCCCAAGGGGTGCGCCGGCTAGGCTCTGCTGCTCTTGACCTGGCATATGTCGCCGCGGGCCGCCTCGATGGGTTTTGGGAAAGAGGGCTGGGACCCTGGGATATGGCAGCTGGCTGGCTACTCGTCCAAGAAGCGGGGGGAACAGTGACAGATTACGACGGTACTGACTTTGAGCTAGCTTCAGGCCGCGTCCTTGCCAGCAATGGCATACTCCACGAAGAGCTCAAGAGAGCCCTTAGGTCGTCTTAAAGAGAACCACAATCTAAGAAAAGGAGTGAGTTAGATTGTCTTAACCAGGATCTCCCCATCCTCCTCGAAGCCAAGAGAGAGAAAGTGTTGTTTGGCACCCTTAGTGGCTGGAGTGAAGTGCACCTCGGTCATCCCTAGCTTAGAAAAAATCCCCTCTTCATTTTTGAAAAGGTAACGGTCCAATTTTTGACCGGCATACTTTTTCTCCACAAAGTCGACGAGTACCTCAATCTGAGTGTCGCTTTTTTTACGGAAGCAATGCATCCCAACAACCTCTTGTTGGTGGAAGTAGAAGAGCACTTCGGTGTCTCTTCGAAGTGCGACATCATCAAAAGCGGGGTAAATTTTGCGGATGTCGCGTCCAAAGGCATCGGTGACCTTCTGAATGAGCTTCGACCCCACCTCCCGTTCGTTGATGATGGAAAACATTGAAGAAACGCGGAGGTCTTTCAGGAAATAGAAGCCCGTCACCAGCCCAATCAATGCATTTGCGACCACCACAGGCCACGCCCCAACAAGGGCTCCATAAACGACAAAAGTCAAACAGCCCGCAATCATATAAAGGCGGATCTCTTTGACGTTTGAACGAGACATTGAAAGAATAATAAAGACAGGAGCTAAGTAACCTACCAGCTCTTTCCAGTTTTCAACCAACCAATCCATACACACCTCAAGTTTTCACTGGAGTATACAGGAAGCGGCAGCATGACTCAAGGCTTGTGAAAGCACGAAGTGTGATCCTGAGTCCACCCTCTAGAGATGAAGACCTTCGAACAGTCGTCCTCGCCCTCTTTCTGCAAGAGCGGATTGATCACCACCTTCCACCCCTCATCAGACCGAAAGACCAAGGTATTGTTATCTCCCAGAGAGCGCTCTTGGTCTCCTTCGTAAGCTTCCAGGAGAAGCATCTTTTCTAAAGGATATTGCTGATGAAAGAGCTCTTCAAAAATTCCCACCATCTCCTCAGCCAAGTCAGCGGAGACGCGCAGCTCCCCACGATGGACACACCCGTCAAACCCCCAGTGAGACACCTCGACACGAGCGAATTCTCCTTCTCGCAAAATTTTGGAAGAAAACTCGACCGGGTTTAGCCTGCAGGCTTCTCGATACACATAGTTTGTCTCATCCAAGCCAATCGAATAGACCCTCGGCTGAAGGTCGTGGTTTCCTGATTGGATAAAACGATTCTCTCCTAGGTAAAGCCCTACATGGTTGACCCGCTCCTTCCCAAAAAAGAGGAGATCTCCCGCTTTGAGCTCCCCCCTCTCTACCGGACTCACCTGAACATCTCTCGATTGCGGAGCAGCATTACGCGGAAGCAGGATCCCTCTCTTTTGACAAAGGAGTTGCACAAAACCGGAGCAGTCATAACCAAAAGAGGAGGTTCCTCCCCAAACATAGGGCCTTTCTAAAAATCGAAACGCAAGTTCCAACACCTCTTCTAATCTCCTCACTCTCGGTGACTCAAGGTCACCGCGTTGCATCCATGCTTTACGCCCATCGATCAACTGCACTTGCACCCAGCGCTGCTCACCCGCATCAAATTCCTCCAGTGTCACCATGTTGGAATGATACGAGAGCTCCAGTAGCGCCGGCAATTCCGTATCAGGAATCGGATAGACACGTCCTGCCACTGCCGAGACATGCACTCGCCTTTCACTCATTCTCCATTCAGGTTGGTCGGGAACGAGTCCCTCTCGTCTCGCATACCCTCGGTAGCGATCCGCCGTCTCCACCAAAACCCATCCTCCATCTAACTCTTCAACCACCGAAAGAACATGTCCATAAATCGCCTGTGAGTCGACCGAAGACAACTCATCACACACGACATGCATGTTGAGGAGCGGTACGTTCACCAAAAACTTCTGATCCTTGGAAAATGCACCAGGCTGGTGTGCAAAAAGGGATGTCGTCAGAAGGAAAAAATAGAAAACAAAACGAAACATGATCTCTCCAAATTTCGTCCCAGTCTAGGAGAGAAATCCTATAAGAGTCAAAACCATTTAGAAACGGCTTTTACGGATTTTAGTGAAGTGCCACCAAGGGAGCTTCTCACCAGTTTTCGCTTCGTGGATCGTAGCAGCGAAGACGTCCCATACACACGGATCCTGCTTTGAGCAAGTGATTTTTTGAAGACGCTCATAGAGCTCATCTGGATCTTGCCCTGCCAACTCATCAATGGTTTTGATGCCCAGGAGCTCAAAATCCTCGAGAGTGGCTTTTCCAACATTTTTTAAGGAAAGAAGTTCTGATTTCATGGTACAATCCTAACCGAATATGTCTATTATAAAAAAGACCCCTAACCTTTGGCTCCTCGCTCTCCTTTTTATCCTTCCCCAGTGCTCTGAGGCGCTCTACACCACTGCACTCTCAAGAATTTCTTTAACAACGGACAACATAGCTGAATGGACCATCACACTCTACCTCATTGGATTTGCAGGAGGAATCTTACTTTGGGGAGCGCTTTCGAACCACCTCGGAAGAAGAGGAGCTCTTTTAGCAGGCTTTAGTCTCTTTTTGATCGGCTCTCTATGCGCCTTTACACTCTCGTTGACGCTAGGACGTCTATTACAAGGTTTAGGAGGTAGTGCCGGCCCCCTTTTAGGACAAATTATTGTTCGAGAAACCTCCGACTCAGAAGGGACAGCGAGAAACTTTTCTCTGATCGGCGCCCCCGTGGCACTGGCCCCTGTCTTCATTCCCTCCCTCGGTGGTCACCTTGTAGAGCGTTTCGACTGGTCCTCTGTCTTTGTCTTCCTCACTTTCTTTACCTCTGTCACCCTTCTCCTCATCTATTTCAAACTCCCTGAAACCGCCACTCCTAACGAAAAGCTCTCTCCAAAACGCTTTTTTTCCGACACATCGACACTCGCCTATGTGGTTGCCATGGCAGCCGCGAATGCGGTGACTTTTTGTATCTACTGTAATGCTCCGTTCTACCTCAACCTCTCTCCAAGTCATTATGGATATACCTTCCTACTGACTTCGCTGGGAGGAGTATTAGGAGCTCTATACTCCAACTTTGCACTGAAAAATACCTCAACAACACGGCTTCTTAAACGTGGCACCTGGACGCTATTGACCGCAACCCTCTCACTCTATGCACTCGAGTCGCCCTCGCTGCTCACAACCCTCTTTTTGCTCTTCACCATGAAATTTAGCGTGGGAATGGTCTTCCCCAGCATTCTGACTCTCGCTGTCGCGCATTTTAAGAAACAGGTCGCCGCTGCCTCTACCCTCTTCGGCTTTGGCTACTACCTCCTCACAGCCCTCTTTAACCATCAGTTTACGACAGGAAACTTCCCACTCACCCTATTGACTATCTCTTTGATTGGTTTTGCTGCCGTACAGCTTGCAACGCGTCAACGTCAGCCACAAGCCGCAGTAGAAGTGTAAATTCCCTTCCCGAATTGACGTTTTTAATCTTTAGGCCTGCCTAGCTTAACTCACAGCTACAGAAGAGGTTTCAGAAAAGAGGATTTTAAACTGTGCTTCGCTGATAGAAGATTTCATCCGCTCAAAATCCGCGCGGTAGAGCTCATCGATGATCGCCACACGGAAAGAGGCAGGAGCATCCACTTTTTGGTTAGCTAAAGCTCCACAAAGTGAGAAGTAGATCACTGCATTCGTCGCACTTTCGAAAAAGTTCCGATTGGTCGCGCTGAAGGCCGCCACAGTTGCAGAAAGAGCTCCCCCCATGCCGGTAACATAGTCGATGAGTGGAGAACCTAGACCTACATCCATCTCTTTCAACCCATCCGTAATGTAACTCTCTTTACGACTCACAACAACTAGACAGTGGTACTGCTTAGCGACCGCTCTAGCACTTTCTTTTGCTTGAGCTGTTGTATGCGTCGACTGAACACCTAGCGTCATCTTCTCACCCCCAGAGAGAGCAATAATTTCACTAGGATTCCCAACCACTATATCTGCATAAGGAAGGAGCTTTCTCGCCGCTTCTGTTCGAACGAGACTTGATCCACACCCTGATGGATCAAGGACCACAGGTCGGTTCATTCGACTGGCAATTTTTGCAACATAGAGAGACCGTTCTAAAAACTCTTTACAAAGCGTCCCTATATTGACATTGACGGCACCTGCCATCCTGAGCAGCTCTTCGGTCTCCTCCTCACACTGAGACATGATAGGAGATGCTCCCATGGCCATGAGCGCATTTGCCATGAAATCCATGGTGACATAGTTGGTGATGTTGAAAATAAGGGGATGGAGCTTTCTCAGAATTTTGAGGTCATGTTCAATTTTTGTAAGCATCTCTTTCCTTTACCAGCATGCAAGTGTGCAAGAGAGATTCTTCCTCTTTGAAAAATAAGTCAAGCTGAAAGGTCAGCCTCCAACAAGGAGCGCACACCCCACAATTTTTTAGAAAATCGAGCCATTGAATTTTTACGGTAGAAAAGTGTCAAACTAGAAAACTAACTACACCTAGTGTTTACTTAGAATATCTTCAAAATTCACCTTAGATTTTACAAAAATTCTTCATGCAGGAGGTTTTCAATAGACCTTCATGGTTACTATCCACGAATTAGTCATTTAAAAATTCTAGGATCTTTTCTTGAGGCGTAATGAGTTTACCTTTGATCCCTAGCTCCTTTTCAGCACTTTTCAGTGCTCTCTCTTCTCTCTCTAATGTTCTTTCGTCACTGATATCCCAGACGATTTGTTGCATTTCAAAATGACCCTCTTGATCCTTTACAACAAAGTCAATCTCAAAGCCCTCTTGGGTTTTGTAATAGTAAACCTGCTTTCCTTTTCTTCGCAGATCGAGATAAACTTGGTTTTCGAAAAGATTACCTAATTTTAGTGAAATTCCCAGTCGACCTGAAGTCACAAGCCCATTGTCTGCAATATAGATTTTTTTAGGGTTGAGTTGACTCTTTCGAAGTGACTCAGAAAAAATAGGCACCCTAAAAGCTAAGAAGGCATCTTCTAGATACTCCAAATACTGATAAATCGTATCCTTTCCAACCTTCACACCTTGGCTTTTGAGATCATGATAAAATTTACTAACACTAAAAGGCGTGGCTACATTTTTTATCAGTGTCTTGATCAAATATTTGATCACCTGAATATTTGAGATCTTGTACCTCTCTACAATGTCTCGAAAAACGACTGCTTCGACATAACTTTGTAGGACAGTCCTTCGTTCATTATCATGCAGGTGTTGGACAGCCGGAAAACCACCTACCGAAAGAAAGCGACAATAATGCTTATAAAACAAGTCTAGGTTTTTTTTTCCGTGTGGTGGTGAGGGATAAGAAATCCCGTGTGCAATACAGTATTCTCCAAAATCATACGGCCAAATTTCTGACGAAATAGAACGCCCTCTTAGCGAAGTGGCTATTTCTTTGCTCAACAGCTTCGCTGAAGAGCCGGTGAGAAAAATTTGGACCTTTTTACTATCATAAAATCGTCTAACAACCCTTTGCCATCCTTCAACATTTTGAATTTCATCCAAAAATAGATAACATTGGCGGTCATGATTTTCTGGATAGAGCTGATAAAAGGTGTCTAGTAACTTCCCTAAAGTCTTCTGGTCCATTGGAAGGAGTCGGTCATCTTCAAAATTTAGAAAAAGAATTTGATCAAGTGGCACCCCTACTTCAATCAGCTCACGGATTTTTTGATACATAAGATATGTTTTCCCACACCTCCGAATACCTATGGCCACACGGATCAAATCTGGAACATCGGGAAACTTAAAGTCTCTTTTTACACTTTCTTCAGCACTAGGGAGCTGACCTCTAAACTCTTGAATAAGAGTAGCTAATATTTTTTCCATATAATATTTCCTTATACAGAAGGAAACATAACACAATTTTAACCTTATATACAAGGTCAATATTCTTATTTTTAGCCCTATATGGAAGGTAAGTAAACCTAAGAGAAGGTTGTCTTTCCGAAAATCCTACAAAAGAGCATAGTCTTTGTTATGCTACACTCGATTTTTCTAGCTATCACACTGATCACCTGCTCTCTGTTCGCAGAAGGAGAATCTCCTATGCAAAAAACGATACTGATTACCGGATCCACAGACGGCATTGGACTCGAGGCAGCAAAGATGCTGGTCTCGAAAGGGCACCATGTCCTCCTGCATGGCCGTAACCCCTCAAAGCTAGAAAAAACGAAAAGAACCCTTTCAGCGATTCCCGGAAGGGGAAAAATCGAAACCTACGTAGCGGACCTCTCCAAAAGAGCAGACATCGAAGCTCTCGCAGAATCGGTCAAAGTGAACCACGAAAAACTCGACGTCCTTATTAACAACGCAGGTGTTCTCGATTCACCGGATCCCACAACACCCGATGGGCTCGACATGCGGTTTGCTGTGAATACAGTGGCTCCCTACTTACTCACGAAGCGTCTCCTTCCGCTATTCGGACCTTCGGGACGCATCATCAATGTCTCCTCAGCGTCTCAAGCTTCTGTTCAGCTAGAGGCACTCGCCGGAAAGAAAAAACTGTCCAGAAATACCGCTTACGGAGAGAGCAAGCTGGCGCTCATCATGTGGTCGAACCACCTTGCTCATTCTTTGAAAGAGAGCGGCCCCGTAGTCATCTCTGTGAACCCTGGATCTCTACTCGGAACTAAGATGGTGAAAGAGGGTTTTGGCATCCAAGGGAAAGATATCCGCATTGGTGGAACCATTCTCACACGCCTGGCGCTTGAGGAAGAGTTTGTTGAAGCCACAGGAATGTACTACGACAATGACAAAAGACGTATTGGCTCCCCGCACCCAGATGCACTCGATGCGGAGAAGTGTAAAGAGTTGACAAACACTCTTGACCATCTAGTCAGCTAAGACCTTA
>CAZPBC010000024.1:22621-25771 GCA_964584775.1 uncultured bacterium
AATAAGACTTGTTGTGATAGCCTAAAGCTCACTCTATGGGTAATAAAAAAATCACCATCTGTGGAACTCACGTTCACCCTGGAGAAGTCGCGAACCTCGCCCTTCCCTTGCCTGAGCAATACTCCTGCTCCCCCCTATACATGCCCATTAAGGTCATTCACGGACAAAAACCAGGCCCCTGTCTTGTCCTCTTTTCTGGACTCAAAGGAAGCGAATTAAATGGGTTGGAAATAGCGAACAGAATCATCCAAACGATGACACCCTCAAATATCTCCGGCACGATTATTGCCATTCCTGTCATGAACGTGTATGGACTGATCCACTTTCCCTCTACTCTTCCTACTGGCAACAACTTAGCAAGTTGTTTTCCTGGAAATGAAGTAGGAACCTATGGGGAAAGGATAGCACACCTGATTACAGAAGAGATTCTCAAGAAAGCCGACTACTGCATTGAGCTCCAAACGGGTGGATTGAATCACAATATCTTACCTCAGGTGTACTGCAATTTTGATAACAAAAAAGCCAAAGAGCTGGCTAAAGTTTTTAGGTCTCCTGTCGTCACGAACGTCACACTAGAAGGAAATCAACTTCGACAAACAACTGAGGAACTACATGTTCCTCTACTTGTCTATCAAGCTGGGGAAGCCATGCGCTTTGACGAAAATGCCATCACACTTGGTATGAATGGGATTAAAAATGTCATGCGCGCCATCGATCTTCTAGAGAAAGAGCCGATACAAGAAGTGACCCCCATCTTTTCCAGAGATGAAGATTGGATCGTTGCCCACAAAGGAGGCATTTTACACCCGATAGCCACCCTCGGCCAAACCATTGAGAAAGGCGAAGTCATCGGCGACATTAGCGATCCTTTTGGTGCAGACATTATTGAGCCCGTACGGTCCCCCTTAAAAGGGATTATCGTCGGAGTCAACACCTCTCCTTTGATCCATGAAGGGCTCCCCATCTTTAAAGTCGCATCTTTCTTAGATTATGACCGAGCTGAAACTATCATCGAAGAGTGGGACAAGAAGCAACCTGGAAGCTACATAGGATAAACTCTTGGAGGATCACCCATTTCGAGCTAAAGGATTTCTTGTCTGGGGAGTCTGCGCTCTATTTTTTCTCTATGAATTTTTCCTACGCACAGTGATCGGAACCTACCAGCCGCCCCTGATGCAAGACCTCAACCTCTCTTCCTTCCAATTCTCTCTTCTCAGCACCACCATCTTCTTTACCATCTATGGTGCAATGCAAATCCCGGTGGGCTTGATTATCGACCACCTCGGTTTAAAAAAATCGCTCATTATTGGCGCAATGTGTTGCGCCCTCTCAGCGATCGGCTTTGCCTACTCTTACAGCTACCCTGTTGCTATTTTTTTCCGTTTAGCCATGGGGTTCGGCGCGTCCTTCGGATTTATCGGCCTCCTTGTATCTGTTCATGAATGGATGCCTCACCGCCACAGCGCACTTTTCATTGGACTCTCCCAGTTTATTGGCACCCTGGGACCAATGCTCGCTGCAGGCCCCCTTGAAACCCTCTCCCACTCAGCAAATGTCAGCTGGAGAACCATTTTTCTTTGTCTCGGCATTTTTGGAGTGGGTCTCACTCTTCTTATCGCTCTCACCGTCGAAAATAATCGGCGCAAAGCTGGGAAGTATACGATCTTGCAAAAGCCAGAAAAGGTGTCGAAATCCCTTCAAAGACTTTTCAGTCGAACTCAACCATGGGTTATCGCAATCCTGTCCGCTTGTTTGTATTTCTCGATAGAGTATTTATCAGAAAATGAAGGAAGGGCTTTTTTATCATTAAAACAAATTTCTCTGCAGACAGCCTCTTACATGATTACGATTGCCTGGCTGGGGTATGCTATCGGTTGTCCCCTGTTAGGATATCTATCAGATCGATTTGAGCGAAGAAAACCCCTTTTAGTCCTGTCTGCCGTCCTTGCTGTTGCAGCGATACTGATGATCATCTACCTGACTGATAAAGTGCAACTTCAGCTCGCTTTTTTCCTCCTCGGCGTCAGCGCCTCAGGCCAAAGCATCGGATTTGCAGCAATGGCAGAGCAGTTCAAAGCTCAAGATGTTGCTGTCGGCTTTGGATTGAACAATGGCGTGATTACCACCCTCTCTGCCGTGAACGCTCCCCTCATTGGCCTTCTGTTAGACCTTAGCCGAGGAGAACAGCCCATCGCACTCTATGATTACTTTTTTGTCTTTAATATTCTGATTTTTATGGCTGTGGCTGCTCTCATTCTCGCGCTTTTCTTTATCAAAGAGACCTTCTGCAAGTCCTCCACAGGCCTAACGATTCTCAATGTGAAGAAAAATTCCTAGCAATCAAACCTCATGCACTTTGTTCTGAGGCCTCTTGGAACCATGCAGGGAAGGGGTCTTCTTTTCCCTGGTAACTTTTGGGCGCCTTAAGAAACTCTTTAACTAGACAAGCATCCAATTGTTCACGAATTTTCTGTTCATCCATGAAATCTTTGAGTCCAATAAAAACGATTTCCTGTCTGCGGTCTCCATAATCCTTATTCCATTGTTGCTTGATCATCTCATCGAATTCAGATCCATCTGGCCAGTGCTCTTTCGGGACAGCAACCCACCAGGTGCCAATGCCTTGGTGACGAACCACCGCACCGGCTTGAGAAACCTCACCGACAAAGTTAGGACGACTTGAAAGCCAGAAGAAGCCCTTCGCTCGTACCACACCTGGCCACTCCTGATTAAAAAATGAGTGAATCTTTTCAGGATCAAAGGGTTCACGGGCACGGTAGACAAAACTGGTAATCCCATACTCCTCCGTCTCGGGAACAGGGTCCTTGAAGTTATAAAGCTCCTGTGCCCACAAGGGATGTTCTTGTGCTTCTTCAAAGTTAAATAGACCTGTATCCATGACTTCATCTAGGTCCACTTGAGACTGTGTGGTTTCAATAATCTTTGCTTTAGCATTCAAACCTCGAATGATTGCCTTAACCGCCTCCAGCTCTTTTTTGGAGATGAGATCGAGCTTGTTTAAAATAATGAGATTGGCAAATTCAATCTGTTCAACTAATAAGTCGACCAATGTACGCTCATCCTCTTCACCGAGACTTTCCCCCTGATCCCTTAGAAATTCTGTTGAGCTGTAATTCTTGATCAAATTTG
>CAZPBC010000025.1:0-25325 GCA_964584775.1 uncultured bacterium
TTCTACCCACTGTTTGCTTAAGGACACGTGTATCAACAATGTCTGTACCCTTTTTCTTGTAATGATTCTTTGTCTCTCTATCCCCTATCCACTTCATTGAAAGAGGGTGATCATCTGTACCTTTAACTTGGCAATATCGAAATCTCACATCTGGAGCGTTCGGCCTACTAATGAGTTCTGGGAAGTACTTCTCTGCGTATATTTTTGATTTTCCATTTGTCTTTCCAACACACTCTGCGTAAATCTTTCCCCATACACTGACACTTCTTCCATCATCTAAGTTAAAGAACTCTGAGTAGGTTTTTGATAGTTTACTTCCTTGCTTCTCAGGTGGCCTTGGTCTCTTTCTTTCAACTGACCAATAGGGTTCTTTAACTCCCTCTCCCTTCGCAAAGACTTTAGTCATCCATGAAGTCCATACCTCCCCCTGCTTCTCGTATTCAAAATAAACTCTATTTTCTGTGGGTCTAGAAAAGTAATCAGGCAGCTTATAGTGTGTCCCTGTGCGATTGGGACCTGTCTTATCGAAAAAATAGCTGTATAAAGAACCATCGGCAAGTTGTACTTGAAATCCAGTCCACGCAGTGTTTAGCTTATTCGTTTTTGCCGAAATCGTTCCTAAAGAACAGTTAGTTACTTCTGGGTTATCTTGAATGGAGGCCCAATGTCCTTTTGAGCTACTTGTCTTAAACTTTAAGAACATCGCCCCTGGCACATCAAACCAGTACTCTCCACTGTCAAAATAGAGAAGATGGGGGTCATAGTTGAACTGTGAGCCGTGAAAACGATTAATAATTAATTCAAGTTGGAGTGGCTCTGGACCAGGAGTAAAAGCTAACGGAACACTTTCGACATATTCTCCTGAGATCACATCTACATTATTGACAATTCCTGAAGGAATTCCTTCTGTGAGACATTGAGGTTTGTCGATTTGTCTACAATTTTCCTCAGCAAGAAGCGAGCCACAAAAAAATACGAGAATAATCCATGTTCGCATAAGCCCTCCTGTAATGAAAATTTTTAATACTAAGAGAACTTTATGCGCAAGAAGAGTTTAACTTACCAGCAATTCACTCGTCTTCGCCACGCGTTTCTTTACAACACAGTCATACAAAATTCAGAAACAATGATGCTTAGATGTTGACTCAGTTACAACATCTGATTAGTATAGAAAATCTTCTTCTGCGCACATGAGAGCCAATTTATCAACACTCCAATGTAATCTATCTACCCACTTAGGCGCTGTGGGTAGATAGATTACATTCAGATCAAAATAAATGGAGTTTTGGGTTTTGCAATCCCTGAATTAGCATGGTCACTTCAAGCGCTAAAAAAATTTCAGCACTAGTGTGAAAAAGAAGCATGGGATTACACTTTTTCGAAAAGGAATTTCTCATGCGTTTAGTTGTCTTATTTTGTTGTTTGATAGGAACTGTTCTCGGTTCAGAGATTGAGTACCGCGTCCCGCTCGGAGAGAGCTTTGTGACCATCCGCTTAGATAGCGACTGGAGATTGGTGAAGGAAGAGATCACTGAGAAGGGATTGGAAGTGGTTTTTAAGGATGCCACAGGATATGGCTACCAATTTCAGGTGCAGGAAGGTTTCGTTTCACTTGAAGAGAAGCAGGGCGCAGATATCAAAAAGTTCAAAAATTATGTGGCTGGAGCCAAGCTTGTCGCTGACCGCTGGGTGAAGATGGGTGATGAGGCCCGCGCTAAGCACTTTCTAATGACCTACCGAAGCCGCTATGCGAACTCTTTCAATGCTTTTCTTTATGGGATGAGAAAAGGCCACTTTGTTGGAGTCCAGTTCTCCCCTAGAGATTTCAAGATGAAACTCGGTGAAGAGAGTAAAGAGGTGATAGAGAGAGTGGTCACAGATCAGTTTGCACGGGTGGAAGTGCAATAAAAAACACCGCTATTCGAGGTGGAAGAGCGGTGTTTAGATGATTTAAGATTACTTGGTCGCGACGAGTTGTCCGATCTTTTCCCAAGAAGGGTCGACATCGTTCACAAGGCGGACAGTCAGGAACTCATCTGAGCTGCTGTCAGCTTTCGCGAGGCATGGGTTCACGTCATCTGGTGTAAGGCGGTAAAGAGAACCCGTTGCTACGTCGACAGCGATTCCAATAATTCCACCAAAAACCACGTTTCCTACGAGCCATGCAGAAGCAGTAGGAACAAGGGTTGTCTCATAAGACTCATATCCAGGAAGTTCAATACACACTTGGTGAGACTCACGGCGTGCAAGAGCGATCTTTGCAGGAGTGCGGCCCACTTGACGTCCATCGATGATAATGTTCGCATTCGAAGGCTCTGAGAGAAAGCAGACTTTTTGGGTCGGTCCGTTCACTAGAGTCGCACAGCTTGTTGTTAGAGAAGCAATTACAGTTAAGAAAATCGTATTAACAAATGTTTTTTTCATAAAAAATCTCCTTTTTATTAATTAGAGCGCGGAAAGTATGCCACATTAGTTCGCTTTTATCAAGAAATGTAAAGGTCATGTTGACGAAAAGCGGGTCCTTTGAGAGAGTGAGAAAAAAAAAGGAGTCCCCCCATGCAGAAGTTTCTCGTGAAGAGTTTCATGGCAGCTGCTTTGATCGTGCCGTTTCTTGGTCAGGCTATTCAGCAGGATGGTCCCTACTATATATGGGAAAAGGCGCATCGGAAGGAGTTGGATGCCGATGAGAAGAGCGTCAGCGAGAAGCTTGTAGAGCTTGAGAAGAAGCATGGAAAGAAACCCAACATCATTTATATCCTCGCAGACGATGTGGGTTGGGGAGAGCTCGGCTGCTACGGTGGAGGAAAGGTCCGTGGGACGCCCACACCTGTTCTCGATCAGATGGCCTCTGAAGGAATGAAGATGCTCTCTTCCTACTCTGAGCCCTCTTGCACCCCTTCACGGATTGCGATCATGACAGGACGTCATCCCTTTAGAACGGGGGTCTCAGGAGTCTACTGGCCAGGAAATGAGACAGGCCTTCCCACAGAGGAAGTGATGATTCCTCAGCTCCTCTCTGAAGCTGGTTACGACACTGCTATGTGGGGAAAGTGGCACTTAGGTGAAGCAGAAAAGTATGCCCCTGAAAAGCGCGGCTTCGATTATGCCCTCTACACTGTGTTCAACGGAGCTCCTTTTATCTGGGAAGACAATGATGCGATCTATGACCGAGAGACGATTGCTGGAAACGGGATGTTCTACGACTATCCAGGCTCTGAGAAGTACAAAGAGCTCTATGGAATTGAGATCGAAGGCATCTACGAAGGAGAAAAAGGCAAGGGCCGGAAAGAAATTGCAAAAGTCAGCAGCAAAAATATGGAAGTGCTTGAAGACAAATCTACTGAAGGCATTGTCAAATACATCAAAGAGCATGCGAACTCAGACAAGCCCTTCTTTATCTATTGGGCAACGCTCACACAGCAGCTTGCTAGCTCTCCAAAACAGTTTCGGCATAAGGAGGGAATTGACTCTCGCAATAACCAAGCCGCACAGCTTGCTCAGCACAACCGCAATCTAGAAACCATTCTCAATACACTCCATGAAGAGAAGATCCATGAGAACACCCTTGTAGTGTGGATCAGCGACAATGGCCCAATGTACGCCTTCTGGCCCAACTCTGGATACTCTTGGCTCAAAGGAGGAAAGGGACAGGTTTACGAAGGCGGTGTCCGCGTTCCAGGGATTGCTTGGTGGCCTGGCATGATTGAACCGGGACAAGATCCTCTTGACCTCATTCAAATGACAGACCTCTTCACGACCGCTGCACGCCTTGGGGGTGTGACAGACAAGATTCCTGATGACCGCGTCATTGATGGTATTGACCAAACAGCGCTTCTCTTAGAAGGAGAGGGACACTCTCATCGCAACTACATGTTCATTTACAATGGGAATGATCTTGGAGCCATGCGCATCAATGAGATGAAGATTTTGATCAAAGGAATCGGAGGAAGCATTCCTGAGTTAGAGGTTTACAACATCTCACGCGATCCCTGTGAGCGCTATGGCGAGCTCTATCCCTACCTTTGGATGGTGCAGCCAGCACAGAATTTCTACAACAGCCACATGGCGATGATCAAGAAGTTTCCCAACCGCAAACCAGATACTGAGGAAGTTAAACTTGGCGGCCCGCACGATTAAAAGCGGCGGGCAAAGGTAACGTTGAAGAAGTAGGCGTTGTTGGCAGGATAGTGGCCTTGGACGATTGGATTCTCCATCTTGTTTTTCCCAAAATTGAGAAACTCGAACGCTGTACCCACTGTGGTACAGCGGTCCCATTCATAGAGAATCCCTGCACCGATCCGGTATTGCTGATCGAGAGGAAGGTCGGTGACCATGAGTTGCCCACCTAGGAGAACCTCATTGCAAGGAAGAAACGCCATTCCCGCAGGGTTAAAGTAAGCGGTAGAAGCGTCATTTGCAATTGCTGCTTGCCCCACACCCGCAAAGCCCATTCCAGGGGTACCCACTTCAATGAGTTGCATCCCACCAGCGAAGAGAGAGGCAGGGAGAAAGAGGGAGAAAAAAAGCGTTTTTTTCATATACTGCCCACAATGCGTGTTCAAAAGAGAGTTGTACTATACCTGATTGTCGCTCTATTTGCCTACTCCCCACTGAGTGCTTCGCTGCGCAAAGGAAGCACTGAGTTCTGGGGGGAAGCGATCGGGATCCGGCCGATCGTTCCCAAGTGGGACTTCACGATCATGACGAATCAACGCTTCGATATCATCAACAACGAACTCTTTTTTGTTTCTGGAGAGTATGGTTGGATCTACCACGCCTCAAAATGTTTTCAGATCGTTCCTTCACTCAGGATCATCCGTGTGAAAGATGAGCAGGATTGGGTGACAGATCTCAATCCACGCATTTCGATGACCTGGTCCAGCCAGTGGAGGAAGTGGAAATACTTCATCCGTCAACGCATTGAGTACCGCACGCTCGACAACCGTCCGATCTACCGTCCCCGTTTCAAGGTAGCGTTTCCTTTTGAGATCCCTCTCATCCACTTCACGCCCTACTTTGCTGAGGAGTTTTACATTGAGAAGGGATTCAAGTTTGAGCAGAACCGCTTTCTTTTCTCCTTAGAGCGTCAATTCACAGAGCACTTCAAGACCAAGCTGGGTTACATGATGCGCTTTAAGCGTGAGTTCACGAGAAACTGGCAGAAGGATGACATCCTTCTTTTCTATTTAACTTTTTCCTTATGAGCCACACAGCGGAAGCCTGAGTGACAGAGGCTCGTTGTTGGACTCGTTTTCATCCTAGCTGAGACCCGGTAGCCGGTGCAGTAGCTTCGGTGACAGAGAAACGACCCCCCTCGCTGGACGCGTTTTGGAACGTTCGGCTCACTGGGGTCAAAGCTGCTTTCAGGCCCTTTGGGGTTAAGCGCGACTTTTCCACGATAGGTATCGGGACGGTACCAATCGGCACACCATTGCCAGACGTTGCCCGTCATATCATAGAGACCGTACCCGTTCGGAGAATACGTTTTCACAGGTGTCGTTGCAAAATCTGTTTTCTCACTCTTGTGAGGGAACTCCCCGATCCAGATATTGCAGCAGGGTTTATCGTCATTTGGCTCTACATCTCCCCAAGCGTACGACTGCGCTTCGCGCCCTCCACGCGCGGCAAACTCCCACTCTGCCTCCGTCGGAAGCTCCTTTCCTGCCCACTCAGCGTAAGCCACCGCATCCTCCCAGGAGACCTGCACGACAGGGTGGTCCTCTTTCCCTTCAATGGAGCTACCAGGTCCATAAGGCGCTCTCCAATTCGTTCCAGGAACCCAATCCCACCAAGCGACTGCGCTCGCAAGCGGCACCGGCTTTGAAGGAGGACGGAAGACCAGAGAAGCAGGAACCAAAATCTCTTTCGGTGGAGGCGGAGTGCCTGGAGGCAGTTGAGCAAGGATCTCTTCGAGCGGGGGTGGGCGCTCGGCCGTCGTCACGTACCCAGTCGCATCCACGAACTGACGGAACTCACGGTTTGTGACGGGGGTGGTATCCATATAGAAGCCACTGACCTCCACAAGGTGCTGGGGCCTTTCATCAGGACGTCCCTCCCCTTTCGCATCTCCCATGAGGAACTTCCCTCCTGGGATCCACTGCATTCCTTCAGGGGGTGTTCCCATCAAAATTGAAAAACAGCTGACAAAAAGAAATAAAAGACGCAATCGCTCCTCCAACACTTTTTAAAAACTGAGTGTACGAGGAGCGAAAGATTTTTTGCTAGGTGAGTCTTAGAAATCGTCCAGCCACGGAAGCAGCTCCCGCAACGGCTCCACCTGCAGCACTGGCTGCGCTGATCACCTTCCATGAGCCATTTGGAACTTCAGAGTCTTTAGTGAACACATCTAAAAATGGGCTTCGTGAAATCAAGGTTATATCGGAATCTCCACCACTAGAGTCCTTAAGTTGAGTTGCCTTTATTAGATCCTCTTCTCTCACCGGAAGAGCAATCACTCGACACTCCTCTTTTGTACGAACAACCACATAGAGAGTATCTACTCCCATCACGGCAAATTCCATACTCTCAAAAAACCGAAGCTTGGGCTCAATAGTATGAATCGCTTTTGAACTGTTTTCAATAAGGAACAGTTTACCCTGCTTAGTGATGACTGTCGTCCAATTTTGAGAACAGTACGAAGAGACTATAGACCCAAAGTCAAAGACTTTTCTATCCACCGCGCTAGACTTCTCAAATTCAAGAATGAGTCTTGTAGAGTCATTTCTACATAATAAATATTCCGTAATAGCACTGGGCTTTTTTTCTGTTTGATAAGCAATGTACTCACGATCTTTCTCAGACAGCTCACGAGAAATATCCCTAGGCTCATCTAACTCTTCTGCCTCATACTCACTGTTGAATTGTTCTACGCTATAGATTCCGAAACGCGAGACATTGCTAACAGGAATTTCATGTACATCTTGCTGAATATCTTGAGCATCATAGATGACTAGCTCTATCGTTGATCTTCTCATACGGACTTGTAGGTCACAACCCAAAGGAATCCCATAGGACTGAGTAGAGTATTGAGTTGCTTCTCTTAATGTGCCTATCACACGCTCAAAGTCGAAGTATTCAAACAAAGGTTCCTCAATTTGAGGTTTTCTGCCTGCAGTTGGCATTGCAGCATTTTGAGTTTCTGCAAAATCATCTATAGGTCTTCTTTCTACAACACTTAGCATTATTATCTCCTTATTATGTGAATGAGTGGGAAGAAGTGTAATGAAGCAAAGTTAAGAAATTTTAAAGAAGAAGAAAAATGACTAAAAATCAGATTCCCAACTTATGAGGTTTCTAAAGGTAGACAGACCCATCACTACATACCCCTTCTCAAAGACTCCGAGGAAAGAATGAATGTACGTGGGTCAAGAAAATTTTTATTATGAGCGTCTGATGTATCCAGCAGCCCAGGTAGCAGCGGTTACAGCTCCGCCAGCAGCGCTTGCAACTCCGCTAACAGCACTGACTGCACCCCAGGAAAGAGCTGCACCCGCCGCTCTTTTCGTCGCATAGGCGGCGCTAGTGGTCTTCCATGTGAGGTTCTGAACCTCCTTATCTACAACAAAGCCCTCTAGCTGGATCTCTTTTGCCGAAAGAACAACGACGCGGAATTCCTCCTCCGTTCTGACAACGGCATAGAGAGTGTCTTTCGTCATTAAAGCGTACTCGATACGCTCAAAAGCGCGGAGTGGGAGCGCGACGGGATAAACCTTCTCTGACACATTATTTACCACGAAAAGCTTCTCTTTCTTAGAGACCACCGTCGTCCAATGTAGAGAGCTAACAGCTTCAGCTGACAACCCGAGGTCCATTAGATGAACAGAATCAGAATCAATCTGTTCGAAACCAAGGACGGTTCTTGTACAAGGGTCATCATACACTTTGTATTCCGAGATAGCGAATTTTCCCTGCAATTTAAAGGGGTCATAACGAAACTTTTTACCAAATTCTTCTTTAGAGAGGCGCACAGGTTGATCTAGCTCATCCGTCGGAGCAACTCCATTCCGCCAATAAGAGAATCTAGGGGGATGGAGAGCACCCTCTTCGATCGGAATCTCGAGAGATGTGCTACCTTCAACCCTTAATACAGAATTGTTTAGATCTATCTTTAAAGGACACCCTGAAAGGGCTGCATATGGTTGACTCGATAAAGGAGTTGACTCTGACAATCTGGTCATCTCCTCTTCATCCTGCAGAATTTCATGAGCGTCTTCAAGTTCTGGCTTACTGGTTGGTCCTACAGACTGAGGTGCTCCATTTGGGGTAACATTTCTCACGGTGATCTCCTTATTATGTGAATGAGTGGAAAGGAGAATGGCAGGACAAAGTTAAGAAATTTTAAAGAAGAAGAAGATTATGGGTATATTGCTGCCATAAAGGATTGCATGAGGTCTTCCGGACTTTTTCTATTTTCTATCTCGTCCAAATCCTCAGACAATTGCTGCAACTGACTCGCACTTATATCAGTCCCACGTAAACCGTAGGTTTTAGGATACTTTAGAAGATTTAAACCCAGCTGGACATACCCCTTCTCAAAGGCGACTAGAAAAAATTGAATCAGATTTGGGTACCTTTCTCTATTCTCTGAGAGCTCTTTCATTTGCTCCTCAAAAAAGATAGATGAACCGTTTACATAAGTCAAAGGACACGGAAACTGCTTCAATTTTTGTAGAGCATCATATTGAATGACACCTTCCAAAACGAGTTGAATATATACACTCGGCACATTTGCGACATATCCCAACCTTTGGAAATGATCAATCCTTGGATGCTTATACGTTAGACCAGACTTGACAATCTCCTCCCATAAAGCCCCAGCCTCCTCTCCGACCCTCGGGTGAGCTCTATAAAACTCTCGAAGAGCATCGGGTCGAAGTTCACGGCGCCGTACAGCAAAAATTTCGCTCGAAACTCTATTTCGTGAGTGAGATTCAGCTAAAATTCCAGAAGAAAAGCAATGAGTTCCATAATCAATACAAACTCTTTGACCAAGCTGTATCTCATCAGTCGCATAAACCATAGAAGCCATACTGACTCCACAAACACGTCGAACCTGAGGCATGATCGCATTGGGAAAACTAGAATCAATCACAGGACCGAAGTTCCTCATCTGTTCTCCATCTACGTAGGACCCATCGGGTGCATCGTTCACATGATCACTTACAGGTGCGTTAGAGCCTGGGACTAGATACTTTCCGCCATACAGTGTTAAAAACTCTCCTGCCTTAATCACCCTCCTTGCAACGACCGTATACCCTCTGGTTTCTGGACTTTTTTTGAGTGCGATAGGGAGATCTCGAGTGGAAACTCGAAACTTCTGCCTGTATTTCCCTCCATCTCCAAAATGCGATAAATCGAGCTCTGGACGGGGTTTTGACCAGAGAGTTACGGTCTCTGAGAGTGTGCTATAGAAGGGGTGCACGAAGAATGCTCTGGTCAACTGAGCAAAATCTTTTCGAGAAATCAGCTTTTCTGAGCCATCTTCGTTGATCAGGGGAATTTCAGGTTCTTCACTCATTAGCTTTGGGTAAAGGATCTGCTCAAGATCTTGTGGTGTTCCGCCGAGGTCATTTTCGACAGTGTCACTTGCACCCGCCTGTTGAAGCACTTTCATCATCACCTGGTTACCGATCGCAGCGGCAAAGTGCATCGCTGTCCATCCGCGGGAGTCCGCAGCGTCTAGGTCGATCCCCTCACTCCCAACGAGCAACTCAACGGCCTTTTCTGAACCGCCCATCACGGCCAGGTGGAGTGGTGTGAGTTTTCTGGGGGCGAGCTTTTGATTCCAACCCAAAGTGGATAGACGAGACCTCATCGCATCAACTTGACCATCTAAAGCCAAACGGTGAGGTGAGGGCTGCTTCTTGTTCTTTCTCTGATTTTTAGTCAGGGCCGGTGGGACTTCCGGCTCAACGAGGGTTCGAAATGTAATATTCATGGTAAGGATTTTATCGGGTTAAGATTAAGGTTGCTGCATTATTGAATTTTAGCTTTAAGGTCGCCGTTGGAGTAGAAATCGTGCTCAAACTCCAGGAGGAAGCCGCCACCCTTTTTTACCCCTTGGTTGGGTAGGGGCTGGATCGTTAGGTGCTCAGCGAGGAGGTAGATAGAGGGAGCGTGACCCACGATGAGAAGAGGGGTGGCGGGGTCGTTTTCAATCAGAGCTGCGACATGGCTCACATCCTGGTCAGCGAGGGCCTTTTCAAAAACAAAATCAGCATGCGCGACCGATTGAATGATCTGTGCCGTCTGCTGGGCGCGAAGCAGAGGCGAGCAAAGGATTTTTTTAGGGAGGAGGTCAAGATGGATGAGTTGGTCACGGACCTTTTCGATCTGCTCAATCCCCTTTTCTGTGAGGATCGGTTCTTTATTCAGTGTTGTGGCGGCGGCATCGCCGTGTCGTAGTAGGATTAACTTTTTCATCTTCTAGATTTATAGAATTCTGTGAGGGTTTCCTTCAACCCCAGCCTATCGTCGGAGGCAAGGGCAATTTCAGGGAGGCTATTGAGGAAGGTCCTTCCGTACGATTTTTTAGTGATACGGGGATCTAGGACAACAACAGCGCCTCGGTCCTTCCGGTTGCGGATGAGCCGCCCAAAGCCTTGTTTAAACTTCAGTGTGGCGATCGGAAGAGCGAGCTGACGGAAGCTGTCACCTCCACCGCGTGTGACCCACTCGCTCTTTGCGGAGAAGATCGGATCGGAGGGAGCTCGGAAAGGGAGCTTAACGAGGATGACCAGGCGGAGTTTATCGCCAGCGACATCGATGCCTTCCCAGAAGGAGTCGGTACCAAAGAGCACGGGTTTCGTTTTGGAGAGGTAGTCATTCAAAAGGGAGGTGCGGTCACCGCTTCCCTGCAAAAAGAGAGAGTACTTTTCTTTTGTGAGCTGCTCTTCAACCTGGCGGTAGACGGCGTGCATCATTGAGTAGGAGGTGAACAGCACAAAAGCCCCGCCTCGGCTCGCACGGATGGAGTCGAGGATGCTTGCAGTCGCTCTCTTGAGAAAATCTGGATGAGAGGGCTCGGGAAACTGATTCGTCACAAAAAGAAGCGCTTGCTTTTTGTAGTTGAAGGGAGAAGGGTAGATCCGTTCGATCACCTCTTTTCCAAGAGAGGCATCGATCCCTAGCCGTTCTTTCATGAACGAAAAGTTGGATTCGGTCGCAAGGGTAGCGGAGAGCAATACAGAGGTCTTCATCTCTGAAAAGAGGATGCGCTTGAGATCATCGGCGATGTTGAGGTAGGAGATGTTCATCGAGATATGGACAAAACCGTGGATCTCTTTACGGTCGAGCCAGAACACCTCCTCTTCCGCTTCATCGCGGTCGAGGATCTCGTGAATGACCTCAGAAAACTTAACCAATCTGCCTGCGTGGGCTTTCAAGTCGAAGAGGGTTCCATCGAGGTCATTTAAACTTTCTTGCTTCGTCTCTTTCACCACCTCTTCAATTTTTCTTGCAAAACCACTGAGTTCACGGGCAAAAGATTTTCCCTCCTCCTCTAGCTCTTTCCAATTAGGGTGGGTGCGGAACTCTTTTTTCAAACGCACACGGCCGTCATCATTTTTACGGAAGACCTGTTCGTAGAAGAGCGCAAGCTGGTCAAAGAAGACGTTCATATGGAGGAGAAGCTCTTTACGCAGGAGAGGAAGTTCATCAGCGACACGTTTGTAGAGCGCTTTTAGGGAGTCAGAGGAATGGGTTCCCATCGCTTTCACGAGTTGGCCTTTTAAGAGCTGAAGTTTCCCCGTCTTAGTTGGCTCCTTTTCTGTGGCAATGGCACCTAAAGTCTTTAGAATCGCCGTTCTCGAAACGGATTTAGAAAAGAACTCTGAGGCCACATCTTCGAGGTGGTGCGCCTCGTCGACAATGAGGTGAGAGTAGGGAGGCAGCACGCCTCCCCCCTCTTCTCCTTCTTGATCGAGCTTCACCGCGAGGTCTGCAGAAAGCAGGTGGTGGTTAGCGATCATGAGGTCAGCCTGCTTTGCTTTTTCGCGAGCGTTGAAGAAGAAACACTCTTGGTAGTAGGGACACTTTGCGTAAGAGCAGCTCTCCGATTCGCAAGCAACCTTTTCCCATGTGGAGCTAGAGGCAATGACAGGCAGGTCTGACTTGGAGCCATCTTTCGTCTTTCTCGACCAGGTCTCAATCTCTTGGAGTGTTTCGAGGTCGTCGTCGTTGAAAAGAGAAGCCGTTTGGAGAGTGTCTTCCATTTTGCGGAGGCAGAGATAATTCCCCATGCCTTTCACTAAGACCGCTTTCACGGGACGGCCGATCAACTTTGAAATGAGAGGGATCTCTTTTTGAAGGATCTGTTGTTGGAGGGCGATCGTCTTCGTTGTGATTAGAATCCTTTCCCCTGTTTCAAGGGCGTAGAGAACCGCAGGAAGGAGGTAGGCAAGACTCTTTCCTGTACCGGTCGCCGCTTCAATCAAAGCGATCGACTTTTCTCGAAAAGCGGTCGTCACATCCTCAGCCATTTTAATCTGAGAGGTGCGCTCTTCGAAGGTGGGAAGGAGAGTTTTAAGAGGGCCGTCGGAGGTGAGGTAGGAGGTGACCTCCTCGGGCGTCGCCATAGAAATTACTCTTCTTCGAGGAAGTCTAAGAAAGATTTAAGGCGCTTCGACCGTGTCGGGTGACGCATCTTACGGAGCGCTTTCGCCTCGATCTGACGGATCCTCTCACGGGTGACGTTGAACTCGACGCCCACCTCTTCGAGGGTCTTGGGTTTACCGTCGGCAAGGCCAAAGCGTTGGATCAGGACTTTGCGTTCCCGGTCAGAGAGAGTTTCGAGGACCTCAGTCATCATGTCTTTGAGGATGCTATAGCCCGTCGCTTCAGACGGCGAGTCGGCAGAGGTGTCTTCGAGGAAGTCTCCAAATTGACTTTCTCCCCCATCTCCCACTTCTGCTTGAAGAGAGATCGGGTGCTGAGCAATTTTGTAGATTTCACGGACACGGTCAGCTGTGATGCCGAGCTCTTCGGCGAGCTCTTCAGGGGTCGGCTCACGTCCCGTCTCCATCATGAGCTTCTTCGCACCGCGGAGGACTTTGTTGATCGTCTCGATCATGTGAACAGGGATACGGATCGTACGCGCTTGGTCCGCGATTGCACGGGTCACGGCTTGGCGGATCCACCAGGTCGCATAGGTCGAAAACTTGTAACCACGGCGGTATTCGAACTTCTCAACCGCTTTCATGAGCCCCATGTTTCCTTCTTGGATCAAGTCGAGGAAGGAGAGACCGCGGTTGGTGTACTTTTTCGCAATAGAGATCACAAGACGGAGGTTAGACTCGACCATCTCGCGCTTCGCTTCTTGAGCCTTGTCCATCCAGCGGTGGAGCATCCGTACGTCTTTCTTGAATTCATCGAGGGTGCGTCCCGCTGCGAGCTCTTTTTTCTTGAGCTTCGTCTTCGCTGCACGGAGTTTATCTGCAGCAAAACGGTTTTTCTCTGCACGTGGGGTCAGCTCTTTGATCTCGCGCTCAAGGTCAAGGAAACGGTTATACGATTGAAGAATCACTTCACCAAAATCTTCGATGATATTGGGTCGTAGGTGGAGGTGGCGGAGGTAAGCCTGTGTACGGATACGGCACTTCTCGACATCTTCAAGAAGTTTGGCAGCCTGTGTCTTCTTGAGTTTGGGATTATCCAGTTGTAGGAAAAGCTCTTCAAGAGCCTGATCTTCTTTTCTGAGAAGCTCTGCGAGTTTAGGCAGCTTGCGCATGTACTCGCTTTTGTTCGAAACCACCTTTTCTAGGATACACTTATCAAAACGCTCTTTCCCAGCCACGAGGTAGTTGGAAATGGCGATCGCTTCAAACGCCGAGTAGCGGAAGCGCATGATGATCTTCTCGACCTGCTGCTGTCCTTTCTCGATCCGTTTCGAAATCTCGACTTCCTCTTCACGAGAGAGAAGAGGAACCGATCCCATCTCTTTGAGATACATACGAACAGGGTCGTCCGGTGTCCCCTCAGAACGTTTCGGAATCGCTTCAAGCTCTTTGGCTTCTTTCTTGCGCTCTTTCTGTTTTTCAACTTCAGACTGGTTGAGGATCTGAATGTCCATTCCCGACAGGAACATCAACACCTGGTCGATCATATCGGGAGAGTCGAAGGTCATCGGGAGGATATCATTGATCTCCTCGTATGTGATGAAACCTTGATCTTTGGCAATCATCACCAGCTCGTCAATTTTCTGCTGATGTTGCGGAGTGAATTGATTTTTATTGTCGGTCTTGGCCATTCTTAAGAAACTTCGTGAAACTAATGCCGATTACAAAAAAGATTTAAGCAGTAACATCATTGATAATGAGTGGGTTTTTGTCAACATTGCCCCTTATTTTACTTTTTCTCAAGAAAATTCATGAATCCTTTTTCAAAGCTCACTCTTCAACCCGATGACCCGATTTTGAAACTCGGTGTTGCCTTCCGGGCCGATCCACGTCCCGAGAAAGTCAACCTCGGTATCGGCGCCTACCGCAATTCCAAAGGCGAAGGGATCGTCTTAAAATCGGTAAAAAGTGCTGAAAATCAGATACTTAAAGATGAAACCAACAAAGATTACCTGCCGATGGTCGGCGATCTGGGCTTTCTCAAGGCCGCTGAAAAGCTGATCTTTGGTGAGGAGGACCTCCCTCTAGCCTCCGTCCAAACGATCGGAGGGTCAGGCGCGCTCTACCTAACCTCCTGCCTTCTGCAGCGCGCAAAAACAACCCCCCTTCTTTACGTCTCTGACCCGACCTGGTCCCCCCATTACAAACTCTTCCTGCCCCGCGGCTTCCAGATGGAGACCTACCCCTACATCGACCGCACCGCGCTTTTTGAGACGTTGGAAAAAGCAGAAAAAGGCTCTCTTCTTCTCCTCCACGCCGTCTGCCACAACCCCACCGGCGTCGATTTAACAAGAGAGGAGTGGGAGCGGCTCGCCCATCTTGCGAAGGAGCGGAGCCTCTTTCCCATCATCGATATGGCCTATCTTGGACTGGGTGTGAATCTCGATGAGGACGCCAATGGCCCTCGCCTCTTTTTAAAAAAGGGCCTGCGCTTCGCACTCTGTACCTCCTTTTCTAAAAACTTGGGCCTCTACGGTGAGAGGCTGGGCTGCTTGTCGATCGTCGCACCCGATCAAGAGGAGCGCAAAATTCTCCTCTCCCACCTCAAACAGATCATCCGATCGACCTACGGCTCCCCTTCCCGCCATGGCTCCTCCATCGCGAAATACGTCCTCACCGACCCCACACTCCGCCAAGAGTGGGAGGAGGAGATCGCAGAGATGAGAGAGCGCATTCATGAAATGAGAAAAGCGCTTTACCAAGAGCTACACACCGCTTTTCCGAATAGAGATTTCAGCACTCTAGAAAAAGGACAAGGCCTCTTCACTCTTCTTCCTCTGAGTAAAGAGCAGGTGGAGTGGTTGATCCAAGAAAAGGGCATCTACCTCGTCTCGTCGGGGCGGATCAATGTCGCTGGACTCACTCATGACAACCTCCCCTACGTCATACAAGCTCTCCGCGAGGTGTTATGAGGAAATCCTACCGCACACTCGCCTATGTCGTCCTCGCGATCTTCGTGCTTTTCTACGCACCCCTGCCCTTCGCTAACCACCTCCGTGGGAAGGTCGCTGGCGCTGTTGGTTGGGCAGGAAGTTTTTTCCGCTCACCGACCGTCAACCCCTACAAAGAGGAGCTACTCGAGCTGCAGATTGAAAACTGGGCGCTGCAAAACCAGCTCAATCAACTCCAAACGTACCTCCTCGCCAAGGGTGAGCTAGATCAAAAAGAGACCGCTCACATCAAAGCTCAACTCCTCTACCGCTCCCCCCTTGAATGGAACAGCACTCTATGGGTCGACGTCGGTGAAAAAGACAACGAAAGACTCGGCAAAGAGGTCATCGCAAAAAACAGCCCTGTCATCTTTGGTCACCACCTTGTCGGCATCGTCGAAACGGTCCAAAAAAACAAAGCGAAAGTCCGTCTTCTCACCGACCATCAGCTGGTGCCTGCCGTGCGTGCTGTGAGAGAGGGAGAAAAAGAACGACTCTTCCTCGCAAAAGGCGAGCTTCATGGAAGCATGAAGAGCCACTTCCGCAGAAGTGGAACCCTCCTCATTGGTGAAGGGTTTAACTACGACTATGAAGATGATGAAGGACCCGCACGCGACCTACGCACCGGCGCACCGTTAAAGGGACCCCACAACAAGAAAGTCACACTGATCCAAACGGGAGACCTGCTCGTCACCACCGGCATGGACGGTCTCTTTCCTCCTGGTCTCCATGTCGCGACCGTCCAACACGTTGCCCCTCTCAAAGAAGGTGACTACACCTATGAAATCCGGGCGCTTCCGACCGCTCCCCACCTGGAAAACCTCCAGATCGTCTTCATTCTTCCACCTGTGGAGTCTTAGACCTAAAAAGTAGGTAATAAAACCTATATTGTAGGTAGGATATGTTCGAATTTCTATTCGGGAATAAAAACACAGAGAAAATTCTGATTTATCTCTATTTTCATGAAAAAACTTTCGGTGCAGAACTGAGCCGAACTTTTAACTCATGACTAGATCCCATCCAAAAAACATTGAAAAAGTTGGAAGATGGAGGACTTCTTGTGATTTTTTTAGAAGAAAAGACCAGAATCTACCGATGGAATCCACTTTACCCCTTTGTGGACGATCTGCGTAGTCTCGAAAAAAAAGCGTACGATTTTTTGCCCCCAAAAGAGCAATTGATGTACCAACTCACAAAGCGAAAACGACCAAGGAAGCAGGGTAAGCCTCTATAGACTTCTAATGAATGACGATAATATCTAAGAATTAAGATAAAACAGAGAGTATAATATATTTATTTTCTGACTGTCTCTTTGAGCTGATACAAGATTTCGTTGCGGCGGAGGAAAGGTAGCACCCAGGGTGGGTTATAGAAGGCGTAGATGGGGCCGCCTTCAACTTGAAGGTCGTTTTCTTGGATGTAGTTGTAGAGCTTAGTGAGGTGGTGGTTGAAGTTCTTTTCAGAGTTCGATCCTGTGAACTCGATCACCACAAACTCTTGTGGTGGCGCTTCAACGAGTTTCACTTTACGGTGATTGGGATCGGGCAGTTCTTTTAAAGGCACCTCCGCTGGCATCACAAAGCGTATCGTCCACTCGCGCTTGTCATCATCCATGATGACGGTAGTGAGGTCCCCCTTATGGACTTCATGAAAGACGGGCGCCGTCATACGGATCTTCTCTTTCTCTTTGTTGTACCCAAAAATGTAGTCAGAGAGGAGCTCGAAGCCTCCTGTTAATGCCTTCAGACGTCGACCCACAAGTTGCACCTCGGCCATCACCATCGAAGGGTAGCGGCGGATCGAGATGTCCTGCTCCTTTTTTATCAATTCATAGCGCGGCTGCTCGACTCGGCTCACATAGAACCCAAAAAAGAGGTAGAGGAAAGCTCCGCAAGCGACGAGAATGAAAAAAAGTGTGAGAAGACGTTTCATCAATTATATACCTAAATAATAACGGGTCGCAGCCCATGGCTTTCTGAAGAGGAAGTAAAAAAGAGAGACCTTCTCACCATAAAGAAGAGCCGTTCCTTTGAGGCCTAGACGGAGGTTTTCAGGGGGATCCACCCACTCTGCTTCCGCCTCAAAACTCGCCACATCCTGTTCATTGATTTCACTGACATTCGCCACGTATAGGAGTCTTGCTTTCAGTCCTGAAGAGGGGCGGACATTGAGGATCACTTTCACCTCTTCTTCAGGATTAATCCAAACGTTATCGCTCTCTGGGATCCAAATGCGCACTTTGGTGTTTTTCGGATCAGTGACCTCCATGACCTTCTCCCCGACAACGACTGAGCGTCCTCTCCACTCATCGGGATTAGACATCACGACCACCCCTTCAATGGGAGAGGTGACGGTCAAAAGGGAAGCGTGGTAGCGGGCAAGATCGAGAGCCACCTGGTCTCTTTTCAACTTGTGGTGGAGGATGGCCACTTCTGAACGCGCTTCGGGATCTTCATGGCCGAGGTTGATCGCGCGGTTGAGTTCCGATGAGGTGATTTCCACCTGCTTCTCTGCAATCTTGAGCTCTTGGAGTGGGACGTTTTTGTCATACTCAAAAAGCGGTTCTTCTTGTTTCACCTCTTGCCCTGGCTCCACCAGCACCTTCTCTACAATGCCATCGAGGGGTGCTGCGACAATGTATGGATCGTTCGGCACCACCTCTGCAGGAGCCACCACACGGATCGGAACGCGGATGCCAAAAAGAAACAGCGAGAGGAGCAGAAAAATGACAATCCACTGCTTGAGATTCAAGTTCAGGACCTTGTGAAACAGAACCCCGGTATGCAATTTCCCCCAAACAATGCCGTAAACAGGCGCGAGAAACTGACTGAGTAGATGAAGCTGTTCTGACTGGTCGGGAACCTCCTCGTCGGCTTTGTAAGTCCAGAGCTCAATCCAAAGACCTAGCTTGAGCTTCTGGTCAACGATGATCGGAATCCATAGGACGACGGTGTTGGACTTTCCTTGAAGCTCATCCCAGATTCCATGACGACTCGCAAAGTGGGTGTGGTTTAAAATTTGCGGCTTAGAGGGATCTTGAATCTGTTTGTAAAGCTCAATCCACTTCTGGGCGATCACGGATTTTTTATCTAAACTCGACTGACCAGAGATTCCTTCGACTTGAGGATTCTTCTCTTCGAGGTTAAAAAGAACGGCACGGTCGTAATGGACGAGGCGGATCGTGTCGTTTAAAATGACAAACGACAACGCTTCGCGACTTTCTGCTTGATACGCCTTTTGGTTCAAGCGGTTGATCACGTAGAGGAGCTCGACTGTCTTCCGACTAACTTCCTTCGCCATTCGTCCCCTTCAAGAATACCTCTCCTGACATGCCCGATTTTAACTTTTCGTCGCTGTTATCGATCTCTGCTTCCACCTTCACGGTCTGGCTGGAGGGATCAATATCAGGGCTCAGACGTGTGACGGTCGCCTCGATCATCTCTCCTGTCTCTTTAATCTGGATAGAGAGGGTATCTCCAATCGCAATAGGCGTGTCAGAATCGACCAAAAATTTCGCTTTGAGGACGGAGTCGTCGATCACTTCAATCAGAGGATCTCCGATTTTAGGGATCTCATGGACATCGACATAGACAGAGACCACTTTGCCGTGATAGGGTCCTTCAACTTTTGCTGCATCGAGCAGGTCTTTTGCTGTGACCGTCGCTGAATACGCCTCCGCTTTCTCTGCTTTAGCCTCGTAGACCTCTAGCTCCGTCGCTGAACCATCGTCATAAAGCGCTTTCTTCACCTCGTACTTTGTCTTTGCCTTCTCAAAAGCAGATCTCGCTTTGATGTAGTTGGCTTCGAGGACATTCTTTTCTAAAAGGATGAGCACATCGCCCTGTTTGAAGTGGTCTCCCATCTTATAATTCACTTCGGTCACAGGACTCGACACGCGGGCATCGATCTCCGTCCGCTCTTTCGGATCGAGGATGATATGGTAACTCTCAGCTGTGGTTGAGAGGTTCGCTGCGAAGAAAAAGAAGAGTAGCTTTAGCATCTAGGGGCTCCCATAATAATAAAGAGGTAGGCCGATCGAATGGTTGAGCTGTTCAATTGCTCCGCGGAAGTTCGCGTAAGCAGCGAGCATGTCCAACTGAGCAATGTACGCTCTTGCTTCAAAGGCGACGGCGTAACCCGGCTGATACTCTCCACGCTCCACGCGGTTTTGAATCGCCAGGTAGAGGTCACGCCTTGCTTCATAGAAGCGTTTTGCAGCGAGGTACTCACGCTGGTAGTCCGTCACCAGCTGGTGTGCGAGGTGCACTTCCGTGAGGACCGTCAACGTGGTGAGGAGGCGCTCAGCAGCCACTCGGTCTTTCTGTTTTAATACCATCTTGTAGGCTTTTGCACGAGAGGGGATCGCCAGCATATTCCACAGCACCTCAATTCCAAAATCTGTCCAAAAGGCATTCAATAAGAAGGAGTTACTATCAAATTGGTGACCGAGAAAGAGACGTAGGGAGGGAAACATCAACAGGAGAGCCTCTTTGGCGCTATTGCTCCTTAAAATCTCCTCCACATCCTTGCTATAGAGCTCAGGGCGGTTGTGCAGAGCCGCGTTTTCCAAGTCTGCGATCGGTGCAAACTCCACCTCTTCGAAGAGGTTTTCAGGAACCGCCACCTCAAACTGCACCCCAGGTGGAAGACCCATCAGCTTCTTTAACTCATACATCGACGTGTCGTAGGCACGGCGGAAGCGGAGCATCCCCACTTCAGCCTCAGAGAGCTTGTCCTCAGCAAAAAGCCCATCGATATCGGAAGTCAGGCGACGCTCTCTCTGGCTTTCGATCTTTTCCCGCTCATCCGTTGTTTTTTCAAGCAAAGCGTCCATGTCCACCACCGCTTTGCGTGCAGCAACCACACGCCAGTAGTTCGTGACGATCTCGAGGATCATTTTCTCTTTAATCCTCTCATACTCAAAGCATTGAATCGCTGTGTTATCTGCACTTTGGCGGGCCCGGAAGTAGGCCATTCCGAAGTCTAACACGTTGAGGGAGAGACTGATATTTCTCGTATCGATGAACTCATCGCGGCTGATACTCAGCGGCGCGGGAGGAACACCTGGGATGAGAGATTGGGAGAAGGCCGCTGTATTCTGTGTGCGCTGCGTCGAGTTCGTCCGGAGGTTGAGTTCCGGAAGCATCTTCAGCGCGTTGCTTTTGGTCTCTTCAGCAACGATTGCGATCTGATAGCGCTGGACGTAAAGCTCTAAGTTGCAGTCGAGTGCGATTGCGACAATTTCATCAACGGTGAGGGGGTGATCGAAGAGTTGGTCGCGTGCATCGAGGATCGCCTGCTCTTTTTGGAGGTGCATCTCACGGACACAATCGAGATGGCACGGAGCAAAGCGGCAGCCAGACAACAGGGTCACAAGTAGGGTTAAGATGATGAGTCTCTTCACATTGTGATCAATAGCTCAATTTGCCATAAAAGGGAAGAGATGGAAAAAAAAGACCCGATGCAACAAACCCTCCCCGGCTTCCGCAAAGAGCTCAAACTCTACCGTGGGCCCAATGAGCCGAGTGGTGCACCCACCTTCAACCTCTTCGATCCAGTCAGAAGCAAGTACTATAAAATCACCTGGGAACAGTCTCTCATCTTCGAGTTTTTCAAAGCAGGGATGACCCCACAAGAGATCGTCGATCAAATCAACAAAAATACGACGATCACGGTCACCGGCAAAGAGGTTCTGATCTTTTTCCAAGGGATGGCACAGTATGGACTGCTTAAACAACGCAAAGAGTCCGAGACGCTCCTCGAAGAGGTAAAAAAAGGGAGAATGAATCCCATAAAATGGCTCCTCCTCCACTACCTCTACATCCGTGTTCCCCTCATCAATCCTGATAAATTCCTCTCCGAGACACTCCACCTGGTCCGGCCCCTTGTCTCGAAGCTCGCCTATACCATCTACATCCTCCTCAGTGTGGTGGGAATTGCCATGCTCATCCCCCGCTTTGATGAGTACCTCGGCACCTTCAACTACTTCTTTAGTCTCGAAGGCCTCGTTTTATACGCTCTTGCCATCATCTGGGTGAAAGTCATCCACGAGCTGGCACACGCCTATACGGCAAAATACTACGGAATCTATGTTCCCCGTATGGGCATCTTATTCCTCGTTCTCTTCCCTGCAATGTTTACCGATGTCACCCATGGGTGGTCCCTGAAAAATCGCCGTCACCGGCTCGCAATCACCCTTGCCGGCATTTATTCAGAGCTCCTCATCGCTGGAATGGCGACCTTTTTCTGGGCCATCACCCCACCGGGGGTCTTACAGAGTATTTTCTTCCTCATCTCCTCCTCAACGTGGCTCACCTCGCTCCTGATCAACTTGAACCCTGCTCTTAAATTCGACGGCTACTACCTCCTTTCTGACCTCTGGGGGATCGACAACCTCCAGCCCAAATCGTTTCAAGTCGCCCGCTGGAACCTACGAAAACTCCTCCTGGGCCTCAATGCCCCTTGCCCCGATGTGAATCTCTCTAAAAGACGCATCCGCTCGATGACCATCTATGCGATCTACTGCTGGATCTACCGCATCTTCCTCTACACAGCCATCGCTCTCTTGGTCTACTACAAATTCACGAAGACCCTCGGTGTCCTTCTGTTCGCTACAGAAATCCTCGTCTTTTTTATCTGGCCGGTGATGTGGGAGTTTCAAGAACTCAAAAAACTGCGAGGCTACTTCACCAAAAATCCCCGCATCCTCGCTACCACCACTATCCTCGCTGTGCTTCTGATCTACTTTATCTTCCCCCTCCCCCACCAAGTGCACTTCAATGCCATCACCGCCCCTCGAGTCGAACAGGTTTTCTTCGCACCTAGTAGCGCGAAAATCGAAGAACTCCACGCCACACGAGGCAGCGAACTGAAAAAAGACACCGTCGCCGTCCGCCTCTCCTCCGTTGAACTCGATCAGGAAATTGCAATGCAAGAGCGTGAGGTGAAAATCCTTGAGACCACTGTGAATATCCTCTCCCAAAAAGACAAAGAACGCACCCTTCTAGCAGAAAAACGCGCTGAGCTAGGACAAGCCGAAGAAAAACTCTCTTCGCTTTTAGAAAAGAGAGCCAACCTCTCTGTCAAAACAGAGTTTGACGGCAAGATCATCGACTGGGATATCGTTTTAAAAGAGGGAACCTACGTCCAAGAGAACCAAGTCATTGGCCGACTCAGTCCTACTGGTGAAGTCAATCTCTTCTTTTTCATCCCAGAAGATGAGATCGACACGGTGACAGAAGGTCAACGTGTGACCTTTATCACCCCCCTACCACGCAAGCGCTACTTTGGACGCGTGAGCAACATCCAGCCCCTCCGTGCCAATATTCTCAACTACCCTCCTCTTGCTTCTGTCTTTGAAGGAGAGCTTCTCACGACGATGACAGAAGAGGGGGATCTCAAACTGCACGACAGCTACTACATTGCAGAAGCGACCCTAGATACAAAAGAACCTCTGAAGTACGGCCTCTCTGGTGAGGCCGAACTCCGAGGTCCTTGGCGTTCTTTAATGATGCAGTTCATCCGCACCGTTCAACGTGTTCTACTCAGAGAAAGTGGAACTTAAGTCACGTTGATTTCGTAGCAAGCCCAATCTTTCTCAACACCACCGAGCATCTCATCTCCACCAAGGTCAAAGACTTTGATGTAGAGGGTGTCAGTGCCTGTAAATCCATCTTTCGATGTATAGGTGAGTCTTTCAAGAAGGATATTCGCTTCTTCTAAGCTCGCTGTGAAGCTGATCTTGCGGAGTCCATCTTCATCGATTTCATCTGCGAAGACCACGGTGTCAAGATCACTGATATCAGTGAAGTTGAGTGTTCCATGTTTCACTTTGAGTTTGACCTCAAATAGATCGCTTTGATCCGCATCTGGATCGACAATCTGCAATCCAAGGTCCTCACCAATCATCAGCTGCTCACCAGAAACCGCTTGGATCTCATTGTCGGCATCTGTATCGGTGATCTCAGGAGCATCATTGACGCTATAGATACGAATATCTTTCATGACTTTGTCACTCACACCGCCATCTCCATCACTGAGTTGGAAGCTCACGGTACGAGTTGCAGTCGAAAGGGCATCCGAATCGTTCGAGTAAGAGACCCGAGACATCACTTTCGCCACCATGTACGCTTTGGCGTTCTCGTTGAAGGTCACTCTGAGTCCTTCTCCGTTATCCCCGCCTTCCACATGACCAATATGGAGTCCACGGAAGTGGAGATCACCATTTGCATCGACACTGAGCCAACGGTTCTCACGGATAAAGAGGTTGTCGTTCATGGTGCCATTGGCCTCCATCTCGACACGGAGCTGACCTCCATCAAAGTCCATTGAATCGGCATCTCGGATCCACACTGCAGGAGCGATTCGCACACCACTCCATCCTTCAATGTAAATGCGGTGTTTACCAAAGACTTTGAGAATAGGATTCTCAGAGTTCTGTCCCTCGACTTGTAGAGTGGCGGTTCCCGCACCGTTATCCATGCCATCATTGATGTCATAGGTGAAGTTCACTATACCAATGAAGTCTTGGCCTGGTGTGAAGCTCCAAGTGCCATCCCCGTTATCAATGAGCATTCCAGAATCTGCCATGAGGTTCTGGACAGATAGAGGATCATTTTCCACATCTGTGGCATTCGCAAGAAGCTCTGCTTCTGTGATGATCAACGGATCGAAGGGGTCCTCAGGGATCGTTCCAAGATCCACATTCGTGCTCTCAGGAGCATCATTGACTGAGAGAACGTCTAGATCCGCTCCACCTGCAACCGAGAACTCACCATCACTCACATCATAGGTGAAGGCAACAGGTCCAAAGTAGTTGGCATCTGGAGTGTAGGTCCAGGTACCATCCCCATTATCTTGGAGTTGGCCTGTGCTCGCAATAAGATTCTCGACACTGAGCTGGTCACCATCCACATCATTGGCATTCGCAAGAAGGTCTGCCTCATGAATGGTTTCTGTCCCATCTTCGAGCATATCACCTAGGTCGATGTTTGCCCCGTTGGTAGGCGCATCGTTCTCTGGTAAGACATTGAGTGTTGCTTCCTCAACAGCAGGACCTCCCTCCAAGTTAAGCGTCGTCAACTCTCCATCAAAAATTTGATAGGTGAAGGTCACGAGGCCATTGAAGTTGGCATCGGGAGTGAAATTCCAGGTGCCATCTCCATTGTCTTGAAGAGTTCCTGAGTCAGCCATGAGATTCAATACACTGAGCGTATCTCCATCCACATCGTTTGCATTGGCAAGGAGTGCTGCTGCAGTGATCACGTGGTCGATGGCATCTTCAGAGATGTCACCCAAATCAACGTCCGCACCATTGGTTGGAGCATCGTTTACAGGTAGGACATCGATGTCGGCCTGTGCATCAATCGGAGCAGCTACACCATCATTAATTTCATAGGTGATTGCTGCTGGACCGTTGTAGTTTTCATTAGGCTCATAGCTCCAGTCTCCAAATTCAAGCTCTGTAAGCGTTCCATTCGTTGCCATTAAGTTAGTTACGTACAAGGAATCTCCATCCACATCGGATGCATTCGCAAGCAGCTGAGACTCATTAAAGATGAGTTGTCCATCTTCGAGCATATCACCTAGATTGACGTTGCCGCTATTCACAGGCGCATCGTTCACTGCATCGACAGTCAGAATGGCTTGAGGCGGTGGTGGAGCAGGTGTGGGAACATTTGGATCTTCAATAATGACCTCTTTTCGAATGATCTCGAAACCACCACTAGGATCACTAGGTTCTGGCGGCTGATCCGTGACAGTGAAGAAGAACTCTACCTCT
>CAZPBC010000026.1:0-25305 GCA_964584775.1 uncultured bacterium
CTTACATTATCTTATCAGTGCTGTCTAAAGAGCAAAACTGCCTCGCTGGGCAGCTGTTTCTCAAGGGAAATTTAGGTATTTCCCTCAAGAGCAGTGATAATATAGCTACTGCAGCGATTTATGGCAAGCGCCCAACTCCTCTTTTTTCTTAAAACTTAATAAAATCTTAAAAATTCTCTTAACTTTTCTTAAAAATGCTCCTGTAGACTTGAAGATGTAACAATTTTTTTTCAGTTTAATATAAAAGAGAGCATCCTGTAGGCTCTCCGAAAAAAGGAACTCCCATGGCAACCAGCGTCCCTCCCCCTTCTAGATTGACTGTCATCCGAGAGGTCTTCTCATACCTTTCCAGTCTTGGCTACAGCTCTGTGCAAGAGTTGGAGGATGTGACTGCGGCCCTTGCAGCTCTTTCAGAAGGAAAAGAAGCTAGGTGTTCACACCACAAAGTGGTTCCTTTGGCCCCCTATTTCAAAACAGAAGAGACAAAGTCTGCTGCAAAAAGTGTCGTCGATCAGTGGGTTGCAATGGTGAAAAAGCAAACTCCCGCAGGACGACAGCAGTTCGTCAGTGAAAGAACTGAAGCAGCTGCTCTTCATCGCTTAGGATTTCCCGTTAAATAGAAGTGGCTTGGTGTGCAGCATCAAGACGTAAAAGTGCATGCGCGTAGGTTGCCGTGCGCACATCTGTTTTCGTCCGCTGTTTGATGTTGTAAATATGTTGGAGTTCTTCTGTGATCATTTTTTTGAGTTTCAAGTTCACAGTATCTTCAGTCCAGTACTCTCCTGAGCGGTTTTGAACCCACTCAAAGTAACTCACCACAACTCCACCCGAGTTAGAGAGTATATCCGGAATCAAGTGCACTCCATTCTTATAAAGGATCTCGTCTGCTTCGCTGGTGACAGGACCGTTTGCAAGCTCCAGAATCGTCTTCGCTTTCACCTTTGATGCATTTTCTAAGGTGATCACCCTTTCGAGAGCTGCTGGAACGAGAAGCCCCACAGGAAGAAGGAGGAGTTCTTCATTGGTGATCTCCTTCACATCTTGTAAGTACGACTGAGATGCTTTTTTTAGATAACTGGTGATGCTGTTTCCTTGACGCTTCCACTCCAACAAACGAGGGATATCAAGTCCTGAAGCGGAATAGAGGGCTCCTTTCGAGTCGCTGATGGCAACGATATGATACCCATCTGCATAAAGTGATTTGGCTAAGCTCTGTCCAGCGTTACCAAAACCTTGGATCGCAACCGACTTTTTGGTTGTCCCCCAGTCCAGTCTCTCTTCCAGAGTTTTGACACAGTAATAAGCCCCTTGCCCAGTCGCTGCAGATCGGCCTTGGCAGCCACCCAGTGATAGAGGTTTTCCTGTAATCACCGCTGGAGACGATTTACCCATCATGGTCGAGTACTCATCCATCATCCAGGCCATCACTGTCTCATTGGTGTAGACATCCGGTGCAGGAACATCGACGTCTGGTCCAAGATACTCAGCCATCAAGCGGATGTAACCTCTAGAGAGACGTTCCAGTTCTTTAATCGAGAGTTCTTTTGGGTTCACACGGATCCCCCCTTTTGCACCGCCAAAAGGAATCCCAACCGCAGCGCACTTACAGGTCATCCAAAAAGCGAGTGCTTGACACTCGTCCATACAAACTTGAGGATGAAATCGGATCCCGCCTTTACCAGGACCCCGGAGAAGATTGTGTTGAACGCGGAATCCCTGGAACGTTTTTAGTTCGCCGTTATCCATGCGGACAGGAATGGAAACTTGAAGCGCCCGAGTGGGAGAGTGGAGCAATGTGAGCGTCTCCTCAGAAACGTCCACAGAGTCTGCTGCTTTTTTCAGTCTTGAAAGGGCGTCACCAAAAAGAGTGACTTCTTGAGCATCTTGAGTCTTTTTTGCCATACAATGATCTCCACCCCCTTTCTACGAACTTTCCGGAAAATTTTCAAGATGAAGTTATAGAACGGAGTTATGCCAGTGGGTTTCTCTATGATTGAATAATGCTTTCTGAAGCATAGTCCAAAAGTGCATCACAAGCCTGCCGGACGACTTCGACTCCTGCAAAAGCACTGAGTCTGACGAATCCCTCCCCTGCGCTCCCAAAGCCTGCTCCAGGTACGGAAACAATTTGGCACTCGTTGAGCAGCTCATCAAAAAGGTCCCAAGAACTTTTTCCCTCAACTCGAATCCATGCGTAAGGAGCATTCGTTCCTGCAAAGAGTGTGTAAGAGGGAATCTCTCGCAAGCGTTCAAATTCGTGGAGGGCTTTTTGATAGGTTGCAACCTGCTCTTTACAGGCTTTAAAACCCTCTTCAGAAAGGACTGCTTTTCCAGCTGCCTCAGAGAGGTTTGAAGGGCCATTGAAAACGATATCTGTAGCGCGGATCCAATCTTGGTAGATTGACTCTCCTCCGGGATAACGCAGTTCTTTTGGAACCACTGTCCAGCCGAGGCGCACTCCTGTAAAACCCGCAAATTTAGAGAAAGAGTTCACTTCGATTGCCACCTCTTCTGCACCGGGAATTTCGAAGATGCTTTTTGGAAGGTTGATATCTTGAATAAAACACGAGTAAGCGGCGTCAAAGATAATCAGCGTACCCTCTTTCTTTGCAAAAGAAACGAGTTCTTGTAGCTGCTCGTGTGTCGCAGCCGCCCCCGTCGGGTTATTCGGCGAGCAGAAATAGAGCACATCCACACCTTTCGCAAGAGAGAGGTCGGGGAAAAATTGATTTTCTGGAGTACAAGGCAATCGGAAAATATTTTGAGGAGCTACCCCTTGTAAAAGAGAGCCGTCAAGATAAACAGGGTAGACCGGATCTTGGAGTGCGACTGTCACATCATCTCCAAAGAGAAGTTGCAGGCGGCCAATATCGCATTTTGCCCCATCAGAAATAAAGATCTCTTCAGCGGATACAATGCCAGCATAAAAACGCTCTGATATCCCCCTCTTCAATTCAACAGATCCAGAAGTAGGTCCATATCCTTTATAGGATTCTTTCTTTCCCATTTTCTCTGCAAATTCTTGGATAGATCGCACGACAACGGGTGAAAGTGGAAGTGTCGTGTCACCTAAGCCGAGGTCAAGGAGATGCTTTTCAGGGTGTCTTTCGAGATAGGCTTTTTTTCTCAATCCGATTTCTTCAAAGAGATAGTTTGGCAGAAGAGAGGAAAAGTGGGGATTTCTTTTGATCATACTCACCTGTATGTTTTAATTGTGGTCGAGAGATGAATGAGGACACTCATCAAATATCCAAAAGCCCCCACTTTTAGAGTGAGGGCTTTTGGTTTTGGATTATTGAGTTGAGAGCATTGCGAGCATCAGTAGCGCCACAATGTTCGCGATCTTAATCATCGGATTGATCGCTGGCCCTGCGGTGTCTTTGTAAGGATCCCCTACAGTGTCACCTGTGACAGCAGCTTTGTGGGCTTCAGACCCTTTTCCGCCGTAGTGACCGTCCTCAATGTACTTCTTGGCATTATCCCAAGCACCTCCTCCAGAGGTCATTGAAAGAGCTACAAAGAGCCCTGTCACCACGATACCGAGGAGCAAAGAACCTACAGTGAGGAACGCCTCAGCTTGACCCACTGTGAGTAAGATAAAGAAGTAGATCACGATCGGGGCAAAAACAGGGAGAAGAGAAGGAATTACCATCTCTTTGATCGCTGCTTTTGTCAGCATGTCAACTGCACGACCATAGTCGGGCTGCTCAGAACCTTCCATGATGCCAGGCTTCTCTTTGAACTGGCGTCGGACTTCGTGAACCACAGAACCTGCAGCACGGCTGACAGACTTCATGCTCAACGAAGCGAAAAGGTAAGGCAACAGTCCTCCTAAGAAAAGGCCAATCACAACATACGCATCCTGCAGATAGAAGTTCAGCTGCATATCCGGAAAGTAGTGTGTGAGATCTTCAATGAAAGCAGAAAAGAGGACAAGGGCTGCAAAACCCGCAGAACCAATCGCATATCCTTTTGTGACTGCCTTGGTCGTGTTTCCTACTGCATCAAGAGCGTCGGTCACTTGACGGACTTCCTGAGGAAGTTCGCTCATCTCGGCAATTCCACCCGCATTGTCTGTCACGGGTCCGTAAGCATCGAGTGCAACGACCATTCCAGCCAGGGCAAGCATGGATGTCGCAGCAACACCAATTCCAAAAAGCTCGGCATTCAGGTAAGAGACCAAGATCCCTCCACAGATGACAAGAACCGGTAGAGCGGTGGCTTCCATCGAAACAGCGAGTCCCTGAATGATGTTCGTTCCGTGGCCTGTTTCAGAAGCTTTTGCAATTTCCTTCACCGGACGGAAACTCGTCGAAGTGTAGTACTCAGTAATCCAGATCAAAAGACCGGTCACAATGAGACCGACCATCGCACAAACAAAGACGTTGAGTCCTGTAAAGCTGATTCCATTCACTGTAAAAGTGTTAGAAAACCCTAGTGAATAGGAGGTCACCACACCAATTCCTGCAGCCGAAAAAAGAGCTGTAGCAATGAAGCCCTTATAGAGGGCACCCATGATGTTTTTGCTCTTTCCTAGGCGAACAAAAAAGGTTCCCACAATCGATGCCAACATACAAACAGCACCAATGAGAAGAGGGTAAAGCATCATCGTTTCTTGGATGATTCCAGCCGGCCAAAAGACTCCTGCGAGGAGCATTGTACCGACCACTGTCACGACGTAGGTTTCAAAGAGGTCGGCCGCCATTCCAGCACAGTCTCCGACATTGTCACCGACGTTATCTGCAATCACAGCAGGGTTTCTTGGGTCATCCTCTGGAATTCCCGCTTCAACTTTACCCACAAGGTCAGCACCAACGTCTGCTCCTTTAGTGAAGATTCCCCCACCAAGTCTTGCAAAAATAGAAATCAGTGATGCGCCAAACCCAAGAGCAACAAGAGCGTTTAAAATATCACGAGTCGAGAGTGTGGTTTGTCTTAAAACAATATAATAGACAGCGATTCCTAGTAATGCGAGTCCTGCAACAAGAAGTCCTGTAATTGCTCCCGAGCGGAACGCCACATCTAAAGCAGAAGAAAGAGAGCGTCTCGCTTGCTCAGCAGTACGGACATTTGCTCGAACAGAGATGTTCATTCCAATATAGCCCGCTGCCCCGGAGAGAACGGCACCAATGAGGAATCCGATTCCCACATAGAGTCCAAGCTTCCATGTCAAAAAAGCAAAGATCACCACTCCAACGAGTGTAATCACTTGGTATTGTCGATTGAGATAAGCGCTAGCTCCTTCTTGGATGGCACCTGCAATCTGTTGCATTTTTTCTGTACCAACACTGAGTGCAAGAACAGAGCGGATTAAATAGGCACCGAAGAGCACTGACAGCAGTCCTGCGACGACGACAAATCCATATAAATTCGAATCCATTCAGATTTCCTTTGATAGTGAGAAGTTAAAAAAATATTTTTTCCAATAAATAATGACCCACATTCATACCCTAAAAAAACCTAAAAAGTCAATGAGGGACAGCTATTCAGGTGAGGTCGGTAGGTTCTTCACCATCAGAGCGATCTCAGCTTGAATCACTTCAGCAGTCACCCGAAGAGAGACATCCCCCACTTCCCTTTCAAGCTCTTCCACTCTTCTCATCCAGAAGGGCTTCTGAATGTATTTCCCAAAAAGATACTCGACTGGAGAGCCTCCGTTTGCGGCAAGAAGGGCTCCACGACGGTCTTCGTCACGGATCAACGAGACCAGCTCGCCGACTCTACGCATCTTCTCCCCCCGCTCTTGCTCTTTGGACCGTTCAGCCTCTAAAGCTTCTTGGGTCTTCCTCACCGCCTCTTCTAACTCACCCATCTTCTCGGGAGCAGAGAGACGGTTTGGATCCATTTGATACGTCCGCAGCGCCTCTTGATAGGCCTTCTCAGCCTTCGCCAATTCCTCTGAAGCTTCAGGCTGTCCACGGAGTCGGTGCGCCACACGGGCTAGCGCCGCATCGAGAAGGTCACATCCTAACCTGGGCTGACAACGTGCAGCAAGTTTCGGTTCTTTACACTCAACTGCCGCATCGATCGCTCCAGCTTCAACTAAGACAGGCTCCTGGTGATTAAAAATATGAGTCGCTGCCATCGTTTTGAGTGCTTGCATGTGGAGAGCGTTTTCGGGATCCGGGTCCTCTAGGAAGAGGATATGGAACCGTTCGAGGAGCTCAGGGCCCACCTGCTGATTTCCCATGATATTTTGATATCCTTGGGTTGTCGTAGTCGCAATATACCCCATCTCACCCTCATCCAGAACCGTCTTAAGGTGGGCGCCTAGCTGCGGAACCAAACTGTCAAACTCATCTAACACTAAGCGCGTATCACGAGCGTGCGGTCCCAGCTGCTTCTTAATCCGTGTCAGCTTTGTGGCGGGAGTCACACCGTTCGTCGGCTTAGCAAGCGTTCCGGGCTTCATCGCAAAGACCTGAAGGTGTTTTGTCTCCTCCTTTTCAGCAAGTAAAGAGGCTAATTCCCTGGCGAGCGTCGTCTTTCCCGTTCCTGGCTTCCCTACAATGAGGACATGTTTCTTCAGGTGACGGGAAGAGGTCATTTGAAACTTGAGTAACTCCAGCAACTCAGGACGGTAGGCCGCTTTCGGAAACTCCTTTTTCCTCGCCTTTTCTGTCCAGTTCACCGCACCATATGCCAAGTTCTTAGGGCAGGGTTTGAGATACCTCAAATACCCATAGATCACCCCGAGCCCTACGACCGCAACCCCTGCTGCAACTAAATAAGCCGTAATCCCAGAGGTGATAAAGAAGCCAGCTGCAATACAAAAAGAGGCTGGGATCATGAAAAAACGGTAGTAGATCCCCAAAATGAGATAGACCTCCCATATCATATCAGGTAGCTGCCCCTCTTCAAAATAGGTCATTACAAAGTGAACCGCACTCAAAAGGCTAGGGATAAAATTGAGAAAGGCATCAGAGAAAGATCTTGACTCCTCCTCCCACACGGAAGGCCTCGTCTCCTGAATATAACCTGCTAGTGAGCGGTCCGCCCGGAGAGCGAGTTTCACTTGATCTTTCGTAAGATTTAGAGCCTGTGTGACTTGCCCCTCTGTTAATAAACTGAGAAGCTGTTTCTTTACCTCTTTCTCTTCCGAAGGAAGGGTCGCAAGCTGGTCAAGAAGAGATTTTACCTCTCGAACACCCAGCTTTTGAAGTAGGCGAGGTGCAGCGAGGTCGAAGAGTGAGCTCCCTCCTTGTAAAATTTTGAGTTTTGCCCCTTGGAAAAGCAGCTGAACGACCAGGTCAACCTTTTGAGCGAGGTCTTTCACCTCCCAGTTCGAAAGAGTTTCCAGCTGGACCAATTGCGGAGCCACCCGTCCCCGACCCACTCCAAGTGAGTGAAGAAGGGGTGTGGTGTAGACACATTCCGACAAGCTCTGCATGAACGAAATCGACTGAGGAAGTGTGACAGGCACCATAAACGACTCCAAAAAAGGAAACAAAGGAAGGATTTTACTGAAAAAATAGTCTATCAAGAGGCTGAATTTTGCACACTAGAGGAAGTATTTTAGAGGAAAAAACAAGAAAATTTTCTGCTCATTTCACAGGATCTTTACTGAGGGAAAGACCTCAACAACTACCCTGAAGATACCCCCCAACTCTGTCTTTGGACTCCCTCTCACAGAATTACTGTATGTCATTTATAGTGTGGAGCTTAAGAATTAGATAAAAGCGAGAATAAAGTTAGAAAAGTAGATAAATCACTTCGGTAAAAAGTCAAATTTAATCCAAAAACAAGTAAAAAATTAGAGATGAAAAAGTACCAAATACCTGGATGCGAACAAATAAAAAAAGATAGACAGTTGCCCGAAAAGAAGCATTTTGCAACAATGTGTCCTATCAGCTCATTTTCAACATCGTTGAAGATTTGAACAAATGACACTGAAAAAGATTCAACATTAACCAAACTCTCTATTAGGAGGATTATTCTATGTCTACTACCGAAGCTAGTACTGCTAATAAGCAAATGAGCCCTTACGTGCTAAGCGCTATCGAAACGGGTGTTGTTGTTGCTGCAGGTGAAGGTGTTAACCAAGCTGTTATCGCTGGTTACCTTGGAAAAGCAATCACTTCTGTTGCGACTGGCCACGCTGCTGCTGTTGCTGGTGCTTTCGCTATCGTTGATCAAGTTGCTAAGCATGCAATCGCTTACGTTGCTGAGAAATTCGAAAGCCTAAGCTTCCTTAAAAACGAGTACGTTGCACAAGCTATCTCTGTTGTTGCTGGTGCTGCCGCTGCTTATGGTGCTGCTGTTGCTCTAGGCGTGACTGCTACTCCAGCTCTTACAGCTCTTGCTGTGATGGTTGTAGTTGGTAAAATCCTTGGCTTCGCTGTTACCTACTTCCTAAAAGGTGACGCACCTGCTGTTGATGATGCTAAGAAAGCTAAAGTTGAACCTACTGATGGTGCTAAAGACCCTGAAGGCCCTAAAGACGGTGGTGAAGATACTCCTTCTTCTGAAGGCGTATAAGCTAAGCTTGGCTAAACGACGAAAAAAGGCGAGTGCTTCGGCACTTGCCTTTTTTTTTATTCAACTTCTGCCTTATACTCTCTCTTCCACCTTTTAACGAGAGACTTAGATGACAGAAGAGCTTCCAAAAAATTACTCGCCTGAGGAGCACGACCCAAAATGGAACCAATTTTGGGAAGAACACTCCCTCTTCCGCGCCGATGCCTCCTCAGACAAGCCCCCCTTCTGCATCGTCATCCCCCCTCCGAATGTAACAGGTGCTCTCCACATGGGCCATGCCCTTGTCAATACCCTTCAGGACATCCTTATCCGCTTTAAGCGCATGCAGGGCTATGAAGCTCTCTGGGTCCCTGGAACCGACCATGCCGGTATCTCGACTCAAACGGTCGTCGAGCGACACCTTATCGAGTCGGAAAACAAGAGGCGCAGCGACTACTCTCGAGAGGAGTTTTTAGCAAAGGTCTGGGAATGGAAGAGCGAGTATGAGAAGCGGATTGTCCATCAACTGAAAAAGATGGGCTGCTCTTGTGACTGGTCACGTATGCGCTTCACCATGGATGAAAAGAGCAACCGCGCCGTCCGGACTGTCTTCAAAAAACTCTATGATCAGGGACTCATCCACAAAGCCGACTACCTCGTCAACTGGGACCCTGTCACTCAAACTGCCATTGCGGATGATGAAGTCGAGTATGAGGAGCGTTTGGGTCATCTATGGACCATCAGCTACCCTGTCGTTGGGGAAGAGAGAAGCGTCCAGATCGCAACAACACGCCCCGAGACGATGCTGGGTGACACAGCTGTTGCCGTCCACCCCAAAGACGAGCGCTATGCCGACCTCATAGGAAAGAAGCTCCTCCTCCCTTTGGTGAACCGTGAAATTCCCATCATCGCCGATCGCCACGTCGACCCCGAGTTCGGAACCGGCTGTGTGAAGGTCACCCCCGCTCATGATCCCAATGATTACGAGATGGGTGTCAATCACGATCTCCCCTTTATCAACATCATGACCCCGGATGGAAAGATCAACGAAGAAGGGGGTGAGTTCCAAGGCTTGTCCATGCTCGATGCCCGTGAAGCGGTCGTCGAAAAATTGAAGCAGCAAGGCTTCCTCGTCAAGGTTGAGGAGCACCCGCACCGTGTCGGCCTCTCCTACCGCTCAAAAGCCGTCATCGAACCCTACATGTCGAAGCAATGGTTCGTCAAAATGGGCGGTTTCCAAGAGAGCCTTGAAAAGATGGTGAGTGACCAGCAAGTGGCCCTCCTTCCCAAATCCTGGGAAAACACCTACTTCCACTGGATCCGGAACCTTAGAGACTGGTGTATCAGCCGACAACTCTGGTGGGGACACCAGATTCCCGTCTGGTATGAAAAAGCCCACCCTGAAAACCGCATCTGCTATGCCGGTGAAGGCCTACCCAAAGAGGTCGAAGAAAACCCTGATGCATGGGAGCAAGATCCGGACGTCCTCGACACCTGGTTCTCCTCTGCACTCTGGCCCTTCTCGACCCTTGGCTGGCCGGAAAAAACGGAAGAGCTCGAAAAGTTCTACCCTAACAGTGTCCTGGTCACCGGTCACGACATCCTCTTTTTCTGGGTCGCACGGATGCTCTTGATGGGCAACTACATCCATCAAACCCCTCCGTTCCCAAAAGTATTCCTACATGGACTCATTTTTGGAAAATCCTACTGGCGAAAAACCGAAGAGGGATCGATCCAATACGTTTCAAGAGAAGAGCGCCGCAAGTATGAACTGGGCACACCTCCACCAAAAGAGGTTCTAAGCCGCTGGGAGAAGATGTCGAAGAGTAAAGGGAACATCCTTGATCCCCTCGAGATCATCGAAGAATATGGCACGGACGCCATGCGTATTGCCCTCGCCTCTACAGGATCCCAGTCTCGAGAGATCGACCTCGACCTCCGCAAATTTGAAGAGTTCCGCAACTTCACCAACAAGGTTTGGAACGGCGCGCGCTTCGTTCTGATGAATCTCCAAGACGGAGAGCATCCTGGACTCACTAGCACTGAATTCACCAAAGGACTAGATCTTGACCTCCTCGATCTCGAAGACCACTGGATCCTGGCTAAACTCTCAAGCGCCATTGAAACCGTCACTAAGTCTTTAGACAGCTTCTCTTTTGATACAGCCGCCCTATGTGCCTACGACTTCTTCTGGAAAGAGTTCTGCGCCTACTACGTGGAGATCGTCAAGCCCACTCTCTTCGGTAAAGAGAAAGGTCCTGAAGAACGCACCAATAAGCAGAAAGTCCTCGCGATCGTCCTCCTCGCTTCAATCCGGCTCCTCCACCCGATGACACCATTCATTACAGAAGAGCTCTTTCAAACACTGAAAACAAGACTTGGAGTTTCAAAGCTAGATGATGAGCAAGACCCTTACACTCGGGATGCGATTCAAGCCCTCCATCAAGTGTCGATTGCAGTGGCTCCCTATCCGACTCCTCTCTATCCTAAAGAGAAGATCCAGGAGGTCGAGAAGGAGTTTGCTCTTTTGGAAGAGGTGATCTACTCGATCCGCAATATCCGAGGGGAGATGAAACTCCCTCCGAGCAGTGCTGTCGAAGTCCACCTTGTAGGAAAAGAGCGCGCCGCGATTGAGAAAAATGCCTCCCTCATCCGCGCCCTCGTTAAAACAAAAAGTTTAGAGTTTCACGACAAAGAACCCCCTCTTGACTTCGCTTCAAGTGCAGTTGTCGGCTCGCTGAAGCTCTTCATCCCTCTCCCCTCAGAGAGGATTGAAGAGGAGAAAAGGCGCCTCTCCAAAGAGCAAACCAAGCTCGAAGGACAGCTGCAAGGCCTCCGCTCACGCCTCGACAACCCCGAATTTGTCTCCCGCGCCCCCGAAGAGCTCATTGCCAAAACCAAAGAGCAACTACAGCAGCAAGAACACAAGCTTGAAGAAATTCAAGGCAAGCTTGCCCTTCTACAAAAATAATTCTCTTTTTGTTAATATAATTGAATTCAAAGAAAGGCTATTTCTTTTATTTTGATGAAATTTATGAAAATTGAACGTTATGAGAGGATTTAATCCATGGTTACAAACACACAAGCTTCTGATAATAAATTTAACTGGGGACCTCTAGTTGAAGGTGTAACATGCATCGGCATAGCAGAAGGTTTTAACTACAGTTTAAACTTTCTTCCCTATCCTGAGGTCTCTTCCATGTCTGTCCTCCCGGTAGGAGTCGCCGCTTTTGCTGCTTCTATCTTCACTGTCGTTGACCAAGTAGCTCAATACGCTCTAAGAAAGTTGGCTGAAAAGTTTGAGCTCAACTTTCTCAAGAATGATTGGACCCTTAGAGTGATTTGCGTCCTCCTTGCCAGTGCAGTGGTCTTCATGGCATCAGCCCCACTTGGGATCACCAGCTCGGGAGGCCTTGCTACAATTGCATGGACTGTCATGGCTGGAAAGATTGTTGGTTTGGGGATAAAAGAATTAGCTTTGGCCAGGCCTGAAAAAAACCAAGACAAGATAAGCTGAAGCAAGCTAGTAAATAAAGTTAAAATAAATCTTTATTAGAGGCAGGAACACAGACTCCTGCCTCTATCATAATCTCGGCAAATAAGCGATTTTCTGCTATACTACATTGCTTATGAGGAAAGGAATTTTTATAGCTGCTACGGGCCAAAATGTAGGGAAAACAACCTGCTGTCTTGGTCTCATTGCGGCTCTCAAAAAACGTTTTAACAGAGTTGGGTTCATTAAGCCTGTCGGCCAACAGCATGTCGAGATCACTCCTGGCCTGATTGTTGACAAGGATGTCCAGCTTTTCCAAGAGGTTTTCGACTTAGAAGATGATTGGAAAGAGATGAGCCCTGTCATCATTCCTTCCGGTTTTACAAGAAAATTTTTAGATAAAGAGATCACCTCTGAGTCGCTCAAAGAGAGCATTGTTCGCTCTTATGAAGCCATCTCCTCAAGGAGTGATTTTACAATTGTCGAAGGAACCGGCCATGTGGGCGTGGGGTCGATCCTGGAGCTCGGCAATGCCGAGGTGGCCCGGATGCTCGATTTGGAGATGATCCTGATCGCAACAGCAGGTCTAGGCTCGACGTTTGACGAGCTCACAACCTATATTGAGCTGGCTCATCGGAAAGGTGCCAAAGTACGCGGAGTGATCCTCAATCGCGTCCAGCCTGAAAAGAGAGAAATGGTCCAAAACTATATGCAGAAAGCGCTAGACCGCTACTCTATTCCCCTCCTTGGTACCATCCCGTACAACGCGTTTCTTAATACTCCAACGATGAGCGACTTTGCCGCCTACCTCAAAGCCCCTCTAATTACAGGCCAAGAGAATGCTTTGCGGCACTTTAAACACAAGCGCCTTGTCGCAAGCTCACTGAGAGCCTTCCTTGAAGAGGAGAGGAAAGAAGAACTCATCATCACTCCCGCGAGTCGGAGCGACATTATCGCGGCAGTGATTGAGATGGAACGCGAAGACCACCGTAGCTGTGGAATGATTTTGACGGGAAGCCAGCCTCCTGATGAAGAGACCTACCGACGCATTTATGAAAGCGACATCCCGATCATCTATGTTCCCCTCTGCAGCTATGATGCGATGAAAAAAATCACCTCCTTTATTGCTAAAATCCGCCGTGAAGACCACTCCAAGGTCAAGAAGGCGATTGAACTCGTCGAAGAGGAGATCCTCCTAGACCCCTTAATTAGAGAATTAGACCATGCCTGAACAAGAAACCGTAGTCATTGCGATGTCTGGAGGAGTGGACTCCTCAGCCACAGCTGCATTGATGGTAAAAAAAGGATACAACTGCGTCGGAATGACGATGCGCCTTTGGAAAGGAGAAGAGGCTGAGCAGTCCTCGTGCTCAAACCAAAGCTGCTGCGGTGCAGAGTCTGTGGAAGACGCACGCCTTGTCGCTCGTGCTCTCGACATCCCCTACTATGCGATCAATTTCAAAGAGGAGTTTTGGAACGAAGTCGTGGTCAAATTCGCGCAGGAGTATTTTGCAGGCCGCACCCCTTCTCCCTGCATCCTCTGCAACGAAAAGCTCAAGTTTGACACTCTCTACAACAAAGCGCGCGAAATCGGAGCAAGCAAAGTCTGCACAGGACACTACGCACGCATTGAATTCGATCAAAACCGAGGCCGCTACCTCCTTCTCCGTGGGAAATACCGAAAGAAAGACCAGTCCTACTTTCTTTTTAGTATGACTCAAGAGCAGCTCTCAAAGACTCTCTTCCCTGTGGGAGAATTCACCAAAGAAGATATCCGAGACATGGCTGAAGATGCGGGCTTGGTGACAGCGAAGAAGCCTGAAAGCCAAGATATCTGCTTCATTCCCGACGGTGACTACGCCGCATTCCTTGAGCGCCACTTCCCAGAAGAGACCAAGAAAGCCAAAGCGACTGTCAAACATGTCAATGGCGAGACTCTCGGTGAGAATAAAGGAACCTATAGTGTCACGGTTGGACAGAGAAAAGGGCTTGGTATTGCCTTTGGAGAACCTCTCTATGTCACAGGAATTGACGCAGAGAAAAAGGAGATCCTCGTCGGTTCACGTGAAGATGCTACAAAGCCGGAATGCATCATTGAAGGGGTGAACTGGATCGCTGTCGACCCACAGGTCGGAGACGAATTCCGCGTGAGCGCTCGGATTCGCTCGAGAGGCCCCGAGTCTCCAGCAACGGTGACTGCACTCGAAGAGGGGAAAGCGCGCGTGGTTTTTGATACACCAGCCCATGCCGTCACCCCCGGTCAAGCTTGTGTCTTCTACCAAGATGAGATCGTCTTCGGAGGCGGATGGATCAAGTAGCGCCCCAATCGATCTTGATCATCAAAACCTCTGCCCTTGGGGATGTCGTCCACACCTACCCAGTCATCCACTACCTAAAAACCCACTTTCCTGACTGTCAGATTGACTGGGTCGTAGAAAAGGGGGCCGCTCCCCTCGTCAAGTCACATCCCGACATCCGTCACACCTTTATCTCGGACACCAAGAAGTGGAGAAAAAGTCTCTTCAGTAAAACCACCCGCGAAGAGATTGCGGAATTTCGACGGCGTGTTGGAAAGGAGGACTATTGCCTCCTCATCAACTTGCAGGGAAACTTAAAAAGCACCCTTCTCTCCTTCTCTGCACGCGCAAAAAAGCGCGTCGGCTATAGCTATGGCACGGCTCCAGAGAGCCTCAGTGCTCTTTTTGTCGATCAAAGAATCCACCCCCCAAAAGGACAGAATATCCGCAATGAGTACCTCTACTTTGTGGAATCGCTCTTTGGGTTACCAGCCCCTTCTCCGATGCCAGTCCGTCTCACACTGAATGAGAAAGAACAAGAGGAGCTAGAAGGATTGAATTTGAAAGAAGGGATTCTGATCTGCCCCTTTAGCGCCTGGAAGAACAAAGAGGTCTCTCTAGAGTCCTTATTTAAACTCCTTCTTCACCTCTCTAAAAAAGAGCAGACCCTCTATCTTCTTTCAGGGAACAAGCGAGAGAGAGCCATCGCTGAATCCCTCTCCCAGCGAACCTCAGGTCTTGTGCAGCTCCTCCCCCTGGTTTCTCTTCCCCTACTTTCACATGTGATGGGAAAGCTCGGAAAAGTGATCGCTTGCGACTCTCTCCCACTCCACCTAGCTGACACTGCTGGAGCAAAAACACTGGGACTTTTCGGAGCCTCTTCATCAAAAAAGTACGCTCCTCTTGAAAGCCTAAATCTTCAAGGCAGCTGTCCTTATGGAGAGACATTTGAAAAACGGTGCAGAAAGCTCCGTAGCTGTGCAACAGGTGACTGTATCAAGAAGCTTCCTGTCCAGACGCTAATCAATTTCAGTGAGAAATGGTCTTCTTGAATGGACCACCACTGGCTCCCATTCATAGATAAACTCGAGCGAGGTCGCATGCAACCAATAATGGGGCGGCCGAAGTTGCGATATAAAAGACTTTGCATACGTCGTATCTCCTACAAGCGGGTGGCCCAGGCTCGATAGGTGCACGCGGATCTGGTGGGTCCGTCCGGTCACTGGTTCAAGTTCCAAAAGCGTTTCCCTCTCTAACCTTTGAAGCACCCTCCAGTGGGTTTTTGCATGCACTCCTTTCTCTGACACTCCCCAAACCGCTTGATTGCCTATCTGAGCCACCTTGGCAAGAGGTTGATCAATGCACCCCTCCTCTTCCTTTACGACACCATCGACCAGTGCGTGATAGCGCTTTTTCACCCCTCTCTCTTTAAAAAGCTGAAGAAGGACTTCCTCTCCACTCTTTGTCTTAGCAACGACAAGGCAGCCTGTGGTGTAGCGATCTAATCGATGGACAAGCGAGAGGCTCCTTCCAATGGGTGAAAAGAAAGTGAGATTTTCAGGAGCGCAGACAAAATCTGCAGGTTTATCGTAGATAAAGAAGTCTTCCGCTTCGAAGAGGACTGACTCCTTTGAAAAGAGGGCTTTAGTCGGCTCATCCGATTCATGAAGTCGTACCTGCTCATCTCCTCTTAGGCGGCGACTCGCAAAACGCTCCACTTGGCCATTTACATCCACTTGACCGCGGTCGACAAAACGTTTCAGCTGCTTTTTTGAATAGGAAGGATAGCGCTCTTTGAGAGTTTCGAGAAGCGTCTGAGTCATGCGAACTGTTTTAAGAAGCGCATGTCATTTTCAGTGAAGGTCCGGATATCTTGAATTCCATACTTCAACATGACAAGACGCTCGATTCCCATACCCCAGGCGTAGCCAGAGTACTCTTCGGGATCAATTCCGCCATTTTTTAGGACCTCAGGGTGGACCATGCCGGCACCCGCGACCTCAAGCCAACCCGTATGCTTGCAAATCGGGCAACCTTCTCCAGAACAGACAAGACAACCAATATCGACCTCCATCCCCGGCTCTACAAAAGGAAAGTAGCTCGGACGAAAGCGGACTTCGACTTTCTCGTGGAAGATCCTCTGGAAGAAATCTTCGAGCGTCGCCATTAAATCTGAAAAGCTGACTTGTTTATCCACATAGAGTGCTTCCACCTGATGGAAAAAGACATGTGAGCGGCGAGAGATCGATTCGTTCCGGTAGGCTTTACCGGGCGCAATGATACGGATCGGCGGGGTATTCCCCTCCATAAATCGAACTTGGATGTTGGAGGTGTGCGTTCTGAGAAGCACTTCCTTTCCATCAATGTAGAAGGTATCCTGCATATCCATCGCTGGATGATCAGGTGGAAAGTTCAGCGCTTCGAAGTTGTAGTAGCTGCTCTCAATATCAGGACCATACTGGACCGAAAAGCCCATCTCGCGGAGCGTGTCGATCGCGTGGTCTAACTCTTTATTGATGAGATGCTCGGCCCCTAGAAATCGGCGGCGCCCAGGAAGGGTTGTATCGATGGTTTCCCCTGCGAGCTTTTCTTCTAGCTCTAGGCTCTCGAAGCTCGCTTTTTTATCTTGAAGGGCTTGTTCGATCTCTTGTTTGATCTCATTGATCTCTTTACCCACTTTCGGGCGCTCTGCAGAGGAGACCTCCTTCAAAAGCTTCATCGCTCCTTGTACGGGTCCTTTACGACCAAGGAATTTGACCTCGAGCTGTTCAAGGTCTGTGAGCGACTGAGCTTCTTTTAGATCTGAGTTAAATGAGGATCGAATCTGTTGTAGCTGTTCCAAGACATCCCACCGTAGATTGAAGGGGGGAAGCGTTAAAGCTTCCCCCCTGCGATTAGGCCTTTTTTTCGAGCGCTTTTTTAGCAGACTCGGCAACCGCACCAAACCCAGCTGGGTCATGGATCGCCATCTCAGATAGCATCTTGCGGTCAATTTCACAGTTAGCGAGCTGAAGTCCGTGGATCAGCTTGCTGTAAGAAAGTCCGTGGATACGAGCACCAACGTTGATTCGTTGAATCCAAAGGCGTCTGAAATCCCCTTTCTTTTTCTTACGGTGAATAAAATTGTTTTGGCGTTTGCGTGTCAGCGCATCCAAAGCGTTACGGAGGTGGTTCTTGCGATCCCCCCAATACCCTTTGACTTCTTTAAAAAGTCTCTTTTTTCTGCGATGACGAGCAACGGCACTGGTAGCTCTAGTCATGATTCATCTCCTTCGTAATTATCCCATTAAGGGCTTGTATACCCTTGTATGCATCTCATCTAAAACAGCATCTTTCCCAAGTTGTCTTTTACGCTTGGGTGTCTTTTTCGTGAGAATGTGTCTTTTCCCCGGTTTACGGCGGAGCAATTTGCCTGTACCGGTCACTTTAAATTTGGCTTTGACAGCCCTTCTTGTTTTCATTTTAGGCACGGTTTGGTCTCCTAAATCCTATTTCTTTCTTTTTCCTACAGGTGAGAGGACGACGTTCAAAAAACGCCCCATACGCTTGATAGGCGCATCGGGTTGTGCAATGTCTTCAAGACTATCGCACATCTTCTGAACCACACGTTCTCCAATCTCTGTATGTGCCATCTCTCTTCCGCGAAATTGGCAGGTCACTTTGACCTTATTGCCCTCTTCGAGGAAAGAACGCGCACGTCTAAGTTTAGTATCAAAATCATGGGTATCAATGTTCGGCTTGAGCTTGATCTCCTTGATCTTGATGGTGTGTCTTGATTTCTTGCTCTCTTTTTCACGTTTTGTCTGGTCGTATCGATATTTACCAAAATCGATAATCTTGCAGACAGGAGGGCTAGCTTCGGGAGCAATCTCAACGAGGTCTAGCTCAGCCTCCTCAGCGGCAGCGAGAGCTTCACTTAGAGTGACCACTCCCATCTGTTCGCCTTTGCTGTTAATCAGTCGCACCTTTGGGACGCGAATTTGATTATTGATTCTCAAATGTAGTTACCTTGCAAATTTTTTAAACTCAGTTATTTTACACCCTAAGAGCGTTTTTGTCCAAGACATTGGAGCAAAAAGGGATCCAGGCCTCCAGTAAGGCTCTGAAGAAGGTAAAGATCCTCCTCCCCTTTCCGCTTCACAAAGAGGAGGTGGGAGAGGAGAAACTCTTGACCCATCGGGTCACTTCCCACTAAAACCAGGCCAGATAGAGCCCTCATTTCAAGAGAAGTGAGGGAAAAGCGGTCTCCATGGGGAATTCCATCTCCATCCACCTTCTCTCTCACCTCGGGCAGCGCCTCTTTTGGAGAAATTTCTATATAACGCCATTCCCCCTCGACATTGAAGTGTCTCAAAAATTCACTTGTCGTGATAAAGGCATTTTTCAAGTGATAAAGCGCCTTTTCTCGGTCGGTTGGAATAAATCGTATATCAACGGCTGCCTCACAGGGGCAGAAGGGATGAGGTTGTTCTGACGGGTTCTGCTCAAATGGAAGGCGGACCATCTCGACTGTCTGCTGGTTTTCCTTCAAAAAACCCACATGGGCTTCGAGACAGTGGCGCCCCTCTAAAGGTGAAACTATAGGAGTCGCTCCCTCTTTTAAGTGCGTGTTCATCGTCACTTCAGCGAGTTTATCATATAAAGAGACGATTTCTCCTGCCTTAACCCACTCACCGTTCGGAAGTTCTTTCAGGACGCCGCGTTTCTTGTAGGCTGAAACCACAGAGTTTTTTTCATACTCTTTGTAGGCTTTTAAAAACTCTTTTAGCTTCTGTGTTGAGTCAAAAGCGACGCCTGAGAATTTGAGGACAAAGCGATCTCCCTCTTCTTCTAAAGAACTTTGACTTAAAAGCTTAATCACTCCTACATCCCCCGTAGAGGTCACCTCTTGGGCAGAAAAGGGAGAAATGAAGGAGCCGAGTTCCGCCACCTCAATGGCCCCCTCAAGTCCTTGAAAGAGAGGGCGACAAGCAGTCAGCCCTTTCTCTTTGATCATCACTCGAACATTGTCAGCTAGTCGAGAAGTGTGCTGGATAGGAAGATCTTCTCGGATTTTTCCGCGGATCAGCTCATCGAGACTCTCCAGTAGATCGCCTGGAGCCTTCGCAAAAGAAGCTTTGCAGTAAAAACCTAAGCGACTCACACCCAGAGACTCAATCGCCACTCTCGGGTAGGCAGTGGCTAGAGTTTCTGCAAGAATGAGAGCGGCAAGTTCGTTTCTAGAGGGTGATTTTGTCATAAAATTGAATGGGATATAGCTGACTCGAACAGCTGACCTCCACGATGTCAACGTGGCGCTCTAACCAACTGAGCTAATATCCCTTGGCCGGAATATTTCATGAACACTCGCAAAACTGCCACAAAATACTCCATCGTCATCTTCGACAGAACTCCCTCTCGGAAAGGACGCGAGACCCTTCCCTTCGAGGGAGTTCTGTCGAATTCGCCGGGCATTTTGTCTCATTTTCACAAGTGATCATGCAACATCCCGGCATGAGACCAGGAAGTATAAGAGATTCTAGAGGAAACTGCAAGCTGTATGTTTGACTTTATCGCCCTACAGACCTATTTTGAAACAAAAAAGGAGCCTATCTCATGAAACCCCTCTGGACCCTCTTCTGTTTATTGTTACTCACGAACCCACTTTCTGCAGAGATTGAAAAAGTCGTGGTCGGCTATACCGCTAGCCTCTGTGACCAAAAGTGTATGGATTTCACAAAGCGCCAATTTGAGCTCATCCCAGAAGTCGCGAACGTCCAAGTCACACCTGGCCAAGTGATTTTAGATTGGAAGCCAAAGAGCAAGTTTTCTTTTCAAACGATTAACTACACGATGAGAAGAATCGGCCTTGGAATGGCAAACACTTCAGTCACAGCGCGGGGAACGATCCAAAAACAGGGCGATAAGCTCTACCTTGTCTCGATTGGAGACAACACACGGTTCCGTATTGTCAACCCTCCCGCCCCCGAATCCGGCAGCTATGTCGAATACAACAACATTGCCATGTACGAACTCCTTCCTGGAGTCCGTGATGCACTTGAAACGGCGATGCGAAAAGACCAACTTGTCACCGTTGCTGGCTACTTGCTCGCCCCATGGCGTTATGAACTCACCATCGTTCTTGGTAACTACCGCGTCGAGGACGAGGAAGAAGAAGAAAAACAGTAACTTTTCTTCTGTTCATAGAATCTAGCGGGGTGTAAAATGGGCAGCTGCTATGCCCAAAAAAAACCCGATCACACTAAAAAAAGTCTCTGTCCACAACCTGAAAGGTGTGGATGTGGAGATCCAGCAGGGAGACCTTGTCGTTTGTACAGGAGTCTCTGGATCCGGAAAATCCTCCCTCGCCTTTGATACCATCTATACAGAGGGACAGCGCCGCTACGTCGAGTCCCTCTCCAACTTTGCGAAAAGGCAACTCGGCGACCTCCCTAAACCGGAGCTCGAGAAAGCCGAGGGCATCTCCCCTACGATCTCTATTGAACAAAAGACGGCCGGCCGCAACCCTCGCTCGCTTGTGGCAACGATGACCGAGATCCACGACTTTCTCCGTGTCCTTTACGCACGGCTAGGAACACACTACTGCCCCGTCAGCAAAGAACGTGTGATGCCGCAATCGAAAGAAAAGATCCTCAAAAGCGTGGAAGCTTTAGAGCTTGGAAAATCTCTTCTAATTCTTGCTCCTTTCGCTAAGCAGAAGAAGGGGCTCTTCGTCGAGGAGTTTGAGGAGCTTCTCAAACGCGGTTTCACACGCCTTCGTATCGATCAAGAAATGACGCGCATTGAAGAGACTCCGACCCTTGATGCTGCCGCTCCCCACGATATCGAAATTGTTATCGACCGTATTAAGAACCTTCCAGAAAACCGCTCTCGGCTTGCAGAGGCAATCTTCCGAGCTCTCGACATTGGTAAAGGCGCTCTCTATATCGTGATAGAAGAGGATGAAAAAGAGCTCTTCTTCTCAACAACTGCCTTTTCTAAAAAATCGGGACTCTCCTATCCCTCACTCGAACCGCACGATTTTTCCTTCAATAGCCATGCGGGCATGTGTACACACTGCCACGGTCTCGGAACGACACATGAATTCGACCTCGACCTTGTCATCGACCCCAAAAAAAGCATTGCTCAAGACTGCTGCTCAGTCGCGACCTCTTACCAAACAGTGCGCTATCAGAATATCTACAACAACCTCGCCTCTCTTTTTAACTTTTCGCTGAAGACCCCTTGGAAGAAACTTTCGAAAGAGGCACAAAAACTCTTCCTCTTTGGAACAGAAGACAGCCGTCCTCTTAAGATGCACTTCGTCCACCCGACAAAAGGCTACTCTTGGGTCGACCGTATCCGTTGGAAAGGAGTCCTTTGGGAAGCTCGTGAACGCTTTCAACAGGCAAAAAGCGCCTCCTACCAAAAGAAAATGGCGGCCCTCATGGTGAAACAGCGCTGTCCCACCTGCGAAGGAACGCGGCTCAAACCCTACCCCTCGATGTCTCGTTTCTGGGACAAAGCTCTCCATGAGATCTTAGAGATGTCGATCGAAGAAGCGCTCCACTTCTTTGAAAAAGGACGCCTCAATACGAATGAAAAAAAGATTGGTGAGGAGCTGATTAAGGAAATCATTTTCCGACTCAAGTTTCTCAACCAAGTTGGGGTGGGCTATCTGACCCTCGACCGCACAGCCCCCACCCTCTCTGGAGGAGAGGCCCAACGCGTCCGTCTTGCTTCACAAATCGGCTCTGGACTTGTTGGAATCACCTATGTTCTTGATGAGCCTTCCATCGGGTTACATCCCGAAGACAACCAGAAACTCATCGAAATGCTCAAAGCCCTCCGCGATCAAGGAAACACCCTAGTGGTCGTGGAACATGACGAAGAAACCATCCTCGCCGCAGACCATGTCCTCGATTTTGGACCGGGTGCTGGAAGCCAAGGAGGAAAGCTACTCGTCAATGGCCCCCTAAAATCTCTGCTGAAAAGTAAAGACTCCCTGACAGGAAAGTTTCTCACTTTTAAAGAGGAAATCAGCGTTCCAAAAAGGCGCCCACCACCTTCAAAGAAAGAGTGGATCCATATCAAAGAGGCTACCCACCACAACTTACAAAAAGTCAGCGTTGAAATCCCACTGAAACGCATGGTGGTTGTGACCGGACTCTCCGGATCAGGTAAATCTTCGCTGATCACAGACACCCTCTACCCCGCCCTTTCAAATGAGCTGCATCAAAGTGAGTTAGAAGTCGGACCTCATAAGACCATCAATGGGAAGCAACAGCTTGATAAGGTCATTTGCATCGACCAATCCCCAATCGGGCGCAATCCCCGCTCGAATCCGTCGACATACATCAAACTCTTTGATGAAATCCGCGACCTATTTGCAGCCGTCCCTGAAAGTGTCGCGCGTGGGTATCCGAAAGGACGTTTCAGTTTCAACGTGGGTGAAGGAAGTTGTGCCACTTGCGGAGGCATGGGTGAAATCAAGGTCGACATGGATTTTATGGAAGCGGCTTACACCAGCTGCCCAGAATGCCATGGAAAACGCTTTGATCTAGACACTCTCTTGATCAAATACAAGGGAAAAAGCATCTACGACATCCTTGAAATGGATGTCGACCGCGCCTATGACCACTTCGAAAATATCCCCTCTATCCGAAAAAAGCTCCAGCTGCTTAGGGATGTCGGTCTCGGTTATTTGAAACTCGGCCAGTCATCGACGACTCTCTCAGGAGGTGAAGCCCAAAGGATCAAACTGGCAAGAGAGCTCGCACGGCCAGCCACCGGCCGTACCCTCTACATCCTCGATGAGCCAACAACGGGACTCCACTATCAGGATATTAGGCATCTTCTTGCGGTCTTGCAAAAGCTCGTAGACAGAGGAAATACCATTCTCATCATCGAACATAATATCGATGTCATCAAATGTGCTGACTGGATTCTGGACCTCGGTCCGGGAGGGGGAAAGCATGGAGGTAAAATCATTGGCAATGGCACTCCCGAAGAGATCGCCAAACAGAAGACTCCAACAGGGAAAGCCATTTCACACGCCCTAAAAAAAGAGACTCTCAAGGCTGTCAAAAAGATCCTCAAATCCAAAGGGGCTCGCAAAAAACGCGAACGCAATGAGATCGATACGATCGAGATCCAAGGAGCTGAGGAGCACAACCTAAAACACCTGGATATTTCGATCCCGCGTGGAAAGATTACCGTCTGCACCGGCCCTTCAGGATCAGGAAAAAGTTCTTTCGCGTTCGATACGCTTTACGCTGAAGGACAAAGACGTTACGCAGAATCCCTCTCGCCATACGTCCGACAGTTCATTAAATCGATGCCGAAACCCAAAGTGGGACAAGTAGACGGACTCTCCCCTGCAATCGCCATTGATCAAAAAGGGCATATGGTCAATCCAAGGAGTACGGTCGGTACCCTCACTGAGATATACGACTTCTTAAGAATCCTCTACGCGACAATAGGAATCCCTCACTGCCCCGAAACCAAAGAGACGATCAAGGCGATTAGCAAACAGAGCGTTGTGGAGCGTCTTCTATCCGAGAAAGAGGGTAGCACCATCTACATCCTAGCCCCACTGGAGTACAAAAATGCGAATCAACTCCGCGATCTGTTAAATCAAAAAAAGGGTCAGGGATTTTTACGGGTTCGTATCGACAAAGTCCTCTACGAACTCGAACAGCTGGATGAGATACCCATCCATCCAAAGAAGAAACAAAAAGTCGAAATTGTCATTGACCGTCTGAAGCTCTCTCCAAACCATTTCGCTCGACTGATGGAAAGCGTTGAAGAGGCAAGCGTCCTCGGCAAGAAAAAACTTCTCGTGATCATCAACGACGAAGAGCGCTTTTTCAACCTCTCCTTTTCTGTCGAGAGCACGGGACGCTCCTATCCAGAAATCACGCCCCACACCTTCTCCTTCAACACAAAAGAAGGAATGTGTCCCTACTGCGAAGGAATCGGAGTACAACACAGCACAGACCTCTCACAGTTTTCTGACATCCAAAAACTCACCATCTCTGACCTCCTCGACGAGCTATGGATGGGGATGAAAAACAGAGCCCAGACGAAATTAACCAGCGCCCTTTTTAAGGCTCTAGACCTCCCCTTAAACAAAAAACTCAGCGCTCTTTCAAATACACAACTCAATCTCTTCCTGAATGGTTCTAAAGGGCCTCTTCGTCTAAAAGGGCTCCCCTATCATATCCAATGGAGGGGTCTCAATCATGTGCTCACCCATGCCCTTCGAAACAAAAACCACCGCCTACGCCGCGCAGTCATACAGCTCATGAGTGAAACAACGTGTCTCTTCTGCGAAGGAGCACGAGTGAACGACCTTGCTCGCCACGTGACCGTCAAAAACAAGCCCCTTCACGCCTTGACGAGGATGCCCATTTCAGAGCTGGTGCAGTTCATCGAAAAACTCAAACTCACGAAAGAGCAGGAGAAGATTCTCCATGAAGTGATGGACCAGCTGAAAAAACGTCTCGCCTTTCTCCTCGATGTAGGTCTCGAATACTTAAGCCTGGATCGAACTGCTCCTACCCTCTCTGGTGGAGAAGCACAACGCATCCGCCTTGCTAGACAGCTCGGAAGCGGGCTCACAGGAACACTCTACGTCCTCGACGAACCGACGATCGGCCTCCACCCGAGTGACAACGAAAAGCTTCTTGGTGCGCTCAAAAAATTGAACGACCTAGGTAATACCCTCGTCTTGGTCGAACACGACTTTCAGACCCTTCAGATCGCAGATACTTTACTGGACTTTGGACCGACAGGAGGAGCGAAGGGAGGACACCTAGTTGCCAGAGGGACTTTAAATCAACTGGCAAAAGATAAAAATTCTCTGACCGGGCAATACCTCTCAAAAAAACTGCAGATCGAACCTCCAAAGAAACAACGCCCCATCGATCAGAAGGGACTTCAAGTTAAACATGCACAGGCTCATAACTTGAAAAATTTCTCCTTAACCCTTCCCAAGGGAGCTTTAACCTTCATTACAGGTGTCTCGGGCTCTGGAAAAAGCACCCTGATGCACATACTGGGCGCACTGGACAGGCC
>CAZPBC010000027.1:0-1574 GCA_964584775.1 uncultured bacterium
AACAAAAAATAGAGAAGCTGGGACTTGAAATTTACATAAAAATGGTTGCTTAATCTCCAATTTCTAAGGTGGCTTTTAGGATCCTTCCAAACCTTCGTAAACCTGAGTATCGTTCTGAGTAGCCTTCCTCTACTACCGTGAACTCACGGCCACCATGTTTAACGACCTTGTTGATGTGTTTTGGCTTTGAAGCCAGTAAATTTTCAGCCCTTGCGGCAGAGTCTACTCCATGTTCAAAATATTCAAATTTAGCCATTATTAATCTCCTAATTTAAAGCGTTGATTATGTTTAATATAAAATATTATAAATTAAATAATGATTTTAGTAAATAAAATTAATACACCATTTATTATACATGAAATATATAGTTTTTAAATGGCTTATATTAGCTTTAGACTCACTATTTGTTGAAAACATGCTAATTATGAATATCTGGAAAACTAGATTGCAGCATTACTTGGGGTGCCTTATCAAATATTTTGGATAAAAAAAGCCTCCCCCTTTTGAAAAGGGGAGGCGAGTTGTTCATTGTTGTTATTCTGCTTATCTAGGGAGTTTCTACGTCACGTCCTCTGCGGTGTCTTGCTACGTTTGTGGCATCACGTACATTTTTGGGGACCTCTCCAATTCTCGGGTCGCTTTTGCTGCGTCCTCGCTTAGCTTGCGCTTGCTTTCCTTTCTCTATGACTTTCTCAGGTACTTTTGAGTCCTCACTAAACTTTTCTTTTTCCATGTCGAATCTTTTTCCACCGACAATAGCTTCTCGTTGTTTCATTGCTTCCTCCGGCAAGGTCAAACCTTGTCGTTTGCCTCCGGTTTTGCCCACGGCATCTTGAAAGACCGCGATGAAGACTTTATCGCCTGGTTTCGTGAACAGCTTTCTGACTCTTTTTGAAATAAGACCAAGTCCAAGTGTGGCGCCTGTCACCCCAACACCCAAGAGCCCTCTTCCAAAGCGCTTAAATGCTCCGTATTTTTTTAGCCTTGCACTGTGAATCACATAAGAGCGACCCTCATGCTCTACTGTTGGGTGATCTTTTGCTTTTTTGCTCGAGACTTCGGGCATAGTCAGCCATTTTTCCATGTCCTCTGGACGTTCTGGCTGTAAATAATAAGTATTTTTTGAAGTAATTTCTGGCATTTCTTACCTCCTATTAAAGTAATTTATTATCTTTATAATAATATTATAAAATATAATACTATGTTAGTAAACAAAATTAATATAATATTAATTTTAAATCAAAATTAGGAGGGTTTGAGGGGATTCTATCCTATTGAATTTCAATTTCTTATGATTTTTTTGAAAAATAGCCCCAAAAATGGATCTATGGCAGTTTTATCCAGTATAAAATCTAAAAACCTGACCCTAAGTAACTTAAGGTAAATCACTAAAATTAAATTGATTTGGGAGCAATAAAAGGTTTTCTTGCTGGCGGCTTGCGCCCTTTGGGAAAGGCCCTCGCTCTCGTTTGGTGGATCAACCTAGTGGAATCTGAGACCGGTTGTCTTGCAGGTGCAGCAGGCTGAGCTTTTGTGGCGGGAGCAGGTGGTCTTGCGGGGGCTGCAGGCTGAG
>CAZPBC010000027.1:1674-3412 GCA_964584775.1 uncultured bacterium
GCAGGCTGAGCTTTTGTGGCGGGAGCAGGTGGTCTTGCGGGGGCTGCAGGCTGAGTTTTTGTGGCGGGAGCAGGTGGTCTTGCGGGGGCTGCAGGCTGAGCTTTTGCGGAGTCTGTCGCTGACTCTGGAGCAGGAGTTGGGGAAGTGGACTCTTTCTGAAGAAGGACAATCGTGACGCGTTTCTCACGCAGCGTATAGTATTCTGTGAGTTTGGTCGGCATCAGAAAGAGAGCAAGGCCTCTTGTTGTGTAGAGAAGGCCAGTTGCAAAAGTCACACGGTAAATTCTTTGTAACCAAGAATAAGTTTTTACACGGTGGCTGATGAGTGTGTACTCTCTACCGTCTGGACCGAGGGTTGTTCTTCCTTCGTGGGAGAAGTTGGGTTCCTCTGTGTACCCAGGAAGTTCTGGGATCTTCTCTCTACTTTCAACGTAAATAAAACTTCCTAACATAGCGGAATACAATGCCACGAAAAAAGTTTATTGTGATAGCTTTTTTGAAATTTACCCCTAGATTTTTGATATATAAAAAATAAATTAAAAGGGGTTGTTTTTGTGAGTTATGAGCAAAGTTTTGTCATTGCTTGCGATCTCATACGTGAAGAACGATTCAGTGGTGGTCTTGACTTTGGTCTTCTTCTTTTGCCTTTCATTGTGGGTCTATTCTTCGTGACTCCATGGAGACGTTCTCTACTTGATGTCCGGCCTAAAGGTTGAGGTGCTAGAGCTGATTTAGTCACGGGCATAGGAGCAGCAGTAGGTTCTCTTGTGGACCTAGCTGCTGGTTTTTTAGGAAGTTTTAATGTAGGAGTTTTTACAAGCCGAGCTTTAGGACGTTCTGCTTGAGGCTGTTTCAATTGAGGAAGGCATCGTCTCTTTTTAGGCTGTAGAACGCCCAGGGTGACGCGTTTTTCAGAAAGGGTCAACAGCTCTCGTACGGTTTGTGAGAAGAGGGCACTTCCCAATGTGATGATGACGAGCGCGATTCCGAGGAGTCCACGGCCAATTCTCTCCATTTTGGAGAGGGCTTTGACTCGTTGGGTCACCAGTTTATACCTTCTTCCCTCATTTTGGACATAGGTGTCCTTTCCAGGGAAGTCTTTTACTTCGTCCCAGCCTTTATAAGGATCCAATTGTCTTGGAGTATCAATGTATTTTATTTGGTCAGTCATTGATATATTTATAACACGGAAGCAATTTATAACCAATAGTAAGAATATTTTTATAATAAAATTAATCTAATATTAATAATTAATGTGATGTTAGTTCATTCTTCTCTAATGAAATTCATGTGTATACGTGGGTAAGCTTGGATCTCATTTCAGTCTTCAAAGTGTAGAAAATTTCTTAAGATTGGCACATGCAGTGCCACGTTGGAAGCAGATAGCGATAGCTTTTTTGTCATGCCCCCAGATTTCGGTGATTTAAAAATGAATTAATCGGGGGTGTTTTCGTGGCTTCTACGTGAAGTGTTGTAGCAATTTATCTTTCCAGGTCTCGACGCATGATCAGCGTCCCGGTCTTCTTGATTTTCGTCTTCTTCTTCTGCGTCTGGAACTATTTTTGGTAGGATGCTTTTTCCCTGATTCTTTAGGACCTTTAGGATCTGAATCCTTATCAGCAGGAGTTTCAGTAGCAAGTGTTGCAGCTGATCCATCGAGCTTTCCTGAATTCTTATCAGCACGAGTTTCAGTAGCAAGTGTTTCAGCTGATCCATCGAGCTTTCCTGAATCCTCATC
>CAZPBC010000027.1:3512-25269 GCA_964584775.1 uncultured bacterium
AGTTTCAGTAGCAAGTGTTTCAGCTGATCCATCGAGCTTTCCTGAATCCTCATCATCAGGAGTTTCAGTAGCAAGTGTTTCAGCTGATCCATCGAGCTTTCCTGAATCCTTATCAGCTGGAGCTTTTTCTTCACGAGACCTTAGTCCTGCAGCAGCGATTTTAGCAGCGCTTGGTTTGGCTGGCACAGGAGGAGGATCTCCTGAAGCTCCTTCTTTACGAGGCTTTGGATCTGAAGCAGTATTTTCAGCAGAGGGTGGTTTAGAAGGTCGTCTCTTTCGGGGGCTTGAGTGTCTATTAGCATCGCTTCTTTCAGGCTTTTCTGAAGTTTTTGTAACTGCAGGTTGCACTGCTGGGGGTGGAGTTATATGAGTGAGGGGAAGAGAGCTTAGTCTCATTATAGTTTGGGGAAGGCCTAGGGTCACGCGTTTTTCAGAGAGGGTAAACAGTTCTCTTACCGTTTCGAAGAAGATGGCGCCTCCTAGTGTGACAATGATGAGTGCGATCCCGAGGAGTCCACGGCTGATTCTCTCCGTTGTGGAAAGGGCTTGGACTCGTTGGGTTATGAGGATATAGGTTTTTCCTTCGTTCTTGACCTTGGTTCCCTTTTCTGGGAAGTCCTTGACTTCTTCCCAGTCACTGTAAGCATCGAGATCAGTCCGGCTTTGAATGTATTCTATCTGATTTGTCATGGGTAATACTGATAGCACAAAATCATTTTAGAGCCAACGTTTGTCACAAGGGTCGAAAAAAAAGCTTCAATCAGGAGATAATCGGGATTCTTTTAAAATTTTTCTTACAGGGGAGTATTTATGAAGACGATGGTGAAGCAGAAATCGGATGAGAAGCAAGGATTGACAGGTGAGGTGAAGGAGGCGCTCAAGAAGACTGCTTTAACGATCCGAGGCCTTGCGATGGATGCGACGCAGAAGGCCAACTCCGGCCACCCAGGCCTTCCTTTAGGTTGTGCGGAGATCGCCGCTTACCTTTGGGGAGTGTTTCTCCATTACAACCCTGAAGATCCGAAATGGATTGCACGAGATCGCTTCATTCTTTCTGCGGGCCATGGATGTCTTTTGCAGTACAGTGCACTCCACCTTTCTGGTTATCCCCTCACTTTAGAAGATATCAAACAGTTCCGTCAGCTGGACTCAAAAACTCCCGGACATCCTGAACGTGACGAAGCCATTGGGATTGAGACAACGACCGGTCCTCTTGGGCAAGGGCTCGGCAACGCTGTTGGAGAGGCTCTTGGCTTCAAGCTCCTTCAAGAGAAGTTTGGCGGTGATCTTTTCAATAATAAGGTCGTTTGTCTTGCAGGTGATGGATGCATCATGGAAGGTGTGACATCGGAAGCGTCGTCGCTTGCAGGCCACCTGCAGCTCGATAATTTGATCATCCTTTACGATGCGAACAACATCTGCTTAGATGGCCCACTTTCTGAGTGCTGCTCGGAAAACACGATCGAGCGTTATAAAGCTTACGGGTTCGAAGTGCATGAGGTCGATGGGTATGACTTTGATGCGCTCCATACCCTTTTCACAAACCTACGTGAAAAGCAAGATAAGCCAGTTTTAATTCTCTGTCATACGATCATCGGTAAAGGAGCTCCTACAAAAGAGGGAACTCATAAAGCCCACGGATCTCCTTTAGGGGAGGAAGAGGTTGCAAAGACAAAAGCGGCCCTCGGTCTTCCTGAAGAGACCTTTTTCGTTCCTTCGTCGGTGCGTGACTACTTTGAGAACCACAAAAAACTCTGCAAAGCCGTTCAGCAAGATTGGGAGGCGCGTTTTGAGAGCTGGTCGAAAGAGCATGCTGACTTGCGCAAAGAGTTTGATCTGATGCATGAGCGAAAAATTCCTGAAGATTTAGAAGCAAAGTTAACACAGTTTGAAATGAAAGCTCCACAGGCAGGTAGAGCCTCTTCTCATGAGGTCATCAACTTCCTTGTTGACAAGCTACCGTTCCTCTATGGAGGATCGGCCGATCTCTCCGGTTCGGATAAAACGATGATGAAAAACTATCCCATCGTTCGACCAGGGATTTTTTCAGGACGCAACATTAAATTTGGAGTGCGTGAATTTGGAATGGCGACGATGGCTGTCGGAATGGAACAGACCGATATGATGATTCCCTTTATCGGGACCTTCTTGACCTTTACTGATTACATGAGGAATGCGATCCGCCTCAGTGCGCTTCAACACTCACACGTGATCTTTCAGATGACCCATGACTCGATCTTCCTTGGAGAAGATGGCCCGACACACCAGCCGGTAGAGCACTATGCCGCCCTCCGTGCCATTCCCAACCTCCACTTCATCCGCCCTGCAGGGAACCACGAAGTGAAGATGGCGTGGCTTGCAGCCCTTTACTACAAAGGGCCGACGGTCTTTGCTCTTTCTCGTCAAAATGTGGCAGAAATTCCTGAGACCCATGTTCCCTACAACGAAGGAATGGGGAAGGGAGCGTATGTGGTGAAGGAGGTCAATGGAGATCCTGACTACACGCTCGTCGCGACCGGTTCGGAGCTGCCACTTGCTCTCGATGTGGCAAAAGCCCTTGATCAAAAGGGCCACTCTGCTCGTGTGGTTTCGATGCCTTGCCAGGAGCTCTTTGATGCGCAGGATGCGCGCTACAAGGAGTCGCTCTTTGGACCTAAATCAGGAAAGTGTGTCTCAATCGAAGCAGGGGTGAGCCAAGGTTGGCACCGCTACATTGGCCGCGACGGCGTCTCCATCGCTGTTGATACTTTTGGAGCTTCAGCTCCAGCAAGCCAACTTGGAGTGAAGTATGGCTTCACTGTCGAACAAATTCTTGAGCGGATTGTTTAATGGAATCAAGATATTTGGCGGCACTTTCGGGAAGAAACGAAGGTGCCCCCCCTCTTTGGATCATGCGTCAAGCAGGGCGTTACCTTCCTGAGTACCGTGAGCTGCGGAAAAAGCACCGTTTTGAAACGATGATGGAGACCCCGGAGCTGGCCTATCAGGTCACGAAGATGCCGCTTGAGCGTTTCGATCTCGATGCAGCGATCCTTTTTTCAGACATTCTTCCTGTTTGCCGAACCGTCGGGGGAAAAGTCGCGTTTGTGGAGGGGAAAGGTCCTGTTGTAGACTTTAACTTTGAAAAGTTTGCTGTCGAGTGCGGTGTGGAGTCCCTCCAGTTTGTTGAGAAGGCGATCCGTCTTCTGAAGCCCGATCTTTCCGTTCCCCTGATTGGTTTTGCTGGTGGACCCTTCACGGTTGCGAGCTATCTCATTGAAGGGGGAGGCGTGGGCGATTTAAAAAAGGTGAAGCGTGCGATAGCTGAACGACGAGAAGAGCTGCATCGTCTGCTTTCCCTTCTAACCGATCAGACGATCGACTATCTGCTCATGCAGGTGGAAGCAGGGGTGGATGCGATTCAACTCTTTGACACTTGGGCGGGGATGCTCGATCCCTGTGCGTTTCAAGAGTTTGTTTTGCCTTACAACCAAAAGATTTTTGCTGCGCTTTCAGGAAAGGTGCCGACGATTTTCTTTGGCCGAGGACTTGGAAGTCACCTCCATCTCTTGAAAGAGATCGGCGCGACAGGGATCGGTGTCGATCAGACTGTGGACCTCTCCTATGCACGCGCGTTTCTTGGAAATGAGGTCGTGCTGCAGGGGAACTTGGACCCAGGGTTTCTGTATGGTTCCAAAGACTCTGTTGTGGAGCAGGTGAAGAAAGTTCTAGAGAAGATGAAGGGGGATCCTGCCTATATCTTTAACTTTGGGTATGGCATTCTTCCGGATGTGCGGCCTGAAGTGGTCGAATGGATTGTCGAAACCGTGAAACAGAAGGTGACTGTATGAAAAAAGAAGCTCTGGCCTATTTAAAACCTTTTCGAGAAAAGATCATCCATGCCTTTGAAGAGCTAGAAGGAGAAGAGAGCTTTGCTCGGACTCCTTGGACGTATCGGAGTGGAGAAGGGGGAGGAGAGATGGCGGTCCTCCGCGGCAAGGTCTTTGAGAAGGCAGCTGTCAACTTTTCTGAGGTGAGTGGTGAGGTTTTTCCAGGATCAGATGGAAAGGGTCCCTTTTATGCGACGGGAGTGAGCCTGATCACGCACATGGCCAACCCGCATGCTCCGACGGTCCACATGAACCTGCGCTATATCGAAACACCAGAGAAGAGCTGGTTGGCTGGAGGGTATGACTTGACGCCGATGGGCTTTTTCTACGATGAAGACACCGCACATTTCTTAAAGACAGCAGAAGAGGCTCTCGCGCCTTTTGGTCTTTACGAGGATTTCCACCAGCAAGCAAAAGAGTATTTTTATCTACCTCACCGTAAGAAGGAGAGGGGAATCGGCGGCGTTTTCTTCGATCATTACAATACGGGTCAGCCGGATGAGGATTTGAAGGTTTGGAAAGCGGTTGGAGAAAGTTTTTTGCCCGCCATTATTCCGCTCTATCAGCGGCGTATTGACCAAGATTTCTCAGAGGAGGAGCGAGCAATGCAACTGCGTTTACGCGGCCATTATGCTGAGTTCAACCTCCACTACGATCGAGGAACTAAGTTTGGCTTTCTTTCGGGTGGGAATCCAGAAGCCATTCTCTGTTCTTTACCCCCAGTTGCAACATGGTGATGCGGGTTGCCGTCCTCGGTGGAGGGATTGCTGGACTTTCAGCTGCCTATTTTTTAGAAAAACGTTACGGCGACTTTATTCAAGTCCACCTCTATGAAAAGAAAGAAGAGGTGGGAGGCTGGGTTCAAACAGAGCAGCTGGGCCCGCATCTTCTTGAACATGGAGCACGGTCGCTGCGTCCCGGACCTCGAGCCCCTCTGCTCTTCCCCTTGATGCGTGAGTTGGAACTCACAGGCGCCATCGAACTTCCGGCGCCCGAGGCAAGCCAGCGCTACCTTTACCGTGAAGGTCAGTTGCAAAAGGTTCCCAACTCGATCCGTGAATACCTCTTTTCTCCTCTTTTTCGGAAAACGGCCTTTTCTCTTCTAACAGAATGGAGCCGAAGAAAAGGGGAGCGCGATGATGAGACGATCGCCGCTTTTTTCCGCCGTCGTTTGGGGGATTTTATCACAGACGAACTGGTTGACTCTCTCGTGACGGGGATCTTTGCTGGAGATATTGAAGAGCTCTCTGTGAAGAGCTGTTTTCCCATGCTCTATCAAATGGAGAAAGAGAAAGGCTCTTTCACCCGCACGCTCCTCTCCCAAAAACGGGTCTCTCCTCCAGAAGGAACACCTGAATGGCAGAAAGCTCCCTTCTTCACCTTCAAGGGAGGGATGCGTCGCCTACCAGAGGCCTTTAAAGCGGCGCTGCGTTGTCCGATTTTTTACGGGGAGAGCGCTGTACGTCTCCAATTTCAAGAGAACTTAGCGGTCGTGACGACTGATAAACGTGAGGAGCGTTACCACTTGGTGATCTCTGCTCTGCCCGCTCCACTTCTCAGTGCCCTTCTTCCTGGAAAGCATGAAGCGATTAAAAAAACGTTGGCCGCAACATCTTATAATTCGATCGCGACAGCGCACCTCATCTACGACCGTCCGGTCCTAAAATTTCCGGGCTTTGGACACCTTGTTCCGAAAAATGCGGACCCGCGCGTTTTAGGAATTGTCTATGACTCTTCCGCATTTGGAAAAGAATCTCTCGGCACCAAACTCAGCGTGATGATGGGAGGAAGTCGCTATCCGGAGGTGGTATCGACTTCGGAGCAAGCCTTGCTCCAAACAGCAAAAGAGGCCGTAGAGAAGATGCTCCGAATCTCAGCGGTTCCCGCTTACCAAAAGCTCCTTCTTGCGGAGCAGGCCATCCCTCAGTATACCTTAGGCCACGAGAAACGCCTCCAATTTCTCTTAGACACCCTTCCTAAAGAGATCCCTCAGCTCGCCCTCGCTGGAAGCTCTTACTATGGTGTCTCTGTCCCTGAAATCATCGCCTCTTCTCACCTCCTTGTCTCTTCGCTGACCGCGACTGTCACAAAAGTATAAGTTTGGCACGTTTTTTGGATAAGACCTTCAATACGGAGGTTTTATGTTTGGAGATATCAGAGGGGCTCCTCTTGAGCAGAAACGAGAAATCATCAGTGGCATCGCTCGGCTGTGCGAAGAAACGAGCGATGAGGATCTTTCGATGAGGTGTCGTGTCAATAAGGCTGCCTTAAATGTCCTTCGCGATCTTGAGCTTGAGACAGGAGATGAAGAGCGGCTCCAATTGATCACAGTGTGTGAGCAGCAGTACTCAATAGATAGAGAGAGGCTCATTCAAGCCTTTATTGAGCGAGCCGAGAATGAGTGTGGGATTGTGGTTTATCCTGCGAACTTTGAAGGGGATACTTTTTCGCTGCAATTAGATGATCACTACGCTCTTTTCGATGATGAGACATTAGAGAACTATTTAAATGCACTTTTTGAGCTCTCTTTTTTAGAAGAGATTGATCTTTCACGTTGCTCCCTTCCCTCTATTCCTCCGTCTGTAGGGAAACTTGTGAATCTCAGGAAGCTTGTGCTGTCTCATAACGCTCTTACAAGACTTCCTCAAGAGATACAAGAGTGTGAGAAACTGGAACATCTTGACCTGAGAGGCAATCCGATAGATGAATCTTTGGAGGCAATTCCCGCTTTGCCTGTTTCTTGTGATGTCTATACTGACGAAATATCTCCCTCTTCCAAAGAAGAAGATCTAATCGAACAAAGGATCGATGCATTTTTAAAAGATATGGAGGAGCTTGGCGTTGATCCATCGTTAATTTTTTGTTTCGAAGAGCGAACTTTTTTCTGTACATCTGGCATGCCAGGTTACTTCTCAATAAAAGATCTCGACGACGAGAAAAAAGTGGCTTTTTTAAAAGCCCTATTTGAGCTGGACTTTTTAGATCAAGTCCACCTTTGCGATTTGGATCTTCCCTCTATTCCAGAGAATGTGAATCAATTACAAGCTTTAAGTCATTTATCGATTATAGGAAACCCTCGCTTAAAAGAAGTTCCGCCGAGGCTTGGAGAGTTGCCTCAACTTGAAGAAGTTGAACTTTTGAGGAATGAAATTGAGGAAATTCCCTCCTCTTTATCTGAAGTGAAGGTGTCTTTGTTTCCCACATGGAGTGAAGCTCAGCAGATGCATCTGTTTATCCGTGAGGTAAAGAGACTGGGAATTTCAGATGTCAGCATGAATAACTTTCGAGGAAAGAGTTTTGTATATCAGCATGGCATGGGAGTCGATGGAGAGACTAGACTCTCTAAATTGAGTGTAGATCAACAGCGAATCTTTTTTCAGCTTCTTGCTCAGCTTACTTTTTTAGAAGAGGTGAACCTTTCGGGAAACTCTTTGCAGGAGTTTCCTTCTGAACTCTATCAGCTCGAGAAACTTAGAAGATTAGATCTAAGTGGAAATCCATTGGTTAAGCACTGTTCTGCTGAACTTGCACGTTCTTCGAATCTAGAGGTTCTCAATTTGTGCGGGACAGGAATTCAAGAGGTTCCTGAGCATGTTCTTCAGATTAGAAATTTGCAAGAGCTCGATCTCTCTGGAAATGGGCTCGTAGAGGTGCCTGATTCTGTGAAGGGTATTCCCCGCGTAAAAATCGACGCAACACCTGAAGAGCGGAAGCGTCTCTTTATTCTCCGTATGTCCGCTTTAGGTGTTTCTGGACTCTCTTTGACGAGTTTCGAGGAAAACGGTTTTGTATATGATCCATCTACCATGCAGGTTCCTGAAGAGGTGAAGCTGCAGTTTTTAGAAGCTCTATTCGAAATGGATTTTTTAGAGAAGGTTAGTCTCCAAAGATTGGGAGTGAGTGAGATTCCCTCTTCTATTGGAAAGATGACTCAGTTAACATCTCTGGACTTGAGTGGAAATCCGCTTTCAGATCTTCCTATTGAGCTAGGAGGATTGCTTGAGTTGGATGAATTGAATCTCGCTGACTGTCGATTTGAGTCAGTTCCACAGGCTGTGTTGAACTTAAACCAACTCTCTGCAATAGCGCTTGATGACAATCAGCTTCAACGCTTTCCTGAGGAATTGTCCATACTTAGGAATCTTCGAGTCTTAGTTTTGAACGGAAATCCTGTCGGTACAGTTCCTGGATCTATCTCAGATTTCTCTAGTTTGGAGGTGCTTTATTTAAATAATATGGGTCTAAAGACTCTCCCTGCATCGATAGGGAGATTAGAAGGTCTAACTCAACTTCGTCTGAGCGGCAATGAGCTTTCTGAGCTACCTGAAGATTTCGAGAGATTGCACCGCCTCCAAGATCTTTCTTTAGGAGGTAATCAGTTCTCTGAGGTTCCTGCCTCTGTTTGCAAGTTATCAAACTTGCAATCTCTAAACCTTGATGCAAATGCGATTGTGAAGGTTCCTCCTGAATTTTCAGGTCTCACCTCTTTGCAGTGGCTTGACTTGAGTTTAAATAGGCTTCAGGAGCTCCCAGAAGAGATTCTAGATCTGAAGAACTTGAGGAGTTTAGGTCTTATAGGAAATCAGATTTCAGTCATACCAGAAAGGATCGCAGATCTCACTGACTTGCAATTACTGGTTCTGAATTCTAATCCGATTGAATCCTTGCCAGAGTCGATTGGACGGCTTGAGCACTTGACGCATTTCCAGATGGGGCATTGTCGTTTGAGTGCATTGCCGAGTTCACTAGGGAGACTTAAAGAGCTACAGGATATGAACTTTGCTTACAACAGAATTCGAGGAGTTCCTGAGAGCTTTAGAGAGCTAGCCTCTACAGAGCCACAAGTTTTAGACCTATCTGGAAACCCCATCTATGGCTATGAAGAGGGCGAGGGAGAATTGGGAGTAGAAGAGTTGTATTATCTATTTGAAGGGAGTTTACATTTAGAGACGCCTGTGGAAGACTTGGTAGAGGTCACAAGGGATGAAGTCGATGTCGCGATGGATCAAGAGCCACTGCGTGTGAACCGCGAGGTACTACAAAGGCTGATGCCTCCTGAGATTCCAGACCAAGGAGTCAACTGTGCGGAGATGTTGATCCTCTTTGATCAGATCTTTCAAGAGTTGAATTTGACGGATCCTACCCATGCTGCTTACTTCTCAAGAGAGATGGTGGATATTGTTGAGAACGAGGATCATCCGGTCGATCTTGAGGCGTTAGAAGCAATGGACAATCAAGAGTTTATCTGGAGCTACCTTGTTCCGCGTCTTTCCGGATATGTGAGGACCCTCTATCAAGAGCCCCTTGAGGAGGGGGATGTTCGGCCTCTCATGATGCTGCATGATGCCCACTTTCCAGAAGGAAGGAAAGCCCTTGCCTATATCCTGCAGCAGATGGCCAGTGCGGATCCAGAAATGAAGGCACTCAGGATGACGCAGCTGGTCAATGGCCTACTCTATTGCCATACTGGGCAAACCGAGGCGCTCAATGCTCTGGCCTACTCCGCAATGGGTGTTGAACAGACAGCAGATGTGCGTGCGGTGATACAACGAGAGATCGCCTCTCGTAAAAACCAAGCCTTTAGTCAAGCCATACTTCAGTATGGGTGGGCCATTCCTCATAATCCCCACTTGATTTCAGTCTACCGTAGCGCTTTGGCTGACACACTGGGGCTCAGCCAAGCGGTCGGTGGGTATGTCGATACCATCGGACACGCAGGTCTCGATCCCTTTCAAGGAAATGTCGATGGTGCCTACTGCCTCTATTATAGGCACGTCCACCCTCAAGCGATTTCTGCCTGGATTCAAGAGAAGTGCCAGTCGGCCGAAGATCTTGAGTTAGATCGAGACTTAGCGCGAGTGCAGAAGATCCGTAACAAGATGACACAAACATCGGGTGATTATTCTGGACGGATCCAAGAAGCCCGTGAAGAATTAGTGAGCTGCACAGATGTCCAGAGAAAGATGCGCCTGCAACTCACGATCCGTTCGCTGGAAAAGGCTCAGGCGCAGCAGCAGGTGAGTGCTTCAGAGCGTGAAGAGTTTAGGACGCTATGCGAAAAGTATGATGCCACGCCCGATTCGATTGTTCAAAAGCTTCGAAAACAATCCAAAGAGAATCACGAAGCACGTCCGATCACGGCGGGTGACGTCACAAGCTACCTGATCTCTGAAAAGCTCGTTCCTGAAGCAGGAGGGGATTGGTGGAAGGCCTACTTCACCGAAGACCCACTGGTTGAGCCAGATGCGGTCATGACCAAAGAGGGAGTCACTCGACTTCTTGTTCAAATGGGAATTCTCATCGACGAAAGGGAAGCCTAACTCTACCCACTTAACTCTACCCGTGAGATGAGATTGTTCATAACTTTCTTATGTTAAGATAGTATTGTTTCGTTTGCGACAAAAAGGGGCAGGGGATAAGATGAGGCTACATTTCATTTTTTCTCTATCCATAGGACGTTAAGATGTTTGATAAGTTCACCAACCGCGCAAAACAAGTCATCAAGCTCGCGAAGAAAGAAGCGCAGCGCATGAATCACAACTACCTCGGAACGGAGCACATCCTTTTAGGATTGTTGAAGCTCGGTCAAGGGGTGGCTGTCAACGTCCTAAGAAACCTCAATATTGATTTTGAAACCGTCCGTGCAGAAGTCGAGAAGATTGTCGGCTTCGGTCCGGAGATTCAGGTCTATGGGGATCCTGCCCTCACCGGTAAAGTGAAAAAGGTCTTCGAGTACGCGAATGAAGAAGCGGCCAACCTCAGCCACAACTATGTAGGAACAGAGCATCTCCTGCTCGGCCTTCTAAAGCAGACCGACGGTGTCGCAGCTCAAGTTTTAGAGAATCTCAATGTCAACTTAAAGGAAGTCCGCAAAGAGGTCTTAAAAGAGCTAGAGACCTTCAACCTTCAGCTTCCTCCTTCTGGAGCTCCACCTGTGGGTGCAGGGCCGATGAAGAGTTCAGGCCAGGAGAAAGCAGGTGGGGGAGTTCTGACCGATAAGCTGCCAGCTTTAAAGGCCTATGGATATGACCTCACAGAGCGCTGCCGCGATGGAAAAATGGATCCCATCATTGGAAGACAGGAAGAGATCGAACGTCTGATTTTGATCCTCTGTCGAAGACGCAAGAACAACCCGGTTCTCATTGGAGAGGCCGGTGTGGGTAAATCTGCGATTGTAGAGGGCCTTGCTCAGGCAATCGTCCGCAACGAAGTTCCCGACATCCTACGCAAAAAACATCTGATCACACTTGACCTTCCTCTGATGATTGCAGGGACGAAATACCGTGGTCAATTTGAAGAGCGGATCAAAGCCGTGATGGATGAGATCCGCAAGAGCGGGAATATCATCCTCTTTATCGATGAACTCCATACGATTGTCGGTGCTGGAGCGGCTGAAGGAGCGATTGATGCTTCGAACATCCTAAAGCCCGCGTTGTCACGTGGTGAGATCCAGTGTATTGGAGCGACCACGGGGGATGAGTACCGAAAACACATTGAAAAAGATGCCGCTCTTGAAAGGCGCTTCCAACAGATCGTGGTTCCACCGAATAGTGTTGAAGAGACCATCACCATTCTCGATGGACTCAAAGACCAGTATGAGGAGCACCACCACTGCACCTACACGCCTGAATCACTCGAAGCCGCTGCACGTCTTTCTGATCGCTACATTTCTGGCCGTTTCCTACCCGATAAAGCGATTGACTTGATCGACGAAGCGGGAGCGAAGTCACGCATTTCTGTCATGGACCAACCCGATGAGCTGACAAAGCTCGACTCTTCGATTGAAGAGACACGTGTGGCCAAAGAAGAGGCGATCAGCCAGCAAGAGTATGAGAAGGCTGCGAAGCTCCGTGACCAAGAGAAAAACCTCCGCGATGAGCTCGAAACGCTACGCACCGAGTGGGAGAACAGCAAAGAAGAGCGGCAGGTCGTTGTGACTGACGATGAAGTGGCTGCTGTCGTTGCTAAACAGACTCGTATTCCGATCCACCGCCTCACTGAAGGGGAAACCCAAAAAGTGCTTTCGATGGAGACGGACCTGAAGAAAGAGATTGTCGGACAGGGCGACGCCCTCGACATCGTTTGCCGCTCGATCCGCCGCAGCCGCGCTGGGATCAAAGATCCGAATCGCCCGATTGGAGCGTTCCTCTTCCTGGGACCCACAGGAGTGGGAAAAACGCTTCTTGCACGTCTCCTTGCGAAGCATATGTTTGGAGGAGAAGATGCCCTGATCCAAATGGACATGTCGGAGTACATGGAGAAACACGCCGTCTCCCGGATGACCGGCTCGCCTCCAGGGTACGTGGGACATGAAGAGGGTGGTCAGCTCACAGAGCGTGTCCGCATGCGCCCCTACTCAGTCGTTCTGTTTGATGAGATTGAGAAGGCTCATGGCGATATGATGAACATCCTCCTTCAGATTTTAGAAGAGGGACGTCTCACCGATTCCACAGGCCTTCAGGTTGATTTCCGTAACACGATCATCATTCTCACCTCAAATATCGGTGCGGACCTCATCAAGAAGCAGACAGAAATCGGATTTGGTGCGAGTGCAGACCACCTCGACGATGAGACAATTAAAGAGAAGATCACCTCAGAAGTGCATAAGAAGCTCAAACCTGAGTTCATTAACCGTCTCGATGGCTTGGTGATCTTCCACCAGCTCAAGAAAGAGCACCTCAAAGGCGTACTTGATATCGAGATCAAGAAAGTGATCGACCGCTTGAAAGTCCGTGAGGTGGGTCTCGACCTTGATGAGAAGGCAGAAAACTTCCTCATCGAAAAGGGATTCCAACCAGAAATGGGGGCACGGCCTCTACGCCGTCGCATCGAAGAGTTCTTGGTCGATCCTCTGACCGATGAACTCCTCCGTCTTCCTGAAGAGCCACGCCACTACCTTGTCACGACCGACAAGGAGGATGGCAAGCTGATCTTCGAAGAGAAGGAGATTCCCAAGAAGCCCAAGCCAAAGAAGAAAAAGGCACCGAAAAAAGAAGAGGCGACTCCCTAGGATTAATCTCCTGTATATGCGAGACACCGCTCTAATGCCTCTGTCATGCAATCGTAGACCGTCCCGCTTGACTTAGCACGTTCTCCAAAAGTGTCATCGATGATTTTTCTGGCAGTTTCTCTTGTGATGTTTGGTTGTAACTCCATGGCTGCCTGGATGAGTGCCTCTTTGTACTTGGGAATGACTCTCTTTTCCTCGACTTTAGAGAACTGAGGAAAGTAGATACTGAGTCGAATAGCGATGGTGTTCGGTGAGGGGTAGTCTGTACGTCCTGGAGAAGAGTTGAGGAACTCATCGGCAACGAGTGCTATCACTGTTTCATTTGTTAGCTGTGGCATTAACTCTTGCACTTGGGGCATCAACTCGCGAATACGAGCAAGATTATCGGGGTTTACCAGAGATTGGTACTCTCGTTCTTTCTCAAAACTTTCTAACTCATCGACTCCCATCGGATGTGCAAAGTCTTGACATCCAAGAAAAGCGTCTTCTATAAAATCTCTGACGGTGAGGTTGCTGGCATATTGATAGGCACTGACTAACTCTCCTAAAATAATTGTAACATCGTCATCTTCGAGAGTAGGAAATTGGTCAAGGATTTGACTCCGAAGAGATGCGAGCATCGCATCCTTATCTTCTGGATCCATTTGCTGGTAATTTTGATCGAGTATAAATCTTTCTAAAGTGTCCTCAATAAAGTGTTCGACGGTGATCAAGGGATCACTAAGGTAGGATGTGGCGGTCTCTTCAATGATGTCGTTGATGGTCTCCATGTCCAAGCCAGGGTAATGGATCAGGGCTGCTCCTCGAAGGGTTTGAACTAAGGCTTCCATTTTATCTAAATCGCTTGCAACAGAATTAAAGGTATCTACACTATCAATCTGGTTATCAGGAGCTACCGATGAATTGTACACAGACATCACTTCATCCTCTATGTGTTGATCGGGACGAAGAGTTTGGAGTTTTTCTTGATACCACTCTTTCGGTTGGGTGTTGGGATCAGCGGAGACCTCTACTTTGGGCTGTGGTGGGGTAAAGAGGCCCCAAGATTCATGCTCCTCCAGAACTTCTCTCGGCTGGAAGACACCTCTAGCGATCGACTTGACGCCGATAGCAGTCTTCTCTGCACTGCTCACAATGTGGAAAGTGGCTTCCCCTAGATCGTGATTTCGACTAAAGGGTGAGGCTACGAGTGCTCTAAGAGACCTCCCTGCAGAAGCAAAAGCCTTTCCAAGATCTACAAAACCGGCATGGACAGCCAATAAACGATCTTTGGTCGTCGGTTTTTCCTGCTTTTCCCTTCTCGTGTGGAGCACTTTTAGAGGATTGGTAAAATTTTCTAAACGCATGGGAACCTCCCATTTAAATTATTTTTCTTTGGGTCGGTAAAGACGGGTGAAAAAATCTTTAGTAAAATCATGAATGTTTTGGGTTGCCGGTTTTTGGTCGATGGCGATCTTCAGCTCTTCTATCCATTTCTCAGGTTCAATATTGGGAACGGCGCGTATTTGTTGGATAAAAATGGGTTGAAGGCTTGAGAGATCTAGGTGTGATTCAGAGGCTAGCCATTCTTCGAGTCTATTTTTGCTAATTGGACCCTCCTCGATTGTCTCAACAGCGCCTGCGATCAATAAGATGGATCCTTGACTTTTGTACGTTCCCTCACTAGCGATTTCTTTGGCTAAAGCTATATTTCGTTCAACTTGGGCTTTTTGTCTTTCACTGCTACTTGCAGCACTTGTTGTCGTGGCTTTAGCGGTAGAAAGACCCTGGTCGAGTGATTCTTCGATTGGACGAACTGCTTCGCCGACCGTTTCTTCTGTTTGACCTTTTTTACGGCACGCTTCTAATGTCTTTTCAATGAATTCGAATACGGTAGATTCCTGGCCTTGACTCATCACCTCTTTCATAATGTCTCGGACATCACTTTCTTCTAGGGAGGGAGTGTGGAATAAGGCAGCGGCAACAAGCGAATTGACTAATGCCTCCTGTGCATTAATAGTATAGAATTGTTGAAAATACTTTAATCGAGTGGTTCCGCTAATAGTGTCATGTGTTTGAGTTTGTGCTAGAGTGACGACTTCTGTGGCTGTATCAATAATGTTTGGGTATTTCCTTGCATCATCATCGATTTTAGTGCTGTGGGTGCTTCTTAAGGTAGCGTACCAGTTGCCCATCTCTTCAGAAGATTCAGGGAGGGGACGGCTTTCGATTCCTTGGAAAAGACCTCTCTTTTCATGTTCTTCAAGAACGGCTCTAGGTTGGAAAAAACCTTTTGCGATCGATTTGACTCCCACTGCTGTCTTTTCTGCGCCCTCTAATAAGTGGGTAGAAGCTTCTGCGATATCGTGATCTCTTGATTGAAAGATAGTGCCTACGAGGGCTTTCAGGGATTTACCTCCTGATGCTAAACCCTTGGCGAGGTCAACGAAGCCTGCTTGAACCCCTAGAAAGCGGTCTTTTAGTGAAGTCTCTCCCTGTTCACTACGTCGTTCAAATAGAACTTTCAAAGGGTTTGTGAAATTTTCTAAACGCATAAATTCCCCTGATGTTTAATAACGGTATTTTTCTGCGCGGTTGAGAAGATCGACGATGTAAGAATAGAAGCTCAAACCTTCGGTGGCTGCTGAAGAGGAGGAGTGTTTCGAAAACCAGGTCTCGTCTAGGCCATATTTTTCATGGATGAGTTGCTTTAGCCTTTCTTCAATCTTTTCTTTAAGGGGGTGAAGTGCATGTTCAGGATCCTCTACTGCCTCTCTAAAAAGGTCTTTTTGATCGAGAATCTCTCTTACGAGATCACTGTCTCTTTCCCAATTGACTTCATAGATTGCTTCGTAGACAGAGGTGTAGAGATCAACAGCAGTGGTGTTCTTCATCCAAGTCTCTTCTTGAATCTTATTGACCAGAATCTCTCTATCGGTCCGCTCTTCTTGAGAGGGAGCTGAACTTGTCTTTTCTTCCCTTATCGGGCCTTCGCTCTTTTGGGAGACGAGCTGACGACACCTTTCAAAAGTTTCGTCAATGTATGCACCGACGGTGAATCTCAGATCGGTTTTATGTTGATTGGCAACTTCCCATTGGATCCGATCGACTTCATCGGCATTGAGCGTGGGAAAGTGATAGAGGCCTGCATTAATGAGAATCTCTTCTAATTCTTCTACATCTTCGAATGGATTAGTAGTGATGGAATAGAGCGAAGTGGATTTCTGGACGTCACCAGAGTTGTAGATGTGGATGACGTTTTGTGCCCAATCGGAAGTGTCTACAAGGGATTCCAGTTGCTTACTGTAATACTCTCCCCCTAACATAAAACTTGTCTCTTCATTAAGGTGGGAATCAGTCTCAGGTCTGAATAAACCGCGGTCTTGATGCTCCTTAACTAAGGTCCGAGGGTTGAAGAAGCCGATCGTGAGCGAAGCGATGCCCATCGCAGTGTTCATTGCACTGTTGCCGATGTGCCGTTTTGCTTGAGCGTAGCTGTGCCCCTCCACACGAAAAGTAGAGGCTATAAAGGACCCAAGTGATTTGCCTCCTGAAGCCAGTCCTTTTACTAGGTCGACAAAGCCTGTCTGAACCCCAAGAAACCGGTCTTTTAGAGTCGTCTGTTCTTGGCCCTGTTCTCGTTCCGAAAGAACCTGAAGGGGGTTTGTGAAGTTCTCAAGTCGCATAGATCCCTCCTCGCGTTTTACTTAAAAATTAAGCAAAAGGCGTGCCAGGGAGGCATCTATTTTAGGAATTTATAGGCTTAGGAGGGGCGGATGGCAGACTCCCAGGAGCGGATCGCGTTGAGGACGTCGTTTTTTGAGGGAGAGGTGCGGATGAAATTCATCAGCTCTTTGTTTTGAGCGAGGTGGGCGATTTTCGCGAGGAGGTTCAGGTGCCGGCGGTCGTCGCAGGCAAAGAGAAAGAAGACGACGTTGACGGGTTCTCCGTCGAGAGAGTTCCAGTCGATAGGCTCCTTTGGAAAGACAATCGAAACGGCATCGTAGGTGGAGTCGATGGTGATTTCCCGGGTATGGGGAACGGCAATGCCTCCGCCGAGCGCGGTAGACATGAGCGTTTCGCGCTCTTTGATCAGTTCTGCCATCGCACTGGCGTCGAAGCCGAGGTCTTCGGCCAGCCAACGACAGACGGTGTCGATGACCTCTTCCTTCTGGGTGCCGGGACAGTGGTGGCGGATGCCGCCTTTGTGCACAGCGCGGTAGAGGCTATACTGTTTGATCCCTCCGCGGGGTTCGATGGCGATTTGGGGTTCGTCGCTGTTTTCTCTTTTGGTTTCGATCAGCCAGTCTTGGATGTCCTCACGGCTGAAACGCCACTCTTCACCGAGTTTGTAGGCGGGAATTTTAGAGCCGTCAAGCCATCGGTAGATGGTAGACTCTGACACATGGAGTAGGTCGGCAACATCTTTGACTTTTAGATCCATCGAATTCTCCTTCGGTGATGAGTTAAAACCCTTTAAAAAGTTTGTAAGCCTCTTCTGGTGTCTTGGTGGTAAGTAGTGTTTTTCTCAAGTCGTCGTGTTTGACTGCTTGTGTTAGGGCAGAGAGGATTTGTAAATATTCCGTTTGCTTATCGTCCGGGCCGGCGATGAGGAAAACGAGGCGGACCGGGCTTCCGTCAAGCGCGTTCCACTCGACACCTGTTTTAAGGATGCCCAGTGCAATGAAGAAAGAGTCATAGCCGGGGAGCTTTGCATGGGGGATCGCGACACCCATGCCGATTCCAGTGGTGACGATTTTTTCCCGCTCAATGATCGCATCGAAAAGGCTCTTGGAATCGGAAATCACATTGAGGTCAGACATCTTGTCAACGAGCGCGGTGATGACATCGTCTCTAGAACTGGCTTCTAGAAATTGGATATAATCGGGGTCGAGGTATTCTGATATACGGACCATGTTTTTCCCGTTAATGGACGCCGGTGTGTCCAAAGCCTCCCGCACTGCGGGCGGTTTCGTTCAGCGTCTTTGTCAATTTAAATGCTGCTTTATCCACCTTCGCCACGATGAGTTGTGCAATGCGCATACCCGGTGTCACGATGAAGGGTTCTTTTCCGTGGTTGATGAGGATCACTCCTACCTCACCGCGGTAATCGGAGTCGATCGTTCCCGGGCTGTTGGGAACGGAGATTCCGTGTTTAAGTGCCAGGCCTGAGCGAGGGCGTACTTGGATCTCATAACCAGGGGGGATTTCCATTTTCAGTCCGGTGGGGACCAATTTTGTTTCGCCTGCCTGGATCACTAGGGGCTCTTCGAGGTGAGCGCGGACGTCGGCACCAGCAGCTTCTTCAGACGCATAGCTGGGTAACGTGGCACCCTCTTCTGCAGTCACGGCAACTTCAACTTCTTCTGACATTTAGACTCTTATGATTGTAAGGTTGTCTCTAACTCATTCTGAGTGGGGAGACCGCTTTTCGTTTTGTCTGTCTTTTTTGTTTCTTTCGAACGTACGAGATAAGTGAGAAAATTTGCAACTTTATTTTTTAAATCGTGTCTTTTGACGATGCAGTCGATCATTCCGTGCTCGAGAAGGAACTCCGCTTTTTGGGCTCCTTCAGGGAGTTTCTGCTTGATCACCTGCTCAATCACTCGTGGTCCGGCAAAGCAGATGAGGGCTCCCGGTTCTGCGATGATGAGGTCCCCGAGGGTGGCAAAAGAGGCTGTCACTCCTCCCGCAGTAGGGTCTGCGAGGATGGAAATGAAGGGGAGGCGGGCGTTGTCCAGCCGGGTGAGAGCGGCAGAGGTTTTTGCCATCTGCATGAGAGAGTGGATGGATTCCTGCATCCTGGCTCCGCCAGAGATGCTGACAGTGACAAGAGGGAGTCTCTCTTCAACAGCGTGTTCAATCAAGCGAGTGAGCTTTTCCCCGACGACAGAACCCATCGAACCGCCCATAAACTCAAAATTCATGGCACCAATGGCCACCTCTTGGTCATGGATTTTTGCGGTTCCAGTCACGATCGCTTCTGTGGATCCGCTCTTCTCTTTAGCGGCCTGAATCCGAGAGGTATAGGTTTTCTCATCGGTAAATTTCAGCGGGTCGCTCGTTTCGATCTCTGCGAAGAGCTCGCTAAAAGTCCCTTCGTCGGTGAGAAGGGCGATCCGGGCTTTTGCTGATATGCGGTAGTGGTGGTTACACTTTGGACAGCAGTGGAGGTTTTTCTCAATCTCACCCTCGTGGATCAGCTCATGGCAATGGCTACACTTTAGCCATCCGCTATAGCTATCCTTCTTCTGGGTTTCAACTTTGATCTTTGGCTTGTCTCTTTTAAAGAATCGCATCCTTTAGATTTTAAATCAGAAGGAATAGTGGATGCAAGTAAAATAGATAATATTAAGAATAAGAGGGTTAGCGACATAACCCTCTGATTATGAAAAAATTTTTTTGATACCAAATTGCCAAAAAGAGAGGATCAGATATGAGATACTCCGATGAAGTCAAAAACGACTACTCTTTCAGGGCCTCTTTTAACATTGCAACAAATTCGGGATCCTTAAGAAGGCCTGGATGTTCAGGAGTTCCTTTCATAACATTTTTGAAAACACTTCTGAGCCTCTTGTCACTCAGAAGATTGGTTGCTATGTCAGCAGAGATTGCTTCAACGGCTTCTTGATTATCAGCAATTTTCGCAAAAGCGGCTTCAAAGAGCTTTTGGATGTCCTCGAGGTCCCTGTTGAGGTCTACCCTTACCTGATGTTGAGCTTCCCATACCTCGCGAACCATGACCTTCCTCTCTCTCTCAAATGCACCTTCTACCTCTTTATTGCTGCTGCTTCCCCAAAGCATATCGAAAAAGTTATCGTTTATTTTTATCTCTTTTCGTTTCCATGAAACACCCTTCTTCTTTTGAGTGGGCTTTGGGAGTGCGACCCCAAAGCGGTAATGTTTATTTGCTTGTGCAAGTGCTCGAGCTGAAACCTTGTGAGCATCCTTAGGAAACTTTTGTCCCGTTGTGTTTTCAAAACCTGGGTTACTTTTACGCCAATTTGCATAGTGAGTCGTCGCGTGGGCCGCAGTTAACATTGTGAATCTCCTTCTATTATGGGTGATTGATAAAGTCTAGCAAACGTCAGTCGTTATATAGGCGAGGTTTGAGCCATTCTTACCATGACTTCTAGCATATCCTTCAAGTCAGATGCTTTTTCGGAAATGATTTTGGGGTGGTATCTTAGCCACTCTTCTATCAATCGTTTTCTTATGAATAAGAGTTCTAGAAGGTCTGCTGGGAATTTCATTCTTCTTCCTTCGAATTTTTCATCGGAGAACTCTTCAGGTTCCGGGAGAGGGAAGGGGGGGATTGAAAACTTCACGTCTTTAAATTTCCGATCAACGGTTGCATACCAGATGCCATTCCCCCCTCTTTCGAAAGTCCAATTGAACTCAGGATGGGCTGCTTTAAAGAATCTTTGGAACTGAGATTTTGTCCCTATCCTGTAAGCGAATTCATAGCCTAAATGTGCTGCAGAAAAGCCTTCAAAATGTTTGAGAAATATCGCCCTGGAAAAATTCGAAGCAAAATAGGGGTTAGTGTGGAGCACTCCAGTATAGCAGCCAGTTTCACTATCTTTTTTTGATAATTGATGACGCACTTTATTCCATTTCTCAACAGCTTTTTTGTAATCATTTTTAGTTGTTGCTTTCTTCGGTACCAAGAGCGTGAGCAGTGAAGGAATGACTCCTTCACCACATGAAAGAGCAATCTGGGCGATACAGAGATCCACAAGACTTATCATTTTTTCTAAGGGTTCTCTTCCTCTGGCGTTTTGTGTCTCACCGGATAAATCATCAAGAGAGATAATTCGAGTGCCAGTAGAATCGATTAATGGGAAGAGACGGTGGACTTGGACAAGCATTTTGGCATATCTGAGGACAGCCCCTGGAGATAAGGGAGTTTTCATGCCCCTTTCGGTAACTCCTTTTAAGGTAAACATTTTTGCAGCTTCATTGAGGCTTTCATCAGCGACCAGATCCCTGTAGGTGTCCTCTTTTGCAGTTAAGCTGAGGAGTTCTCTTGCTGGATGTGCTAAAGAGAGTCGTGAAGCGTGATTTAGCCTTTTTCCCGAGAGTGCAAAATATACCTCTCTCAAAGGAGTGTACACTCTATCAATATAGTGGGTATTAAACCGAGCTTCATCTGGATGAGCTTCTTCAATTTTCTTAGTGGAACTGGTGTAGGATTCCATTCGAAAAAGTGAGCTAATTTCCGACAAGGATTTTGGTCCAAGAGCAGAATCAAGACCAGATACTGTATCGCTGAATAGCCTTCCACAATCAAATCTAAAGTTTTCTAAACCTTTTTCGGAGTGAAAAGCTCCATTGAAGTAACCATATCGAGCAGGATTTCGTGAATTTTCTAGGATATCTTGGAGTGCTATACCATGAGAAACTTCTTTACCAAGGATTTCTATGGCAATCGCTCGACAATATAGAATGTCACGTTGCATCACATCCAGTTTCATCATTTGAAGTTCATGAGTTTTTACTACTAGAGCTCCAACTTGTTGGACGGAGTCAAGGATGTCAGCTTGATTGTTGACGATTGTTTTTAAGTTGGATTCAATTTCTTCTAGCTGTTCCTTGATATCTTCGAGCTCGTCAAATACTCCATTAAAGGCCTTCATGATCTTTTTATGCCTTTGCAGAGCGAGGCCTATACCTCCCGTTCCCATAATAGCGGCTAGTAAGCTGACGGCACTTTGGGCTCCAAGCACTGGGTTGCTTGAAAGGATGGCGGTTGTAATCCCACCGATCCCTAAGACACCGTTAAAAACTCGAGATTCATTTTCATCAAGTGTGATAAGACCTTCTTTTCTCAGCTCTTTGAGGGTTGTTGCAAAGAAGCTATACAAACCCACAAATTGTGTTGTGTAATGCGTGGCGT